>JBBSFH010000008.1:0-130855 GCA_038238915.1 Sphingomonadales bacterium
CAGGTCGTGAGCGGGTGGGGCGTCATGCGCCTGACCCGCCGTCAGGCTGAGCCGGATCGGCAGGCCCTGGGCATCGACAGGCGCGTGGATTTTGGTCGTGAGGCCACCCCGCGAGCGACCCAGACAATGATCTCGACCCCCCTTTTTGCCGTCGCTGCCTGCAGGTCGCGCCCGGATCGAAGTGCTGTCGATCATCTGGATATCGCCGTCGTAAGCGGCGGATATCGCATCCATCAGCCAGTCCCACACCCCAGCCCGTGCCATCCTGTCACGTTCTTCTATCCAAACGCTTGTATCAGCCGAAATCAAATAATTCGCTCTGTGCTGCTCAAGCGACTTCAGTGGCGTCTCCCGTCGACCGATCGTTCGGCCGCTATCGGCTGGGGCGAAGCTGTCTCGGTTGGCTCGCAGTCCGTTCGCTGGCCCGGCGCTGGCGTCTCGGTGCTATCTGGCAAACGCCAAGGGTCTCCGTCTTGATGCGGGCGGGGCCAAGCTCCGCTCGGCTTCGCGGTGTGACTAACCGCCAGCCGATTGCACAATGAAAGCCATCTCCAAAAAGCGCCATCGCTTTCCGCGCAACGGGATCGTTCGTGCGGTGTGTCTGCAGTTCCGCTTCACACTCATCGGCCCCGTTCGCCAGCCGCGATCGTGGCAGCGTCGGCAGTCACAGTGACCACGCGCCTTGATCCGCAGTACGCAAAATCCGCTATCCTCGTTGTGGAAGGCCACGCGCCGGGCTACAAGTGGCTACTTCCTGCCGATCAGCGATAGTCAGGCGACCAATGAGGTCCTACGTTGCGATGGTAGCCCGTGAACGAGGTGAACAGCATGCGCGAATATCTGAAATTCTATATCGATGGCGTTTGGGTTGATCCCGCGAGCCCAAGCGAACTTGAAGTGATCAATCCGGCAACCGAAACGGTCGCTGGGCGCATCAGCATGGGATCAGCGGAGGATGTTGACCGGGCCGTCCACGCCGCGCGCAAGGCTTTTGCCGCGTATAGCGTGACTAGCCGCGCGGACCGTGTCGAGCTGCTTGAGAACATCCTGGCCGAATATCAGAAGCGCTACGCCGACATCGCGGCCGCAATCACCGAAGAGATGGGCGCACCCGCGTGGCTCGCCAATCAGTCGCAAGCGGCAATCGGGCTTGGCCATCTCAAGACCAGCATCGAAGTGCTGAAGGGCTATAGCTTCGAGGAACAGCGCGGCACCACGATGATGGCCAGGGAACCGATCGGCGTCTGCGCCTTCATCACGCCGTGGAATTGGCCGATCAATCAAATCGCCTGCAAGGTGGTTCCAGCGCTCGCGGTTGGCTGCACCATGGTGCTCAAGCCCTCGGAGATCGCGCCCTTCTCCGCCCAGATATGGACCGAAGTGCTACACGCGGCTGGCGTTCCGGCGGGTGTGTTCAACCTCATCAACGGTGACGGACCGACGGTCGGCGCGGCGCTGTCGTCGCACCCGCAGGTCGACATGGTGAGTTTCACGGGTTCGACGCGCGCGGGGATCGAGGTCGCCAAGAACGCCGCGCCGACGGTCAAGCGCGTCGCGCAGGAGCTGGGTGGCAAATCGCCCAACATCATTCTCGCCGACGCGGATCTGGAAGCGGCGGTCACGCGCGGTGTGGTCTCGATGATGAGCAACTCGGGGCAGAGCTGCAATGCGCCATCGCGGATGCTCGTACCCGCGGCCAGGATGGCCGAGGCCAAGATGATTGCAAAGACGGCGGCCGAATCTGTCACGGTCGGCAACCCCGCGGGCAACGCCAAGATCGGTCCGGTGGTAAGCGAAACGCAGTGGTCCAAGATCCAGGGCCTGATCCGGAAGGGCATCGAGGAGGGCGCGACGCTGGTCGCGGGCGGTCCCGGCAAGCCAGAGGGCCTGGAGACAGGCTATTACGTGAAGCCGACGGTGTTCGCCGACGTCACCAACGACATGACGATCGCGCGCGAGGAAATCTTCGGGCCGGTGCTGACCATGCTGGCCTACGACGACGACGAGCAGGCAATTTCGATCGGCAACGACACGGTGTATGGCTTGGCAGCCTATGTTCAGGGCGAGCTGGGGCATGCCCACGACGTGGCGCGCAAGTTGCGGGCGGGTCAGGTCTTCATCAACGGCTCGGGCGGCGATCTGATGGCGCCGTTCGGCGGCTACAAGCAATCGGGCAACGGCCGGGAATGGGGCGACCACGCCTTCACCGAATTCCTCGAGGTCAAGGCCATGCTGGGCTACGCGCCTACGCAGGCAGCCGCCTGAGGATGGAGTGGCACCGCGACAAGCCGACAAACCAGGGAGGTGACTGGACATTCAGCCAGTTGACGTGAAAACGGGTTACTTTGGCCTGGAACATGCGGTCGTCAGAGCGGAACGATACACTAACCGACCCTGGAACCACGTCTGGCAGACATGGACCTTATCGAGCCGAGACGGGTCGATCGTGAACGGGTCCGCATCGATGACGATGAAATCGGCCGATTTGCCGACCGAGATCGAACCAAAGTCCGCCTCGCGGCCGAGCGAGCGCGCGCCGTCTAGCGTGTAGGCACGGATCGCATCAGCAACCGTGAGGCGCTCGGACACGGGTCCGAGCGCGGGGGTGCCGCCGGTAGCGCGCGTGACCGCGCCCATCATGTTGACGAAGGGCTGCGGATCGCGCGTGAAGACGGGCGCATCCGATCCCGCGACCAGCGTCGCGCCCGCCGCCTTGAGCGAGCCGGTGGGATAGGCGTGGCGTTCGTAATAGCTGTCGGGCGTGTGCAGCGCGTCGTAGCCGTCGCCCGTCGCCCGCTGGACGAACGGCACGACCGATAGATCATATTCGGGATCGGTGTAGGTCCACGAATAGGTCATCGCGAGGAACAGCCGGTCGCGGCCGATGCGCGCGATGTCGGCAGGGTGGACCAGTTGCAGGTGCGCGAGCGTATCGGGGCGGCGCGCGCCTGGAGCCTCGCCCGCGCGTGCGGCTTCGAGCGCGTCGACGGCGGTGCGCACAGCGGCGTCGCTGATCGCATGGATGTGCAGCGTCAGCCCGGCCGCGTGCATCCGGCGCACGAATTCCATGATGACCGGCCGCGGATGCTGGAGGCGGCCCGAACCGGTGACGCACTGCGCGGGGTGGAAGCCGTTTGCGCGCATGAATACCGCCGGATCGGGCGGAGTGGCGAGGGCTGCGGTGCAGGCAGGGCCAGCGGGATCGACGTAGCGGCCCGCGAAAGTGGCGCGGCCATTCGCGTCGCGGCCGAAGACGGGTTGCAGATAGGGGGTGAGCGAGGGAGAATTGGGCAACGTCGGCGGCACGGCGAGCGGATTGCCCTCCATCACGCCGTCGGCGAACAGCTTGACCGTGTCGGCGCGGATCAACGGATCGTGCGCGTAGTGATCGCGCCAGTGCACCGCGTCGGCGACAATGCGACCGTAATCGGGCATGCCGTCCGGTTTCGCGATCACGTCTGGATCGTAGAACTGGGCGAGGCTGGCGTGCGCGGTCAGCTGGCCGCGCGCTTCGAGCGCGTCGTAGACAGCGAAGCTCTCGGGTTCGGCAGCCGCATCGAGGAAGGCAGTGATGCCCGCACTGTTCAGCCGCCGGGTCACGCGCCCGGGCGCTTTCATGATTGCAGCCACGTCGGCGATCGCGAGCGCGGACTTGCCCATGGCGGCGCGCGCGCTTTCGTTGACGCCGCCCGAGGGCTCACCGCTCGCATCGACTCCGATCAGTTCGCGCAACCGAGCGAACGGGCCGGCGAGCGTGGCACGGTTGAGGCCGATCCTCTTGCCGTCGGGTGTCGCCGCGAGCGCGAGCGCAGGCGAATTGAAGGCACCGTGGTGGCCGTCGTTGCCGAGCAGCTGCACTGGGTTGGCTGGCGCGCCCTTGTCGAGCGCGGCACGGAGCGTGGGATGTTCGGCGTCGGGCTGGTTGCCGTTGGTGTAGTTCCACTGCTGGACGTTCAGCCATTCGCCAGGCTTGAGGTGGTATCGGGCAACGCAGTCGCGCACGATACTGGCGATCTCGGCGAGATTCCTGGCTTTGCTCTCCAGATCGCACTCATCGAGATCGACGATGCCGAGCGGGTGGATGTGCGCGTCGACCAAGCCGGGCAGCACCCGCCGATCGCCCAGGCGCACGACACGCGTTGCCGCGCCGACCAGCTTTAGCGCGCCCGCCGCGTTCCCGACATAGGTGAACCGCCCGTGCGTGACCGCGAACGCTTGTGCGGACGGGTGCGCGGGATCGGACGTGACGATCTTTGTCGACAGCACGACCAGATCGGGCGCAGCGGCGGCGGGGGTGGTCAGCACGACGAAGGCAAGCAGGCGGATCAGCGGTGACATGGACGGCTTCCTCAGCGGCGATAGGGGACGGTCAGCTTGAAGGCGCGTGGGCGCGCCGGGCGTCCGAAGTAGAGCGTCGGCGTGGGATAGGCGAAGTAGTACGTGCAAAACAGCACCGGTGGATCGTTGGCGAGGATTGCCGGCGACGAAATCCCAAGTGCCGTAAGGAGCTTGGCTCTATTTATTTCTCCAGTTCTTGCCCTGAGGTTCGGCCGAGTCGTCTACCCAGGATTATGCCACTCGCATCTTGATGGTCACCGGAGGGACGACCTGCCCGATCTGCTGGCGCGGACTGAGGCACGGGCGAAGCGACGTCGTAGGCCGAGACATGGTTCATGGTGATACGCCAATCCCCGTCGATCTTGCGAAATAGCCGGGTGTTGACCCCCTCGGTCACACGCGGCCCGCGCTCGAGACGATAATGACCAATCAGCATCGCGGCGCCGGGAGCAAGCAAATCGACCGTCATATCGTAGAAATGCAGTTGCCCGCGCCGCTCCGCCGAGCCACCATAGTCCCGAACGTAATGATCAAGCGTCGCCTGCCAGCCCGCCTGGATTCGGCCGCCCGAGACGAATACCACGTCGGGCTTCCTGAAGCCTGCCATATAACCCGCGAAGTCGCCACGATTCCACGCCTGTTCCATGCGCGCGATGACGCTACCGATTGCGGCCCGGTCATCAGCGGGAGCGGCGGCGCTCACCGGCGCGGCAGCAAGCGCAATGACGAACGGCAATATGAGCTTCACTGCGACCCTCGTGATCTCGGTCTTCGGTAGGACGACATGAATACCTCCCAACCTGCCCAACCGTCTACCGAAACCACCGAGGCTGAGGACGTATCAAGGGGATTCACCGCAGCGGTTTGATCGCATTCAATCGCAGCGCAAGGAGGCGCGGTAACGAGCGATCTGTTTTGGTTGTCGGAGGCACGGATGCGTCGGATCGAGCCGCATTTTCCACCGTCGCGAGGGATACCCGGGTGGACGAACGGCGTGTGATCTCGGGGATTTTCTCCGTGATCGGGAACCGCCTGCGCTGGCGCGATGCGCCCGGGGACTGCGGCCTGCACAAAACGATCTATAATCGCTGCATTCGCTGGAGCAGGCTCGGCGTGTTCAACCACACGCCACCAGTCTGTGAGTTCTCGGTGAGTTGGCGATTATCGCTTTGCCGGATGGGGCCTGACTCATTTGATTTCATTGGTCGGGGAAAGAGGATTCGAACCTCCGGCCCCTGCCTCCCGAAGGCAGTGCTCTACCGGGCTGAGCTATTCCCCGACCGAGCGGGTTCTATAGGGCTGCGCTTGGGATGCGGCAAGCTGCGAGCCAACCGCACCAAAGAAAAGGGGCCCGGCCAAGGTGGCCGGACCCCCGTTTCGATCGTGAACGACGTGTTACGCGGCGCGGCGGCGACGCGCGGCGGCGAGGCCCGCGAGGCCGAGGCCGAGCAGCGCGACTACGCCCGGCTCGGGCGTGGTCGTGACCTTGCCCTCGCCGGAGAAGTTGAACACCGACAGGAAGATATTGTCATCGGCGCTCGGGTTCGACGTATCGAGCGTGAGCTTGGTATCACCGTTCGTGATGTACGGCAGCAGGTTATAACGCTCGTGATCCGTCGAGTAGTCCGGACTGGCGGGAGTGAACGGATCATTGTCGTCGCCGATGGTGAACAACTGGCCGTTTGAAGTTCCGCCCTGGCCATCGTCGTTATTGCCTGCAAAGGCGGAGATCAGCGTCCCGTTGACGGTGACGTTCGACCGCTGATTGCAGCAGCTGAAGTTATCGCCCAGCCGCATTTCCGCGAAGGCACCCGCGGCGGTGGGATCGAACGGCTTAGCGAACGATACCGTCGCGGTATCGCCGGTGACCGAAGCGAAGCCATCGAGGATCGCGACGGTGTTCACTGCGGCTGCGGGATTGTTATAAACGATCACGAGCGCCACTCCATCGACGTTGCCGCCGCCCTCGGTGATGGCGAAGGTGTTCGAACCTGCGGTGAGAATCGGCGAGATGATGCTGGTCACGTCCGCGCGCGCCGAGAACAGGCCGCAGCATCCCGTTGCGTTCGGAACCGACGCGCCAAAGGTGACCGCACTGCCGTTCAGCGTGATCGCCTGCGGCGAGTTGCCGATGCCGCCCTGGTACAGATACGCCTTCAGCACGGTCGCGCCGACGGGGATATTGTTGTTGCTGAAGCTGTAGCCGCTGGCCGTCGAACCGCCACCGCTGGTCGATACGCCGATGTTGCCGGTGAAGTTCTGGAACAGCGTGAGCGACGCGGACGCGGGGGTTGCGAGCGCGATGCTCGATACCGCCGCCGCCAAAATGATTAAAGACTTGCCCATTATAAAACCCTCTCCGTTGCGCAGGGTTATCCGGGTGGTCCGGATACTCGATGCACGTGCTACCATGCAAAGACCATGCCAAAAGATGGTTAAATAGCTAAGATATTGGTTTTGAACGATTAATTATTCGTTCTGTCATGAGACTGTTTTAAAACTGTAAGATTTACCGACGTTTACCAGTTTGAACTGCCCGGCAAAAAAAAGCGCGCCTCGCCGCAGGACCGGCGCAGACAAGCAAACGGGGAGGTGGCAAGCCACCTCCCCGCTCGATTTTTCATCCGTCTTAAAACTAGGCGCGGCGGCTGCGCGCGAAGCCGAGGCCGGCAAGGCCGAAGCCGAACAGTGCAAGCGCCGCAGGTTCGGGGACCACGGACGATAACGTGCCCGACGCAGTACCAGCGAAACCGCCCCCATAGTTGAGCGAATGCCCGGCCTGATACTTGATCGAGCTGCCCGTACCGATCACGCTAAACGCGAATTCATTGATCGAACCCAGGTTGAAGACCTGCGAGCTATATGTCAGTGTCGCCGGCGTCATCGAGGAGCCGTTGAAGTCAAAGAAGTGCGCTCCGCCGTTCGCAGAGAGGACCGCACCAGTAAAATCGCCCTCGACCAGTAGCTTGCCCGAGACGACGTCGATAAACTTGAAACTACCGTCGAACAACTGGGTGTAAGGATTGCCGGGACCATTGTTCTGCGCAGCCATCGAACTGTTTGCATCCAGCCAGAGGTAAGCGTTCAAAATATCGCCCGCACTGATCCCCGAACTGCTGTTGCCATTGATCAGAGCGTCAAACTTGACGATCGGAGTCGACAGTACCTTCCCACCCTTCGTGACCGAAATCAGCTCCGAGTGCGGGGTGATCGTAATCACCCTCTTCTTACCGACCCGCGTGACCGTTACGACATCTTTATTGATAAAGCGCACATCCTTCTGTGCCTTGATCGATTCGAAGGTGGCAAAGGGTGTGGGCATCGGTGTGGCGTAAGCCGCGCTCGACGCGACCATCAGAGCGCCAACAAGCGCCGATTTGATCATGACATTGTTCATAAAAGCTCCACCCACGGATTTGATCGAAAAACGGTTCTCGAACGAAACGATGCAAACTCCGTGCCAAAAACTGGAATTACAGGAAACGCTGCGATTACGCAACGGTGCGACGGAGCCAACCATCCTGAAGTGTAAAGTTTCCCGACGCTTTTTTTGCGCGTGGCCACATTTGCCTGCAGCTAGCGCTGTCCGAATGTTTGCCGACGATCATCAAGGGTCCATCCACCGGCCGATGCACCATATGTGGCCGCAGCGCGTCATCGACCCCAGCGATGGCCTACCACCCTTCGCAACGCGACTTGCCGTGCTACACGGCAACGATGACCGCCAGCCTCGACCGCATCCGCAACTTCTCGATCATCGCCCACATCGATCACGGCAAGTCCACGCTCGCCGATCGGCTGATCCAGCAGACCGGCGGCCTGACGCAACGCGAGATGACCGAACAGGTGCTCGACAACATGGATATCGAGCGCGAACGCGGCATCACGATCAAGGCGCAGACCGTCCGGCTCGATTACAAGGCCAAGGACGGCCTCGATTATGTGCTGAACCTCATGGACACGCCGGGGCATGTGGATTTCGCTTACGAGGTCAGCCGCAGCCTCGCCGCGTGCGAAGGCGCGCTGCTGGTGGTGGACGCCGCGCAGGGGGTGGAAGCGCAGACACTCGCCAACGTCTACCAGTCGATCGAGCATGATCACGAGATCGTGCCCATCATCAACAAGGTCGATCTCCCGTCCGCCGAACCCGAGAAGGTCCGCGCGCAGATCGAGGACGTGATCGGCATCGACGCCTCGAACGCGGTCCTCACGTCGGCCAAGACCGGCCTGGGCATCGGGGACGTACTCGAAGCAATCGTCACACGCATCCCGCCGCCCAAGGGGATGATCGATTCGCCGCTGAAGGCCATGCTCGTCGATAGCTGGTACGATCCGTACCTTGGCGTCGTCATCCTCGTGCGCGTCATCGATGGCGTGCTCAAGAAGGGGATGACGATCCGCTTCATGGCGGGCGATACGCAGCATCTGGTCGATCGCACCGGCGCGTTCCGCCCGAAGATCGAGCAGTTGGACAGCCTGGGCCCGGGCGAAATCGGCTTCATCACCGCTCAGATCAAAGAGGTTGCCGAAGCGCGCGTCGGCGATACCATCACCGATGCCAAGCGGCCCGCAAACCAGGCGTTACCGGGGTTCCGGCAAGTCCAGCCGGTAGTATTTTGCGGGCTGTTCCCCACGGACGCGAATGATTTTGAAAAGCTGCGAGACAGCATCTACAAGCTGCGCCTCAATGATGCGTCGTTCAGCTTCGAGATGGAAACTTCCGCCGCGCTGGGAATGGGTTTCCGCTGCGGCTTCCTGGGGCTGCTGCACCTCGAGATCATTCAGGAGCGTCTCACACGCGAATATGATCTTGATCTGATCACGACTGCACCGAGTGTTATCTACAAGATCCATCTGAGCACCGGCGAGTCGATCGAACTGCATAATCCCGCCGACATGCCCGAAGCCAACCGGATTACCTCGATCGAGGAGCCCTGGATCAAGGCGACGATCTTCACGCCCGATGAGTATCTTGGCGCGATCCTGAAGTTGTGCCAGGATCGGCGCGGGCTTCAGCAACAACTGACCTACGTTGGCGGGCGTGCGCAGGTGGTCTACGAGCTGCCACTGAACGAAGTGGTGTTCGACTTTTACGATCGCCTGAAATCGATCAGTCGCGGCTATGCGAGTTTCGACTACGAACAGATCGGCCACCGCGAGGGTGAACTGGTGAAGATGACGATCCTCGTCAACGGCGAACTCGTCGATGCGCTCTCAATGATCGTCCACGAAGCATCCGCCGAACCGCGCGGCCGCCACATGTGCGAGCGCATGAAGGATCTGATCCCCCGCCACCTGTTCAAGATCCCGATCCAGGCCGCGATCGGTGGCAAGGTGGTCGCGCGCGAGACGATCTCGGCGATGCGCAAGGATGTGACCGCCAAATGCTACGGCGGCGACATCAGCCGCAAGAAGAAGCTGCTCGACAAGCAGAAAGAGGGCAAGAAGAAGATGCGCCAATATGGCAGCGTCGAAATCCCGCAGGAAGCCTTCATCGCCGCGCTAAGGATGGGGGACGCGAGCTAGTGGCGCACTGGCTGATCAAGTCCGAACCCGATGTCTATGGCTGGGACGATCTTGTGCGCGAAGGCCGCACCCACTGGAACGGCGTGCGCAACAACACCGCCGCGCTCAACCTCAAGGCAATGGCGGTTGGCGACACCGCGTTCTTCTATCATTCGAACGAGGGCCTCGCCTGTGTGGGCATCGTGCGCATCGTGCGCACCGCCTACCCCGACCCGTCGGACGAAACCGGCCGCTACGTGATGGTCGATGTGGAACCGGTGCGCCCGCTGGCCTGCCCCGTCACGCTCAAGGCGATCAAGGCCGAACCGCGCCTCGCCGCCATGGAACTCGTCCGCCAATCGCGCCTCTCGGTCGCGCCGGTGCGCGACGCGGAGTGGGCGATCATCCTCGAAATGGCGAAGGGCTGAGTGGAGGCCGATCCCCCCCGCGATTGCCCGCTCTGCCCGCGCCTTGTCGAATACCGCGAGGCCAACCGCATCCGCCTGCCCGAGGGCTGGAACGCCCCCGTCCCCGGCTGGGGCGACCCGAACGCGTGGCTCTGCATCGTCGGCCTCGCGCCCGGCCGCGACGGTGCCAACCGCACCGGCCGCCCGTTCACCGGCGATCACGCGGGCGTGCTGCTGTATGAGACGTTGGCCGCCCACGGCCTATCGCGGGGCACGTATGGCGCCCTCCCCGACGACGGCCTCACGCTCACCGGCGCGTTCATCTCGAACGCGGTCCGCTGCGCCCCGCCCGGGAACCGTCCCACGCCTGAGGAAACGCGTACCTGCCGCCCCTTCCTCGACGCGCAACTCGCATCGCTACCCAACCTCAAGGTGGTCATCGCGCTCGGCCAGATCGCGCACCAGTCGGCGGTCAAGGCGTGCGGGGGCAAACTCCCCAAACACCCCTTCGCCCACGCGGCCGAGCACCGGATGCTGGGCGGGATGTGGCTGCTCGACAGCTACCACTGCTCGCGCCTGAACACGAACACGGGGCGACTGACGGCGGCGATGTTCGGGGCGGTGTTCGGGCGGGCGGTGGAGTTGGGAAGCACAAAATAGAATAACTATTTATTTCTCTGCTTACTGTGTCCCCGCCCGACCGCAACCGACTTGTTGCTTGAGGGTTTGATAGCTTCTCTCGCTGTCGCGCCACTTTTCACACCCGAAATTCTCACTTCGAGAAAGGTGTCAGAACCATCAATGGATGAGACGAGGGTGCGCGACTTCTCCACAGTTTTGTATCGGTTTGGTCCAACGCTGCCCTGCACCACGACCACCTTCCGCAATTCCTCATTGATCCGCGTCTGCCACCCCGCCCCGGTCCCCCGGAACCACGCGACCACATCAGGGTCGAGCCGCAGCGACACCGCCTGCTTTGCTGCCTCCAAACGTGGCCGACCGCGCCGGACGACGCGGTCGCCGTCGCGCAGTTCGGCGCGTTCGAACCAGTCGCGCGTCAGCTTGGGCGCGTCATCCGGATCGATCCAGGAACTCGTTGTAATCTGCTCGCTCATCTCGGTCCGCTTTCCTCATCGATATCACGCGCCGCCCGCCACCGCGTTCAGTCCAAACCACTACGACAACCTCGCCGCGAACCACGCCAACGCTAATCTCGCGCGGCTCGCCATAGTCGCGCCGGTCGTCGGGATCGCCATAGTGCCGTCCCGCGAACAGTTCGACCGCGTCATCGAAGTCCAGCCCGCGCTCGATCAGCGTGCGCGCACGCTTCTCGGGATCATAGCTGATCTTCACCGCCGCATCATAATTTCGTATATACAACAATCACCCCGCGTCGTCAACCCCCTTCCCTTGCCCACCCCAAGAACATATACCGAACACGTGCCCACCCTCGACACCCGCGCCAAGCTCGCCATCCTCGCGGACGCGGCCAAATATGATGCCTCGTGCGCCTCGTCGGGCACCGCCAAGCGCAACGCCACCAAGGGCGGCATCGGCTCGACCGAGGGCATGGGCATCTGCCACGCCTACGCCCCCGATGGCCGCTGCATATCGCTCCTCAAGATCCTCCTCACCAACAGCTGCATCTTCGATTGCCACTATTGCATCAATCGCCGCAGCAGCGACGTCCGCCGCGCGCGCTTCACCGTGGACGAAGTCGTCAAGCTTACCATAGCCTTCTACAAGCGCAACTATATCGAGGGCCTGTTCCTCTCGTCCGGCATTATCCGCAGCAGCAACTACACCATGGAACAGATGGTCCGCGTCGCGCGCGATTTGCGCGAGGTGCACCAGTTCCACGGCTATATCCACCTCAAAACCATCCCCGATGCCGATCCCGAACTGATCGATCAGGCCGGCCGCTACGCCGACCGCCTCTCGATCAACGTCGAACTCCCCACCGAAGCCGGCCTCACCCGCCTCGCCCCCGAAAAATCCGCCCCGCGCATTCGCGCCTCCATGGGCCAGCTCAAAACCCGCATCGCCGAACGCCGCGCCGAACGCTCCACCAAAGCCCCGCGCTACGCGCCCGCCGGCCAATCCACCCAGATGATCGTCGGCGCGGACGCCGCCACCGATCGCGACATCGTCGGCACCGCGTCCGCACTCTACGACCGGTTCGCCATGCGCCGCGTCTATTACAGCGCGTTCAGCCCGATCCCGCACGCGTCCGCCGTCCTGCCGCTCACCCGCCCGCCGCTGATGCGCGAACACCGACTTTACCAGGCCGACTGGCTGATGCGCTTCTACGATTTCTCGCCCGCCGAAGTGCAATCCGCCGCCGACCCCACCACCGGCAATTTCGCGCTCGATATCGATCCCAAGCTCGCCTGGGCGCTCGGCAACCGCGCCGCCTTCCCGGTCGACGTCAACAAGGCCCCGCGCGAAACCCTGCTCCGCGTACCCGGCCTCGGCGTCAAAGCCGTCCACGCGATCCTGCGCTCGCGCCGCGCGCGCACGCTCCGGCTCGACGACATCGCCCGCCTAACGCGCTCAATCGAAAAACTCCGCCCCTTCCTCATCGCTGCCGACTGGTGCCCCACCGCGCTCGCCGACCGCGCCGACCTCCGCCCGCTCGTCGCCCCCGTGCGCGCGCCGCAGCTGGAATTGTTCGCATGAGCCGAACCCCCTCCGTCGGCTCCGCCGCCACCACCGCCCGAGGGGGAGGATCGATCCTCCCCCGCTGGGGGAGGTGCCCGAAGGGCGGAGGGGGAGCGGCCAGGCCCTAGCCGATGCGCCAGATCACCCTCGCCCACCCGGCAGATTACGAAGGCTGGCGGACCGCCGCCCGCGCGCTAGCCGCCGCGCAAATCCCTCCCGCCGAAGTCGCATTCACCGTCGCAGGCACCGCCGACCTGTTCGCCGCCCGCGACACGCCCGCACCCGCGCCCACCCGAGCGCTCACCGTACCCAAGGCATTCCTCGATCTCGCGCAAACCATCGTCTGCCACCGCGATCCCGAACGCTTCGCGCTGCTCTACGCCGCGCTCACCCGCCTCCAGCACACCCGCGCGCTACTTGACGACGCTGCCGATCCGCTCGTCCACCGCCTGAACACACTCGCCAAAGCCGTCCGCCGCGACATCCACAAGATGCGCGCCTTCGTCCGCTTCCGCGAACTTCCCGAGGCGGACGGCAGCCGCTTCGTCGCCTGGTTCGAGCCCGATCACCATATCGTGCGCGCCAACACGCCCTTTTTCGCGCGCCGTTTCACCGCGATGCGCTGGTCGATCCTCACGCCGGAACTCTGCGCGCACTGGGACGGCGAGAATGCCAGCTTCACGCCCGGCGCGGTCCGCGCGGACGCGCCCGACGGCGATCCGCTCGAGGCGACCTGGGCCACCTATTACGCGAGCACGTTCAACCCCGCGCGCCTCAAGGTGAACGCGATGACGAAAGAAATGCCCAGGAAATACTGGAAGAACATGCCCGAAACCGCGTTGGTCCCCGCCCTGATCGCGGGCGCGCAGGCAAGGATGACCGCGATGATCGATGCATCGGCCCCCTCCCCCTCCGCCCTTCGGGCACCTCCCCCAAGGGGGGAGGATCGGTCCTCCCCCCTTGGGGGAGGTGGCGGCGAAGACGGCGGAGGGGGTGTCGCCGCACCCACCACCCTCGCCCACCTCCGCACCCAAGCCGCCACCTGCACCCGCTGCCCGCTCTACGTCCCCGCCACGCAGACGGTTTTCGGCGAAGGCCCTGCCGATGCGCGCTTGGTATTCGTCGGCGAACAGCCCGGCGATCAGGAGGATCTGGCCGGCCACCCCTTCGTCGGCCCGGCGGGCCAGGTCTTCGACCGCGCGCTCGCGCAAGCCGGCATCGATCGCTCCCGCACCTATATCACCAACGCGGTCAAGCACTTCAAGTTCGAGCCGCGCGGCAAGCGCCGCATCCACGCCAAGCCGGGAACGTCCGAGATTGACGCCTGCCGGTGGTGGCTCGATCAGGAACGCGCCGTATTGAAGCCGCTGATCACCGTCGCACTCGGTGCGACTGCCGCACGCTCGCTCACCGGCCGCACGGTCACCATCAGCCGCGAGCGTGGCCGCCCATTCGCACTCGCCGATGGCTCGGAGGCGTGGATCACCGTCCATCCATCCTTCCTGCTACGCATCGAGGACAAGGCCGCCGCCGACGAGGAATTCGCCCGCTTCGTCGCCGATCTCGCAGCGATCCGCGACCGCGTCGGCGAACTCGCCGCTCAGTAAATCCCGCCCTCGTTCTCGAGGAAATCGGCGTCGGTTCGCACCGTTCTCGGGCCACCGATGCTGGTATCCGCCTTCACCACACGCCTTGGCTCGCTCTCGGGCTTGAACGCTTCCCAGATCACTGCGGGCTTGGGACCATCGGAGGGCCACGCGCCATAGACTCGCCTCCCCGATCGCCGGTCGATTCGCACCATCCGCACACCCTGAGGAGCCAGGAACGGTGTGCGGGGCGCGTCCGCCAGCGCGATCTTCGCGAAATCCTTGAACACGGGGGCCGCGATTCGCCCGCCCTGCGCGCCGCCGCCCAGGCTGCGCGGGTGATCGTAGCCGAGGTACACGCCCGCCACGAGATCGGGCGTTCCGCCGACGAACCACACGTTGGTCGGCCCGGTATTGGTCCCTGTCTTACCGAACAGCGGCCGATCGAGATCATACAGAACGGTCGCGGTGCCGCGCTGGATCACGCCCTCCATGATGTGGACCATCTGGTAGGCGCTCTGCGCACCGATTGCCTGGCTCACCTTCGCCGCCGGGCGCGGCATCGCCTCCCCCAGCCAGTCCTCGGCGCGGCAGCCATCGCATGGGCGCGGATCGGCACGGTAGATGACCTTGCCGTGCCGGTCCTGCACCTCGTCGACCAGGATAGGCGCGCGCCGCTGGCCGTTCGCCGCCAGCATCGCATACGCATTCACCAGCCGCAGCACGGTGGTGTCGCCCGCTCCCAGCGCGACCGCGAGCACGGGCTGGTAGCTGCCCACGCCCAGCGCCTTCGCGTTCGCGATCACCTTCGCCATGCCGATCTGGCTTGCCACGCGCACGGTCATCAGGTTGCGCGATTGCTCCACCCCCCAGCGCATCGTCTGCGGGCCTGCATAGCCGCCACTGAAATTGCGGAAGCATTTCTGCCCGAGCTGGCGCGTCTGGAAGACGCAGAATGGTGCGTCGTTGACGATCGAGGCGGGCGTCATGCCATTTTCGAGCGCGGCCGAATACACCACCGGCTTGAACGCCGAGCCGGGTTGACGCAGCGCCTGCGTCGCACGGTTGAACTGCTGGCGGCGCGCGTCGAACCCCCCCACCATCGCGAGGATGCGGCCCGTGTGCGGATCCTCGACCACCATGCCGCCCGAAACCAGCGGGAGCTGCCGCAGCGACCACTCATCGCCTGCAACCTTCTTCACCGGGATCACGTCACCCTCGCGCAACTTGTTGTATGCCGAACCGCCGCCGCGCTGATCGTGCATGTCCGCGTTCGAGGCCGAGAGCCGCCCGTCCGACCCGTCCTCGAACCCGAGCTTGAGCGATCCACCGCCACGTTCAAGCACAACGGCGGCACGCCAGTCCGCATAGCCGACCGGGAGGTTGACGCGCTGCAGACGATCCTCCCAGCCATCGCCGAGCGCGATCTTGTCGGTCGCCCCGCGCCAGCCATGCGGCCGGTCGAAGCGCACCAGGCCGTCACGGAGCGCCTGCTCTGCCGCCGCCTGGACCCCGGGATCGATCGTGGTGCGCACCCACAGCCCCCCGCCATAGACGCTGTGCGGCCCGGCCTCGGGCGTCTCACCATATTGCGCGAGCAGCCAGCGCCGGACTTCCTCGGCGAAGTAATCGCCCGATCGGCTGACCACCTCCACGCGCTGCTCGATGGTGCCGAGTGGCGCCGCGCTGGCGACATCTTCCTCGGCGCGGCCGACATAGCCGTTCTCCGCCATGCGCTGGAGCACATAATCGCGCCGCGCGACCGCACGATTGGCGAAGCGTTCGGGCGAATAATTGGCTGGTGCCTTGGGTAGAACCGCCAAGTAGGCCATTTCTGCGAGACTGAGCGCATCGATCGATTTGCCGAAATAGGCCTGCGCGGCCGCTTCCACCCCATAGGCATTACGGCCGAGGAAAATCTGGTTGAGATAGAGTTCCAGAATTTCCTGCTTGGTGAACGTCTGCTCGATGCGCCGCGCGAGGATCGCCTCGCGCACCTTGCGGCCGATCGAGACTTCGTTGCCCACGATCAGGTTCTTGGCGAGCTGCTGCGTGATCGTGGACGCGCCCACCGGCCGCTTGCCGCTGCCGTAGTTCTGAGCGTTGGTTGCGACCGCGCGCACGATGCCCGCGAAGTCCACGCCGCCATGGCTGAAGAAATCCTTGTCTTCCGCCGAGATGAACGCCTGCACGAGCCGCGGCGGGATTTCGGCATAGGGACGGAAGATGCGCCGCTCGCGCGCGAAAGTGCGCCACGGAGCGCCACTGTTGTCGCGCAAATGGGTGGGGAGCGGCGGTTCATAATGGTTGAGCGCGTCCGCCGACGGAAGATCGCGCGAGAACCAGGAATATCCGCCAACCGCGACCAAAAGCCCGATCATCGCGAGGCCGCCGAACCAGAGGGCGATGCGTGAGAGCCAGCGCGGGCGGCGGCGCGGCGGGGCTTCGATGTCGGTCACGCCACCCGGCTACCGCGTGCCGCCCATCCTCTCAACCCCGCCCGCGACGGTCGCGGCGACACGCGGGTTGAAATAGCTTTCAAGTGCCGCGCGCACGCCGACCGCAATCGCGCGCTGGCCGTCGGCGGAGAACAGGAATCGCGCGTCGTCATCGTTGGTCACATAGCCGGTTTCGAGCAGCGCGGCAGGCATATCGGCGGTCTTGAGCACGCGGAAACCGGCGAAGCGGTGGTAGTTGCCGGTGAACATCACTTCAGGCGGCATCGCGTGTTCGAGCGTTTCGGCGAACTTCGCCGAGCCGTTCATCGCACCGCGCCGTGTGAGATCATAAAGGATGGTCGCAACCTCGGGCTCCTCGTGGCCAAGATCGACCGAGGCGGCGAGGTCCGCTTTATTCTCGCGCGCCGCCGCGCGCGCGGCCATGCGGTCCGAGGCGACGTCGGAAAGCGTATAGACGGTCGCGCCGCGCGCGGTGGGGTTGGGCGCGCTATCGCAGTGGATCGAGAGGAAAAGGCTGGCGCCCGCGCGCCTGGCGATGGCGATGCGCTCGCCCAGTTCGATGAAGCGATCGTCCGCGCGGGTGAGCTGGACGCGAAAACGGCCCGAACGCTCGAGTTCGCGGCGCACTGCGTGAGCGATGGCAAGCGTGGCGTCCTTTTCGAACCGGCCTTCGTACACGCTGATCGCGCCGGCATCATGGCCGCCGTGGCCAGGATCGAGCACGATCAATGGGCGGGCGGCAGCGGCACGCATGGGCAATGCCGTGGGCGATGGCGGAATTTCCGCATCGAGCGCAGCCAGTACGTCCGCATTGGCCTGCGCGGTCGAAACCGGAGCGGGCTGCGGCGTCGCAGGCACGGCGGAGAAGCGACCCATGCGCGGCAGGCGGGCAAAATCATGTTCGGTTGTGGGCACCAGCCGGACAATCATCGCGCCACCATCGGGGTCCGGATCGGCACGTTCGATGCGCGCGGGGTGCGCGAGTTCGATCACGACGCGCGCGGTGCCATGATCGAACTGCGCGAGCCGGACGCGACGGACCGCGCCCTTGCCGTCCATGATCGTGGATTCGGCGCGCCCGCCCGGCAGATCGATCACCAACCGCTCCGGACCGGCCAGAGCGAACCAGTTCGGTCCAGTGATCGTGCCGCCGAGTTCGATACGCAGCGTAAGCGCATCCGATGCCGCGTTTGCGTCCGCTGGCAGCGCAAGGGCGAGCATCGTCAGCGCGTATGCCACTGCCCCTGCAATCCGCATCGTTGCTGCCTCGTAGCGCGTCCGTCGACCGTTCTGTAGGCGACTCGCGTGAATCCGCCAAGAGTCGCGTTTCATGTCCGGCATCGAACCGTGTTGCCAAAGCCACGCCGCCCCGCTATCCCGCAGGAAGCCCGGAACAGGCGCTTGCGTGGGAGACCGCGCCGCCTCCATGTTTCAGGTTGCCGACCCGGCACGCCGCGCAGCAAAGCCGCTTTCACAAACGGACCCGCTCGGCGGGGACGGTGCGGCTGCAGACGCCCGCGGCTTTTGGCAGGCCGCGATCATTCAAGGTTCGGCCGAGTTGGTTTCAGCGCCCCTTTTTGCATCGATGCAGCGCACTGCGCGCCGCGATGCCGCGCTTGGGCTTTCGGCCAGCACGTTTCCAACCCCATCCACGGGCCGCATGGCCCCCGGACCATGCGCGCGTCGCCCCACCGGGGCTGCAGCGCGCCGGAGCAACATTCATGACCACCCGCATGCTGATCGACGCGCGTCATCCCGAGGAGACTCGTGTCGCAGTCGTTAATGGCTCGCGTATCGAAGAGTTCGATTTCGAGGCCGCCGAAAAGAAACAGATCAAGGGCAATATCTATCTTGCCAAGGTAACGCGCGTTGAGCCGTCGCTGCAGGCAGCGTTCATCGAATACGGCGGCAACCGGCACGGCTTTCTGGCGTTCAGCGAAATCCACCCCGACTACTACCAGATCCCGCGCGAAGACCGCGAACGACTGCTGCGCGAGGAGCAGGCGATCGAGGCCGAGGAGTTGGAAGCCGTCCAGCACGACGAGGCCGAGGGACATTTCGAAGAGGTCGACAACGGGACCGACGATGAGGCCGACGAGCATCAGGACGAGACAGAGACTGTCGCCGCGCCCGAAGCCGATCACCACCACGACGATCACCACACCGATCGTCTGCGCGAACGCCGCATGGCGCTGCGCCGTCGCTACAAGATCCAGGACGTCATCAAGCGCAGGCAGGTGCTGCTGATCCAGGTCGTCAAGGAGGAGCGTGGCAATAAAGGCGCGGCGCTTACCACTTATCTGTCGCTCGCGGGCCGATATTGCGTGCTCATGCCCAACACCAGCCACGGCGGCGGCATCAGTCGCAAGATCAACAGCCTGTCCGATCGCCGCCGCCTGAAATCGATCGTCGACGAACTGGCGCTTCCCGAGGGCATGGCGTGCATCGTCCGGACGGCGGGTCTGAGCCGCAGCAAGACCGAAATCCGGCGCGACTTCGATTACTTGACGCGACTTTGGGACGATATCCGCGAACTGACGCTGGGCTCGACCGCGCCCGCGCTGATCCATGAGGATTCGGACCTGATCAAGCGCAGCGTGCGCGACGTCTATAGCCGCGATATCGAGGAAATCCTCGTGGAAGGCGAGCGTGGCTACCGTCAGGCGCGCGAGTTCATGAAGCTGCTGATGCCAACGCACGCGCGGCGCGTGAAGCAATATGTCGATCCGATCCCACTGTTCCAGCGCGGGCAGGTGGAATCACAGTTGAACGCGATGTTCAACCCGGTCGTGCAACTGAAGTCGGGCGGTTACATCGTCATCAACCAGACCGAGGCACTGGTTGCGATCGACATCAACTCGGGCCGTAGTACCCGCGAGCACAATATCGAGGAAACTGCCTACAAGACTAATTGCGAAGCCGCAGACGAGATCGCACGGCAACTGCGCCTGCGTGATCTGGCCGGGCTGGTGGTGATCGATTTCATCGACATGGAAAACAACGGCAACGTCCGGCGGGTAGAGCGCACGATGAAGGATGCGCTGGCGAACGATCGCGCGCGCATCCAGATCGGGCGGATCAGCAGCTTCGGCCTGATGGAGCTCAGCCGCCAGCGACTGCGGACCGGCGTGCTCGAAGCCAGCACGCATGTGTGCCCGATGTGCGAGGGTGCGGGCGTGGTCCGCTCGGTGCCGTCCGCCGCGCTCGCCGCGATCCGGGGTATCGAGGAGGAAGCGGTACGTGGGCGCGCCTCGGTGATCACGTTGCGCGCGGCACGCGATGTCGCAGTCTATATTCTCAACCGCAAGCGCGCGGACATCGTCGAGATCGAGGACCGTTACGGCGTGCGCATCGAGGTAGTGCCCGACGATCTTCTGATCGTGCCGCACTTCGGGATCGAGACCAGCGGCCCTGCCCCCGACCGCGCAGGTGCGCCCGCACTGACCGCGCCGCCGATCATCCTCGAGGAAGATGACGACGATCTCCCGGAGGAAGACGAGGACGAGGTCTTCGAGGACGCAGAGGAAGACGCCGAACCCGTCCGGCGCGCCGATGGCCAGCGCGGACGCGGTCGTGGCGGACGTGCAGAACCGCGCGCACCCGAGCCCCAGGCCGAGGCGCGTGCGCCCGCTGGACGCAAGCGCCGCCGCCGGGGTGGTCGTGGTCGCGCTGCGGGCGACGTTGAGGTCGCGCCGGTGTCCAGCGAGACACCCGACGGCATCGACTATGCCGCGCCCGATTGGGAAGAGGGCACCGATGCCCCGGCTACGGCAGAGGCGGAGGGCCAGGGCCGCAAGCGTCGCAGACGCGGGCGGCGCGGCGGCAAGAACCGCGATCTGGCGCAGCAGGATGCCGTGCGCGCGATCGAGATCGATGACGCGAGCGACGACAGCGTCCTCTTCGTGGAGCCGCTGGCTGCGCAGGAGATCGTGGTCGCCACCGTCGCCGAGGCCGAAGCCGCCGCGATCGACCTGCCCGCGGGAGATGCGCCAAAGCGCAAGCGGCGCGCGGCGAAGCCCAAGGCGGATGCGGCGGCTGCCGATAGCGCGGCCGAACCCTTTGTCGCGGCGGTAGCCCCGATCGCTCCCGCGGAACCCAAGCCGAAACGCGGGCGCAAGCCCAAGGCCGAGGAGCCCAAGGCCGAACCTGAAGCGGCGCCGGTCGATGTGATTGCGGAGACTGCGGCCAAGCCCCAACGCGGCCGGCGCAAGGCTGTGGCGAACGAGGGCCAGCCGGAAACGCCTGGCGAAGTGATGGTGACCAAGGCAGGCTCCGCACCCACCGAAGCGGAGCCCGCACCGGTCGCTGGCGATGACCCCCTGCAGTCCGATAACGGTCGCAAAGGCTGGTGGCAGCGCACGTTCGGCTGAACCTCGCGGCGCGCTCGCATGTCCCGCTCCCGCCTGTGGGGCAGGGCATGCGAGCCGACACCGAACGGGGTAACGACGCCGCCTTCACCCCGCATTCACCGCCCTCCATGCACCCGCACACCATGCCGATCCGCCGGGCCAAGCTCCGCCTCGCGCTCACCGCGCTCGTTGTCGTCACGCTCGCGGCGCAGCCCGCGATGGCGCAATCGGTGCTACGCGATGCCGAAACCGAGGCTTTCTTCCGCGAGCTTTCGGGGCCGCTGGCTACCGCCGCCAAGCTCGACACCAAATCTGTCCAGGTGCTGCTGATCGGGGATCCGTCGATCAACGCGTTCGCCGCCGAGGGCCAGAATGTGTTCGTCAACTCGGGTACGATCGTCGCGGCGGACAATGCCAACCAGCTTCAGGGTGTGATCGCGCACGAATTCGGCCACATTGCCAATGGTGATTCGATCAACAGCGAGGCGGCGGCGAGCGCGGCGGGAAAAATCTCGATCCTCTCGCTCCTGCTCGGCGTGGCGGCGATCGCTGCGGGCGCGGGGGCGGCGGGCGCGGGCATATTGGGCGCGGGCCAACAGGCGGCGCAGGGGAAATATCTGGCATTCAGCCGCGACCAGGAAGCCAAGGCGGACAATTCGGGCGCTGCGTACATGCGCGCCGCAGGGATTTCGGGACGCGGCGAACTGGATTTCTTCAAGAAGCTGCTGAACGAGGAAACCCGCCTCGCGATCCCGCAGGACGATCCCTTCGTTCGCTCCCATCCACTGACCGAGGACCGCATCGAGGCGATGCAATCGGTGTTCGAAGCGTCGCCTGCATGGAATGCCAAGACCGATCCGGCGTTCGAGGCGCGCTTCCAGCGGATCAGGGCCAAGCTGGTGGGCTTCATCGAAGAACCGGGGCGCACTTTCCAAGTCTATCCGCCCACCGACACCTCGGTCCCGGCGCGTTACGCGCGGGTTTACGCCTATCACAAGCAGGCTTTCACCGATAAGGCGGTCGCAGAGGTGGATGCTTTGCTCCAGACCGCGCCGCAGGATCCCTATTTCAACGAGATCAAGGGGCAGGTGCTGCTCGAATCGGGCCGTCCCGCAGACGCGATCCCGCCGCTCCGGCTGGCGTTTGCCGCGTCGCGCAGTCCATTGATCGCTGCGTTGCTCGGCCATGCGCTGATCTCGACCGAGAAGCCGGGCGATACCGCGGAAGCCAAGACGATCCTGCGCCAGGCGGTGGCACGCGACAATCAGAATCCGTTCGCCTGGTATGAACTCGGTGTCGTGTACGAGCGCGCAGGCGATGAACCCCGCGCCAGTCTGGCGATGGCCGAGCAGGCCAATCTCAGCGGCGAGAAACAGCGTGCACTCACCGCCGCACGCCACGCGATGCAGGGACTGGAGCCCGGCACGCCCGATTGGCTGCGCGCGCAGGATATCGTGCTGGTGAGCCAGGATAATGGCAAGAAGCGGCGGGGGCGGCGTTCGTGAGCCAGATCCTTCCAGCCCGCTTGGTCACCCATGCTGCCCGGCTGTGGGCGGCACGCCCGCGCTGGTGGCCGCTTGCGCCGCTGGCGCTGCTGCTTGGACTGGTGCTCCTGCTCTCCGCTCGTGCCCCCGACGGCATCGCCGCGCAGAACACGCGCGCAACCGACACGCGCGCGCTTACAACGGCGCAGAAGGCCGCCGTGGAGGCGACCGTGCGCGAATATATCATGGCGCACCCGGAGATCATTCCCGAGGCGATCAACGCGCTGCAATCACGCTCCGTCACGCAATTGCTCGCCACCAACCGTGCCGAGATCGAGACACCCTATGCGGGAGCATGGACCGGGGCGAAAGACGGCGACGTCACGCTGGTGGAGTTCTTCGATTACGCCTGCCCCTATTGCCGCGCTGCCAAGGTGGAACTGGATCGCCTCGTCGCGTCCGATCCAAAGCTGCGCGTGGTCTATCGCGATTTTCCGGTGATTGCGCCGGGCAGCGAGGAAGCCGCGCTCGCTTCGCTCTCGGCGGCAAACCAGGGCCGTTACGGCGCGTTCCACAACGCCATGTTCACCGATCCGGCGCGCGTCAGCCACGAGAAAGTGGTGGCGAACGTGCGCACCGCGCGGCTCGATGAGGTTCGCACCGCGCGCGATCTGGCGGGCAAGGCGGGCGCGGCGGAGATCCGCAAGAATATCGAGCTAGGCCGCGCCTTGAGCCTAACTGGCACACCCGCTTTCATCATCGGAGACAAGATCCTGATGGGCGCGCAGAGCCTCGATGATTTGCGCAAGGCGGTGGCGGTAGTGCGCGCAAATGCCGGGCGCGGCCGACAGGATAATGCTGCGAGCTGATCGGTCCGCTGGCCGACATCGCAGCCGGGACAAATCGGCTTGACGAAATGCTGTGGTGGACCGACGCATCCGCATGACCTCATCTGACGCCGTGACCCCCAATTCCCCCACGCGCGAGCGTGCCATGCATCCATCGGTCGGCGTCTTTCGCGCACTCGGGCCAGGGCTGGTCACGGGCGCCGCGGACGATGATCCCAGCGGGATCGCCACCTACAGCCAGGTCGGCGCGCAGTTCGGCTACGGCATCGCGTGGACCATGGTGTTCAGCCTGCCCTTGATGTTCGTGATCCAGCTGCTGTGCGCGCGCATCGGCGCGGTGACCGGGCATGGCATCGCGGAGAACCTCAAGCGCCATTATCCACGCTGGGCGCTGCAGGCGGCCGTGCTGCTGTTGCTCACCGCCAACGTGATCAATCTGGGTGCCGATCTGGGGGCGATGGGGGCGGCGGTGAAGCTGCTCATCGGCGGGCCGGAGCTTGCCTATACCGTCGCGCTCGGTCTGGTCAGCGTCGCGCTGCAGATCCTGATCCCGTATAATCGCTATGCGAGCGTGCTCAAATGGCTGACGATGTCGCTGTTCGCATATGTGGGCGTGGTGTTTGCAGCGCATGTCGATTGGCCAGCGATGCTAAGCCAGCTCGTCTGGCCGCGCCTGGTGATCGACAAGCCGCACGCGATCGCACTGGTCGCGGTCCTGGGGACGACGATCAGCCCGTATCTGTTCTTCTGGCAGGCGGGGCAGGAGGTGGAAGAGAAGCGCCGCAAACACGCCCGCCCGCTCAAAGTCATGGCGCGCCGCGCCGAGGGTGAACTCGCGCGTCTGCGGCTGGATACCGGGGTGGGCATGGTATTCTCCAACCTGATCGCAATTTTCATCATCACCGCCACCGCAGCCACACTACACGCGCACGGAGTGACGCGGATCGATACCAGCGCGCAGGCCGCCGAAGCCCTGCGGCCGGTTGCGGGGCCGTTTGCATTCCTGCTTTTCGCGTGTGGGATCATCGGCACGGGGATGCTCGCGGTACCCGTGCTCGCCGGAGCGGTCGCCTATGCCGTCGCAGAGACGGCGGGGTGGCCCGCGAGTCTCGAGCGGCCGCCGCGCGAGGCCAAGGCCTTTTACGGCGTGATCGCGGCTGCGACCTTGGGAGGGGTGGCGCTGAACTTCGTGGGGATCGATCCGATCAAGGCACTGTTCTGGGCGGCGGCGGTGAACGGCGCGCTGTCCGCGCCGCTGATGGCGCTGATCATGCTGATCGTCGCCAACAAGTCGGCGATGGGCAAGCTCGTCGCCCCGCGCCTGCTGATATGGGTGGGCTGGCTGGCGACGCTGGTGATGGCGGCGGTGACGGCGGTGTTCGTGGTGGTTTGAGGCAGATGCGGTGCCTGTCCTTGAGGATGGGGGTCGGTTGCCGTATGTTCCGAGCATGACCAAGCATCTGCGCCTTGTCGCCGTGGGCGACGATATCGCCGTGATCCTGCCGCATGAGTTGCATGATGAGCTGGACGTGCGCGCGGGCGGCACGGTGGTGGTGAAGCGGACTGCAGGGGGCGTGACGCTTGCGGCAGACCGTGAGTATGCGCGCTCGATTGCCCTCGCGCGCGAAGTCATGGAGCGGGACAGGGAAGCTTTGGCGATCCTCGCGCGATGAACGAGCCCACTTGGGTACCGCAGGATGCGGTCCCGGAGATCCATGCGGCCCAGCTTGCCGAGCACGGGGGCCTGCCCGGTATCCGCGATCCAAACGCGCTTGCATCGGCTCTCGCGCGGCCAGAGAACCTGTTTGCTTACGTCGAGCCCGACCTGGCGCGGCTCGCGGCGAGCTATGCTTTCGGGCTGGCGCGGAACCATGCGTTCTCGGATGGCAACAAGCTGACGGCTTTGGTCGTGGCGGCAAAGTTCGGCGGATTGAATGGGCGTCCGATCGCGCCGCCGCAAGACGAGATCGTAGCCTTCGTGCTCGCGCTTGCGGCGGGTGAACTGGGCGAGGACGCGGCGGCTGCGTGGTTCCGCGCACGGCTGTCCTGACGCTGCAAGTGCTCCCCTCCCCCGCACAAATCCTCGCCTTCATCAAAGACACCCCCGGTCCCGCAGGCAAACGCGAGATCGCGCGTGCGTTCGCGCTGCACGGGGCGGACCGCGTCGCGTTGAAGACTCTGTTGCGCGAGATGGAGGATGCAGGGCAGCTCGATCGCACGCCCACGCGCGATTATCATCCCGGTGGCGCGCTGCCCAAGGTGACCGTGGTGCGCGTGGTGGATATCGCCAGCGACGGTGCCGCGTTCGCGGTGCCGGACGTTTGGGAGCACGCCGCGCCGCCGCCGCGCATCCGCGTGATGGAGCGCGCGCGGCAGGGTGCGGCGGGGATCGGCGACCGCATGCTCGCGCGGATCGAGGCGGTGGGCAGCGGCTACCGCGCGCATCCGATGAAGCGGCTCGAAGCGCGTGCCGAGGCGATGCTCGGCGTGCTGCAGGGTGTGCCCGGCCGCTGGTTCCTGGCACCCACCGACAAGAAGACGCGCGGCGAGATGCCGGTCAGCGACGCGGGCGAGGCAAAGGCGGGCGATCTGGTGCTGGCCGAACCGCAGGGGCGCGGGCCGCACATGAGCGCGCGCGTCACCGAAATCCTGGGCGATCCGTTCGCTCCGCGCGCGTTCAGCCTGATCGCGATCCACGCCAAGCGCATCCCGCACATCTTCCCACCCGCCACGCTGGAGGAAGCGCGCACTGTTGCCGCCCGGTCGCTCGGCCCGAGAGAAGACCTCACCCGCCTGCCCTTCCTGACGATCGATCCGGCGGACGCGCGCGATCATGACGATGCAGTTTGGGCCGAGGCCGATCCCGATCGGCCCGACCACTGGCGCGCGATCGTCGCGATCGCCGACGTCAGCTGGTTCGTCCGGCCGCATTCTGCGCTCGATCGCGAGGCGCGGCTGCGTGGCAACAGCGTCTATTTCCCCGACCGCGTGGTGCCGATGCTGCCCGAGGCGCTCTCGGCGGACGCGTGCTCGCTGGTGGCGGGCCAGCCCCGCGGGGTGCTCGCTTGCCATCTGGGGATCGCGCCGGACGGCAAGGTGACCTCGCACCGCTTCACCCGCGCGACGATCCGCTGCGTCGCCAATGTTGCCTATGAAGACGCGCAGGCGAGCATCGATGCGGGGGGCGGCGAGTATCACGCCATCCTCGCGCTTCTGTGGGCCGCGTGGCGCGCGCTCGACGCCGCGCGTGCCGCACGCGCGCCGCTCGATCTCGATCTGCCCGAGCGGCGCGTGACGCTCGATGTCGACGGGCGAATCGCCGAGATCGGCACGCGGGTACGGCTCGATGCGCACCGGCTGATCGAGGAATATATGATCGCAGCCAATGTGGCTGCGGCGCAAGCGCTCGATGCGCGCAAGGCGCCGTGCGTCTACCGCGATCACGAGGCACCCGGCCGCGAAAAGCTGATCGCGTTCAAGGATTATCTCAAGACCTTCGGCCTGCCCTTCGCGCTCGGCCAGGTGATCAAGCCCGCCACCTTCAATCGCGTGCTTGCCGATGTGAAGGGGCGGGACGAGGCCGAGGCGATCGGCGAGCAGGTGCTGCGCACGCAGACGCAGGCCTATTATGCCGCCACCAACACCGGGCACTTCGGACTGTCACTCGGCCAGTACGCGCATTTCACATCGCCGATCCGGCGCTACAGCGATCTGATCGTCCATCGCGCGCTGGTGACCGCATGCGGCCTTGGCGAGGGCGGGCTGAGCGAGGACGAGGTGTCGATTCTGCCGCGCACCTGCGAGCATATCAGTCAGACCGAACGCCGCGCGATGGAGGCCGAGCGCGATACGATGGACCGCTACATCGCCCGGCATCTGAGCGCGCGCGTGGGCGAGATCGTGGATGCGCGGGTGACGGGCGTGGCGAAGTTCGGACTGTTCGCGCAGGTCGACGGAGTGGGTGGGGACGGCATCCTGCCGATGAGCGCGCTCGGCGACGAACGCTTCCATTTCGACGAAACCGCGCGCGTGATCGAAGGGGAGCGGAGCGGGGACCGTTATACGATCGGCCAGCGGCTCAAGCTGCGGCTCGCCGAAGCCAATCCGATCACGGGAGCGCTGCGGTTCGAGCAGCCCGAGGGCGGGTATGGGCGGCAACCGGGCGGCGGACGGAGGGTACGGCGAGGGCGCTAGCTCTCGCCGTCCCTACGGTCGGGTTTAGCGGTAACGCCAACCGCCATGGTGATGATAGCGATGCGCCCAGTAGCGACGACCGTCCCAATAGCCGCGCCCGGGATAGAAAATGCCGATGCGCGGAACCGCGACGAACACCGGGCGGGGGCCACCCATCGGGCGACAATGGCCGGCGGGGCCGCGGAAAAAGCCGCGCCCGCATCCGTCGCGGGCATCTGCAGTGGACATTGCGCCAATAACTGCGGTCGTGGCAACCGCCAGCGCCAACATCGTCTTCATACAATTCTCCCGACTGTGAAGCAGGGGTACGGCGCGGAGAGTACGACACCCTCGCGAGCCCATAAACCCGCGATAGTGTGCGCCTATTCCTCGGTCTTGAGCAATACGCTCTCGCCGATCAGCAGGAAGATCAACACCGGTGCCCACGCCGCTACCACCGGCGGTGCCGCCCCGAAATCGCCCATCGCCAGCATGAAATTATCCGCGACGAAAAATGCGAACCCCAGGAACATCCCCGCTACAGCCCGCACGAACAGCTTGCCCGATCGTGCCAGTCCAAACGCCGCGACCGCTCCCAATAGCGGCATCATCAGCGCGGACAACGGCCCCGAGAGCTTGTGCCACCACGCGCTCTGGAGCGTGCCCACCGATTTGCCGTCGGCGCGCGCGGCATCGATCTTGGTGCGCAGGTTCCAGAAGGGGATGGTGCTTGCATCGGGTTCGGCCCCGATGAACCGCTGCGGCGGCACGTCGGTACGCCAGAAATCGCGCGCGCGCAGCGTGCTGCGGCCGCTCGCCACGTCGAAACGTCGCGCGTCGAGCAGCAGCCAGCCGCCGGGTGCAAGTCGCGCCTCGCGCGCGCTCGTGATCGCGGTCAGCCGCGCATTATTCGCGCGCGAATACAGCAGGAAATCGACGAGACGCGCCGTTTCGCCACTGCCTTCCATGCGCGCGGCATGCATCAGATCATAGCGGTCGCGCGCCCACACCTCGGTCGGCCCGCTGCCCAGTGTGCGCAGCGGTGCGTAATCGGCGGACTTCCAGCGCTGCAGGGTGGCATTGGTATGCGCCAGCACGGTCTCGTTGAACGCAAAGCTCAGCGCGCTCACTCCCAGAGCAACGAGGAACAGCGGTGCAAGGATCTGGTGCGCGGAAATCCCCGCCGCCTTGAAGATCACCACCTCACCCTGCGCATTCAAAGCGCCCAGTGTCACCAGCGTTGCGAGCAGTACCGAATAGGGCAGGAATTGCGCGATCAACTGCGGCGCGCGCAGCGTGGTGTAAGTCCACACGTCCGCGTCGCTGTTGCCCGGCACCGCGAGGATGCGCCCCGCTTCGCCGATGAGGTCGAGCGTCAGCAGGATCGCCACCAGGACCACCAGGACCGCAAGCACACGGGTCAGGAACATCACGCCAACATAGCGAGCGATCGTGCGCGAAGGCAGCAGGCCGGGCATCAGGCGTGTTCGGTCGCGGGTTCGGTCGCGGGTTCGGGCCGCGTGAACAGTTTGCGGACCATCTTGGTCAATGCCGTGCCACTGCGTTCGAGCCCTCCGATCGGAGCCCCTGCCGCCTTGTAGGCGAGGATCGCGTACAACCAGCAACACAACGCGGCGAACCCGATGAATGGCAGCCATTGACCCCAGAAGGGATCGATCTGCCCCGCCGCGCCTACGCGCTCGGTATATTCGGAGCTTTTGTGATAGCCGACCAGCAGCAGAATACCCAGGAACACGCCGATCGCCGAGGTCGATCGCTTGGGCGGCACCGCGAGCGCCACGCCGAGCAGCGGCAGGAATGCCATGATCACCACCTGTATGAGACGCCGCTGGGTCGACGCGATACTCGGGGCACGCTCCGCCAAAGGCCGCGCCTGATCGGCGTTGACGCGCACCAGTTCGGGCAATGTGCGCTCCACCTCCTTGCCGCCGCGCTTACGAAACCCCTCCATGCGCGGCAGATCGATCGGGATCATGTGCGTGGCGAAGCTGAGCACGCGCGGCACGGCAAAACCGGGCGCGTCCTGCACCAGCACGCCGTTGGTCAGGCGGAGCAGGATCGTATCGGGGTCGTCGGTCCCCAGGAACTGCCCACGCGCGGCGGTCACGGTCACGGCACCGCGCTTGGGGGTTTCGGTACGCACGAACAGGCCGCGCAGATCCTGGCCGTTGTTGGCGCTCGCCTCCACCCGCAACGCGGTATTGGGCCCCAGCCGGTTGAACTCGCCGACGTGGATGCTCGCGCCGAGCGCGCCGGTGCGCAGTTCGTATCGCAGCTCCTCGTAGGAATAGCGTGAGATCGGCTGCAGATAGCCAACGATCCCGAAGTTCACGATCGCAGCGCCCAGTGCATAGAGATAGGGCACGCGCAGCATCCGCGTGTAGCCGATCCCGGCCGCGCGCATCGCATCGAGTTCGGACGACAGCGCAAGCCGACGAAACGCGAGCAATATGCCAAGCATAAGCCCAAGCGGCACGCCAAGCCCCAGATATTCGGGCAGCAGATCGGCGAGCATCTTCCAGACCACGCTCACCGGCCCGCCCTCGCGGATCACGAAATCGAATAGCCGTCCCATGCGATCGAGCAGCAGCAGCATCGCCGCCACCGTGACGGTGGCGAACAGCGGCACCGCGATCCGGCGGGCGAGGTAGCGATCGAGCGATGTGAGCAAGGGAAACCCGGTCCAGCGGCGACAAGTCTTATTGGCGGCGCCGCGCGCAATCCGCCAGCGGCTATTCGACTTCGAACTCGATCGTCACCCGCGCGGTCAGGCCAATCTCGCCGGGTGCAACCGGCGTGGACGATTCAGCGGAGGAAACCGCCATCGTGCGCATCATCGGTTGCGGGCGGGCAAACGGTTCGCCTCCGCCTTCGTCCAGCCGCACGATGCGGCGCACATGAAGGCCCATCGCGTGCGCATACAGGTCCGCCCGTGCCCGCGCTTTCCTCACGGCGGCGGTGCGCGCAAGATCGAACACGGCGTCTTCGTCCGCGATGCGAAAATTGGGTCCGCCGATCTGGTTCGATCCCGAGGCGACGAGCGCATCGATCACGGTGCCCGCGCGTGCCAGATCGTGCAGCCGCACCGAGACGGTGTTCTGCGCCTGGTAACCGGTGAGGCGCGGCGCTTTCCTGTCCTGATAATCATATTGCGGCTGAAGACTGAGACCCACCGTCTGGATGTCCGCCTCGGCAATGCGAGCGGCGCGAACCGCAGCGATCACGCGCGCCATCTGCTCGGCATTCGCGCGAGAGGCTGCGGCGGCGGTGGGCGCGAGCGTGACGACGCCAGCGGTGATCTCGGCGATATCGGGGGCGCGCTCCACATGCGCCTCGGCAGTCAGCGTGACCGTGGTGGGCTTCATGGTCTGCATGGTCTGCGCGGTCGCGGGGGAAAGCGCGCTCGTGGCCGAAACCGCCAGAGCTGCCAGCAGGACGAAACGCATCGTAAAACCTCCAAGGAGGAATTGGAAAGCTGCCGACGATGGCGCTTTGTCAATCATGGTACGGTCCGATCGAGCAATGCAAAGCCCGCGCGGTGGACCACCACCGCGCGGGAATGCAACGCGATCATGCTCGATTCCGAGCTAGATGCGCTGGCGGCTCGTCACCAGATTGTAGATGAAAAGCACCACGATCGCACCGATGGTGGCGACAATGATCGGCCCCAGAAACGCACCGCCGATGCCGATGTGCAGCACGTTTGCCGACAGCCACCCACCGACGAACGCGCCGATGATGCCCAGAATGATCGTCATGATGATCCCGCCGCCGTCGCGACCGGGCATGATGAACTTTGCCAGAGCGCCCGCGATCGCACCGATCACGATCCACCAGAGCCATGAACCTGTCATGATAGTCTCCCTCATTGTTTCGGCGTTGCACTGTGCAAGCGAGGACTAAACCCCGCAGACCTAGATTGCGTTCCGCCGGACGGTGACGGAATGATACACGATCAAAAGGATCACCGCGCCAAGCGTCGCGACGAGGAGGCTGCCAAACCAGCTCGAGCCCCAACCCATGTGCAGGACATTGTTGACGACGAACCCGCCTACATACGCGCCGACGATCCCGAGGATGATGCTTATCAGTAAACCGCCGTCGCGGCCGGGAACGATCGCCTTGGCGAGCATTCCCGCGAGCGCGCCGACGATGATCCAGCCGAGCCAGCTGTGATCGTTAAGATAGTCCATGTTTTCTTCTCCCCAGAAAGTCGCCGTGCGGGACGATCTCGCGCCCGACCATGCGGCCAAAGCCGACTGCACGCGGCCTGCACAATATTGCGCGTATCCGAAACGTTTTGCAACTTTTCCGAACGCGCGCGGCTGGCGGGCCACGCCCCCCTCTGCTACCCGCTTGCGTTAGCCGACTTAGCGATGTAACACAGTGCCGGATTTAGAGATGGACGATTCGATGCACGGGACGATTCCGCCGACGCCGATCGAAGGGCGCGAACTAGAAGCCGTGGGCCGGACGCGGATGCGTCGTCGGCTGCTCTGGGCTGCGGCGCTTCTGCTGATCGCCGCGGTCGCCGCATTCCTGGTCTTCGGTCGCAACCAGAAGGCAAACCGCGCCCCGCCGCAGTCCGCCACCGAGCCGCCGCCGGTTGTCACCGTTGTCGTTCCGGGCCAGACCTCGGTCGCGTCCGAAGTACGGCTGACCGGGTCGATCGCCGCGCGCCGTGCCTCGCCCGTGGGCGTTCAGGGGGAGGGCGGGATGGTGAATGCGGTACTGGTCAAGGAAGGCGATTATGTCCGCCGTGGCCAGGTGATCGCGCGGATCGATCGCGCGGTGCAGGATCAGCAGATGCTGCAGATGGGTGCGTCGATTCGCTCGGCGCAGGCGGATGCCGCGCTGGCGCAGGCGGAACTCGATCGCGCGAAAGCGCTGGTGGCGCGTGGGTTCATCTCGAAGGCAGACATCGATCGCAAGACCGCCACGCGCGATGGCGCGCTCGCCAAGGTAGCGCTGGCGCGCGCGCAGTCGGGAGAAATGCACGCGCGGATCGCACGGCTGGACGTCCGCGCGCCGACCGATGGCATCATCCTTTCGCGCAGTGTCGAAGCCGGTCAGGTCGTCGGCGCGGGATCGAGCGCGCTCTTCACGCTCGCCGAAGATGGCGCGATGGAACTGCGCGGCCGCGTGGCCGAGCAGGATATGAGCGCGTTACGTCTCGGCCAGGTTTCCAAGGTGCGGTTGATCGGCACGGGCGATGTGTTCACCGGGCGCGTTTGGCTCGTCGATCCGATCGTCGATCCGCAGGCGCGTCAGGGCCTGGTGCGCGTCGCGCTCGGGCGCGATCTGCGCCTGCGTCCGGGCGCGTTCGCCAACGCGACGATCACCACGGGTGCGGTGGAGCGGCCGCAATTGCCGCAATCCGCAGTGCAATCGGACGACAAGGGCAATTTCGTCATGATCGTGGGTGCTGGCGACAAGATCGAGCAGCGGCGCGTGACGATCGGCGAGGTCGGCGATGCGGGCGTCGCAGTGCAGTCCGGCCTCACCGGGCGCGAGCGTGTGGTCGCCAGCGCGGCCGCCTTCCTGCAACCCGGCCAGAAGGTCGCGCCCGTGGTGCGCGCGAGCGATCAGGGGTAAAGGGCAACCATGCGCAATATCTCTTCGTGGGCGATCCGCAACCCGATCCCGCCGATCGTGCTGTTCATGATCCTGACGCTCGCGGGCATCGTCGCGTTTGCGCGGCTGGACATCAACCAGATGCCCGACATCTCGGTGCCGATCATCAACGTGGAGGTCAGCCAGCCAGGTGCTGCCCCGGTGGAGATCGAGAAGCAGATCACGCAGCGCATCGAGGGTGCGGTCGCGGGACTGGGCAACGTCAAGAACATCCATTCCTACATCAGCGAAGGATCGTCCAACACCACGGTCGAGTTTCAGCTCGGCACGCCGGTGGACCGCGCCGAGAACGATGTCCGCGCGGCGGTGTCCAACATCCGTTCGACGTTGCCCGGCGGAATTCAGGAGCCGTTCGTCAACCGCCAGAACGTCGATGGCGGATCGATCGCCTACATTGCGGTTTCGTCGAACCGGATGTCGATCGAGCAATTGAGCTGGTACGTCGATAACACGATCACCAAGACATTGCTGTCGATCCCGGGTATCGCGCAGATCAACCGCGGCGGCGGCGTCAACCGCGAGATCCGCATCGAGATCGATCCCGCGCGCCTGCAGAGCTATGGCCTGACCGCCGCCGCGCTGAACCAGGAACTGCGCGCGCTCAACATCGATGCGCCGGGCGGCCGCACCGAAATCGCGGGATCCGAGCAATCGCTGCGCGTGCTGGGCGGCGCCAAAAACGTAGCCGCGCTCGCCGATACCCGCATCGCGATCGCGGGCGGCCGCACGATCGCGCTGCGCGATGTCGCGGATATTCGGGACAGCTTCGGCGAAGTCCGCAACATCGGGCGCCTGAACGGGCGCGACGTGGTGAGCTTTGGCATCGGCAAGGCCAAGGGCGCGTCCGACGTGAAGGTCTATGCCGAGGTGCAAAAACGGCTTGGCGAGATTGGCAAGCTCCGCCCCGACATGAAATTCGAGACAATTTACACGAGCGTGCCTTACACCCAGGCACAGTATGACAGCGCGATCGACGCGATGATCGAGGGCGCGGTGCTCGCGGTGATCGTGGTGTGGCTGTTCCTGCGCGATTGGCGCGCGACCGCCATCTCGGCGCTTGCGATCCCGTTAAGCGCAATCCCCACCTTCGCCTTCATGCAGTTGATGGGCTTCACGCTCAACACCATCAGCCTGCTCGCGCTTAGCCTCGTGGCGGGCATCCTCGTTGACGATGCGATCGTCGAGATCGAGAACATCGTGCGCCACATGCGTATGGGCAAATCGGCCTATGAGGCGAGTATGGAAGCCGCTGACGAAATCGGTCTAGCGGTCGTCGCCACCACCTTCTCGATCGTCGCGGTGTTCCTGCCGGTCAGCTTCATGCGCGGTATCGCGGGGCAGTTTTTCCGCGAATTCGGACTGACAGTCTCGGTTGCGGTGCTGATCTCGCTGCTCGTCGCGCGGCTGATCACGCCGATGGTCGCCGCCTATTTCCTCGACGCGCGCCTGGCGTTGCACGAGCACCGCACGCCGGGCTGGGTGCGTGGCTATGTTCGCGTGCTGCAATGGTCGCTCGGCCATCGCTGGCTCACCATCGCAGGGGGCGCGGTTGCGTTCGGCCTGATGATCTTCGGGTTGATGACGCTGCCGACGACGTTCCAGCCGACGATCAACACAGATTTTTCGGTGGTCAATGTGGAACTGCCGCCCGGCGTGCAGCTCGCCGATCTCGCGCGCGTCGCGGCGCGCGCGGACGCGATCCTGCGCGCACAGCCCGAGGTGAAGACGGTCTATCAGTCGAGCGGGGACAATGGCTCGGTCAACCAGGCGAATCTCTACACGCAACTCGTGCCGCCCAAGCAGCGCAAGGCCACGAGCGACGAGTTCGAGAAGCGGCTCGCGCCGCTTCTCCAGTCGATTCCCGATGCGCGCGTCACCTTCCAGTCGCAGCGCGGGGGCGGCGGTCGCGACGTGACGATCCAGCTGGTCGGGGATGATCCCGAGCAGCTCAGCCTCGCCGCGCGCCGCATCGTCGCCGACATGGCGAAGCTGCCGTCGCTCAGAAACCCGCTGATTGCCAATGATTTTCCTCGACCCGAGATTTCGATCAAGCCACGTTTCGATCTGGCCGCCGACCTCGGTGTTTCGGTGGCGACACTGAGCGAGACGGTACGGATCGCGACGCTGGGCGAGATCGACCAGAATACCGCCAAGTTCACGCTCGCCGACCGCCAGATCCCGATCCGTGTCAGCCTCAAGACCGACGCGCGCCGCGATCTGACGACGCTCCAAAACCTGCCGGTGCCGACCGCGAACGGCGGCAGCGTGCCGCTGAAGGTTGTGGCCGACATCAAGTTTGGCGAGGGGCCAAGCGTGATCCGGCGCTTCGATCAGGCGCGGCGCGTCAACATCGGTGCCGATCTCGCACCGGGGTTCGAGACGGGCACGGCGCAAAAGCAGGTTTACGCCACCGACGCGTTCAAGAATTTGCCGTCCGGCGTCCATGAAGCAAAGTTCGGTGACGCGCAGGTGCAAGAGGAGTTCATGACCGGGCTACTGACCGCGATCGTCGCGGGCGTCTTCCTCGTGTTTGCGGTGCTGGTGCTGCTCTATCGCCGCGTGCTGCCGCCGTTCGTCAACATGGCCTCGCTGCTGCTCGCCCCGGCGGGTGCGGTGGTCGCACTGCATCTGGTCGGCTGGCCGATCTCGATGCCGGTGGGCATCGGTATACTGATGTTGTTCGGCATCGTTGCAAAGAACTCGATCCTGCTCGTTGATATGGCGATCGAGGAGCAGCGCCACGGACATGACCGGGACACCTCGATCCGCAACGCAGGCCTCAAGCGCGCGCAGCCTATCGTGATGACTACCGTGGCGATGGTCGCGGGCATGATCCCGATCCTGATCGGGCTGACCGGGGACAGTAGCTGGCGTGCGCCGATGGCCATCACCATCATCGGCGGGCTGATCCTGTCGACGATCCTGACACTGGTTCTGGTGCCTGCGGGCTATTCGCTCTCGGACGATTTCGAGAATTGGCTCGCACCGCGGCTTGGCAAGGCGCTCACCACGCACCACGGCGCGCCGGTCGCGCCGGGACCCGCGCCCGTCCCGGCCGAATGAGGGCACCCCGGCCGGGCCGGACAGTTCGGCACGCATGGGACTGAAGCCCAGGACCATCGACCGCGCCCGCCCGATGCGCCGCCTTGCCACCGGCCTGCTGGGCATGATGGCGCTGGTGTTCCTCGCCGCCAATCACTTCGCCGCCACCTACCCTGCGCTCGGCTATCTGCGCGCGTTTGCCGAAGCCTCGCTGGTGGGCGGCCTCGCGGACTGGTTCGCGGTGACCGCGCTGTTCCGCCACCCGCTCGGGCTACCCATCCCGCACACCGCGATCATCCCGCACAACAAGGACCGGATCGCCGACACCATCGGGCGTTTTCTCCGCGATAATTTCCTCGTCACCGGCGTGGTCGCGCGTCGGCTCGAACATATGGACCTCGCAGGCGCGATCGCGCGGCGGCTGGCGCGGCCCGAACCTTCGGGCAAGCTGCGCCGCGCCTTCGCCTCGATCGCGCGCCAACTGCTCGCCGCGCTCGACGATGGCGCGATCTCGGCGACGATCCGGCGTAGCGTTACCGAACGCCTCGCCGCGCTCGACTGGGGGGTGCTCGCCGCCGATCTGATCGACGCCGCGATCGAAAACCACCGCCACGGTGCGCTGGTCGATGCCGCGCTCAAATGGGCGGCGAGCGCGCTGCGCGACAATGAGGATTTCATCCGTGCTTCGGTCAAGGACCGCGCGGGCTGGTTCATTCGCGTCGCGGGGCTCGACGAGCAGATCTCCGACCAGATCATCGGCGCGCTCACCAAGACCCTGGACGAACTCGCCACCGATCCCGCGCATACATTGCGCCTCAAGGCCACTGCCTCGCTGACGGGCCTCGCCTTCGACCTGCGCCACGACGAGGCGACACGCGCGCGCGTGGAGAGCTTCAAGGCCGATACGCTGGGCCATCCAACCGTGATGGTTTACCTCGATGGCCTGTGGGCATCGCTCAAATCGAGCCTGCTGAGCGCGACCGACGATCCGGATGCGCTATCCTCGGGCGGCGTCGGCGCGGCGCTGACGCGGATCGGCGCGCGCGTCGACGCGGATGCGGCCCTGCGTGCCACGATCAACGGCTATGCACGCCGCGCGATCGTCGCGGCGGTCGCGGGCTATGGCGGCGAACTGGTCCGCGTTGTGACCGACACGATCCGCGGATGGGAAACGCAGACCGTAGTCGACAAGCTGGAGGGGATCGTGGGGCGTGATCTCCAGTATATCCGGGTGAACGGCACCGTCGTTGGCGGACTGGCTGGGCTTGCCATCTACACCGCGTCGCAATTGGTCTAGTTTCCCGCCGCTGATTTTGCGCCTTTGCCCTGAAACCAATTGTGTCTTTCGCGCAACGATCCGCGCAGGATCGGCGACAATGCCACAGCCACCGATTGCCCGACGACCCCCTTCGGGCGCAAACGGGCCGCGAGAATCAAGGCGCAGGAACCACGCATGACCACGATCGATAGCAATCGTCCGCGTACGGCACTGATCTTCGCCGCGCTGCTCGCGTCGAGCACATCGGCGTTCGCACAAGGCGCGCCTGCCGATCAGGCACCTGCCGCGCAGCAGGCCGCGACCAACGGATCGGTCAGCACCGCGGGTGAGTCGCAGGAGATCATCGTCACCGCCACCAAGCGATCAGAGCGCATCTTCGATGTGCCGTTCTCGTTGAACGCCCAGACGCAGGCGGACATCCAACGCACGGGTGCCACGAATATCGAAGATATCTCGCGCAGCGTCGCGGGACTGACCGTACAGAATCTTGGCCCCGGCCAGTCTCAGGTGGCGATCCGGGGCGTCTCGGCGGGCCAGATCGTGCGCGATCAGCCGGGCGTGAAAGAACAGGTCGGCATCTATCTCGATGAGAGCGTCATCTCGCTCTCGCTGTTCACGCCCGATATCGATCTGTTCGACATCAACCGTGTCGAAACCCTGCGCGGGCCGCAGGGCACGCTGTTCGGTTCGGGTTCGGACGGCGGCACGATCCGCTACATCACCAACCAGCCGCGCACCGATCGCCTCGAAGGTACGATCGAGGGCAACGTCAACGCGGTCGACAGCGGCGGCATCGGCGGCTCGCTCAAGGGCGCGATCAACCTGCCCCTGAACGACAAGATTGCGGTGCGTGCGGTCGGTTATTACACGCGCTACCCCGGCTTCATCGATGCACTGCGGCCCGATGGTAGCGTCACGCGCAACGTCAACGACGGCGATCGCTACGGCGGTCGCATCGCGGTTATCCTGAAGCCAACCGAGACGCTGACGATCACGCCGCGCGTTCTGTATCAGGAAATCGACGTCAACGGCTTCAACCGCGAAGAGAAGTTTAACCTCTACGGCAATCCGTTCACGACTACGCGCCCCACGGTGAACTTTGCCAGATACCAGCAGTATCTGTTGCTGCGCGAGAAGTTCCGCGACAAGACGTTTATCGCCGATGGCACGATCAACCTGGATCTCGGGCCCGTCACCGCCACGTCGGTTACCAGCTACACCAACCGCGATATTCTTGTCAGTCGCGATGCATCCGCGCTGACCGGCTCGGTCACGGTCGATCTCGGGCTGGGAAGTGCCGCGGTGCTACTGCCGTCCAACCTGCGCGATACTACCAAGCTCGATAGCTTCACGCAGGAAGTTCGCCTGTCCTCGTCGGGCAACGGGCGGCTGAAATGGTTGATCGGCGGCTTCTATGCGCATGTAAATCGCAACTACGACCAGCGCTTGCCTACCCCCGGCTATGACGCCGCGACCGACGCGCACTTCGGCGCGGGTTTCTCGGCGATGCTCGCCAACGGCTTTCCATCCGATTCTCCCTTCAACAGCCATCTGCCCTACCAGCTCGAACAGATCGCCGCGTTCGGCGAGGCGACATTCTCGCTCACGCCCAAGTTCAACGTCACGGCGGGCGCGCGCTATTATGATTTCCACGAGAACCGCAGCTTCAAAACCGGCGGGCTGTTCTCGAATGACGACAACCGCGCCGACAGCACCAAATCCAGCGGTGCCACCCCGCGCTTCCTCGCGCAGTGGAAGCCCACGTCCGAAGTCGCGCTGAATCTCCAAGCGAGCCAGGGCTTCCGGCTCGGCGGTGTCAACGATCCGCTCAACGTTCCGCTCTGCTCGCCGAGCGACAAGGCGACCTTCGGCGGCTTCCAGTCTTACCGCGACGAGACGCTCTGGAACTACGAAGCGGGCGTCAAGGCGCATCATGGGCCGGTCAGCTTCTCGGGGTCGTTCTTCTATAACGACATTCGGAACCTCCAGGTCACGCTCGACGCGGGCAGCTGCTCCTCGCGCATCGTCTTCAACGTCCCCAAGGCGCATGCGGCCGGGCTTGAGTTCGAGCTTGGCCTGCGGCCCGCGCGCGGCCTAGATTTCAGCTTCTCGGGCAATCTCGTCCAGAGCCGCTTCGATTCGTCGGTAACCAGCAACGGTCAGGTGCTCGCCGGCATTCGCGCGGGCAATCGCCTCCCCTCGGTCCCGCAATATCAGCTCGCCGCAACGGGCACCTACAGCTTCGAGGTCGCGGCCAGCGCGACGGCGGTTCTGTCGGCGACCGTGCAGGAGATCGGCGACCGCTTCACCCAGCCGAGCGATCAGGAGAACAACCCGCGCAGCTTCGTCAGCAACCTGCCGTTCGGCGGCGCGACGGGCCTCGACGCGACGAGGCTCGATCTCAGGCTGCCGCCCTATGAGAATGTGAACCTCAGCGCAGCGATCGAGCTTCAGCATGGCCTGAGCCTGACCGCGTATGTCACGAACGTCCTCAATCAGGAGCAGCTTCTCTCGTTCGACCGCGAGCGCGGGGGCCGTGCGCGGCTGGGCTTCACCGTCGGGCAGCCGCGCACCTTCGGGCTGACCGGCCGCAAGACGTTCTAGCCCGGCCGATGAGGATCACGCGGCGCGAGGCGGTAGCAGGCACGCTCGCCGCGCCACTCGCACGGGCCGTACCCGCTCGGGGATCGGTCGACACCTGGGACACCGTCGTGATCGGGGCGGGGGTGTTCGGCGCGTGGACCGCCGAGCATCTGCGCCGCGAGGGGCAGCGAGTGCTGCTGCTCGACGCTTATGGCCCCGCGCACGCGCGCGCATCGTCGGGCGGCGAGACGCGGATGATCCGGGGCACCTACGGCGCGGACGCGATCTACACGCGCATGGCGCTCTCCAGCCTTGCCGAATGGCGGCGTCTGAACACCGAAGGCGCGGCACCGATCTTCCATCCCACCGGCGTGCTGTTCCTGTTCGATAACGCCGCCAACCCCTACGCGGCTGCGTCCGTTGAAACGCACCGCAGGCTAGGCGTCGCACTCGAAACGATGCGCCCGGCGGATCTGCGCGCGCGCTGGCCGCAGATCGATCCTACGGGCATCGCGCTCGGCCTGTTCGAGCCCGTGTTCGGCGCGCTGATGGCGCGGCGCGCGGTGCAGACGCTGGTTGCGCAGTTCAGCAAGGCGGGCGGCACATATCGCAAGCATGCGGTGCAGCCACCGTTGCCGGGCGGCGATACGCTCGGCAGCATCACCACCTCGGCGGGCGAGACGGTCGCGGCGGGGAATTTTGTTTTCGCCTGCGGGCCTTGGCTGCCCAAGCTGTTCCCCGATCTGCTGGGCAGGCGCATCGTCGCCACGCGCCAGGAGGTCTTCTTCTTCGCCCCGCCGCCGGGCTCGGCGAGTTTCGGCGCGGCGCAGATGCCGGGCTGGGCGGACTGGAACGGCGGCGATCTCTATTACGGTTTCCCCGATCTCGAGGCGCGCGGCTTCAAGGTCGCGCGCGATACGCACGGCGTAGTCGTCGATCCCGATACGCAGGACCGCCGCCCGACCGATGCCGCGCTTGCCGACGCGCGCGCGTTCATGGAGCGCCGCTTCCCCGCGATGAAGGGCGCGCCGCTGACCGAGGCGCGCGTGTGCCAGTATGAGAACAGCGCGACCGGCGATTTCCTGATCGATCGTCATCCGGCGTGGAGCAATGTGGTGCTGGTGGGTGCTGGCTCGGGCCACGGCTTCAAACATGGACCCGAGGTGGGCAGGCTTGCCGCCGCGCTCGCCCTGGGCGGAGTGGCGTCGCTCGATCCGCGCTTCGGGCTGGCCAGCAAGGGTGAGGAGCAGGCGCGCGCGGTCCACTAGTCGGCCGCGCTTGCCCGCGTCCCGGCCCGTCCCTATGACGAGCGCCTTACCCTTCCGGAGCTGCAATTGATCGGGTTTTTCCGCCGTTTCCTGACCTCGTGGTTCGCACTCGGACTGCTTGCGCTTGTCCTGATCGCGTTCGTTGTCACCGGTGTGCGCGATCCATTCGGCGGCGGCGGACCCGCAGGCACGCTTGCGCGCGTGGGCGATCAGAACATCGGCGAGACCGAGTTCAACAAGCTCTGGCTGCGCGCGATGACCAAGCTGCGCGAGGACAACCCCAAGGTCACGCCGGAAGAGGCCGCGCGTCGCGGCGGGGTGGATCAACTGCTCGATCAGACGATCGGCAGCCGCGCGCTCGAAGGCTTCGCCACGAGCCAGGGCATCGCGGCGGGCGACCGGATGCTCGACGCCGAGATCGCGTCCGCGCCCAGCTTCCAACTCGCGGGCCATTTCGATCAGCGCACCTATGAGAATATTCTGGCCCAGCAGCGGCTGACCGATCACGAGGTACGCGATGGACTGCGCGGCGATATCCTGCGCCGCCAGCTGCTCGCCCCGCTCGGCGCGGGCGCGACTACCCCGGTTGGTGCAGCCGAGCCTTACGCGCGCCTCGTGCTCGAAGCGCGCGAGGGGCTGGTGGGGATCATCCCGGCCGCCGCCATCAAGGATCTGCCCACACCCGCGCCCGCCGAACTCGCCGCGTTCTATTCGAGGCACAAGGCGGCGTTCACCGTTCCCGAGCGCCGATCGTTCCGCTATGCGATCCTCGATCCGGCCATGCTCGGCGCGGTCAATCCGCCCACCGAGGTCGAGATCGCCGCCTATTATCAGGCGCACGCCGCACAATATGGCGCGACCCAGAAGCGCAGGCTCGCGCAGGCCGTCGTCCCCGATGAGGCGACCGCCAAACGGCTCGCGGCGGCTGCACGCGGGGGCAGTTTCGATGCCGCCGCCGCGAGCGTCGCCTATCTCACGCACACCGATATCGAGATCGGCCTCAAGACCGAGGCCGAATTTGCCACCGCGACTTCATCCGATGTGGCGCGCGCCGCGTTTGCGCTCGCGGCGGGCGGCGTCAGCGAGCCGGTCAAGTCCGATTTCGGCTGGCACGTGGTGCATGTGGAAGCGATCGAGAATGGCGCGGCGACGCCGCTTGCCGTCGCACGCCCGGCGATTGCAACGGCGCTGGTGCAGGAGCGCGGCGCGGCGCGGCTTGCCGACATCTCGGACAAGCTGCAGGCCGCCGCCTCGAAGGGCGGCGCGACCTTCGCCGATCTCGCCAAGCGCTTCGATCTCAATGCGCAGACGAGCCCGCTGCTGAGCGCGACGGGCGGCGGACCGGCGGGCTACGTCTTCAATCCCGCGCTGAAGCCGCTGCTTTCGGCGGCGTTCCAGTCCGATCCCGGCGAGAACCCCTCGGTCGAGGATCTGGGCCAGGGCCGCGCGGCGCTGTTCCAGACCGCCGAGATCGCGCCGCCCGCGCTGCCCGCCATGGTCCAGATCCAACCGCTGGTGCTCGCCGCGTGGCAGGTGGAGGAGCGCGGCCGGCGCGCGCACGCCTATGCCGATGCGGTGGTCGCCGAGGTGAAGGCGGGGAGCACGCTCGCGGCTGCATTGGGTAAACGCGCGCTGAATGCGCCGCAGCCGGTCAATGTGCGTCGGATCGATCTGCTGCGCACCGGCGCGCGTGTGCCCGCGCCGCTGATCACGCTCTTCACGCTACCGCAGGGTGGCGTTGTCGCGCAATCGGCAGGGGCGCAGGGTTCCTATGTGGTCCAGGCGATCAAGGTCACACCGGGCGATCCCGCGAGCGCGCCGCAGATCGTCGCCAGCGTTCGCCAGCAGTTCGCGCAACTTGGCGCAGAGGAACTGGTCGATCAGTTCGCACGCGCGGCGCAGCAGGCAGTCGGCGTTCACCGCAACGCAGCCGCGATCGGCCAGATGCGCGCACGGCTTTCGGGCGGAGCGGACGCGCAGGCGCAATGACCGCGCCCGGCGCGCTGCCGGATGCGCGCGCGCCGCTCTCGCCCGAGGAGGCGGACTGCGCCTTCGCGACGATCATGGATGGCGGTGCGGGCGACGAGGACATCGCGCGCTTTCTCGTCGAGATGGCGGATCGCGGCGAGACGGTGGACGAGCTCGTCGCCGCCGCGCGTGCGCTGCGGACCCGGATGATCCCGGTCGAGGCACCCGAGGGCGCGATCGACGTGTGCGGCACCGGGGGGGACGGGAAGGGGTCTTTGAACGTCTCCACGGCGGTGGCGATCCTGGTTGCGGCGTGCGGCGTGCCCGTGGCCAAGCACGGCAACCGCGCCGCTTCGTCGAAGTCGGGTGCCGCCGACGTGCTCGGCGCGCTCGGCCTCGATCTGAACAAACCCCCCGCGCACGCCGAGGCGACGCTCGCCGAACTGGGCATCGCCTTCTTGTTCGCCGCGAACCACCATCCTTCAATGGCGCGTGTGGCGGGCGTTCGGCGCGCGCTCGGGCGGCGGACGATCTTCAACCTGCTAGGGCCTCTGGCGAATCCGGCGGAGGTCAAGCGGCAACTGGTGGGGGTGTTTGCGCGCGCGTGGGTGCGTCCGCTGGCCGAGACGCTGGGCGCGCTCGGGGCCGAAGCCGCGCTGGTCGTGCACGGTGCGGACGGCCTGGATGAAATCTCGATCTCGGGACCGACGTTCATGGTGGGCTGGGCGGACGGGAGCGCGGGCGACGAGACGCAGATCGCGCCCGAAAGCCTTGGGCTTGCATGCTACCCGGTCGAAGCCCTGAACGGCGGCGATGCGGCCTTCAACGCCGCTGCGCTGTCGCGGATGCTCGCTGGTCAGCGGGGCGCTTACCGCGACGCAGTGTGCCTGAACGCCGCCGCCGCGCTGGTCTTCGCCGACAAGGTCGAGGATACCCGCGAGGGCATTGCGCTTGCCGCCGAGGCGATCGACACCGGGGCCGCGCGCGACCTCCTTGCCCGCTGGATCGTCTATTCATGACCGACACCCTCGCCCAAATCGTCGCGCACACCCGCACGCGCGTTGCCGAGTCCAAAGCCGCATGGGGCACCGGCAAAGCCGAAGCCGTCGCGCGCGCGGCGCCACCTCCGCGCCGCTTCGCCGCCGCGCTCGCCGCCACGCGCGCCAACGGCCGTCCCGCGCTGATCGCCGAGATCAAGCGTGCATCGCCATCGAAGGGCCTCATCCGCGCCGATTTCGATGCCGCCACGCTCGCACGCGCCTATGCCGATGGCGGCGCGACCTGCCTCTCGGTGCTGACCGAGCCGCGCTGGTTCCAGGGCGCGCCCGAATATCTCGCGCAGGCACGCGCCGCCGTATCGCTGCCGGTGCTGCGCAAGGACTTCATCGTCGACGAATGGCAGATCGCCGAATCGCGCGCGCTGGGTGCGGATTGCATCCTGCTGATCGTCGCCGCGCTGAGCGATGCCGAGTGCGCCCACTTCGCCGCTCCCGCGCGCGCGCTGGGCATGGACGTGCTCGTCGAAGCGCATGACGCCGCCGAGATCGCGCGCGCGGTCGCGATCCCGGACGCGCTGATCGGCATCAACAACCGCGATCTGCGCAGCCTGTCGGTCGATCCCGCACGCGGTCTGGCTCTCGCCGCCGCCATCCCCGAGGGGCGCACCATCGTCGCCGAGAGCGGGCTGTCCACCCACGCGGATCTCGCAGCGTATATGGCGCGCGGCATCGCCACCTTCCTTGTGGGCGAGGCGTTGATGCGCAAAGCCGATGTCGCCGCCGCCACCCGGCGGCTGCTGGAGGGGGAATGACGCTCACCCACCTAAACGAAGCCGGCGCGGCCCGCATGGTCGATGTGGGCACCAAGCTCATCACCGGACGCGAGGCCACCGCCGAGGGCCGGATCGCCATGTCGCCTGAAGCCATCGCCGCGATCCGCGCCGGGGCGGTTGCGAAGGGCGATGTGCTCGCGGTGGCGCGCGTGGCGGGGATCATGGCCGCCAAGCGCACCGCCGATCTTATCCCGCTCTGCCACCCGCTCCCGATGACGTCGGCCGAAATCGCGCTCACCCTCGAAGACACCCACGTCCACGCCACCGCCACCGTCCGAGTTTCCGGCCAAACCGGGGTGGAGATGGAGGCGCTCACCGCCGTCACGGTTGCGCTCCTCACTGTCTACGACATGGCCAAGGCGCTTGACAAAACGATGCGCATCGAGGGCGTGCGTCTGCTCGCCAAATCGGGCGGAAGATCGGGCGCATGGCGGGCGGACTGATCGATCTGGACAGCGCGCGCGTGCGGCTGCTGGCGCTGGCGCGTCCAACCGGGTGCGAGAGCGTCTCGTTAGCCCAGGCACTCGGCCGAACGCTTGCCGCGCCCTTCCACGCCACGCGCGATCAACCGCCCGCAGCCATGTCCGCGATGGACGGATATGCAATCGCGCGCGCCGACTGGCCCGGCCCATGGACCGTGATCGGCGAGGCTGCGGCGGGGGGCGCGTCGGTTCTCGCGATCGGCCGGGGCGAAGCCGCGCGCATCTTCACCGGCGCGCGCGTGCCCGAAGGCGCGGACGCAGTCCTCATCCAGGAGGATGCCGCGCGCGTCGGCGCTCACCTCTCGCCGCTTGTTCCCGATCCGCCCCCGCACAAGGATCATATCCGCGCACAGGGGCTGGATTTCGCCACCGGCTGCGCTGCTGGCGCGCCCGGCCACCCGATCGCCCCCGCACTGATCGGCCTCGCCGCCGCGATGGGCCACGCCGCGCTGTCGGTCCACCGCCGCCCGCGCATCGCGATCCTGTCAACCGGCGACGAACTCGTGCCCGCCGGCACCACGCCCGGCCCGGGCCAGATCGTCGAATCCTGCGCCCCCATGCTCGCCGCAATGATCGCGCCCATCGCCGACCCCGTTCTGCTGGGCATCGCCGCCGACCGTGCCGAGGCCATCGCTGCCGCGCTCGCTCGCGCGCAGGATTGCGACGCGATCGTCACCATCGGCGGTGCCTCGGTCGGTGATCACGATCTCGTCCGCCCCGCGTTGCTCGCAGCAGGCGGCGAGATCGATTTCTGGCGGGTCGCGATCCGGCCGGGCAAGCCGTTGATGGCGGGCACCCTCGGGCACAGGGTCGTGCTCGGCCTGCCGGGCAACCCCGCGTCCGCGTTTGTTACCGGCCTCCTGTTCCTGCTGCCGCTTGCGCGCGCGCTTGGCGGCCGGGTCGATCCGCTTCCCGAACCGCTCAGCGCGCGCCTCGCCGCGCCGCTCCCGGCCAACGGCAACCGGCGCGATCACCTGCGCGCCACGCTGACCACCCGCAACGGCGAACGCTGGGCGACCGCTTCCCCTCGCCAGGACAGCAGCCTGCTGAGCGTACTGGCGCAGGCGGATGCGCTGATCGTGCGCCCCGAACACGCCGGGGCTGCCGCCATCGGCGACGCAATAGAAATCCTTGACACGCGATTCAGCGGATTCTAGCACGTTCTGCATTCGTTCCCAGCGGGAGGATGCCGATGCTCACCAACAAGATGAACGCGCTGTGGCGCTATCTCGACGAGCGCCTCGATGGCGACGGCGTCTGCCCCTCGTTCGAGGAAATGCGCGAGGCTTTGGCACTGCAATCGAAGTCCGGCGTCCACCGCCTGATCGGCGCGCTCGAGGAACGTGGCTACCTTCGCCGCCTGCCCAACCGCGCACGCGCGATCGAACTGATCCGCCGCCCCGAGGCCCCCCTGCCCGACAATGTGATCGCCGCCGATTTCACCCGACGCCGCGCGCCCGCCAACCATATCGACGTGCCGCTGTTCGGCCGTATCGCGGCGGGCCTGCCGATCGAGGCGATCGAGGGGGGCGAAACGCTCGCGATCCCGATGAGCCTGATGGGTCCGGGCGAGCATTACGCGCTCGAAGTTTCAGGCGATTCGATGATGGACGCGGGAATTTTCGATGGCGATTTCGCGCTGATCCGCCGCTGCGACGAAGCCCGCGACGGCGACATCGTCGTGGCGCTGATCGACGAGCGCGAGGCAACGCTAAAATATCTGCGGCGCGAAGGTGGAATGATCCGGCTCGATCCCGCAAACGAACGCCACCAGCCGCAGCGCTACATGCCAAGCCGCGTGCGCGTCCAGGGCAGGCTGGCTGGGCTGCTGCGCCGCTACTGACCCGCTTGGTGTGATGAGTCGACCGGCGGGAGCGAGCCGCTGGCCATCGATCGGCGCTGGATCTCTCAAATCGGGTAAGTGAACCTTCGCCGCTGCGCGCTGAGCGTGGATCACCTGCCCAAGTCGTGCACCGATAATCCTGCAGCCGACCCGCGACCGACGTAACAGAAGATTATCACGGTTGTTGCCACAGTTTACATGCGGCATCACCGTGTTGCATCAAACACGTGACGGTCCCGTCGGCAGACAAAAGGGGGTTCCATGACGCGTTTGAATGAAAGCCACGTGCGCGGCCCCACCGACGTGCCGTTGATCGAACAAACGATCGGCGCGCGGTTCGACCAGACCGCCAGGATCCGCGCAGATCACGAAGCTCTCGTGGTACGTCATCAGGGTATTCGGTGGACCTACGCGGACCTGAAAAAGCAAGTCGATGATTTCGCCGCCGGGCTTCTGGCCGTGGGTCTGCGTCCCGGTGACCGGATCGGCATCTGGTCGCCCAACAATGCGGAGTGGGTGGTAACCCAGTTTGCCACCGCCAAGGCGGGCCTGATCCTCGTCACGATCAATCCGGCCTACCGGCTAGCTGAACTCGAATATTCGCTCAACAAGGTCGGCTGCAAGGCCCTGATCACGGCAGCCACGTTCAAGACCAGCAACTATATCGACATCCTGATGGAACTCGCCCCGGAGATCGCGGCGTGCCCGCCAGGCCATCTGGTTTCAGCGCGAGTGCCGTCGTTGACAACACTGATTTGTATCGGTGCCGATGCGCGGGGATTTTTTCGGTTCGACGAACTGCCGCATCTGGCCCGCGACCGCGACCGCGCGCAACTCATCGAACTCGCGGCGACTTTGGAAAACGGCGATCCGATCAACATCCAGTTCACCAGCGGCACGACCGGATCGCCCAAAGGCGCAACGCTCAGTCATCGCAATATCGTCAACAACGCTTACTTCTGTGCTGCGGGGATGGGCATGAGCGCCACCGACCGCTTCTGTATTTGCCCGCCGCTGTATCATTGCGCTGGTATGGTTGGTTGTACGCTGGCCTGTATTACGCACGGCGCGACAATGGTTTTACCTTCGGAATGGTTCGATCCCTTCGCGGCGCTTGAGTCGATCGAGGCCGAACGCTGCACGATAGTCGGCGGTGTGCCGACGATGTTTCTGGGCATGTTGAACCACCCGGACTTCCGGCGCTTCGATCTGACGTCGCTCCGTCGCGGCTTTGTTGGCGGCGCGCCCTGCCCCGTCGAGATGATGAAAAGATGCATCGCCCAAATGCATCTGAGCGAACTGACCATCGTGTTCGGCATGACCGAAACCAGCCCGATCAGCCTGCAAACGGCGAAGGACGACCCGCTGGAACGGCGGATCGGCAGCGTCGGCCGTGTTCATCCTCATGTCGAGATCAAGATCATCGACGCTGAAGGACGTACCGTTCCGCCTGACCAAACCGGCGAGATATGCACGCGCGGCTACTCGGTGATGCTCGGATACTGGAACGATGACGAGAAGACCCGCGCGTCGATCGACGAAGATGGCTGGATGCACACGGGAGACCTGGGCACGCTGGATTCTGACGGATACGCAAATGTTGTGGGCCGTATCAAAGACATGGCGATCCGGGGTGGCGAGAACATCTTTCCCGCGGAAATCGAGAATTTCCTTTACCAGCATTCCGCCATTGCAGACGCTCAAGTGTTCGGCATTCCGGACGATAGGTTCGGGGAGGAATTATGCGCGTGGTTACGGCTGAAGCCGGGTGCCAGTGTAACCGAGGTAGAAATCCGGGCGTTCTGCAAGGATCGTATCGCTCACTTCAAAATCCCCCGCTACATCCGGTTTGTCGATGAGTTCCCCATGACCGTCACCGGTAAAATGCAGAAATCCGCAATGCGGCAACAGATGGTCGAAATTCTGGGGCTGATCTCGGAAAGGACCGCATGAACTTTTCTCTTGCCGGGAGGTATGCGGGAATTACGGCGAAAACTGCCACCGGTTATTTCTTCGAGGCAAGCGAGAACGACCAGCGGGTTTTCAGCAACCGCTGGTAGCTGGCACGACGTCGGGAGAGGGCGCGATGCGGACGCGCATACCGTCCACCCGCAGCCGGTCCTCGGCAAACCATCGCACCGCCTGCGGCAGCAGGCGGTGCTCCTCGACCAGAACGCGCGCAGCGAGCGTGTCCGCCGTATCCTCGTCCGCCACGGGCACCACCGCCTGCGCGATGATCGGCCCCTCATCGAGTTCGGGGCGCACCAGATGCACCGTGCAGCCGTGCCATTTGACCCCCGCCGCGATCGCGCGCGCGTGCGTATCGAGCCCCCGGAACGCTGGCAGCAGCGAGGGGTGGATGTTGAGCAGCGCGCCCGGCCACGCATCGATGAACGTGGCTGTCAGAACGCGCATGAACCCCGCGAGCACCACCAGCTCCACCCCGTGTGCGCGCAGCCGGGCGTTCAGCGCCGCCTCGAACGCCGAGCGGTCCGCATGATCGCGGTGCGCCACCAGCTCGGCGGGAATGCCCATCGCGCGCGCGGTCTCCAGCCCGGCTGCGTCGGCGCGGTTGGCGATCACCACCGCGATGCGCGCGGGGAAATCGGGCGCGGCGGCCGCGCGCGCCAACGCCTCCATGTTCGATCCACGCCCGGAGATCAGCACACCAATGGGCAGCTTAGCCAACCGCCGTGCTCCACGCCGCCGTCTGCCCCCATGCGCTCGCCGTGCCGCTCACCACGCACGCGCGCGCGCCCGCCGCGATGCCGCCGATCTCCCACGCGGTCTCACCCGCCGCCGCCAGCGCCGCGAGCACGGGCGCGACGTCACCAGGAGCAACCACGGCGATCATGCCGATGCCGCAGTTGAACGTGCGCGCGAGTTCGGTCGGGCTGAGCGCGGCGGACGCGCGCAGCCAAGCGAACAGCGGCGGCAGCGGCCAGCATGCGCTGTCGATCGCCGCGCTGCAGCCTTCGGGCAGGACGCGCGGTACGTTCTCGATCAGTCCGCCGCCGGTGATATGCGCAAGTGCCTTCAGCTGCCCGCCGCGCGCGATCGGCAGCAGCGCGCGCACATAGATGCGCGTCGGCTCGAGCAGCACGTCCGCCAGACTCAGGCCGGGCGCGAACGGGGGCGGGGCATCGAGCCGCGCGCCAGTATCGGCCAAGATGCGGCGGATGAGCGAATAGCCGTTCGAGTGCGCGCCCGACGATGCGATGCCGATCAGCACGTCGCCCGGCACCACCCCCGCGCCGGTAATCTGCGCGCCGCGCTCCACCGCACCCAGCGCGAAGCCCGCCAGATCATAATCGCCTGGCGCATACATGCCGGGCATTTCGGCGGTCTCGCCCCCCACCAGCGCACAGCCCGCCTGCGCACAGCCCTCGGCGATCCCGGCCACGACCGCCTGGGCAACGCCAACGTCCAGTCGCGCTGACGCAAAATAATCGAGGAATATCAATGGCTCGGCACCCTGCACGATCAGATCGTTCACGCACATCGCCACCAGATCGATCCCCACCGTATCGTGCCGCCCGGTCTCGATCGCGAGCCGCAGCTTGGTGCCCACACCGTCGGTGGTCGCCACCAGCAGCGGATCGGTGAACCCCGCCGCGCGGGGATCGAAGAATGCGCCGAACCCGCCGAGCCGCGCATCCGCGCCGGGCCGCGCGGTGGCACGCGCCAGCGGACCGATCGCGCGCACCAACGCATCGCCCGCCGCGATCGAAACCCCCGCACGCGCATAAGCATCGGGGGCAGGATCGGGCGCGCTGGCTACGGGTTTGTCGTTCATCGGCCAACGCCTAGCCGCTCGGCCCTTGGATTTCACCCCCTCGCGCGCTAGCCGTGGATCGATGGCCCGCCCGCGCTTTTTTCTCGGCCCTGTTCTTGGCCTTGTTGCCGCGCTCGCTGTGGCCTCGTCGAGCGGGGCGCAGGATGAAGGCGCGTTCGCCATTTCGGGAATCGCGGTCGATGTCGCGGCCAAAAACGCGATCGCGGCGCGCGAGGGCGGCTGGCGGCTCGCGCAGCGGCGTGCGTGGCCGCAGCTCTGGTCGCGGCTGACCGGTGCCCCCGCCGTGAACGCGCCGAGGCTGGGCGATTCCGCGCTCGATGCGATCGTGCAGGCGATCGAGGTCGAACATGAAAGGGTCGGTGCGAACCGCTACATCGCCTCGCTCGGCGTGGTGTTCGATCGGGCGCGCGCCGCGAAATATCTGGGCGAATCGGCGCGGATGCTGCGCTCCTCGCCGATGTTGCTGATGCCCGTGCTCATCGATGGCGGCACGCGCACCGCCTACGAGCGCCGGACGACATGGACTGCGGCGTGGGCGCGCTTTTCCGCGCAGAGTTCGCCGGTCGATTATGTCCGCGCGCCGGGGACGGCCGGGGATGCGGTAATCCTCACCGCGAGCCAAGCCTATCGCCCCGATCGCTCGCGCTGGCGCGCGGCGCTGCAGCGCTATGCCGCCGCCGACGTGCTGGTTGCCGAGGCGCTGCTGCTGCGCACATGGCCGGGTGGCCCGGTCAGCGCGCGCTTTCGCGCGCTGCACGGCCCCGATGGCGAGGAGATGGCGCGCTTCACGCTGACCGCAGCGAGCGAGGCGGACGTGCCCGCAATGCTCGACGTGGCGACCCGGCGGATCGATGAGGCGTTCACCCAGGCACTGCGCGACGGGCGGCTGCATGCGGACGAGGATCTGACCATCGTGCTCGCCCCGCCGCTCGAAAGCACCGCGCCCGCGCTCTCGGTCGCAGCGACCGGGGCCAGCATCGAGGTCGAGATCGATACCCCAACCGCCGACGCCGCCAACACGCTCGAAAATCAGGTGCGCGTGGTCGCAGGCGTGATCGGCACGCGGCTGACCAGCGTTGCAATCGGCGGCGCATCGCGGCTGCGCATCACCTATGATGGCAATCTGGCGATGCTGCGCTATGCGCTCGATCAGGCGACGCTCCGGCTGGAAACCTTGGCAGGGCACGATCGCCTTCGCGCGCGCCGCACGGACGAACCGCCGCTGCCGCCGCCCGCGCCACCCGTGCCCGAGCCGGTCGACACCCTGCCCGACATGCAGAACCTGCCCGATAGCGAGGGAACGCCGGGCGAAGCGGCACTGCCGCCGAGGCCGTGAGCCAGCTCGCGCTTCCGCTCGCCTACCTCGAGGCGCGCGGCGCGGCGGATTTCTTCGTCTCCGAAGCCAATCGCGACGCGGTCCGGCACCTCGAAAAATGGCGCGATTGGCGCACCCCTGTCGTACTGCTGCTCGGGCCAACCGCGAGCGGCAAGACCCATCTCGCGCGCATGTTCGCCGCACGCGCCAACGCGCGCGTGATCGACGATCTGGGACCGGGGATCGATGAGGAAGTGCTGTTTCACGCCTGGAACGCGGCTGGTCCCGGCCGCCCGCTGCTGCTCGCTGCGCGGCGCGACACGTCGGACTGGGCGATCGCGCTCCCCGATCTCGCGTCGCGCCTTGCCGCCACCCCGCGCATCACCATCGCGCCGCCCGATGATGCGCTGCTGGCCGCCGTCATGCGCAAGCGGTTCCGCGATCTCGGCCTCGAAGTCTCGCCCGATGTGGTGGCCTTCGTGCTCGCACGCACCGAACGCGCGTTCGAGGCGGTGGCGGCTGCGGTCGCCGCGCTCGACGCGGCCGCACTCGCGGGCAAACGCGCGGTCACCGTCCCGCTCGCGCGCGAGGCGCTGTTCGCTGCGCCCAAGCTGCTCTGATCCCTATCCTCCCCCGTTTACAGGGGAAGTGGCCGCGAAGCGGTCGGAGGGGGGGCGGGTGGTGGCCACCCTCGCCCAGCGCACCCTCCGCCCTTCGGGCACCTCCGCCGCTTCGCAGGGGAGGACAGGCTTGATAGGGTCCGCGCCGATGGCCGCTTCCGACCCCTCCCCGCGCTACTTCAACCGCGAACTCTCCTGGCTCGCCTTCAACACGCGCGTTCTGGAAGAGGCCGCCAATCCAGCTTACCCGCTGCTCGAACGCCTGCGCTTCCTGTCGATCTCGGGCAATAACCTCGACGAATTCTACATGGTCCGCGTCGCGGGCCTGCGCGGGCAGGTGGAAGCCGGGGTGGAGGAACGCTCGCCCGATGGCCTCACACCCGCCGAACAGCTCGCGCAGGTGATCGCGCGCGCGGACGCGCTGATGCGCCAGCAGCAGGCGATGTGGGCCGAGCTGCGCGGCAAGCTGCGCGAAGCCGCGTTCCACGTGCTTGGCCCCGCCGATCTCACGGGCGCTGACCTGGCTTGGGCGGAGACCTATTTCCTCGATCAGATCTTCCCGGTCCTCACCCCGCAGGCGATCGATCCCGCCCACCCCTTCCCCTTCATCCCTAATCGCGGCTTCAGCCTGATCCTCGAACTCAAGCGCCCCAAGCACGGTCACGAACGGCGCACCGCGCTGGTGATGCTCCCCGCGATGCTGCCGCGCTTCGTGCGCCTGCCGGGGCGCGGTACCCGCTGGATTGCGGTCGAAAGCCTCGTGCGCCGCTTCTTCGGCGCGCTCTTCCCCGGGCACACGCTGGTCGGCGACGGCATGTTCCGCGTGATCCGCGATAGCGATATCGAGGTCCAGGAGGAGGCCGAGGATCTGGTGCGCTCGTTCCAGACCGCGCTGCGCGCGCGGCGGCATGGCGAAGTAATCCGGCTCAAGATCGAGGCAACCACCCCGCCCGCGCTCAAGCGCATGGTGCAGGACGCGCTCGATGTGGCGGACGCGGACATCACGCATGTCGCGGGCATTCTGGGCATCGCGGACCTCGGCAAGCTCGCCGACGAAGACCGGCCGGACCTGAAGTTCGAACCCTACACCCCGCGCTTTCCCGAGCGCATCCGCGAATTCGATGGCGATGTGCTCGCCGCGATCCGCGCCAAGGATTTCGTCGTCCACCATCCCTACGAGAGCTTCGAGGCGGTGGTCGCATTCGTCCGGCAGGCGGCGGCCGATCCCGACGTCGTCGCGATCAAGCAGACGCTCTACCGCGCGGGGCGCGACAGCCCGATCGTCAAGGCGCTGATCGACGCCGCCGAGGCGGGAAAATCGGTCACCGCCGTGGTCGAACTAAAGGCGCGCTTCGATGAAGAACAGAACATCAAATGGGCTGAACTTCTCGAACGCGCTGGCGTGCAGGTGGTCTATGGTTTTGTCGGCTGGAAGACGCATGCCAAGCTAAGCATGGTTATTCGCCGCGAGAGTGGCCTCTTTCGCACGTATATGCACCTCGGCACGGGTAATTATCACCCGTTGACCGCGCGCATCTACACCGATCTCAGCTTCTTCACGACCGACAAGGCGATCGCGCGCGATGCCGGCCAAGTAATGAACTTCATCACCGGCTATGTCGAACCGACTAGCCTCGAAAAGCTGGCGATGAGCCCTGGTGGCATCCGCCGTGCACTGGTCGATGCGATCGACGCCGAGATCGCGCACGCTAGCGCGGGTCGGCCCGCCGCGATCTGGGCGAAAATCAATGCGCTCGTCGATCCGGGGCTGATCGAAAAGCTCTATGAAGCGAGCAACGCCGGCGTGGCGATCGAGCTTGTCGTGCGCGGCGTCTGCTGCCTGCGCCCCGGCGTGCCGGGCATGTCCGAAAACATCCACGTCCGCTCGATCATCGGCCGCTTTCTGGAGCACAGCCGCATCGTCGTCTTCGGTAACGGCCACCCGCTGCCCGGTTCGCATGCCAAAGTGTTCATCAGTTCGGCCGACTGGATGCCACGCAACTTCGATCGGCGCGTCGAGCTGCTGGTGCCGATCGAAAATCCCACCGTCCACGCACAGATCCTCGAACAGGTGATGGTTGCGAACCTGAAGGATACCGAACAGAGCTGGGCATTGGGCGAGGACGGCGCCTATTCGCGGCTGCTCGGGCGGACGCCCGCGTTCAACCTGCACCGCTATTTCATGGAAAACCCCTCGCTCAGCGGTCGCGGCGCGGCGCTCGCCGAGAATGGCGGCGGCGTACCCCATCTGGAGCTCCGGGGCGGCGCATGACGGCAGCGCTCGACCACACTTGCGGCTCCGGGTGGATCAGACCCTAGGGGTGAATTTCGGTCTGCGCGAAGAAATAGGCGATTTCGATCGCTGCGTTCTCGGCGCTGTCGCTGCCGTGGACCGAGTTGGCCTCGATCGATTCGGCAAAGCGCTTGCGGATCGTGCCCTCGTCCGCGTTGGCGGGATTGGTTGCACCCATGATCTCGCGGTTCTTGAGGACCGCATTCTCGCCTTCGAGCACCTGAATCACCACCGGGCCGCTCGTCATGAACGCAACCAGATCGTTGAAAAAGCCGCGCTCACGGTGGACCGCGTAAAAGCCCTCTGCCTCCGCCTTGCTGAGCAGCTTGCGCTTCTGCGCGATGATGCCTAGCCCCGCGCCTTCGAACATGGTGTTGATCTGGCCGGTGAGGTGGCGGCGCGTCGCATCGGGCTTGAGGATCGAAAGCGTGCGTTCGGTGGGCATGGAGGGCTCCGGGAATGTTGCGTTGCAGCAGGCTTTAGGCGGGGGTGACGCGGCTGGGAAGGGCTGGCGTTGCGCGGCGCAGGATGCACGATTATGTTGCAGCCATGGCGACGATGACCTTGGACACGCTCGCAATCTCGAAACGCCTGCAGAGCGCTGGGTTTTCTGTCGCCCAAGCGGAAGCCGTCACGGCAGTCGTTAACGAGGCCGGAGATCCGGACGCACGCGACCTCGTGACGAACAAGGATTTGGAAATTAAGCTCGCTCCGCTTCGGTCAGACAACGTTCTGATCAAGTGGATGCTGGGGGCGGTGCTGGCGTTGGTTACTGCGTTGTTCTTGAAACAGTTCCTCCCCTAACCCGCCTTCTCCCAACCGCCCGCGCCCTGCTTCCAGTAGGTCGCCGCAAGCCCATCGGCCTTGAGCGCACGCCACTCGTCGCGCGCCGCCGACGCGTCCGCATCGGCAAACACCAGCGCCGCGCGCGCGAACCCCTCGCGCGGCAGCGGCGGTTCCAACACGATCAGCATCGTCGCGGCGTTCGCGGCGCGGTTGGTCGCGGTGAGCAGGATGGGCTGCGCGTCCGCCGCCTCGCACGGCTCGGCGGAGTGCGGAAGAAAGCTCACGGGATCACAGGTCCACAACTGCGCATCGAGCGCGGCGCGCGCCTGCGCATCGGGCACGCGCACCGCGACCCGCATCCCCGCCGCGAGCGCGCGTTCGAGGATGCGCGGCAATACGGTATCGGCCGCTCCGCGCGTCACGTGATAGAAGGCGATCTCCATCCCCACCTGATGCGCGGGGCGGGCGGGGCGCGCCAGCCCCATCCGCATTCAGCCACGGTTAGCGGCGGCGGCGCAGCGCGAGCGCGCCCACGACGCCAGCACCGAACAGCGCGATCGTGGCAGGCTCGGGAACGTCGGCCACGTAAGCAAGGCCGTGGATGCCCGGCAGGCCGGTGATGAGCGGCGTCAACGCGCCCGTCGTCGGATCGACGATCGCAATCTCGTTCAGGCTGCCGATGCTCGCGAGAAGCGTTCCCGACGGGAGGTTGTCGAGATCGAACGCCAGAACCCGATTGCGGCCGACATCGCCGGGTTTCCCCGTCTGCGTGGCGTAGAGCGTGCCCGACGCATCGAGCGCATAAACGGTATCGTCGAGGCCGCTTACGGGATTGCCGCCCTGCGTCAGCGGCACGACGTTGACCGTCTGGCCTGCGGTGCCCGGCGCGTGGATGAAGAGCAGCGTACCCTGATCGCCGCCCGACTGGACAAGATCGATACCGTTCGGCGCGACCTTGAGCGAATCGGCGTCGAACGCGTCAAGGCCGGTCTGGGCGAGCGTCACGACGTCGGTCACCTCGATCCCTGTAGACTCGAAGGGATTGGCACCGGGAACGAACTGACGGACGATCGCGTCGCCCGGGGCGGCCGGGTTGGTGTAGCTCAGAAAGGTGCCGTTCTTGGTGAAGGCAACCTCATCGTACCCGTTCGTCGGCGAGGTGCTCGCATACGTCGCTGGCGTGACCACGTTGGTCGAGGCGTTGATCGCGAATACGCCCGAGTTGCCGTCCTGATTCTGCAGCGCCGCAATGGTGTTGTAGGCCTTGCTGTAATTCAGGCCATCGGTGTAGCCCTTGAACGAGAACGTCGCCTGCACCGTGCCATCGGGCGCATAGCGCACGACGGTGGAGTTGCCGGTCGGCTCGGTGCCATCCGCGGTAGTGCCGCCAGGATAGGCGACCCAGATCGAGCCCGCGCCAAGCGTGATCGAATCGGGCGAACTCGCGCCTGCGGGTGGCGTAGCGAACACCGCGGAGGTGATCACCGGTGCGGCATTCGCAGCGCTTACGCTGGCGAGGACGGCGGTGGCGGCAAGAAGCTGCAGATCAATGCGCATGGTGGGTGCCTTTCCCTGGGAGAGTAGAGGCCAATACCAACGGTGATAAACGGCGGCTAATGACCGTTCAAAGACACGTATCGTTTCATCGGGTTCCAGCCACGGACAGTCGGCGGCGTATCGATCGCGCCGCCCGTATGCGCCCCACTCAACGCGTCCGGGCGGCTAGCACGGGCCGTTCGGGCGGCGGCGAAGACGGCCTCCGCAGTGCCGCGCGTGACATGGCATGAGGCGATAGCGAGTCGTGCCGACGCGCCTGGCGATGCCCTCGCGTGGGTCAGGCGCGCGGATGGGCCCGGCGCGGATATGATTTCGGCGGCGAACGCGAAACCATCGGCGCTTCATCGGCAAGCGATCGGGTCAGGGCCATGGTCGATACACTGGCATGGGCGCATCCCAAGCTCGGGCCGCGCGGCTCCTGCGCGCCCGCAACAGGAGAGCAACCATGAATTATCGGACGATCGCCGCCTTCGCGCTTGCCTTGATGGCGAGCAGCGCAGCCGAGGCGAACATCATTGCATTCACCGGAACGCTGCACCGGGTGAACCCCGGACCCGCGCCCGCCTTGCGCTGCGCGCCCAAGCTGACCATCACCAACAACAATCTGGGCACCAACATCGCTACGGGTACGTCCAGCCTGGGCGGCTTCCTCGAGACGGCGAGCGCCTGCATCCAGCCGCCGCTGCCGACCACGACGACCGACGGCTTGTTCAGCTTCGATTTCGGCGGGCATAATACCATCTTCGGTACCGGCTCAAGCGTGCTCACATTCAGCGCGACGCCGCTGGTGTTCAACATCGCGGGCCATTTCGACGTGACGGGCGGCACGGGGCGATATCTCGGCGTAACGGGGAGCTTCGACGAGATCGGTACGCTCGATCGCAACATCCCCACCGCGACGGTGGCAGACGGCCGGTTCGCGGGCACGCTCGATGTGCCCGAGCCGTTGGGAAGCGGGCTGCTGTTTAGCGGATTGGTGGTGCTGGGGCTGGCATCGCACAGACGGCGTGTCACGCGGTAGCCAAGCGGGCGAGGGGGGCGTCGCCCGACGCCCCCGCCTTGCTCACCCCTCGTGATTGTCCGCGATATACCGGTCCAGCAACCGCACCCCGTACCCTGTCGCCCCCTTGGGGACCAACGGCAGGTCTTTGCTCGCCCATGCCATCCCTGCGATATCCAGATGCGCCCACTTCACACCCGGCTGGATGAAGCGGCCGATGAAGTGCGCCGCCGTCGCGCTGCCCGCCTCGCGCCCGCCGATGTTCTTCATGTCCGCGATCGGGCTGTCGATCGCCTTGTCATACGCCTCGGCGAGCGGCATCCGCCACAATTTGTCGCCGCTCGCGGTGGCAGACGCAAGAAGATCGGCCGCCAGTCCATCGTCGTTGGTGAACATGCCGCCGAACTCATTGCCCAGCGCGGTGACGATCGCGCCCGTCAGCGTGGCCAGATCGATCACGACTTCGGGCTTGAACCGATCCTGCGTGTACCAGATCGCGTCCGCGAGCACGAGCCGCCCTTCCGCGTCCGTATTCAACACCTCGGCGGTCTGGCCGGACATGGTGGTCACCACGTCGCCGGGTCGCTGCGCGCGGTCCGAAGGCATATTCTCCACCAGACCGCACACGCCCACCACATGCGCCTTGGCCTTGCGTGCCGCCAGCGCGAGCAGCGCGCCCGTCACCGCGCCCGCGCCCGCCATATCGTATTTCATGTCCTCCATGCCGGCGGCGGGCTTGATCGAGATGCCGCCGGTATCGAACGTCACGCCCTTGCCGACGAACGCGACCGGACGCGGCTTCGCGCCGCCGGTACCATCGTATTTCAGGATCAGGAGACGGCCGGGACGGATCGATCCCATCGATACCCCCAGCAGCGCACCCATGCCCAGCGCCTCCATCTGCGCGACATCGAGCACCTCGATCTCCACCCCATGTTCGGCGAGCGCGCGTGCGCGCTCGACGAAGCTTTCGGGATAGATGATGTTCGCGGGCTCGGTCACCAGATCGCGCGTGAACATCACGCCCTTCGTCACCGCGTCCAGTACCGCCCACGCCGCGTCTGTCCCCGCCGGAGCGTTGATCAGCGCCAGATCGGTCAGAGTCGGCTTCTTCTTGTCGGGCGTCTTGGTGTGATATTTGTCGAAGCGGTAGGCGCGCAGCATCGCCCCGTTCGCCACACGCGCCGCGCTATGCGCATCGAGCGCGCCCACATCCACCGCCACGCGCACCGCGCCGCTCGCGATCAGCCGCGCCGCGATCGCGCCGCCCGTCTTTTCGAGCGCGTGCGCGTCGCGCTTATCCGCCTCGCCCAGCCCCACCACCAGCAGTCGCTGGGTGCCCTCATGGCCGAAAAACTCGGCGACATCGCCCGCGCCGCCTTCGAATCGCGCGGTGTGCAGCATAGCTGCGAGCGTGCCGGGCGCGGTCTCGCCTTTGGAAATCAGACGGACGTGCGTGTCTGCGGTCAGGTCGGCAGGGTTGATATGGATTTGCATGAAGCCTCGGCGCTGTGGATAGACACTGAACTTAGGCGGTCGATCGACCGAAGGGAACGGGCGATAAACGCGCGCGCCCCGCGCTTGCACCGTCCGCGCCCGCGCGTCACAACCGCGCCGCGTCCCCACCCGGAGCCCGGCCCCCTTGTTGAAGCGTCTGCCGCTCGTGATCGGGACGTTGTTCGCGCAGCCCGCCCTGTTCGCGCAGCCCGCCCTGTGCCAGCCTGCGGTCCCCACCCCCGTCGCGGAAACTGCCACCGCCACGCCGTCCGCCGCGCCGCGCGAGACGCATGGCGCGGGCGGGGTCATGCAGCCCGGCGAAGTCATCGATTTCGCCGCGACGACCATGGATTATGATAACACCGCCGATGTCGTCACCGCGCGCGGCAACGTCATCGTCCAGCGCGGCGGCTCGCGGCTGCGGGCGGATACCGTCGTCTATGATCGCAAATCAGGCAAGCTCGACGCGAGCGGCGACGTCATCGTCGTCGACAAGGATGGCAATCGCCTCTTTGGGGATAACGCCAAGGTCGGTGAAGATCTGAGGGACGCCACGATCGAGAATCTTCTCCTCGTGCTCGAAGATGGCGGCCGCGCCGCCGCGGAGCGTGCCACCCGCGTCAACGATGTCGATACGCTGTACCACGCGGTTTATTCGCCCTGCTCGGTCACCGATGGCTGCAACGAAGTCAGCCCGCTCTGGCGCATAAAGGCGGTGCGCGTGGTGCACGATCCGCACAAGGGTCGCTTCTATTATCGCGGTGCCAGCTTCGATATCGGCGGCGTGCCCGTGCTCTACCTTCCGCGTTTCAGCCATCCCGATGGCGGCGGTGCGAATGCGCCCGGGCTGCTCACGCCCGATGCGCGCTATGATCGCCTGCTCGGGCTGACTGCGATCACACCCTATTACATCCCGCTCAAACCCAACCGCGATCTCACGCTCACACCTTACCTCTACACCAACGCCAACCCGATGCTCGGCGCGGAGTATCGCCAGTTGCTTGGCAGCGGCCCGTTCAAGGTGGGCGGCCTCGTCACCTATTCGCGCGAGTTCGGCAATGATTCGAGCGGCGTCTCGATCAACCGGCCCCAGGAACTGCGCGGCTATCTCTATGTGAACGGCCAGTTCCAGCTCGATCCCGCGTGGCGCATCACCGTCGCGCTGCGCGGCACGCTCGATACGAGCTTCCTGCGGCGGTACGACATCACGCAGGACGATGTGCTGCGCAACCTCGTGCGCGCCGAGCGCTTTGGCGACGAAAGCTATTTCTCGGTCGAAGGCTGGGCGTTCCAGGGGCTTCGGCCAAACGACCGCGAGGCGCAGACGCCGATCGTACTGCCGCTGATCGACTGGCGCTGGCGGCCAAGCCAGACGATCCTGGGCGGCCACATCGATCTGCTTGCGAACACGCTCGTCGTCAGCCGGATCGGCGGCGAGGATACGCAGCGCGCGCTCGCGCAGGCGCGCTACACCGCGCTCGTCACCACCGCGCTCGGCCAGCGCATTACGTTCACCGGCCAGGTACGCGCCGAAGCCGATCACGCCAGCGGCGCGGACAGGTTCGCACCGCCGCAAGCGGACAGCCTATCTCAACCGCAATATGCAGGCGACAATGGCTGGCGCGGGCGCATCATTCCCGCCGCCGCAATCGATGCGATCTGGCCATTCGCAGGCCCCGCGCTCGGCGGCGTGCAGACGATCACGCCGCGCGTTCAGGTCGTCGCCAGCCCGTTCGTCAGCAACGATGCGATCGCCAACGAAGATGCGCGCGCGATCGATCTGACCGAGAATAATCTCTTCGATATCAATCGCTTCCCTGGCTACGATCGCTGGGAGGGTGGCCGGCGCGTCACCTACGGAGTCGATTACACGCTCGATCGGCCAAACTGGCGCGTCGAGGCCGAACTCGGCCAGAGCTACCGCTTCAGTCGCGCGCCCGATCTCTTCCCCTCGGGCACGGGATTGACCGAGAATTTTTCCGATATCGTCGGCCGCGCGACCGTTCATGTCGGGCGCTTCGTCTCGCTCACCGATCGCTTCCGCCTCGATCGTTCGGACCTCAAGATCCGCCGACAGGAGGCCGATCTGACCATCGGCACCAACCGTACCTACGCGCAGATCGCCTACACCCGCCTCAACCGCAACATCGGCATCGAAGACCTGCGTGATCGCTCCGAGGTGCGCGGCGGTGGCCGTGTGCAGTTCGCGCGCTACTGGGCGGCGTTCGGCGCGGCGATCATCGATCTCACCAAGAAATCGGACGATCCCCTGAGCAACGGCAACGGCTTCCAGCCCGTGCGCCACCGCATCGGGCTGTCCTACGACGATGAATGTTTCAGCTTCAGCTTGTCGTGGCGGCGCGATTATCTGACCGTGCTCGATAAGCCCGCAGGCGATAGCTTCCTGTTCCGGGTGGCGTTCAAGCACCTCGGGCGCTAAGCGGAGGTTCAGCGCAAGGCTGTCAGCGATGACAGTTGGAACCGGGGGGTCGGCGCAACATCACGGAGAACGACGTTTTGAAGCGAATCTGGACGACGGCGATCGTCGCGGCGGCGGGTGCCGCGGCGTGGACCGCGAGCTTGCAACCCGGCATGGCGCAAGCCACGGACACGCCTGCGGCGGTGCAGACCGAGCCTTCCGATCAGGCGACCCCGTTCCTCGGCAACGATACCCGCGAACTCGTCGTGCTCGGCAAGAGCGATCCCACGGTGCGCAAGGCAACCGCGCTCGTCAACGGCGACGTCATCACCGACACCGATCTCGAGCAGCGCCTCAACCTCGTCATCGCCGCGAATGGCGGCAAGGTTGGCGATGAGGAGCGCGAGCGGCTGCGCCTCCAGGTGCTGCGCAACCTGATCGACGAACGGCTGCAGATCCAGGAGGCCAAGGCCAAGGAGATCAGCGTCGAAGCGAAAGACATCGACGAGACGTTCGCCCGCGTTGCCAGGAATTTCAAACGCACGCCCACGGATTTCGATGGCTATCTGCGCGAGCGCGGCGCTTCGGCGGTGACGCTGCGCCAGCAGATCAAGGCCGAACTCGCGTGGAACCGGCTGCTGCGCCGCAAGGTCGAACCCTTCGTCAACGTCGGCGACGATGAGGTGCAGGCGGTGATCCACAAGCTCGAACAATCGAAGGGGCAGGAAGAATATCATTTGGGCGAGATCTTCCTCGCTGCTCCCGCAGGCGCCGATTCGGCCCAGATGGCGGTCGCGCAGAACATCGTCACCCAGGTCCGCCAGGGCGCGTCCTTCGTCGCCTATGCGCGGCAATTCTCCGAAAGCGCCAGCGCATCGACCGGCGGTGATCTCGGCTGGATGCGCGCCGCACAGCTTCCCGAGGCCGAACGCACCGCGATCGCTGCCTTGAACGCGGGCCAGATCAGCGAGCCGCTGCACGTCTCGGGCGGCATCGCGATCGTCGCCCTCGTCGACAAGCGCCAGGTGCTGACCGCCGATCCCGACAACGCAACGCTCAACCTCAAGCAGCTCTCGATCGAGTTCAAGGGTGGCACTGCGGACGAGGCGCAGGGCCGCGCCGCCGTCGCCAAGCTCGCCGCCGCCACCAAGTCGCTCGGCGGCTGCGGCCGGGTGGAAACCGTTGCCAAGGAAATCGGCGCGGAAGCCTCCTCCAACGATGCGCTGCGCCTCAAGGACATGCCCGAACAGCTTCGCGCGATCGTGGGGAAGATGCGCATCGGCGAGGCGACCCCGCCGTTTGGTTCGCTCGGCGAGGGCATCCGCGTCCTCGTACTGTGCGGCCGCGACGATACCGCCGCGCCCAAGATGCCCTCCTTCGAGGAAGTCTACAGCCAGATGAACGATCAGCGCGTCGGCCTCGCCGCGCGCCGCTACCTGCGCGATCTGCGGCGCGACGCGATCATCGACTATCGCTGATCGCGTGGACGCAGCGCCCCCCATCGCGGTCGCGCTCGGCGACCCCGCCGGGATCGGCCCCGAGATCGTCGCGTGGGCATGGACGCGCGCATCGGGCGCGGGACTGCCGCCCTTCTTCGCGGTCGGCGATCCCGCCTCGCTCAGCGCGGGCGGATTTGGTGCATGGCAGGTGATCGCGGCACCGCACGAGGCCGCAGCCGTTTTCGAGCGCGCGCTGCCCATCCTCGCCATCCCCGCAGCGGGCGCGATCACGCTCGGCCAGCCCGATCCCGCAGGTGCGCGCATCGCACTCGACGCGCTCGAACTCGCCACCGGCCTCACGCGCGAGGGCGCGGCGTGCGCGCTCGTCACCGGGCCGATCGCGAAATCGAACATGTACGAGATCGGTTTTGCGTACCCGGGCCAGACCGAATTCGTCGCCGAACGCTGCGGCATCGCGGCGGAAAACACCGCAATGCTGCTCGTCGGCCCCGATCTGCGCACCGCGCCCGTCACCATCCACCTCGCACTCGCCGACGTGTTCGCCGCGCTGACGACCGAGCTGATCGTCTCGCGCGGCCGGGTCGTCGCCCGCACCCTCCAGCGCGATTTTTCCATCGCGTCCCCACGCATCGCGGTCGCCGGACTGAACCCGCACGCGGGCGAGGGCGGCGCGCTCGGCCGCGAGGAACTCGAGGTCATCGCGCCTGCAATCGAAATCCTGCGCGCCGAGGGCATCGACGCGACCGGACCGCACTCCGCCGACACCATGTTCCACGCCCGCGCGCGCGCCGGTTACGATGCTGCACTATGCATGTATCATGATCAGGCGTTGATCCCGATCAAGACAATCGCCTTCGACGAGGGCGTCAACCTCACCGCCGGGCTGCCGATCGTTCGCACCGCTCCCGATCATGGCACCGCGTTTGGCATCGCGGGCAAGGGCCTCGCGCGGCCCGATGCGATGATCGCCGCGATCCGTCTCGCCGCCGCCTGCGCGGCGGCGCGCGCGCAGGTGTGAACGCGGCAGCCAACGCACCCCCCAAGCTGCCACCGCTGCGCGAGGTCATCGCGCGCCACGGCCTCGCCGCCAAAAAGTCGCTCGGCCAGAATTTCCTGCTCGATGGCAATCTCCTCGCCAAAATTGCACGCGTCCCCGGCACGCTGGCGGGCGAACTGGTGTACGAGGTCGGCCCCGGTCCCGGCGGCCTCACCCGCGCCCTGCTCGCTGCGGGCGCGCAGGTGATCGCGGTCGAGCGCGACGATCGCGCCATTCCCGCGCTCGCCGAACTCGCCGCGCATTACCCCGGCCGGCTCCGTATCGAAGCCGCCGACGCACTCACGCTCGACGAACCCGCGCTGATCGCCGCTCCCGCGCACGTCGTCGCCAATCTCCCCTACAACATCGCCACCCCGCTCCTCGTGCGCTGGCTCGCTACCGAGCCCTGGCCGCCGTGGTGGCAGAGCCTCACACTGATGTTCCAGCGCGAGGTCGCCGATCGCATCGTCGCCGCGCCGGGATCGGAAGCCTATGGTCGCCTCGCCGTTCTCGCGGGTGCACGCGCGCACGCTCGCATCGCGCTCACGCTGCCACCCGAGGCGTTCACGCCCTCGCCCAGGGTCAGCTCGGCGGTGGTCCACCTCACTCCGCGCCTCGATCCTGCGGTACCCGTGGCCGCGCTCGAACGCGTCACGGCGGCGGCGTTCGGGCAGCGCCGCAAGATGCTGCGCGCCGCGATGCGCGCACTCGCGGGCGGCGTCGAAGCGCTCGATGCCGCGCAGATCGACGGCGCACGCCGCGCCGAAACGCTCACCATCGCCGAGTTCGAGGCACTCGCGCGCGCGTGGGACGCGGCTCGATCCGTCACGACTTAACTTTGCGACGAACCGTCCGTTTTGATTGACGGGTCCATATTACCAAACTGCCATGGCGTGCTTATGATTGAATGCCCCAGTCCTCTCACAGTCAGGAGTCATGCCCATGATCGAAGCGCATCAGGCCTCGCTCAACGCGCGTCACGCGCAGCTTGAAACCCGGATCGCCGCCGAAACTCAGCGCCCGCTCCCTGACAATCTCGCCATCACCCGCCTGAAGCGCGAAAAGCTCCGACTGAAGGAAGAACTGAACGGCACCCGGCACTAGGACGATATCCCCCTCTCCCGCGCTTGCGGGAGAGGGACAGCGCCGACAGGCGCAGGGTGAGGAGCGTCACCGCACCCCCACCCCGCCTCCGAATGGCGCGTTCATCCGAACGATCTTCCAGTTGAGCAGCGTGGCGAAACTCACCCACGCAACATAGGGCACGACAAGCCAGCTCGCCTGCGTCGACCAGCGCGCGAGCCCCAGCACCAGCGCAAGGCACGAAAACCACAGGAATACCGATTCGATCAGTGACCAGTCCGGCCGCTGCTTCATGAAGAACAACGGACTCCACAGCGCGTGGAGCGCCATGTTCACCCCGAACAACACCAGGATGCGCGCATGATCTGTGGCCGTGTGCGCCGCATCCCACGCGATCACCCCCGCCCAGCCGGCCAGCCCGAGGATCACCGACCATGCCGGGCCGAACAGCCAGTCGGGCGGGTTCCAGCTCGGCTTGGTGAGGCCCCGATACCAGGGGCCGATCCTGGTCAGCGCACCACCCAGCCCAAGCAGCGTCACAACCGCCACGATCGCGACAATCACTGGCAAGCTCATTTGAAACCCTCGAACACGTGCAGCACCGTCTCGGCCACGCGCGCGGCCGCTTCCTCGTGCGCCAGATGGCCGAGATCGGCGAGACGATCGACCGTGGCACCGGGCACGAGTGTCGCAACGCGCGTTGCGACCGATGGTGGCACTGCGGCATCGCGCTCGCCCACGATCAGCGCCAGCGGCACCGCCAGCCTCGGCAGATCGCGTTCGAGCCCCGACAGATCCCAATTCGCCATCATGCCGAGCGCGCCTGCCACATGGCCGTGCGCGCGGAACAGCATCGCATAATCGGCGGCATAGTCCGCGCCCACCTCGGACCCCGTCGCGCGCTTTAGGAACCGCGCCACGCCTTGCGCGCTCCCCGCCCCCAGCGTGAATAGCCGGGGCACGAACGGATTGACGAACAACAGCTTCGCCAGCCCCGGAAACAGCGTCTGCGCGAAGCCCGGAAACGGCAGCAGCGCGCCATTGATCGCCACCAGCACGCGCGTGTGCGGCAGTGCGCCATCGAGCGCGATGCGCACCGCGATCGCCGCACCCGCCGAATGGCCGACCACACCCACCGGAGCGACCCCCAGTTCGCCCACCAGCGCCGCCACCAGTCTGGCCATCCCCGGCAATGACAACCCCGTGTCCGCCGGAGTCTGCGTGAACCCGTGCCCCGGCAGATCGGGCGCGATCACCGTGAAATGCTCCGCGAGCAGCGGGGCCAGCCCGCGCCAGCTATGCGTCGCCGCCCCTGTCCCGTGCAGCAGCAGCAGCGGTGGCCCTGCGCCCCACATCTGCACGTGCCACACGATCCCCCCCGCGCGCACGAAGCGGCTATGCTCGGCGCCGGGCCACTCCCGCCCCTCGCGCGCCCAATCGGGCTTGCCGGAGGCTGCTTGGGGGGGAGGAATGTCGGTCATGAGCACCATCGTTCCCTCTCCCTCGCTCCGCTACGCTCCGCATTTCCCTCCGCCTGACAGGGGGAGGGTGACCAGGCCGCCAGCACCACCCTCCCCCGAACCGGGGGACGGAGATGCGACCGAAGGGAGCGAGGGAGAGGGAGCGCCATCGCCACTAAACGTCCAACCCCCGCACAACATCGCGCATCGCGCCCGCGTCCACCCGCGGCAACGCCACGTAGCGCGCACCCATCGCGGCCGCGAACGCGGCCGTCTCCGGACGCGGCCTCGGCGCGGTATCGATCAGCGCCGCCGCGATCCCATCCGCGCATAGCAGCCGCGCCGCCACGAGCGCGTCCGCCTGCGCATGTTCGCGTCCCGGCGCACCATCGCGCGACACATTGGCGCGCCCATCGGTCAGCATCACCACCAGCGGCGTGCGCGCCCGCGCGCGCGCCGCCAATGCCACCCCATGCGCCGCCTCCACCGCCGCGCCGAGCGGCGTCCCCCCGCCCCCCGCCAGATCGGCCAACGCCCGCTTCGCCCGCGCCAGACTGCGCGTCGGCGGCAACAGCAGTTCAGCGGTCACGCCCCGAAACGCGATCAGCGCCACCTGCGTCCGCCGCACATAAGCCTCCGCCAGCAATAGCTCGACCGCGCCCTTGGCCTCGGCGAGCCGCGTCAGCGCCGCCGATCCGCTCGCATCGACGACAAACACCGTGGTCGATTCGGCGCGCTCCACAAACCGCTTCACCCGAAAATCCTCACGCCGCAGCCTGAGCCGCGCTCCCCCTCCGTCGGCTGCGTCGCCACCTCCCCCAGCGGGGGAGGATCTAAGATCCTCCCCCGCTGGGGGAGGTGCCCGAAGGGCGGAGGGGGAGCGCGCCCGAAACCGCTGCCACGGTGCCGCCGCCGTCAACGTCGCCGCAATATCCAGCCGCGCCCCCGTTCGCGGATCGCCCGCGCGCGTCCCCGCGGGTCGCCCGCGTCGCAGCGCCTTCTTCAGCGCGCCCGCCCCGCCGCGCGCGCCCGCCGCGCGCGCCAGCCGCCCCGCCTCCATCGCGGCGAGCACGCCCGGCGGCACCGCCGCGCGCGTCGCCTCGAGCACGATGTCGCCGAGCGGCGCGTTCCCCTCCTCCCCCTCCAGGGGAGGTGCCCGCAGGGCGGAGGGGGTGTCTGGCGCAGACGGCGGCGGCGGCGCATCCTCCTCACCCGCATCGTCGGGCGCGTCCGCATCGCTCTCCACCTCCGCAGCAGCGGGCATACGCGTCGCACGCGGTGCCAGCACCAGCCGCGCAGCCAGCACGATATCCTCGTCCGCAATCGTGTCCCGCCCCGCCAGCCAGGCCGCCGCCCGCGCCGCGCGCAACGCCAGCAGCGGCCCGCGCATCGACCTCACCCCGAACGCGGCCGCCGCCTGCGCCAGCGCATCGATCCCCTCTTCGCTACACGCGGCCGGTGCGCTCGCGCGCACAATTTCAATATCCGTCATCCCGGGCTTGACCCGGGACCTACCTGCCTCCGTTGGGCCAGCGTCGCACCGAGAAAAAGGCAGGTCCCGGGTCAAGCCCGGGATGACGTGCCGAGGAAGCGCGCCCAGCTCCACCCGGAACGCGCACCGCTCCGCAAGCGCCGCCGCCACGCCCTCGTCCTCCACCCCCTCGTCGAGCAAAATCACACCGAACCCGCCCCCCGCATCCATCGCGCCTGCGATCCGCGCCGCCGTCCCCGCGCCCATCCGCTCGGCCATCGCGCAGATCACCACGCCGCCCGCCGCCGCCGCGAGGAGCCCGCACGCCATCACCCGCGCCCCCGCCGCCAGACTCGCGGCAAGGTCCACACCGCCCAGCAACCGCTCATCATCCACCGCGACCGGCAGCCGCCGCCACGGCGCATCCTCGCCGAGCGCCGCGCGCACTGCGTCCATCCATGCATCGCGCGCCGCGCCGGGCGCACCGCGCACCACCACGCCGCCCAGCCCCGCCGGATCGCGCGCGAACAGCCGCGCCACGCTCAGCGCGTCCGCCCACCGTACTTGAGATGCCGCCGCTTCAGTTGCCGCCGCTTCAGTTGCCGCCGCTTCAGCCCGCGCCGCGTCGCTCATGCTGCGATCGCGCGCGGTCCAGCCGGGGCCATCACATCGGCGATGGCACGCTCGATCCGCACGCCCGATCCCGCATCGTCGAGCGGATTGCGCCGCAACCGGTGCCGGAGCGCCATCGGTGCCACCCGCGCCACATGCCCAGCCGTCACCACCCGCCCGCCCTCCAGCGCGGCGAGCGCACGCGCCGCGCGCATCAGCGTCAGCTCGCCGCGCAGCCCATCCGCCCCCACCGCCATGCACAGCCGCGATGCGGTCTCCAGCACCGCGTCCGCCATCGTCACCTTGCCCAGCAGCGCCGCCGCACGCGCAATCTTGCCAAGCACCGCAGCCTCCTCCCCCGCAAACCGCGCCGCAAACGCCGCCCCATCGCGCTCATACGCATCGCAGCGCCGCATCACCTCCACCCGCTCGCGCAGATCGGAGGGCGTGCGCACCTCGACCGATAGCCCGAACCGATCGAGCAACTGCGGCCGCAGCTCGCCCTCCTCGGGATTGCCGCTCCCGATCAAAATGAACCGCGCCGCATGCCGCACGCTCAACCCCTCGCGCTCGACCACATTCTCGCCCGAAGCCGCCACATCGAGCAGCAGATCGACGATATGATCCTCGAGCAGATTGACCTCGTCGATATACAAAAACCCCCGGTGCGCACGCGCCAGCAGCCCCGGCTCGAACGCCTTTTCCCCGCGCCCAAGCGCCCGCTCCAGATCGAGCGCGCCCACCACACGGTCCTCGGTCGCGCTCAGCGGCAGGTCGACAAACGGCACCGCGCGCGCCTCGCTCCTCGGCCGCTTCGCCCCCTTGCGGCAATCGTCCGGACACGCGCGCGCGCCCGCGTCCGCCGGATCGCATCCATAGCGGCACCCCGCGACCACCTTCATCGGCGGCAACAGCGCGGCGAGCGCACGCACCGCGGTCGATTTCCCCGTCCCCCGGTCGCCGAACACCATCACGCCCCCGATCCGCCGATCGACCGCGGCGAGCAGGAGGGCCAATTTCATCTCGGCTTGGCCGACGATGGCGGTAAATGGGAAAGCGGCACGCATCCCGGCAGCCTAGGCAAGCGCACCGCCCACGTCCACGGGTGCGACATCTCCCCTCTCACGAAACGGGGGAGGTGTCCCCCAGCGCTGAGGGGCACCCCCCGGGACAACCCGCCCCTTTGCAAACCAAAGCTCCAGCCCCCATCCCACGTCGATGGCTCTCGCCGCCCTGCTGATGACGCTGATCGTCGCCGCGCGCTACCTGCTCGTCTCGGGCGGCTTTGCCTGGCTCACGCGCGCCACCGGCCACGCGCGCCCCGTCCGCCGCAAGCAGATCGCCGCCGAAATCCGCTGGTCGCTGATGTCGGCGGCGATCTACGGCGTGCCCGCAGGCCTCACCTTCTGGGCATGGAAGCACCACGGCCTCACCCGCCTCTACGCCGATCCGCACGCCCACCCGCTCTGGTGGCTCCCTGCCAGCATCGCGGTCTACCTGTTCGCGCACGACACCTGGTTCTACTTCACTCACCGCCTGATGCACCGCCCCGCACTCTTCCGCGCCGCGCACGCGGTCCACCACGCCAGCCGCCCGCCGACCGCGTGGGCGGCGATGAGTTTCCACCCCTATGAGGCGGTCAGCGGCGCAATCCTGCTCCCCGCGCTCGCGTGGGTGATCCCCATTCATCTGGGCGCACTCGGCATCGTGCTGTTCATCGCCAGCCTGATGGGCACAACCAACCATATGGGCTGGGAAATGCTCCCGGCGCGCGTGGTGCGCGGCCCCGTCGGCGCGACGCTCATCTCGGCGGCGCACCACGAGCTTCACCACCGCGATTACCGCTGCAACTTCGGCCTGTATTTCCGCTTCTGGGACCGCCTGCTCGGCACCGACAAGGGCATCGCGCACGATATGTTACGCAATTAACCTTGCGCTGTAGGAACCGATATGGTTCGCATGCTGGCACATCGTCCCAACCGCGAGGCGGCGGGCAAGGCGATCAGTCGGCGGGGGACCGGGGTCAGGCGGCCCCCCGTTCGGACGGGAACCCAGCGAGGACGAAGTAAGCCCGGAAACTCCTGCCGTCCCGGCGGCTATACGCGACGATGAAGCGGACTTCCGCGACGTTTCCTCCCGCGCACCGGCAATCTGGCGACAAAGGCGCCAGCGTCCCTCGCATCCTCCCGTCTGCACGGTCCCGGTACCGCCCGCCTCCCCACGCCCGGGAAGGCAGGACCGCCGGAGCCAAACCGCCCGAACTCCCGTCCCGTGCAGACGGTCCGGGGTTCGGGCGGCGCTTCCCCTTGCCCCCGCGTTGCCATCCGGCGGCGCGGGCGGCAAAGCGTGCGGCTATGCACGCATATCGCACCCACAGCTGCGCCCAGCTCCGCCCCGCCGACGCCGGCACCCCCGTCCGCCTTTCAGGCTGGGTCCACCGCAAGCGCGATCACGGCGGGCTGCTGTTCGTCGATCTACGCGATCATTACGGCCTGACCCAGATCGTCGCCGACGCCGATTCGCCCGCGCTCGCCGCTTTGGAGCACGTCCGGCTGGAATCGGTGGTCACCATCGACGGCGAGGTCGTTGCCCGCTCGCCCGGCACCGTCAACCCGGGCCTGCCCACCGGCGGCATCGAAGTCCGCGCGCGCTCGGTCACCGTCCAGTCCGAAGCCGCCGAACTCCCGCTGCCCGTCGCTGCAGACACCGATTACCCCGAGGACATCCGCCTCAAATACCGCTTCCTCGATCTCAGGCGCGAGCGTCTCCACGCCAACATCATGCTGCGCTCGAACGTCATCGCCTCGCTGCGCAGGCGAATGATCGACCAGGGTTTCACCGAGTTCCAGACACCAATACTGACGGCGTCCAGCCCAGAAGGCGCGCGCGACTTCCTCGTCCCCTCGCGCGTCCACCCCGGCAAGTTCTACGCACTCCCCCAAGCCCCGCAGATGTTCAAGCAACTCCTGATGGTCGCCGGCTTCGACAAATATTTCCAGATCGCCCCCTGCTTCCGCGACGAAGATGCCCGTGCCGACCGCTCGCCGGGAGAGTTTTACCAGCTCGATTTCGAGATGAGCTTCGTCACGCAAGACGATGTCTTCGCCGCGATCGAACCCGTCCTCCACGGTGTCTTCGAGCAATTCGCCGCCTTCGCCAAATCCACCCCCTGGGCCGTCACCACTCCCCCGTTCCCCCGCATCCCCTACGCCCAGTCGATGCTAAAATACGGCAACGACAAACCCGATCTCCGCAACCCGCTGGTCATCAGCGACGTCACCGAGCACTTCACAGGCGGCGGCTTTGGCCTCTTCGCCAAGCTGATAGAAGACGGCGCGGTCGTCCGCGCCGTCCCCGCGCCGAACACCGCCGACAAACCCCGCAGCTTCTTCGATCAAACCAACGAATGGGCACGCAGCGAAGGCTGGTCCGGCCTCGGCTATATGACGCGCAAAGCAGGCGAACCGGGCGGCCCGATCGCCAAGAATCTCGGCCCCGAAGCCACCGCCAAGCTCGTCGCAGCCCTCGACCTCGGCCCCGACGACGGCGTCTTCTTCGCCGCCGACAAGCCCGCCAAAGCCGCGCGCCTCGCAGGCCTCGCCCGCACCCGTGTCGCCACCGAACTCGGCCTCATCGAAGCCAACACCTACAAATTCTGCTGGATCGTCGATTTCCCCATGTTCGAATACGACGAAGACGCCAAACAGACGATCTTCTCCCACAACCCCTTCTCGATGCCCCAGGGCGGCCTCGATGCCCTCACCACGCAAGACCCGCACACCATCCTCGCCTATCAGTACGACATCGTCTGCAACGGCGTCGAACTCTCATCCGGCGCGATCCGCAACCATCTCCCCCAGATCATGTACAAGGCCTTCGAGATCGCGGGGTACACGTCTGAACATGTCGACACCCAGTTCGCGGGCATGATCAACGCGCTCAAATACGGCGCGCCGCCCCACGGCGGCTCCGCGCCGGGCGTCGATCGTATCGTCATGCTGCTCGCCGACGAACCCAACATCCGCGAAGTCGTCCTCTTCCCGATGAACCAGAAGGCCGAGGACTTGATGATGGGTGCCCCCAGCCAAGTCGGCCCCAGACAATTGCGCGAACTCCACATCCGCCTCAGCGATGGTGGACCCAAGGTTGCCACGAATTAAGCCCCCGTTTCCGCGCCGTTCAACCGCCAGGGCGTTGATGGCCGCATCAGGAGGTCCATCCCCATGCGCACCATCTCCACCGTCCCCGCCCGTCGCCTGCTCGCCCTCGCGCTCACCACCGCGCTGACGCTCGGCGTCAGCGTAGCCCAGGCCACGCCCAACGACCGCGAGGCACCGCGCGGGCGCGAGGACCGAGCCGAGCCCGCCGCCCGCCCGGCTGCGCCTCCCGCCGCTCAAAACCCCGGCCCGTCCGCCCCCCGGTTCGAACCGCGCGGCCCCGGGACCGCCGGTCCGCCCGCGCAGTTCGCGCAGCCGCAGGGCGGTCCCGTCGGCCGCGCGCCCTTCGATGGCGGCGCACGCGGCCCCGCACCCTTCGCCGGCGGACGCCCGTTCGATCGCAATGTCGGCGTGCGCCCGTTCGATCGCGGCCAGCCTCGCGGCGAACAGGGCTTCGTCGGCAACCAGCCCGATCGCGGCCGCCCCGGCTTCGTCGGCGACCAGCCCGATCGCGGCCGCCCCGGCTTCGCAGGCGATCGGCGTGGTTACGACGGCGGCCGCCAGGGCATTGTCCAGGATCCCAACCAGCCGACCTCGCGCTTCGCCGATACCAATCGCCCCGGCTTCGATCGCGGCCGTGGTGGCGTCGATGGCCGCCCCGGCGATCCGCGCCAGGCCTTCGTCGGCGGCGGCGGTCGCGGCGGCGAGGTCCGCCACATCGATCGCGCGCGCGAAGACAGCCACGAACGCCGCGAGTGGGAGCATGAAGGCGGCTTTCGCGGCGGCGACCACGATTTCGAACATCACCGCCACGATTACCAATATCACGACTGGCACCGCGATAACGACGAGAACCGCCTGCTCATCATCAATCGCTACGGCTATTCGCCGTGGGGCTACGGCTTCCGCCCCGGCTGGACCAACTATGGTCTGGGCTCGTGGGGCGGCAATGTCGGCTGGGGCTTCGATCTCAGGTTCGGCTACTGGTATGGCCCCAGCTATTACAATCCCGGCTACGACTGGTGGTACGGTTCGCGCACCCCCTATCAGTATGGCGTGCGTGCCGACGAGCTGATCCTGCGCGAATCGGTCATCCGCGATTGGGCACTCTACTGGTATGATTACAACCGCGATGGCTATCTCGATCGTGACGAAGTCCGCGCCGCCGGACGCGCGCTGCGCCAGCAGTTCGATTATGACGGCAACGGCTGGATCGACGCGCGCGAATATCGGTCCGCGCTGAACAGGCTGGGTGGGCGCGACGATCGCGGCTATGCGGGCTACGACGATCGCGGCTACGCCGATGAGGATCGCGGACCCTATTGATCGCGGCCCTCAGCCAAGCGCGCGCGGCATCCTGAACGGCAGCATCGCGCGCACCCACGGCTGCGCGAAGCGGTCGAGCGAGAGCGTCTCGTGGACCGCGGTCGCGTCCTCGCCGAACAGCCTCGTGCGGATCGTCGAGCGCGCGTAGAACGGCGAATCCTCGAACGTGCGCTCGATTGTCGGCACATGGCCCGCGTCCGCCCGCGTCGCGCGCTCCATCCGCCAGCGCGTGCGCGGCAGCATCGCGCTCGGCGGCGGCTCCGCCTCGCGCACCGTCCCCGCGCGATCGATGCGCAGCGCCCACGAAAAGCCCGAACCATCGCGCCGCGCGCCATCGTAAAGCACCGCCGTATCCGCAGCGAGATGCGCGCGGGACCAGTCCCAGCGCGCGAACCCCGCCTCGAGCGGCTCGGTCCCCGCGTTGGTGTCGAGATACCCATCCCCGCTCCAGCGCAGATCGGGATGCCCCAGCGCCACCTCCACGCGTGCACGCGGCGCGATCGGTCGCCACACGTGGCGCGCATTGGCATCGAGCGCGAAGCCGCGCTCCACCAGCGCGTGCGGCGTCACCCGGACCTGCCCGCGCACCCGCGCGGGCCACGGCGCGCAGCGCTCGGCAAGATCGATCGTCAGCACGCCGCCCTCCCAGCGCAGACTGCTCGGCCCGATCGCGAGCCGCGTCGGCTGCCGGATCAAAGCCCCGCGCCCGCGCTCGGTCATCGCCCAGCGGCTGGCGCGCGGGCCATATAGCGCCACGTTGATCGCGCAGTGGTTCGCCGGATCGCCGCGCCCCGACCACGCATAATAGGGCGAGAAGACGCTGCCGATGAACGCGATGATCGTCAGCCCGTGCGCGCCATCCGCCGAGAGCGCGTCCAGATACCACCATTCATAGCCCTGTGGCCCTACCGGCGTATCGAAGCGCGGCCCGCCATCACCGCATTCGCCGCCAGCCGCCCCGAGATCGCCGCCATCGGCACGCCCGCGCCCGGATGCGTCGCTCCCCCCGCCAGATAGAGGCCCGGCAGTTTCGTGCGCGCGGTCGGCCGCTGGAACGCCGCCGCCGCGCCGTGCGTCGCCCGCCCGTAGAGCGATCCCCCCGTCGCGGGGAAGCGCGCCTCGAACGCGCTCGGCGTGGTGATGGTCAGCCGGGGCTGGCTGAGGGTCAGGCCGCACAATGCCAGCCGTTCGTGGATCCGCTGCTCGCACCTTGCGATCTCCGCTGGACTGAGGGGGTGGGTATCGCCGGTCGGCGGCGCGTTCATGATGAGGTGGAGGCGTTCGGGACCAACGGGATCGGCACCATCGCCCCGGTCCTGCGCGCAGAGATAGATGGTGGGATCGGTCGGCAACCGGTTCGCCGCAAGCTGCGCGAATTCGTTGGCGTAGTCCGAACCGAAGAACACATTGTGCCGGGCGAGCGCGAAGCCGTGCGTCGAAGCATAGCCGGTCAGCGTCACCGCCGATAGCGACCGCGCCGCCACGGGCAGCGCGGGGACCGCAGCGGCGATGCCCGCTCCGAACAGCCCGGTCGCCACCGCATTGGGGTCCGCGTTGAGGACGATCGCATCGGCACCAAGCTCTTCGCCAGACGCGAGCACAATGCCGCTTGCCCGCCCGTTTCGCGCCACGATCTCGCGCACATTCTCGCCGTACCGAACGCGCACGCCCAGCCCGGTGCCGACGCGTTCGAGCGCGGCGGCGATGCGGTGCATCCCGCCATCGACCAGCCACACCCCTGCTTGCTCGACATGCGCGATCAGCATCAGCGTCGCGGGCGCCTCGAACGGCGACGATCCCGCATAGGTCGCGTAGCGCCCGAAAAGCTGCATCAAGCGCGGATCGCGAAAGTGCTTGCCCAGCGCGCGCCATAGCGTCGCATAGGGCCGGACGCGCCACAGATTGGCGAGCCCACCGATGCCCCCCGATGCCGCCGTGCCCGCCACCAGCCCAAGCTGTGTGGGCGCATTGCTTTGTAGGAACGGCCCGTCCAGCGTGTCGTGGATGTGCTTGGCCTCGGCAAGGAACGCGCGATACCCCCGCGCCTCGGCCGCCCCCGCGAAGTCACCGATCGCATCCGCCGAGCGCGCGGGATCGGCGTGGAGGTCGAGCCGCTCGCCCGCCCTCCACGCATGGCGCGCGAGAACCTCTGCGGCGCGCACCGGCACCTCGGCCGCGAAATCCGCACCCGCCGCCGCGAAGATCGCATCGAACACCCATTTCATCGTCAGCACGGTCGGCCCAGCGTCCACGCCGTCGATCAGCCGCATCTTGCCCCCGCTCGTCGGCTGGCGCTCGATCACCGTCACCCGTTCGCCGCGCGCCGCCAGCAGCAGCGCGGCGGTCAGCCCCCCCACGCCCGCCCCCACGATCACCGTTCCCGCGTCCGACATTGCGCCTTGTCCGTCCTCCACCGCCCGTATCGGCGCGCACGGTGGGCGCTGTCCATATTTTCTGACACATGCGCTGGCGATGAGCGTGCCCACCCCGCCCCGAACCCTCGCCGAGCGCTTGCGCACGTGGCGCAACCGCCGCATCGCCTCGCCGCGCTTCCAGGCGTGGGCGGCGCGTTTCCCCCTCACCCGCCCCATCGCGCGCGCGCAGGCGAGCGGGCTGTTCGATCTGGTCGCGGGCTTCGTCTATTCGCAGGTGCTCGCCGCGTGCGTCGAGCTGGACCTGCTGCCCATGCTCGCCGAGGGACCGCAGTCGGTCGATACGATCGCCACCCGCACCCGCCTCGATCACGCCGCCTCCGAACGCCTGCTCAAGGCCGCCGCCTCGCTCGGCCTCGCGCGCAAAACCGGCACGCGCTTCATGCTCGGCCAGCGCGGCGCGGCGCTGCTCGGCAATCCGGGCGCGCTCGCGATGGTTCGCCACCACGCGCTGCTCTACGCTGATCTCGCCAATCCCGTGGGCCTGCTGCGCGGCGAGCGTGGCCCCGGTGCGCTCGCCGCCTACTGGCCCTACGCGCGCGCGGCACGGCCCGAGGCCGCAGCCGCAGGCGAAGTCGCCCAATATTCGGCGCTGATGGCGGCAAGCCAGCCGATGATCGCCGAACAGGTGCTCGCCGCCTATCGGTTCGATCGCCACCGGCAGTTGATGGACGTCGGCGGCGGCGCGGGGGCATTCCTGATCGCGGTGGGCGCACGCTACCCTGCGCTCGCGTTGCGCGCCTTCGATCTGCCCGCCGTCGCCGAAGTCGCACGCGCGGCAATGGTCGAAAGCGGCCTCGGTGCCCGCGCAGACGCGATCGGCGGCGACATGTTCGAAGGTGCGCTGCCCGTCGGCGCGGATGTCGTGAGCCTCGTGCGCGTGCTCCACGATCACGATGACTCGGCGGCGATGTCGTTACTGCGGCGTATCTGCGCCATCCTGCCGCAGGGTGGCACCCTGCTGATCGCCGAGCCGATGGCGGGAACGCGCGGCGCACAGGCGATGGGCGACGCCTATTTCGGCCTGTACCTGCTCGCGATGGGTTCGGGCCGCGCGCGCAGCCCCGCCGAAATCGCCGCGATGTGCCTCGCGGCGGGCTTCCGCAGCGCCCGCCTGCGCGCCACCCCGCTGCCGATGATCGCGCGTCTGATTGTGGCGAAAGCCTGACAGAAAGCTGGTTGACACCGTCATGTGTCAGGCTAGACTGACACTATGAAGCGTCCATCTGAACTGACAGAGGCGCGCGCACCCGGGGGGGTCGCAGCGTGAACACCCGGGCGGTAGTCCTCGACGCGCCCGAGCGCCTCGATGTGCGCACGCTAGCGTTGAACGCGGTCGGCACTGCAGACGTGGTGGTCGACGTGACCTGGGCGGGTGTCAGCACCGGGACGGAGCGGTTGCTGTGGACCGGCCGGATGCCGCCCTTTCCCGGCATGGGCTATCCGCTCGTCCCCGGCTACGAATCTGTGGGCAGGATCGTCGATGCCGGGCCCGAAGCGGTGGACCGCATCGGCGAGACGGTCTTCGTGCCCGGCGCCAACTGCTACGCGGATGCGCGCGGATTGTTCGGGGGCAATGCGTCGCGCGTGATCCTGCCAGCGGCCCGCGCGACCACCCTGCCCCAGTCGCTGCGCGAGGACGGCGTCCTGCTCGCACTGGCCGCGACCGCGCGCCACGCGATCGCGGGCGGTCCTGTGCCCGATCTGATCGTGGGGCACGGCGTGCTCGGACGCCTGCTCGCGCGGATCGTGATCGCGCAGGGCAATGCCGCGCCGACCGTCTGGGAGACCAATCCCGTGCGCCACGACGGCGCGCTCGGCTATCCGGTGATGCATCCCGACGAGGACACCCGCCGCGACTATCGCTGCATCTGCGACGCGAGTGGCGCGCCCGGCCTCCTCGATACCCTCATCGCCCGCCTCGCGCGCGGCGGCGAGGTGGTACTCGCGGGCTTCTACGAAGCGCCGATCCAGTTCGCCTTCCCGGCCGCGTTCATGCGCGAGGCGCGCATCCGCATCGCGGCTGAATGGAAGCCCGAGGATCTGGCCGCGGTGACCGCGCTGATCGCGTCGGGCGCGCTGTCGCTCGGCGGCCTCATCACCCACCGCGCGCCCGCCCACACCGCGCGCGATGCCTACCCGGTCGCCTTCTCGGACGCGGCCTGCCTCAAGATGGTTCTCGACTGGAGCGGCGTACAATGAGCCTCGACGTACTCGCCCGCCCGGCGCTGCCCGCCGATGGTCCGAGCCTCAATGATTTCCTGCGCATGGAAGCGAGCATCGAGCCCGATCCCGTCCACACCGGCGAGATTACCAAGGAAACGCAGATCATCGCGATCTACGGCAAGGGCGGATCGGGCAAATCCTTCGCGCTGAGCAATCTGAGCTACATGATGGCACAGCAGGGCAAGCGCGTGCTGCTGATCGGCTGCGATCCCAAGTCTGATACCACTTCGCTGCTGTTCGGCGGCAAGAGTTGCCCGACGATCATCGAGACCAGCGCCAAGAAGAAGCTGGCGGGCGAAGAAGTCCGCATCGAGGATGTCTGCTTCCAGCGCGACGGGGTCTTCGCGATGGAGCTGGGCGGTCCCGAAGTGGGGCGCGGCTGCGGCGGGCGCGGGATCATCCACGGCTTCGAGCTATTGGAGAAACTGGGCTTCCATGACTGGGGGTTCGATTACGTATTGTTGGACTTCCTCGGCGACGTGGTCTGCGGCGGCTTCGGCCTGCCGATCGCGCGCGATATGTGCCAGAAGGTGATCGTCGTCGGGTCGAACGATCTGCAATCACTGTATGTCGCGAACAATGTCTGCAAGGCGGTCGAATATTTCCGCAAAATGGGCGGCAATGTCGGCGTCGCGGGCATCCTCATCAACAAGGATGACGGCTCGGGCGAGGCGCAGGCATTTGCCGAGGCGGTCGGCATCCCCGTGCTGATCTCGATCCCCGCGAACGAGGACATCCGCAAGAAGTCCGCCAACTACCAGATCATCGGCACGCCCGGCGGCCAGTGGGGCTCGCTATTCGAGCAACTGGGCGAGAATGTCGCCGCCGCGCCGCCGGTGCGTCCCACCCCGCTCACGAGCGACGGCCTGCTCGCGCTGTTCAGCCCCGAGGAAACCGGCGCGAACGTCACGCTGCGCCCCGCCACCCAAGCGGACATGCGCGGCGCGAGCTACGAAGCGAAGCCGAGCCTCGAAGTGGTGTATGATGCTGTCTGAGGCAGCGCCTCTTGATACTGCCCCGGTCGAGGGCGGCGGTTGCCATGCGGGCGCCGACACGCTGCACGCGGCGGCGAGCGCGGCGGGGAAGAGCGAACTCCTGGCCCGCTATGCAGCCGATTACCCCAAGTCCCCGCACGATCAGCCGCAATCGATGTGCCCCGCGTTTGGCTCGTTGCGTGTGGGGCTGCGGATGCGGCGCACCGCGACCGTGCTGTCGGGCAGTGCCTGCTGCGTGTATGGCCTCACCTTCACGTCGCACTTCTATGGCGCGCGCCGTTCCGTCGGCTACGTCCCCTTCAACTCCGAAACGCTCGTCACCGGCAAGCTGTTCGAGGACATTCGCGACGCGGTTCACCAGCTCGCCGATCCCGCGCTTTATGATACAATCGTGGTGACCAACCTCTGCGTCCCCACCGCATCCGGCGTGCCCCTCCAGCTTCTCCCCGATCAGATCAATGGCGTGCGCGTGATCGGCATCGACGTGCCGGGCTTTGGCGTCCCCACCCACGCCGAAGCGAAAGACGTGCTCGCGGGCGCGATGCTCGCCTACGCACGCAAGGAGGCCGAGCAGGGGCCGGTGCAGGCCCCCGCCAAACGCCCCGACAAGCCCACGATCACGCTGCTCGGCGAGATGTTCCCCGTCGATCCGATCGGCATCGGCATGATGCTGGCCCCGATGGGCCTCGCCGCCGGACCCGTGGTACCCACCCGCGAGTGGCGCGAGCTGTACGCGGCGCTCGACTGCGCAGCGGTGGCTGCGATCCATCCGTTCTACACCGCCAGCGTGCGCGAGTTCACCGCGGCGGGGCGCGCGATCGTCCCCTCCGCCCCCGTCGGCCGCGACGGCACCGCAGCCTGGCTCGAAGCCGTCGGCGCAGCCACCGGCACCCCGCGCGCTGCGATCGACGCCGCCAAGAACGCCGCTCTCCCCGCCATCACCACCGCGCTCGCCAATGCCCCGATCAAGGGCCGCATCACCGTTTCGGGCTACGAAGGCTCCGAGCTATTGGTCGCCCGCCTGCTCGCCGAATCGGGCGCGGACGTGGCTTACGTCGGCACCGCCTGCCCGCGCACGCCGTGGTCCGAGCCCGACCGCGAATGGCTCGAAGCGCGCGGCATCGCGGTGCAATACCGCGCCTCGCTCCAGCAGGACATCGCGGCAGTCGACGCGCTGAAGCCCGATCTCGCGATCGGCACCACGCCGGTGGTCCAGCACGCGAAGGAGCGCTCGATCCCCGCGCTCTATTTCACCAACCTCATCTCCGCGCGGCCGTTGATGGGCGCTGCGGGGGCGGGCAGCCTTGCCACGGTGATCAACGCCGCGCTTGGCAACCGCGCGCGCTTCGAACGCATGTCCGCCTTCTTCGAAGGCGTCGGCACCGGCCACGCCACCGGCGTCTGGGAAGATACTCCGCAGGAACGCCCCGAGTTCAAGGCCAAGTTCGCCGCGCGGCGTGTCGCGGCCGCCAAGGCCGAGGAGCACATCGGCACATGAGCCTGGTGCTCGATCATGACCGCGCGGGCGGTTACTGGGGCGCGGTCTATGCGTTCACCGCGATCAAGGGATTGCAGGTGATCATCGACGGGCCGGTTGGGTGCGAGAATCTGCCGGTCACCAGCGTGCTGCACTATACCGACGCGCTGCCGCCGCACGAACTGCCGATCGTGGTCACCGGGCTGGGTGAGCAGGAACTCGGCCGCGACGGGACCGAAGGCGCGATGAAGCGCGCGTGGAAGACGCTCGATCCCGATCTGCCTTCGGTAGTCGTCACGGGCAGCATCGCCGAGATGATCGGCGGCGGCGTCACGCCCGAGGGCACGAGCATCCAGCGCTTCCTGCCGCGCACGATCGACGAGGATCAGTGGCAGGCCGCCGACCGCGCGCTGACCTGGCTGTGGACGCAGTTCGGCGTGAAGAAGGTGCCCGCGCTGCGGCCGCTGCGCGAGGGCCAGCGCCCCCGGGTGAACATCATCGGCCCGATGTACGGCACGTTCAACATGCCGAGCGATCTGGCCGAAATCCGGCGGCTGATCGAGGGGATCGGCGCGGAAGTCGGCATGGCCTTTCCGCTGGGTTCGCATCTTGCGGACGTGAAGAAGCTGGCCGAAGCGAGCGTGAACGTGTGCATGTACCGCGAGTTCGGACGCGGGCTGTGCGAGACTTTGGAGCGCCCATACCTGCAAGCGCCGATCGGCCTGGAAAGCACGACCGCGTTCCTGCGCAAGCTGGGTGAACTGACCGGACTGGATCCCGAGCCGTTCATCACGCGCGAAAAGCACACGACGATCAAACCGCTGTGGGATTTGTGGCGCAGCGTGACGCAGGACTTTTTCGGCACCGCGTCGTTCGCCGTCGTCGCCACCGAGACCTACGCGCGCGGCATCCGCAGCTTCCTCGAGAACGATCTCGGCCTGCCGTGTACTTTCGCCTTCAGCCGTAGCGCCGGGATCAAGCCCGACAACGCGGCGGTGAAAGAAGCGATCCGCACCAAACCCCCGCTCGTGCTGTTCGGCAGCTACAACGAGCGCATGTATCTGGCCGAGCTGAACGGCCGCTCGATCTACATCCCCGCGAGCTTCCCCGGCGCGGTCATCCGCCGCCACACCGGCACGCCGTTCATGGGCTACGCAGGCGCGACCTACCTCGTTCAGGAAGTGTGCAACGCGCTCTTCGACGCGCTGTTCAACATGATTCCCTTGTCCACGCAGATGGACGCCGCCGAGGCCACCCCGTCGCGCCTCCACGCCGAACTCCCGTGGGACCAGGCCGCCAAGGCAATGCTCGACGAAGCGATCGAGGCCGAACCCGTGCTCGTCCGCATCAGCACCGCCAAGCGCCTGCGCGACGCCGCCGAGCGCGCCGCGCGCCGGGCGGGCGAACCCAGCGTCACCCCCGCGCGCCTCGATGCGGCGCGCATGTCCCTTTCGATGCGGGAAGCGGCATGATGCCCCCCCGCGCGCACCCCATCCTCGCGGCGACGGTCGCCACGAAGATATGCCCAAGACCCGCGCTACGCTGGGCCGAATTCGGGCGAACACCAAGGAGGCCAAGCAAATGAACGGAGACAATATGGGAGGTCCGCACGACGATGGTCGTCTGGGCGTCCGCAACTATATGAGCGATGCGGAAGCCAAGAGCTTCCACCGCGCTTTCATCACCAGCGCAGCCGCGTTCGTGGTGATCGCCGCCCTGGCACACTTCTTCGTGTGGCAATGGCGTCCATGGGGTGGCCCGAGCACGAGCTACCAGCCCGCCGCCGTCGCCGCACCTGCGACGACCTCGATGAACACGGCCGCACCCGCGCCCGCGCAGCACAGCTAGGAGGACCATACTCATGTGGAAAATGTGGCAGACTTTTGATCCGCAACGCACGCTGGTGGCTTTGTTCACCTTCCTGTTCGTGCTCGCACTGATCATTCACTTCATCCTGCTGTCGACCGATCGGTTCAACTGGCTCGATGGCCCCACGCGCACTGCGCCAACCGTCGCGGCAACTGCGGGCGCGCCGCCCGCGATGCCCGCGCAATAACACCCGGTGTGCGGGGCTGGATCGTCCGGCCCCGCACCACACCCGGCCCGTCCAGGGCCGACGACTGCGAGGATCACACCCCATGGCACTGCTGAGCTTCGAGCGGAAATACCGGGTCCGGGGAGGCACGCTTCTGGGCGGCGATCTCTTCGATTTCTGGGTTGGGCCGTTCTACGTCGGCTTCTTCGGCGTGACGACCGCCTTCTTCGCGCTCATCGGCACCGCGCTCATCTTCTGGGGTGCGGCGATCGGGCCAACGTGGAACCCGTGGCTGATCAACATCTCGCCGCCCGATCTACGCTACGGTCTCGGCTTCGCGCCGCTGCGCGAGGGCGGATTATGGCAGGTGATCACCATCTGCGCGACCGGGGCATTCATCTCATGGGCACTGCGCGAGGTGGAAATCTGCCGCAAACTCGGCATCGGCTATCATGTGCCGTTCGCCTTCAGCTTCGCGATCCTCGCGTATGTCACGCTCGAAATCGTCCGGCCGCTGCTGCTGGGCGCGTGGGGCTTCGGCTTCCCTTACGGGATCTTCAGCCACCTCGATTGGGTATCCAACACCGGATACCAGTATCTGCACTTCCACTATAATCCAGCACACATGCTCGCGGTGAGCTTCTTCTTCACCACCACGCTCGCACTGGCGCTGCACGGATCGCTGGTCCTCGCCGCCGCCAATCCGCGCGAGGGCGAGACGATGAAGTCGCCCGAATATGAAGACGGCTTCTTCCGCGATTTCATCGGCTATTCGATCGGCACGCTCGGTATCCACCGTCTCGGGCTGTTCCTCGCCCTGAACGCGGGCTTCTGGAGCGCGGTGTGCATCGTCATCAGCGGCCCCTTCTGGACACGCGGCTGGCCCGAGTGGTGGACGTGGTGGCTCAATCTTCCGATCTGGCGCTAGGCGGGGAGTAACAACATGGCCGCGTATCAGAATATCTTCACCCAGGTGCAGCTCCGCGCCGCCCCCGAAATGGGGCCTCCGCTGCCCCATGCGGACTCGGCGCGCGACGGAATGCCCTGGTACTCAAACCTGATGGGCACGCTCGGCAACGCGCAGATCGGCCCCATTTATCTGGGCACGCTCGGGATCATCTCGCTCTTCTGCGGGTTCATCGCGTTCGAGATCATCGGGCTGAACATGCTCGCGTCGGTCAACTGGAGCTGGATCGAATTCGTTCGCCAGTTGCCGTGGCTCGCGCTCGAACCGCCCGCGCCGCAATATGGTCTGCGGATCATCCCCCCGCTCGCGCAGGGCGGATGGTGGCTGATGGCGGGCTTCTTCCTCACCACGTCGATCATTCTGTGGTGGGTGCGCAGCTACAACCGCGCGCGGTCGCTCGGCATCGGCACGCACACGACGTGGGCGTTCGCCAGCGCCATCTGGCTCTATCTGGTGCTGGGCTTCATCCGCCCGGTGATGATGGGCAGCTGGTCCGAAGCGGTGCCGTTCGGCATCTTCCCGCATCTGGACTGGACCGCCGCTTTCTCGATCCGCTACGGTAACCTGTTCTACAACCCGTTCCACTGCCTCTCGATCGTGTTCCTCTATGGCTCCACATTGCTGTTCGCGATGCACGGCGCGACGATCATGGCGGTCGGCCGCTACGGCGGCGAGCGCGAGCTCGAGCATATCACCGATCGCGGCACCGCGGCCGAGCGTGCAGGCCTGTTCTGGCGCTGGACGATGGGCTTTAACGCCACCTACGAAAGCGTCCATCGCTGGGCGTGGTGGTTTGCCGTATTGACCACGCTCACCGGCGGCATAGGTATTCTGCTCACCGGAACCGTCGTCGACAACTGGTATCTCTGGGCGGTCGATCACCATTACGCGACCCTCTATCCCGATACCGGCGTCGTCGATCCCGCCCTATTGCCCGGAGCCCCGAAATGAGCCTCGCAGCCCCCAAGCATCTCGCCCTGATCGTCGCCGGTTCGGCGCTGCTGCTTGGCGGCTGCGATCTCGGCAAGAAGGTCACCTACCAGAACGGCTATCGCGGCACGGGCATCCAGCAGGTCATCCAGCCATCGCTGATCCCGGTCGCCGCCGCGATCCCGCCCGAACCCTATCCCGCAGGCCCCGATGAGGGGGACCGCGCCGGCAAGACCTACCAGAACGTCCAGGTGCTCAAATACGCGAGCACGGACGATTTCAACCGCATCATGCTCTCGATGAACGCGTGGATCGGCACTGGCGAGCAGGGCTGCAACTATTGCCACAATCCTAACAACATGGCCTCGGACGAGAAATACACCAAGGTCGTCGCGCGCCGGATGTTGCAGATGACCGCGAACATCAACAACAACTGGACGCAGCACGTCCACCAGACCGGCGTCACCTGCTGGACGTGCCACCGTGGCAACGCGGTCCCCGTCTACAACTGGAACCTCGGCCCGAAGCCGGGCGATCCGCTGAAGCTCGCGGGGAACAAGCACGGCAAGGATACGCCGCTCGCGGTGGTCGCCTATTCGGATTTGCCCAACCAGCCCTTCGCCAACTATCTGAACACCGAACCCCGCATGATCCGGGTCGCGGCGAACAGTCCCTATCCCGGCCACGGGGACACCATGGCGATCAACAGCGCTCGCGGCACCTATGGGCTCATGATGCACATGTCCTCCGCGCTCGGCGTCAACTGCACCTACTGCCACAACACGCAGAGCTTCCGGCAGTGGAGCCTCAGTCGCCCGCAGCGCGCCAACGCGTGGTACGGCATCCGCATGGTGCGCGATATCAACGTCAACTATATCGGCGGCCTCGCCTCGGTGTTCCCCGCCTACCGCAAGGGCCCGCAGGGCGATCCGAACAAGGCGAACTGCGGCACCTGCCACCAGGGTCAGGCAAAGCCGATGGGCGGCTATCCGATGCTGTCGCAATATCCGGTGCTCAAGGGACCACGCTCGCTCGCAAACACCGCGGCACCGGCCACGAACGCAACGTTGGCGGCACCCAATGGCGAGGACGTGAACGGCCCCACCGCCGCCGCCCCCAGATCGACCCCCGTGGCCGCAGCCACCATGCCGATGCCCAGGGGTGGCAGCGCGGTCGCGGCCAGCATCGGCGGCTAGGAACGCGATCCCGCCCAACCGGTCCGCCTGCTCGAACGCAGGTGGACCGGCGGGGATCGCGTGACGATAACGATCGCGCTCAGCCGTCGGCGGCCACAATGCCGCGACGGAATTTCGCCATCCCCCCGATCCAGCGCTCGTAGTCCGCCGCCTTGTTCGCGCGATATTCGGCGACCTGGCGGTGCGGCAGGATCAGGAACCGCCCATCGGCCAACCCCGCCAGCGCCGTCGCCGCCACCGCGTCCGCGCTCAATATCCCGTCCACATCCGCGCCACCCATATTGGGGTGTCCGTGGATCATCGCGGTTTCCACCGCCTGCGGACAGAGCGCCGCCACGCGGATGCCGTGATCGCGGTGCGTGATCGCGAGGCTCTCGGCGAACGCCAGCGCCGCCGCCTTGCTCGCCGCGTAGGGGGCAGCGCCGATGATGTTGAGCAGCCCCGCCGCGCTCACCGTCTGCAGGAACCAGCCTTCGCGCCGCGCGATCATGTGGGGCAGCACCGCGCGCGCCGCCCAAACATGCGCCATCACATTCACCCGCCAGCTGCGATCCCATTCGCTGTCCGGAGCACTCGCCGCATTGGCCGTATCGGCATCGCGCGCGAGAATCCCTGCGTTCGATGCCATCAGCGCGATCGGCCCCACCTCGGCCTCGGTCCGCTGCACCAACCCCGCAATCTCCGCCTCGCGCCCCGCGTCCGCCGCGATCGCCACGCCGCCAACCCTGCGCGCAACCGCCTCCCCCGCCGCCGCATCCCGGTCCGATACCACCACCCGCGCCCCCTCGTCCGCGAACGCCTGCGCGAGCGCGGCCCCGATGCCGCCGCCTGCTCCGGTGATGATGACGACGCGATCGGTCCAGTTCATGCCCCAGCCTCCAGTTATGGCGCGATCCGCGCGTGCGTGAGGCACGGATGATGCGCTAAGCGATGCGCGATGCAACTCCCCCACCCCGCGCTCTGCGTCACGCACGACACGGTGTGGCGCGCCGCGCCGGGCGTTGCTGCGCAGCCGCTCACGCGCACGCAGGCGATCCGCGCAGCGACCGAAACGCCGCATCTGATCCTGAACGCCCCGCTGGCGGCGGCGAGGCTTGGATATCCCGAGCTGTCGGGCCTCGATCTGCTCGAACTCTTCGCCTTCATTCACCCCGCGCGCTTCGCCGTTCCATCGGCGGCGGGCCTGGCGGATGCGCTCGGCACCGCCGCGCCTACGCCGGGTGAGGCCGAAGCCAGCGCGCTCGCCGCCATGGCCGCGCAGCTCCTCGACCAGCTCGTCGATCCCGCATGGGACGCCCGCCCCGGTGCGCACGCCGACGCGCAGGCGCTCACCCGCGCCCGCTGGCTCTGGGCCGCCGACGTCAACGCGCGCCTTGCCAAACCGCCCAAACCCGAACGCGCGCTGTTCGATGCGCTGCCCCGCTTCACCGATACGCCGCCCCGCGCGCGCCCGCGCACTGTCGTGCTCGCCGATGCGGCGGTCCTCGCGCGGCTGCGCGGCCTGCTCGGCGAAGACGCCGAGGATCGCAGCGGCCAGCGCGATTACGCGCTCGCCGCCGCGCACGCCTTCGCCCCGCGCGAAGCCCCCGGCCAGCCGCAGCTCATGCTCGCCGAAGCGGGCACCGGCATCGGCAAGACGCTCGGCTATCTCGCCCCCGCCGCGCTCTGGGCGGAAGAAAGCGGCGGCGCGGTCTGGGTCAGCACCTACACCAAGGCGCTGCAACGCCAGCTCGCGCGCGAATCCGCCCGCCTTTTCCCCGGCGAACCCGCGCGCGTCGTCGTGCGCAAGGGCCGCGAAAACTACCTCTGCCTGCTCAACCTCGAAGACGCCACGCAAGGCGCGTTCGCCGGTCGTGCCGCGATCTTCGCGCTGCTCGCCGCGCGCTGGGCACGCTTCACGCGCGATGGCGATATGGTCGGCGGCGATCTCCCCGGCTGGCTCCCGGGCCTCTTCGGCCGCAACGCGCTCGCCGCGCTGACCGATCGCCGCGGCGAATGCGTGCGCGCGGGCTGCCCGCACTACCGCGCCTGCTTCATCGAACGCAGCACCCGCGCGTCCGCCGACGCGAGCATCGTCGTCGCCAACCACGCGCTCGTCATGGCCAACGCGGTGCGCGGCCGCAGCGAGGGCCGCGAGCTGACCCGCATCGTCTTCGACGAGGGCCACCATCTGTTCGACGCTGCCGACAGCGCGTTCAGCCTCGCACTCACCGGCCGCGAGGGCATCGAACTCGCGCACTGGCTGCTCGGCCCCAGCCGTGCCACGCGCGGCCGCAGGCGGGGCCTCGCCGCACGCCTCGCGGACGCGGCCAGCTACGACGAGGGTGCGGCCGCAGCACTCCGCCATTTGCTAGCTGCCGCCGCCCAGCTTCCGGGCGAAGGCTGGCTCCCCCGCCTGATCGACGCCACTCCCCAAGGCCCGATCGAGGCGCTGCTGGGCGCAGTCCGCGATACCGTCCTCGCGCGCGCCGAACCCGGCGACGAGGGCCACGGCCTCGAAACCGAAGCCGCACACCTCCCCCCCACGCTGATCGAGGCAGCAGCCGCCGCCTCCGCCGCGCTCGCCCGGCTGCGCGCGCCGATGGCGGCGCTCGAGGCGCGCCTCGCCGCATTGATCGAGGCCGCGCCCGAATGGCTCGACACGCAGGGCCGCGCGCGACTGGAGGCGGCTGCGGCGGGACTGCGCCTGCGCGGCGGGCAGGTGTCGGAATGGACCGCGCTCCTCGATCGCCTCGGTGGTTCGCCCGATCCGCTGTTCGTCGACTGGCTCGCGCTCGATCGCGCCTCGGGCCGCGAATTTGACGTCGGCGTCCGGCGGCACTGGCTCGATCCGACCAAACCCTTCGCGCACGCCGTCCTCGCCCCAGCGCACGGCGCGCTGATCACATCCGCCACATTGCGCGCGCGCGGCAAGGCGCTCACCGGCGCGGACGATTGGCGCGATACCGAACATCGCACCGGCGCCACACATCTCGCCCTCCCGCCCGGTCGCTTCGCGGCCCCCAGCCCGTTTGATTACGCCACGAACGTCCGCGTGCTCGTCGTCACCGATATCGATCGCCGCAATCCGGCCAGCCTCGCGGGTGGGTTCGCAGCGCTGATCGAAGCGAGCGGCGGCGGCGCGCTCGGGCTGTTCAGTGCCATCGCGCGTCTGAAGGCCACCTACGCCCGCATCGTCGATCCGCTCACCGCCAAAGGCTTGGCCGTCTTCGCACAGCATGTCGATCCGATCGATACCGGCACGCTCGTCGATCTGTTCCGCGCCGATCCGCACGCCTCGCTGCTCGGCTCGGACGCGCTCAGAGACGGCGTCGACGTCCCCGGCGATGCGCTCCGCCTGATCGTCATGGAGGGCGTTCCGTGGCCGAGGCGGACCGTCCTCCACGCCGCACGCCGCGCCGCGTTCGGGGGCGCGGATTATGACGATCTGATCGTCCAGGGCCGCATCGCACAAGCGTTCGGCCGCCTGATCCGCCGCGCGGACGATCGCGGCGTGTTCGTCATCCTGGGCAGCGCGGTGCCCACCCGGCTGCTCGCGGGGTTGCCCGCCGATGTCGCGGTCGAGCGTATCCCCCTCGCCGAAGCACGCGCAGCCGTGCGGGCATTCGTCGGCGACACCGCAGCGGCCACCCGCGCGGCTTGTAAAACCCCGGTAGCACGGTAACCGGCGAAACGATGCGCCACCTCGCCCTGCTCCGCCACGCCAAATCGAGCTGGGACGATAGCGTCAAAACCGATTTCGATCGCCCGCTGAACGCCAAGGGCAGGCGCGCCGCCGCAACGATGGGTGCGTTCATGCGCATCCACGCGCTCGCCTACGATCTCGTCCTCGCCTCGCCCGCCGAACGCGTCCGCCAAACGCTCGCCGGGGTGGAAGACGGGCTGGGCCGCGCGCTCGCGCCGGTCTTCGATAGCCGCATCTACATGGCGAGCCACACCGGTCTGGCCGAGATCGTCGCGAGCCTTCCCGCCTCGCATGCGCGCGTGCTGCTGATCGGGCACAATCCCGGGATCGAAGAGCTGGTGCTGTGGCTCGTCCCCGAAGGTCAGCGCGGCGCGGTCGAGGAGAAATACCCCACCGCAGCCCTCGCCGAACTGGACATCGCGGTCTCCGGCTGGAGTGCCATCGGCGAGCGCTCGGCCGTACTCACGCGCTTCACGCGCCCGCGCGATCTCGATTCCGCACTCGGCCCCGATGCGGACGAAGCATAAGCCGCGCGCGCTGCCTCAGCCGCAAAAGCCGGGCTTCGCCACCGGTGCTGCCGCCGTATGCTGCCGCCAGCCGCCGCCCGCATCGCGGTACCAATGCCCGGTGCCCACCGAATCGAGGATCTGGCACGCCGCAGCCCCCGCCACTTCGGCGATCGTCACACCGCGCTTGGCCGCCAGATCGGTGTAAACCGCGCGGCGCTTGATGTTGACCTGGTCCACGCGCGCGCGCACGTCCGCCGAGACCGAGCCGCGCACGCCCAGATACCCGTCCGCGCCCTCCCCCACCGTCCCCGCCGCCTGCGCGCCGACGATCGCGGCATCCTGCGCGTGCGCGGCCGAAAGCAAGGCCACGCCGAGTGAGACCGAAAATATGATGGCGAGCGAGCGCTTCATGGCTGGGGCGCCTTCTTGGCTGGGAACAGATCGGGGTTCGAAGAAATCAGGTCCTTCACGTCACGCTCGAGCCTCACGACCACTTCCTGCTTGATATTGACGTTCAGGTTGATCTCGATTGGCTTGTCGGGTGCGCGAAGCTGCACGCATCCCGCAAACGCGAGCGGTGCCAGCACCACAAGGATTAATCGGCGCACATCGGCCTCGGCTCCATCATCGATCTTACGCCTCCAAACGTCGGCGTATCGCGTTGCCTCGTCAATGCGCGCCGCAGCGTGTCGCGCAGGTTAACGCGCTCCGGGCGGTCTGGCGGCGGGTGGCGGTGCGGGTACAGGCGTGGGCGCGGCCGCATCGGCCTGCCGCGCCGCATCGATGAACGGGGTCGCATCTCCCAGGCTGGACGCGGTACCCAGCAGCCGCCGGAACGGCGCGCGCACGCTCACCGTGAAGCGGAACGGCACGCCGGGCGCCAAGCTCGGCACGCGCTTGCCCGTCTTCACCGGCGCCTCATTCTCGCCCAACAGTCGGATGTCGGTCACCAGATCGCCATCGAGGTCGCCGTTCAGCCCGAGCGTCAGCGTGCGGTAGCGCAGCGATCGCAGCGCGCCGAACGCGAGCTTCGCTCCGGCAGGAAGATTGTCGCCGAACGATCCCAGATAGCGCAGCCGTCCGCCATCCGCGCGCGCGGTCAGCAGGCCACCCTCGATACGGCTTCCCGATTTGCTCAGCACCAGCGGCAGTTGCCCATCGAAAATGCCGCTCGCATCGAGGTTCTTGATATCCAGCCTCTGCAGAAATTGCGCGAGATCCAGCCCGCGCACGCCGAGCGTAAAGCGCCGCTCGGGCAACGCGGTGTCGAGCGTCACTGGCGCGAGCGCGAGATGGCCACCAGCAAAGGGAAAACGCAGCCGTTCCACACGGATCTGCGTCGCGGATAACAATTGCACCTGCGCGACCCCGTTCTCCACCAGCACGCCCGGATTCACCGCGCCGATCGTGAAGGTTGCCGGATCGGACACAATCGCGGGCAGACGCGGCAGATGGATGCTGCCGCTCACCGCACGCACCGGCCCCAGCGCGGCGGTGGCGAACGAAAGCCGATCGAGCGCCACCGTCGCCTCGCCACCGAGCGTCCCGTTCGCATACGCCAGATGCGCGGTCGCGGTCGTGCGCCCGGTGACGTTCTCGATGATGCCACGCGCGCGCTCCGAGATCCGATAGGGCTGGAGCGCGGGCGAGAAGGCGAGCGTGCTGGCGATGTCGAGCGTACCGGTCGCATCGCCCGGCCGATAGCGCCCGCTGAGTGTCGCCAGCCGAGCGTCCGAGCCTTCGAGATCGAGCGCGGCCGAGCCGGTCGCCACCCCGTCAGCATAGCGCAGTGCCAGCCCACTGACCGCGAGCGGCGCGATGCGTGGACGCGCCAGCAGATCGCGCACCCGCGCGGTGCCCGCCGAAAGCGTCGCCACACCCGCTGGCGTCAGCCCCCAATCGCCCGCAATCGTGCGCACCTCGAACCGCAGACCCGGCAGCGCCCCGTCCTCGATCCGCCCCGCGAACGCCCAGCCGCCCGGCGTACTGCGCGCGTCCGTGGTCAGACGCGCGAGCGTCAGCGGCCGTGCACCGCTGTCGAGCCTCGCGAGCACACGGACCTGCGCGGCGACCGCGCGAACAATCGGCACCGCATCGCTCCCCGAAAGCGCGACCGTTACCGGCCCCGTCCTCACCGTGAACCGCGTCTGTGCGAACACTCCCGCCGCCGCGAAGTCCGGCAACATGAAACCGCCCGCCAGTGCACCATTCGGGGCAATAACGAGTGCAGGCCCCGCTCCCGGGCAGAGCGTCGTCACCGCATCGGTCAGCGTATAGCGCGGCTCGATCACTCGGCGCGCGGCCACCGCGAGGCAGCGCGTCGGCGTCAGCGTCACGCCCGGCGTCAGCGTGATCGCCACATCGGCCGCAGGCACCGCCAGCCCCTCCACCCGCCCCGGCCCCAGCGGACCATCGAGCAGCAACGGCCCCGCGAGGTGGATGCGATTACCCGCGCGCGCGAACGTCAGCTCAGTCGCACCGATGCGCGCACTCCCCGCCGCGAACGCGCCGAGCGTCAGCCGACCGTGCAGATCGGGCGCGGTCGCAAATGCGATGCGCGCGTCAGGCAGCCCACCGCCCCCAATCGTGACCGCGCCCCCGCCAATCCCGCGCCGATAGCTCGCCACCGCGCCACTCGCGGAGCGTACCGTGAAAAGATCACGCGGCCTCACCGAACCCGGGCTTAGCGACACATCCCCCGCCACCTCGAAATCGCTCGCCGCCCGGGCCAACGCCGCGCGGATCGCACTCTCCAGCGGCCCGAGCGGAGTCGGCGAAAGCCCCCCGGTCGCCTGCCCCAGCCGCACCCGCGCCGCCTGCGCGAGCGCGATGTGCGTCACCGTCGCGTGGCCGACCGTCATTGGCGGCTGCGTCGATGGATCGAAATCGATCCGCCCACCGAACACTGCCGCCGCCGCGCTCCAGTCCTGATACGCCAGCCCCTTCGCGCTAGCCCGCAGATCGCCGCGAACGCGCGTCGGCCCCGCCGACCCGTCGAACGCGACCCGTGCCAGGTCCGCGCGCCCGCCCGCCGCACCGGGCCGCGAAAGCACGAGCACAACGTGGCCATCCGCGCGCGTCAGCGGATCGGGCAGCCGCACGTCGATCGCAGCGCGCGCCGACGCAGCCGCCGCCCCCGCACAGGCCAACGCGCCGATGTCGAGCACGCCCGCCACCGTGCCGACGCGCCGCCGCGCCCCCAGCGCCAGGTCGCCGCCTCCAAGCGGGATCGCACAGCCCGCAACCGCGAGAGTGGCCGGAGCAAGCCGCAGACGCCCATCGAAGCGCCCCGCCGGATTGCCAGCGCCCGCCAGCCCTCCCGCCAGCGGCCCATAAGGCGTCGCCAACAAAACTCGCCCATCGATGATCCGCAGATCGAGATCGGGCAGCCGCGATGGCGTTCCATCGGGCGGCGGCCGCAGCCGGTCGAGCGTGCCGAGCGTCACGCGCCCCGATCGATCGATGCGCGCGCGCAGCACCGGCCGCAGCAGCCGCGCACCCGCCAGATGCGGTGTCAGACCCGTCCACGTCAGCGCGATATCCGCGCGCGCCGCGATCAGATCGGGGTGCGCGGGATCGCCAAGCACGATGTCGCGCGCGACGATGCCGTCGGGTCCGATTCGCTCGATCGTCGCGCGCGCTGGAACGCCGCGCGCGCTCAGCGCCGCGATGACGAAACGATGCGCGAGCCGCCCGCGCTCCGCCCAAAGGATCGTGATCGCGGCAACAAGGCCGAGCAGCGCGAGGCCAAGGCCGAGGCGGTGAAGAACGGAGGAACGCACGCGCGTGGGTAGCGCGCGGGGGGTGAATGGGGAATGCCGGGGAAAACGGCGCGCTCGGCGGTCCCGGCTCCCTCTCCCTGGCCTTCGGCTGTCCCTCCCCCCGATAGGGGGAGGGTGGAGTCGATCGTTTTTCCCACCCTCCCGCTACCGGGGGGAGGGAAATGCGAAGCGCAGCGAAGCGAGGGAGATGGCGCGCGCGGCTAGAAGCTCTCTTCCTCGTAAATCCGGCTCAGGTCGCCCCCCCAGCGGCCATGATACGCAGCCAGCATCCGATCCGCAGGCGTCAGCCCCGATGCCGCGATCTCGTGCAGCGGTGCCAGATAGCCCTGCTCGCTATCCCCGGCACCGTTTAGGCGCGCGCGGTTGGCCAGCCCCCTGTCCGCGATCGCAAGCACCTGCTGCGCGAGCGTCTGGAACGTGCGGCCGCGCGGGCCGCGGGTCTTGAGCGCGAGGCGGGGAACGTCGGCGCGGATGTTGCGGTGATCCTCGATCGTCCAGTGTTTCACCAGATCCCACGCAGCATCCAACACATCCTCGCCGCCATACAGCAGCCCCACCCACAACGCGGGCAGCGCGCAGATGCGGCTCCACGGCCCGCCATCGGCTCCGCGCATCTCGAGGAAGCTCTTCAGGCGCACCTCGGGGAAGGCGGTGGAGAGATGATCGTTCCAGTCGGCCATATGCGGGCGCTGGCCGGGGTAAACCGAGAGGTTGCCCGCCATGAAGTCTTTGAAATCGAGCCCGCCCGCATCGATATACGTGCCGTCGCGGTAGACGAAATACATCGGCACACCGAGCATATATTCGGCATAACGCTCGAACCCGAAGCCATCCTCGAACACGAACGGCAGCATGCCCGTGCGTCTGGGATCGGTATCGGTCCAGATGTGGCTGCGATAACTCAGATAGCCGTTGGGCTTGCCCTCGGTGAACGGCGAGGCGGCGAACAGCGCGGTCGCCAGCGGTTGCAGCGCCAGGCCAACACGGAATTTCTTCACCATGTCCGCCTCGGACGCATAGTCGAGGTTGACCTGGATCGTGCAGGTCCGCAGCATCATGTCGAGGCCAAGCCCGCCCACCAGCGGCATCATCCGCCGCATGATCGCGTAACGCCCCTTGGGCATCACCGGCAGATCGGCGCGCGCCTTGTCAGGCCAGAAGCCCACCCCCAGGAAGCCAAGGCCGAGTGCATCGCCCGCCTCCTTGCACTGCTTGAGGTGACGGCCCGCTTCGGCACAGGTCTGGTGCAGGTTTTCGAGCGGCGCGCCCGAAAGTTCGAACTGCCCCGCCGGTTCAAGGCTGATACCGCCATCGGGGCCCGCCATGGCGATCGCGTTGCCGTTTTCGGTCACCGGCTGCCAGCCATACCGCTCCATATACCCGAGGAGATCGCGGATGCCGCCGGGTTCGTCGTAGCCCGGCGCGCGGTGGTCGGCGCGGCGATAGACGAACTTCTCATGCTCGGTCCCGATCCGCCATTCGGCGGATGGCTTGCAGCCCTGCTCGAACACGTCGGTCAGGTTTGCGCGCGTAATGAGCGCATCGGCGTCGGCAACGGCGTCGGTTCGCGTGGTCATTGCGGCGACATAGGGGCGAGTTCTGCGAACTGCTAGCGCGGCCAGTCCCCATTCATCGCCTGCCAAAGCGCAATTGCGGCAACTGAGGCAGTATCGGCGCGCAGGATGCGCGGCCCAAGCCCGATCGCGCGCGCGGCCGGCTGGGCGCGGATCAGGCCACGCTCCTCGGGACTGAAGCCACCCTCGGGGCCGATCAGGATCGCGGCGGGCGCGGGCGCGGGGGGCATCGCTGCCCCACCGGTTTCGTCGGCGAACAGCAGCACGCGCCCGGCGGGCCAAGCACCCAGAAGCGCCGCGAGCGTGGTGGCCTCGGCAAGCTCGGGAAGCGCGGTGCGGCCGCATTGTTCGGCCGCCTCGATCATGTGCGCGCGCAGCCTATCCAGATTTGGCGTGGCAACTACCGTGCGCGCCGTCACCACCGGGATCAGGCGCGCGATGCCGAGTTCGGCGGCTTTCTCCGCCACCCAGTCGATGCGTCCTTTCTTCAGCGGCGCCGCGAGCAGCCAGAGATCGGGTGGGGTCTCGCGCGGCCCGGTGCGCGCGCCGATGGTTAGGCTGACGTCGCGGCGCGCCGCCGTGGCGACAGTCGCCGCATATTCGCCGGTGCGATCGTCGAACACGATCAGCGCATCGCCGGGGCGCAGGCGGAGCACGTTGCCCACATAGTTGGCAGCAGGCGGCGCAAGCTGGACGGTGTCGCCCTGGGCAAGCGGTCGATCGAGGAACAGGCGTTGCATCGGGGTACCGTAGCCCACTCGCGGCACTAGCGCTTGCCGCGATCACCGCAATGCCGCCACAAGCGCCGCCATGACACCTGATGCCAGCAGCTCCTGGGTCGATCGCCTGCCCGGCACCGCGCAGCCCTATGCGCGCCTCGCCAGGCTCGATCGGCCGATCGGATCGTGGCTGCTCTACTGGCCGTGCGCATGGGGCCTCGCGCTGGCGGGGGGGCAGTGGTGGCTCTACCCGCTGCTCGGCCTCGGTGCGGTCGTGATGCGCGGCGCCGGGTGCGTGTACAACGATATCGTCGACCGCGATCTCGATGCGGGTGTCGCGCGCACGCGCACACGTCCAATCCCGGCCGGGCAGGTCTCCGTCCGCGCCGCACGCGCGTGGATGGTGGCGCTGGCGCTGATCGGCTTTGGCGTCTGGCTGGCGCTGGCACCCGTGGCAAAGCTCGTCGCGATCGCCAGCCTCGCGCTGGTCGCGGCCTATCCGTTCATGAAGCGCATCACGCAGTGGCCCCAAGCGTGGCTGGGGCTGGCGTTCAACTGGGGCGCGCTGGTCGCCTGGGCGCAGGTGCGCGGCACACTCGATCTTACAGCGTTGGCGCTCTGGGTCGCGGGGATCGCGTGGACGCTCGGCTACGATACCATCTACGCGCTCCAGGACATCGAGGACGATCCGCTGGTCGGCGTCAAATCCTCCGCGCGCGCGCTCGGGACGGGGGTGCGCGGCGGAATCGCAGCGTTCTATACCGCAACCTTGCTCCTGCTCGCGCTCGCGTTCTGGCTGCGCGCGCACGATCCGCTCGCGCTGCTCGCGCTGCTGCCCGTAGCCGCACATTTCGCTTGGCAGGTCGCCCGGCTGCGCGCGGACGATCCCAGGAACGCACTCGCCCTGTTCCGCGCGAACCGCGATGCGGGCGCTCTGATCGCACTCGCCTGCCTCGCGGTTGGCATGGCCGCGCTTTGACGCTCCCGCTTTGACGCCCGCCCGCGCGCGCCCTACCTCGCCCACCATGTTGCCAATCCCCGATGCGATCGATCGCCTGCAAACCCTTCTCGCCCATGCCCGCCGCGAGGGCGCCGACGCCGCCGACGCAGGCTATTCAGCCGAAGCATCGGCCAGCGTCTCGGTCCGCCTCGGCGCGCTTGAGGATGTCGGTCGCTCCGAATCGGCAGGCATCGGGCTGCGCGTCTTCCTCGGCCAGCGCAGCGCGAGCGTTTCGAGCTCGGATTTTTCGGCCGCAGCGCTGCGCACGCTCGCCGAACGCGCGGTCGCAATGGCGCGCGAGGCGCTGGAGGATCCGTGGGCGGGGCTCGCGCCCGAAGACCGCCTGTTCAAAGGCACCCTCCCCGATCTCGGCCTCGATGATGGCGAGGAGCCCTCTGCGGACAGCCTGCGCGCGCGCGCGCTCGAAGCAGAAGATGCCGCGCGCGCGGTCGCAGGCGTCACCAATTCCGAAGGCGGTTCGGCGGGCGCGGACCGCAGCGTCTCCGCGCTCGCCACCACCGGCGGCTTCGCGGGCGGCTACAGCGCGACGTACCACGGTGTCTCGGCCAGCGTGATCGCGGGCGAAGGCCCAACGATGCAGCGCGATTACGCGTACCACAGCGTGCGTCGCCTCGCCGATCTCGAACACGCGGGCGCGATCGGCAAGCGTGCCGCCGACCGCGCGGTCGCGCGCGTCGGCCCGATCAAGCTCGCGAGCGGACCGCTCCCCATCCTCTTCGATCCGCGCGTCGCCTCCAGCCTGATCGGCCATCTGCTCGGCGCAATCTCCGGCCCCTCGATCGCGCGCGCCACCAGCTTCCTCCTCCACAAGCGCGGCGAGCGCGTGTTCGCGCCCGGAATGCGCATCGTCGAAGACCCCCACCGGCGCGGCGGGCTCCGCTCGCGCGCGGTCGACGGCGAGGGCCTTCCCACCAACGCGCGCGACATTATTGACGATGGCGTGCTGACCGGCTGGCTGATGGACAGCGCGTCCGCCCGCCAACTCGGCCTCGCCCCCACCGGCCACGCGGGCCGGGGCGGCGGTGTGAGCCCGGGCAACGTCTACATGGCAGCAGGCACCGCGAGCCGCGCCGATCTGCTCGCCGCGCACCCGCGCGCGCTGCTTGTCACCGAACTGATCGGCATGGGCGTCAACTCGGTCACCGGCGATTACAGCAAGGGCGCGGCGGGCTTCCTCGTCGAAAATGGCGTGATCGGCGCGCCCGTCGCCGAAGTGACGATTGCGGGCAATCTGATCCAGATGTTCGCGCATATGGTCGCCGCCGACGATCTGGAGTTCCGCCGCGGTATCGATGCGCCAACGCTGCTCGTGGACGGGATGACCGTCGCGGGCGCTTAAAGCGTCCGCAGCACCCGGTTGGGCGGCGCGCCCAATGCGCTCCACGATCCCGCCAGCCCCAGCACCACCGTCACCAGCCCTCCCAGCACCACGGTCGCCAGCACCGGCCCCGGCGCAGGCGCAAACGGCAGTTGCAGCACGAACACCAGCACCCCCCCACCCGCCGCCAGCCCCAGCACCAGCGCGAGCACGCCCACCACCAGCGCCAGCGCGAAATACTCCAGCGCCGCCGCACGGAGCACCTGGCCCCGGGTTGCGCCCAGCATCTTCAGGATCACCGCGTCATACGTCCGCGCGCGCCGCCCGGCGGCGAGCGCACCCACCAGCACCGCCACCCCCGCGACGATCGTCACCGAAGCTGCTGCCCGCACCGCGAACAGGATCTGGCCGAGCAGATCGTTCACCTGGCCCAAGGCCTCGTGCAGATCGACGAACGATGCGGTCGCATAATCGCGCGCCGCCGCCCGCCGGAGCGCTCGGGTATCAGCGTGGGGCGGTAGAGCGATGGTGGCAACCCAGGTATGTGGCGCGTCGCGCAGGGCAGCCGCGTCGTACACAAACATATATTGCAGCGCGACCCTCTGAAAATTGAGCCGCCGAAAGTTCGCGATCCTCGCCTCCAGATCGACGCCCAGAACCGAGACCGTGATCCGGTCCCCTATCTTCAGCCCGAGCAACTTCGCCTGTGTCACGTCCATCGAAACCAGCGGCGGGCCGTTGTAGCCCACCGGCCACCAGCGCCCTTCGACCAGCGTGTTCCCCTCGGGCGGTGTATCGGCATAGGTCAGCCCCCGGTCCCCGCGCAGCACCCAAGCGCCATCGGGCGGCACGATGCGCGACACTGGCACCCCGTTCACCGCCGCCACCGGGCCGCGCAGGCTGGGCACCGCGTTCACCTTCGCGCCCGGCACCGTATGCGCCACCATCGCCTCGAACGGCGCGATGCTCTCCTTTGGCAGATCGATGAACACCAGATCGGGCGCGCCCACCGGCAGCGCACCCGCGATTCGCGCCGCGAGGCTGGTCTCGATCACCGCCAGCGTGGCGAACAGGCTCAGCCCCAGCCCAAGCGCGACCACCAGTTGCGTGATCGGCGCGCCGGGCCGGTGCAGATTGGCGAGCGCGAGGCGCGAGATCGGGTTACGCGGCCGCCGCGCACGCGCCGCCCCCCAGCGCACCAGCGCCGCCAGCCCGCCCAGCAGCGCGACCAGCGCCGCCACCCCGCCCACGAACGCAGCCGCGAACGCAGGATTGCCCGATCCGCCGATCGCCAGCGCGAGCAGTGCCATCCCCGCCGCGACGATCACCGCCAGCGTGCTCCCGCCAGGCCTCGCGGGCCGGTCCACATCGGCACGCAGCAGTTGCGCAGGCGAAGTCCGCGCTGCACTCGCCAGCGGCCACAGCGCGAACGCCAGCGCCACCAGCGCGCCATACGCTGCCGCGAGCGCGAGCGGGCGCGGCTCCACACCCACCGCCGGGGCAACAGGCAGCGCTCCAGCGGCCAGCCGCACGAACGCCCACGGCGCGGTACCGCCGACGATCAGCCCGAGCACAATCGCCCCCGCGGTCACCAGCGCAATCTGGATCAGATAACTCGCCCGGATCGTCGCGGTGCTCGCCCCCAGCCCCTTCAGCGTCGCGATCGTGCCGCGCTTGGACGCCAGATAGCCGGTCACGCCCTGCCCCACGCCCACGCCCGCAACCACGAGCGCGCTCAGCCCCACCAGCGTCAGAAACTGCCCGAGCTGCTCGACGAACCGCCGCAGGCCCGGCGCACCGTTGGATCGATCGCGCACCTCCCAGCCATTGCCGCCGGTGGCGCGTTTCAATGCAGCGATGGTTGCCTTGGGGTCCGCCCCCGTCGGCAGCGCGATCCGATAGAGGTGGCTCGCAAGGCTGCCCGGCTGCAGGATTTGCGTGGCGGGCAGCGCGTCCAGCCCGATCACGATCGTCGGCCCGAACGCCAATCCGCTTCCCGCCCGGTCGGGCTCGTCCACCAGCAGCCCGCCCACACGCAGCCGTGTCGCGCCCACCTCGATGCTATCGCCCACGCGCACGCCCAGCCGATCCGCCAGCGCGGGCGCGATCGCCGCGCCGCCCCGCGCCAGCGCACGCTGCACCACGCCCCCGCCAGCAATCGTCGCAGTGCCGTAGAGCGGCCAGCGCGCATCCACTGCCTTCATCTCGCCGAGCACGCGCACGTCCCCGCGCCCAACCATCGCACGCGCGCGGACCACTTCGGATACCGTACCCACGCGCGCGAAGGCAGCGCGTTCGGGCGCGGTGGCGACGCGCAGCGGCAGTTGGATCTCGATATCGCCGCCGAGGATTTCCTGGCCCCTGCTGTTCAGCCCGTCGAGGATCGAGGCCGAAAGGCTCCCCACGCCCGCCAGCGCAGCGACGCCCAGGAACACGCACACCGCCAGCAGGCGCAGCCCCAGCAGCCCGCCGCGCAGCTCCCGCAGCGCAAGGCGCAACGGGAGGATCATGGGCGCACTGCCCGGCAATGGCCGACCCGGCCCGACCCCCTCCCTCGGCTGCGCCGCCACCTCCCCCGGAAGGGGAGGATCGATCCTCCCCTTCCGGGGGAGGTGCCCGAAGGGCGGAGGGGGACCAATGCCAAGCGCATCACGACGACGCGCCCACCCGCTCGCGCACGATCCGCCCGTCGCGCATCTCGATCACGCGCCCACACCGCTCTGCAAGCGCCATATCGTGCGTGATCAGCACCAGCGTCGCCCCCGCTGCGCCCACGCGCGCGAACAGCAGGTCCATCACCTCGTTCCCAGTGGTCGCGTCAAGATTGCCCGTGGGCTCGTCCGCGAAGATCAATGTCGGGTGCGGGCCGAGTGCGCGCGCGATCGCCACACGCTGCTGCTCGCCGCCAGAAAGCTGGGTCGGATAATGCCCGGTCCGATGCGCGAGACCCACCGCCGCCAGTTCGTTCGCCGCGCGCGCGAATGCGTCCGCCACCCCCGCCAGCTCCAGCGGAACCGCCACATTCTCCAGCGCGGTCATGCTCGGGATCAAGTGAAACGCCTGCAGCACCAGACCGATCCGTCCGCGTCGCGCCAGCGCCAGTCCGTCCTCGTCGAGCGCGCGAAAGTCTGCCCCCGCGATCCGCACCTCACCGCCGCTCGCAGGCTCCAGCCCGCTCAGCACCGCCATCAGCGACGATTTGCCCGAGCCCGATGCCCCCGTCACGCCCACCGTCACGCCCACCGCCACATCCAGATTGATGCCGCGCAGGATCTCCACCCGCCCCTCGCCGCTCCCCAGCGAGAGCGTGACATCGCGCGCGCGGATGACGATATCGTCGGCTGACGCCATGTTCCCGGGACCATCCATGCTCAAGCGCGCCGCATCTAGGTTCCTGCGTGCCACATTGCGACCGATCGCGGCGCTCGCACTCGCCGCCACCCCCGCCGCCGCCGCGCCGCACGCGCCGCTGATCCTCGCCTTTGGGGACAGCCTGACGGCTGGCTACCAGCTCCCGCTTGCGGACGGCTTCACCGCGCAGCTCGAACGCGCGCTCCGGGCAAAGGGCATCGCCGCCACTGTCCACAACGCAGGCGTTTCGGGCGATACGAGCACCGGCGGCCGCGCGCGGCTGGGCTGGGTGCTCGGCGGGCTGCACGCGCGGCCCGATCTGGTGATCCTCGAACTGGGCGCAAACGATATGCTGCGCGGCGTCGATGCTAAGGTACCCCGCGCCAATCTCGATGCGATGCTGGCCGATCTCACGGCGCGCCACATCCCGGTGCTGCTCGCGGGAATGCTCGCCGCCCCCAATCTCGGCGCACCCTATGCGCGCGAGTTCAACGCCGTCTATCCCGATCTGGCGCGCAAATACCGCGTGCCGCTCTACCCCTTCTTCCTGAACGGCGTGACGCTCCACCCCGATCTGCAACTGCCCGATCACCTGCACCCCACGGCCAAGGGAGTGGCCGTGATCGTGCGGGGGATCCTGCCAAGCGTGGTCCACGCGCTGCCGCGTGGCTGAAGGCGGCGTCGCGCTCGCGCGGGGCGATCTCGCGCTCACGCTGATCCGATCGGACCGGCGCACCTTGGGCATCACCGTCACCGCCGATGGTGCGGTGATCGTTCGCGCGCCGCGCCGCGCCGCGATGTCGCGCATCCTCGCCTTCATCGACACTCGCGCGAGCTGGATCGCCACCGCGCGCGCGGTTCGCCGCGATGTCGCCGCGCACCCCGTCGCCCGCCCATGCCGAGGGAGAAATCCATCTCCACCTCGGCCAGCCCTACCGCCTCGCCGTCGAGACCGGCCTGCGTCCGCAGGTCCGGCTCGATGGCGAGCGGCTGGTGCTCACCCTCCACCGCCCCGGCCGCCTTGAAGCGCGTGCCACGCTCCTGAACGCATGGCGAATGGCGGAAGCGCGCGCGGTTTACGAGGATCGGCTGGCCGCGCTGTTCCCGCCCTTCGCAGCACGCGGCTTCCCCCGCCCCGGCCTCACCATCCGCGCGCTCAAGCGCCGCTGGGGCAGCATGAGCCGCAGCGGGCAGATGACACTCTCCGCCGATCTGATCCGCGCGCCAATCCCCGCGATCGATTTCGTCATCGCGCACGAGCTTTGCCATCTGGTGCACTTCGATCACGGGCCGGGGTTCAAGGCGCTGATGCGCGAGACGATGCCCGATCACGCGGCCCGCCGCGCGATGCTCGAGCGCGCGTTGCGCTGAACCCGCGCGCGGCTACACTGGACCCATGCACGCCCCCTACCCCGCCCTCCGCCTGCGCCGCACGCGCGCCCACGCATGGTCCCGCGCCATGGTCGCCGAAACTCGACTTTCGCCGTCGGACCTGATCTGGCCGATCTTCGTCACTACCGGCACGCGCGAACGCCTCAAAACGCTGCCCTTCGTCGAGCGGGTGCCGCTTGCCGAACTCGGCGCGACCGTGCGCATCGCGGGCGAGGCAGGCATTCCCTGCATTGCGCTCTTCCCCCACGGCGAGCCGCGCTCGGAAGACGCCAAGACCGCGCTCTCTCCGGACAATCTGATGTGCCGTGCTATCGCGGAAGCCAAATCGGCGGCACCGCACGTGGGCGTGCTCGCGGATGTGGCGCTCGATCCGTACACCAGCCATGGCCACGATGGGCTGCTCGATGCACGCGGCGGGGTGGACAATGACGCCACGCTTGAGATGCTCGTGGCCCAGGCGCTGGTGCAGGCGCGCGCGGGGGCGGACATCCTCGCACCCTCGGACATGATGGACGGTCGCATCGGCCGCATCCGCGCCGCGCTCGAGGCGGACGGCTTCCACTACGCCCAGATCATGGCCTACGCCGCCAAATATGCGAGCGCGCTCTACGGCCCGTTCCGCGAGGCTGTCGGCTCGCAGGGCGTGCTCAAAGGGGACAAGCGCGGCTACCAGATGGACTATGCCAACGCCGCCGAAGCACTGCGCGAAGTCGCGCTCGATCTGGCCGAGGGCGCGGACACCGTGATGGTCAAGCCCGGCCTTGCCTATCTCGATATCCTCGCCGCCGTCCGCGAGACCTACCGCGTTCCCACCTTCGCCTACCACACCAGCGGAGAGGCCGCGATGATCGAGGGCGCGGTGGCGATGGGCGCGATGGACCGGCACGCGGCGATCCTTGAAATCCTCACCGCCTTCAAGCGCGCGGGGGCAGCGGGTGTGCTGACGTACCACGCCCTAGATGCCGCGCGGTTGCTATCCCGCTAACGCGTTGAATACACAGCGTTCTTGCTGATAGTATTGCTGAGATGTGATCGAAAGTCTGACAAAGTAAATTAGATGAACCTTATTGCCTGTTTGCCAGCCGTTGGGTAGTTAGCCGCAGGTTTAGTCAACAGCCTCTTAGGGGACGGATCGTGACACACAAGCCATTCGCGCGTCGCTGGATTGCGAGCTTGCTGGTCGCCAGCGTCGGCCTGGTAGCGAGCGCCGCTGCCCACGCTGCCGGTACCGCGATCGTGACCGGCGAAACGCAGGGGATCACTCCGTTTATTGGCACGGCGAGCGCGACCGTCGGCGGTGCCAAGCTCGCGTCGGTGATCGCGACCATACAACCGGTTGCGGGATCGCATACACGGCCGATGGCGCTCAGCTACAGTGCGGGCTACCTTACTCGCGCGCACAAGTTCGATGGTACCAACGTCACCATCCCGCTCACTTTCCTTTATGCCAACCAGACCAACACGATATCGCTATTGTTCAGATTCACCGACGGATCGAGCGTTGCAACAAGCGCAACGATCACAACACCCGCATACTCGACATCCTGCGCAGGTCTGGTCAATCCCAATATCCAGCAGAATCGAACGACGATCGCCGATATCGGCTTCGATTATTTTGTTCTGAAGGATTATTGCAGTGGCGATTCGCCAGCAATCGTCGATACGGACGGGAATGCCCGCTGGGTTGCGACCGCACACGTCGGGGTACAGAACTCGATCTTCTACAAGAACGCGGTCTATGCGAGCAATGGCGGTACCGGAGTGAATCGCATCGATCTCGACGGGACGGTAACCAGGATTGCCGAGTTCTCATCGCTCGGAGTCACCGGCTTCCATCACAATATCGATCCGGGCCGCAATGGTCTGATCATCGACGTGAATACCACGACCCAGACCGAATCCGTGAACATCGAGTTCGATCCCAAGACAGGCGCGGTCCTGAACCGTTGGGATCTGGCCGATATTATTACCGCCGCAATGGTTGCCGGCGGAGACGATCCGAGCGGGTTCGTCTATTCCGGGCCGGACTGGTTTCACAATAACGCCGTAACCTACAATAAGGCGGATAATACGCTGGTGTTGTCCAGCCGCGAAAATTTCGTGATCGCCGTGGATTACGATGCGCCCGCATCTGGCGTCAGGAAGATCCACTGGATCCTTGGCGATCCCACCAAGCACTGGCATCAGTACCCGTCACTTCAAAAATATGCGCTTACCCTCACCAACACCGATCTGTATCCGATCGGTCAGCACGCCGTGTCTATCGATCACTTGGGCAATGTGTTGCTGTTTAACGATGGCGGGCAGAGCTTCTTCCAGACCCCGGCAGGCCAATCCCGGTCCTACAGCATCGCACAAAGCTTCAAGATTGATGCTGCGGGCAAAACGGCGACGCAGGTGTTCAACTACACGGATTTGAGCAAGCTAAGCTATATCTGTGGCAGCGTGTACGAAGGCACTCCCGGTGAGTATCTCGTCGATTACTCGCAGGAGCAGGCCGGCAATACCGAGATCCGCGGGCTCGGGTACAAGTCGCGTGTGATCTTCGATATCAAATATCCGCTCACCGGTACCTGCGCAGAAGGATGGAACGCCAACGTATTTCCCGGCCACAGATTGACGTTCCAATAGCTTGGCGAGAGAGCAGGCTCTCCCGCTAGGCCCTCGCGGTCTCGAACAGGAACCACGTGCGGCGCTCGGCCTCGTCCATCCATACCTCGATCTGGCTGGTCGTCGCCGCATCATCCTTGTCGTCCGCGATCTGATGCGCTTTGCCGAGCACCGCGCGGAACTTGCGATTGTCTTCCATCAATTCCGCCAGCGCCGCGAGCGGAGCCACATATTCGGCATCGTTGTCGGCGAGACTGGCGTTGCGGGCCACCGCGCCGATCGAGGTCAGCGTGCGCTGGCCGAGCTTGCGGACGCGCTCGGCCACATCGTCGGTGATCGCGTAAATCTGCGTCGCCTGCTCGTCGAGCAGCAGGTGATAGTCGCGGAAGTGCGGCCCGCTCATGTGCCAGTGAAAATTCTTGGTCTTCATGTACAAAACGAACGCATCGGCCAGCACGCCGTTCAGCGCATGCGCGATCGCGGCGGCGGCATTGTCCCCGATCGGGCCCGGCGTGTGCAGCGCGGGCGAGGGCCTCGTGTCCATCGGAGCAGCGGCGCGAGCCGCTTTGGGGCGCGTGGTTTTGGTGATGGCGCGGGCCATGGCTGTATCCTTCGGCGTTGTTGCGGGGATGTTACGGGGTCTTGAACCCACTACTGCGCAAGAAGGTCCGCGATCGATCGCGTCGGAGAATGACGCTACCGCGAGATGGGCAGCCGACCGGCTGCAGCCCCGGTCCGAAACCGCGCCTCACTCCTCGTCGGGATACGGCCCCTTGCCGCCCTCCGCGATGAACCGGTCAATGCGAGCGCTCAGCACGGGCAGCGGCACCGATCCAAGCTCCAGCACCGCATCGTGAAATGCGCGGATGTTGAACCTCGGCCCGAGCGCGGCTTCGGCCTTGTGCCGCGCATCGAGAATCGCAAGCTCGCCCAGATAATAAGAGAGCGCCTGCCCCGGCCACGCGATGTAGCGATCGACCTCGTTCTCGATTTCGTGCGTCGATAACGCAGTATTGGCCGCCAGATATTGCTGCGCCTGTACGCGCGTCCACCCCTGCGAATGGATGCCCGTATCGACAACCAGCCGCGCGGCGCGCCAGTTCTGATAGCTCAACATCCCGAACCGCTCGTAGGGTGTCTCGTAAATACCCATCTCCAGCCCCAGCGTTTCGCAGTACAGCGCCCAGCCTTCGCCATAGGCCGAGATGTAGTAATTGCGCCGATAGGCCGGCAGCGCCTTGTTCTCCATCGCCAACGGCCCCTGGAACACATGCCCCGGCGCGGATTCGTGCAGCGTCAGTGCGGGCAGCGAATAGAGCGCGCGGCTCGGCAGATCGTAGGTGTTGACCAGATATTTGCCGAACCCGCCCCTGCCCGATGTGTAGAAGGGCGCGATGTCGGCGGGTACGGGCACGATCGCGAACCGCTGCCGGGGCAGATGCCCCACAAAATCGCCGATCTTGCCGTCCACCTTCTTGGCGATGAACGCCGCATCCTTCAGCAGTTCCTCGGGCGTCTTTGCGTAGAATCGCGGATCGGTCCGCAACTGCGCCAGAAACGCCGCGCGGTCGCCGGTGAAGCCTACCTCGGTCATCACCGCCTGCATCTCGCGCTGGATGCGCGCCACTTCGCGCAGACCGATCGCGTGGATTTGCGCGGGTGTGAGATCGGTGGTCGTGAATTCCCGGATCGTCGACTGATAATAGGCCTTGCCATCGGGCAGCGCCTCGGCGGCAAGCGCGGTGCGCGCGTGCGGGACGTAATCGTCGCGGAAGAATGCCAGCAGTTGCTGGTGCGCGGGGATCACCGCGTCACGGATCGCCGCGAGCCCCTGCGCGCGCAGATCGGCCTGTAGCGCAGGCGGGAACGCGGCGGGCATCGCCTTGAACGGGGCGTAATAGACCGTCGCTTCGGGCGCCGCTGTGGCGACCGATACGATCGTCTCCTCGCGTCCGGTCAACGTCACGCGCGGCGGCGTAAAGCCGCGCACCGCGCCAGCGCGCATGTTTGCGATATTGTCGCGGAAATAGCGCGGGAAGACCTGAAGCTGCGCGATATAGTTGCGATAATCGGCCTCGCTGGTCAGCGACTGTCGCGCGGTCTCCGCCAGCCCGCCCCAAAAGCTTTCGTCGGCAGTCAGCGGCTTCTCGTAATCGCGGAAACGCTGCTGCGCGATCAGCACATCGAGCTGCGCGCGGTACACCTGATAATCGACAAGCGTTGCAGGCGAGAGACGCGCGGGATCGACCGTGTCCAGTTCACGCCGCACGCCCTGCCAATAGGCCAGCCGCGCCGCCTGCGCGGGTGCACTCACATCGGGGAGGACGGGATCGATGATCCTGGGATCGATGTCCGCCACGTGCTGCTCCACGCGCCACGCCCATTCGCGCGCGCTCAGCGCCTCGAAGCGCGCATCGGCATCGGTTCGCGCCGATGCGGGCACAGCCGCAAGTACCATCGCCGCGCAAAACACCAGCCGCGTCGCACCCTTGATGACGATCATTTCACTACCACCCTGCCACATGACGCAGTGTCATCGCGCGCCGTGCAGCGCCTGTCCACATCGTCACTGGCGAGGTTGGTCCCCGCGCGTTACGCTCACGTCCCAGCGCGAACCGCAACCGTCGGACTCTTCGCGCGTTTACGGTTATCCCTATGGAGACGCGCATGAAAAACACTTTAGCGATGGCCGCCCTGACCGCGATGGTTTGTGGTTCGGTTGCAATTCCAACCGCGGCGCTGGCCGACCACCAAAACTATGACCGGCACCATTATTCCCGTCATCACCATGCCTATCATGGCCAGGATAGGGATTATCGCCGTCGCTGTGACGGCGGCAATGGCGCGGTCGGCACGGTCGGCGGCGGCGTTGGCGGCGCGGTCCTCGGGAATGCACTCGGCGGCGGCGTTCTGGGCACGGTCGCGGGCGGTGTCGGCGGCGCGCTCGTGGGTCGTCACTTCGATAAGGTGCATACCCGCCACCGTAACGGCTGCTGACGAACTGGCCCGACGGTTGTCGGGCCAACCGCCGCACCCACCCGCCCGGTGGTCACCGGTCGAGCACGGGATCGACCGGCCGTTCGAATTCCCAGCGATGCCGCTCCTCGATCGTCGCAGCGATCGGCTCGCCCGCAGCATTGCGTGACGGCTCGAAGCGAAATCGCCGCTGGATCAGGGCACAGGTCAGTTCGTCAAGCTCGCTGCTCCCGCTGGAAGCGGTCACCGCGCAGTCGCTGACCCTGCCCGTGGCGTCCACGTCGTAACGCACGATAACGCTTCCGCCCGTGCCGCGATCGCGGAGATCGCGCGGCAGATCAGTGAACTGTAGCCGCCCCTTGATCTGGCGCGGCGGAATATCGCCCCCACCCACCCCATCGCCATCTCCCCGATCGCCCGCTCCAGTACCGTCCCCGCGCCCTCCCGCCCCTTCCCCCGCGCCCGACACGTCCGAAGAACCCGACGCAGTCGCCGTCCCCGCCCCCGCCTTCAACGCCGCAACGACCGGCGGGCGGACAAGCGGCACGACCACCGGCTTTGGCGCGACGATCGGAGTCGCCCGCGCGCGTAGATTGGGTGCCGACGCTCGGCCGGACGCATGGCTCCGCCTCGGCCGTTCGACGCGTGGCTGGATCGGTGGTTTCGCAGGCACGGGTTCCCGAAGACCCAGCAAGACGATCCGTGGCTGCTCGCGGAGCTTGTGCCCGATGGTCAGCCCTAAGAGCAGAATCGACGCGAGCAGGGCGACGATGATCGTCGCTCCCACGACCCCGCGCAACCGATCTTCAACGCTTGCTTGCATGGGGCTGCTGGTTCGTCCGTGAGGCATCGCTTCGCTCCCGGCCCAACGCATCAGCCGCGCCCCGAGGGGCAGCGCGCGCGATATTCCGCCCGATCAGGCGGCGGCTGGCACGGGTTCACGCACGCGCTTTGCCTCGGCCTCCTCGCGGCCCTCGCCCGCCGCATACACGATCGCCGCCGCAATCAGCGCCGGCAACAGCGCCAGCGGAGACAGGCGCGCAAGCAGCAGCGCCGCGCCGCCCCACGCGCCCACCATCACCAACTCGGCGAATCCGAGCACCCAGCCCGCGCGCTGACGCTGGCGAAACGCCTTGCGCGGCGCGGGCTTGCCGTACCAGCCCTGCAGCGCCGCCGCACTCGCTCCCGACACCGTCGCCATCACCACCGCAATCGCTCCCGACCACGGATGGATCCTCGCCGCGATCGCCGCCGGGATAAGCGCCAGCATAACGGGCGGAGCGCAAGCTGCGATCCATTTCGCCCGGCGCACCTGCCCGGCCAGAACGGGCGCCGCCGCGAGCAGTTCGGGCGCATCCTCGGCACAAATCGTCAGCCATCCCAGGCTCGATGCCAGAAACCCGGCGAAAACCGTTGCCGCCGCCGCGAGCCTTGGCGCATCGAAGCCGTTCGCACCGCCCCGGAACACCAGCGCAACAACGGGGATCAGGAAAACGAGCCGCAGCGTCACCTGCGCCAGCAGTTCGGGATCGCGCGCGAGCAGGCGCAGCTCCTTGCCCACCAGGATTTGCGTCAGCCCCGAGGCGAAGCGCGGCGTACCCTCCGCCAGACGCCTCGCACGCGGCAGATCGGTTGGCGGCTCGACGATCACGCGCGCAGCAATCCGCGTCGCCCCCCACGCGCCGATCGCCGCCAACCCCAGCATCGCAACAAGTGGTCCCGGCGCTCCGAGCGCGGCGCGTGCAGGCCAATCGAGTGGCACCGGCGGCGCGCGGGAATGGAGCAGCGCACCGCCTAGGCGTCGCGCAGTCGCGGGTGCGATATTCTGCGCCTGAAACCCCAGAAACACGACCGCGCCGAGCAGACCCGCGCCCACCTGCAGCACCACCCGCGCCCCGCGCGGACCGATCGCCCGGTACAGCGCACGCGCGGCCAGAAAGGCGATCGCGGTCGCCACCACCGCAAGTACGAGGATCATCGCAAGACCGCCCAACAGTCCGGGCCTGCCGAGAACCGCGCTCGCCAGCAGGAACGGGCCGAACAGGAACAGGAACGGCAGCGCGACCGAAGCATAGAGCCCCACCGCCTTGGCCGCGAGCACACGGCCCGGCGGGACCGGCGCGGAGAGCAGCAGATCGAGATCCGCGCGGTTATGAAAAGTCCGCAGAACCCCCGCGACCGCCGGCGGGAGCATGATCATCCCTACCCCCGCCAGGATCAGCGATACGATATTGATCGCAGCCGCGCCCGGCGCACGGTTCGGTAACTGGCTGAGCCCGATCGCGGCAAGAATGCCGAGCACGGCGGGCAGCAATCCCAGCAACAGCATCGGCCACATCTTGCGCAGCGCCCGCCTGCCGAGCGCGCGCCAGGCGAGGCGCATCTCGTGCGCGAACAGCCATGGAAAACTGCCGGGTACACGCCGGACCGCCGAGCCGAAGATCACGGCTGCGCGACGGCGATAAACAGATCCTCGAGCGTCGCATCCCCCGTTCCGCGCGCCGCGCGAAGTTCGGCCAGCGTCCCTTCGGCGACCAGCCTGCCGGCCGCGATGATGCCAATCCGGTCCGCAAGCCGTTCGGCGACCTCGAGAATATGCGTGGTCAAAATCACCGTCGCGCCACCGCGCACGCGCTCCAGAAGCAAATCCTTCACCTGCCTTGCGATGCTGACGTCGAGACCGGTCAGCGGCTCATCGAGGATCAGCAGCCTCGGATCATGGATCAGCGCACCCGCAAGCGCGGCCTTCTGCTTCATGCCGCGCGAAAACCCCTCGCACCGCTCCCCGCGCTGATCCCAAAGGCCGAGCATCTTGAGCAACTGTTCGGCACGCGTCCCCGCCTCGTCGGCAGGCACGCCCCACAACCCCGCGACGAACTCCAGATACTCGAGCGGCGTCAGCTTGTCGTAGAGCAGCGGCTCGTCGGGCAACCACGCCACCAGCCGCTTCGCCGCGAGCGGATCGGCGCGCGCATCGATGCCGAACACGTGGATCGTACCCGAATCGGGTGCGAGCAGCCCCGCCACCATTCGCAGCGTCGTCGTCTTGCCCGCGCCATTGGGGCCCAGCAGCGCGTACAGTTCTCCCGCGCGCACGCTCAAATCGAGATCATCGACCGCAGGCTTGCCAAACGCCTTGCACAGCCCGGTCAGGACAAGAGCGGGGACGAGTTCGCCGGTTGGCACCGGGATGCCGTTAGCGCAGTCGGCGGCGGTTTCCATCCGAATTTTTTGGGCAGGTCGCGCAACGCGCCCTCTTGCGACTGCGTGCAATCCCATCACTATCGGCAATGCGAAAACGCGACTAGCTGCACCGATCGCACCAAAGGGAGCCGCGCCAAGTGTCAGGCCCGATGCAAGATTGGCCGCTGCTGGTCTCGAAACTGATCGACCATGCGGCAATGTATCACCCGCGCCGCGCGGTGATCACCAACACCGTCGAGGGTGGGATCCATAGGAGCGACTGGGCGACGATCCACGCGCGGTCGAAGCGGGTTGCGCAGGCGCTGGTCGCTGCGGACATTCGATCGGGCGACCGGGTGGGTACGCTCGCGTGGAACACACACCGGCATGTCGAGCTGTGGTACGGCATCTGCGGCATGGGCGCAGTTGCGCACACGCTCAATCCGCGCCTGTTCCCCGAGCAACTGATCTACATCGCCAACCACGCGGGAGACCGGGTGCTGTGTTTCGATCTGAACCTGATCGCGCTGGTCGAGGCCATCGCGCCGCGGCTGACCACGGTCGAGCACTTCGTGTGCATGACCGACCGCGCACACCTGCCCGAAAGCACGCTGTCGCTGATCGCCTATGAGGACTGGATCGGCGCGCACGACGGCAATTTCGCGTGGGTAGAGCTCGACGAGCACGCGCCCGCCGGGCTTTGCTACACCAGCGGCACCACCGGAGACCCCAAGGGGGTGGAGTACACCCACCGCTCCAACGTGCTGATGACGATGGCGGTGATGGGTTCGGATGCGATCGGCGGCCATAGTTCGGTGGTGATGCCGATCGTGCCGATGTTCCACGCCAATGCTTGGAGCGTCCCCTATGCCACCGCCGCGCTCGGCCAGGGGCTGGTCCTGAACGGTCCTGCTTTCGACGCGCCGACGCTGCACCGGCTGATCCACGATCACGGCGTCACCGCGACGGCGGGCGTGCCTACCGTCTGGCTGGGCCTGCTCCAGCATCTGGACGCGACCGGGGGCGATCTCGGGCCGCTGAAGAAGCTGCTGATCGGCGGTGCCGCCGCTCCGCCCTCGATGATCGCGGCGTTCGAGGATCGCTACGGCGTCGAGGTGATCCACAGCTGGGGGATGACCGAGATGTCGCCGGTGGGAGTGCTCGGCACGGGCACGTTCGAGCGCGACGCGCTGCCGCTCCCCGAGCGCCGTGCTGTGCAGGCGAAGCAGGGGCGGCCACCGTTCGGCGTGGAGATGAAGATCGTCGGCGCGGACGGCCCCGAGCTGCCGCGCGACGGCGTGGCGTTCGGCCAGCTCCTCGTGCGCGGACCCTGGATCGTGCAGCGCTATTTCCGGGCTGAGGCGGATGCGGTCGACGCGGACGGGTGGTTCGATACCGGCGACGTCGCGACGATCGACGCGATGGGGTACATGCACATCGTCGATCGATCGAAAGACGTGATCAAATCGGGCGGCGAGTGGATCAGTTCGATCGAAGTCGAGAATATCGCGGTCGGTTGCCCCGGCGTCGCCGAGGCGGCTGTGATCGGCGTTCGCCATCCCAAGTGGGACGAGCGGCCGCTGCTGATCCTGGTGCGCAAGCCCGACGCCGAGGTGACGCCCGAGGATGTGCTGGCCTATCTGACCGGCAAGATCGCCAAATGGTGGATGCCCGACGACGTGGTGTTCGTGGCCGCGCTCCCGCACACCGCCGCGGGCAAAATCCAGAAGGTCGAGCTACGCCAGCGGTTTGCGGACTATCGCTTGCCGACGGCCTGAGGACTCAGCCCGCCAGCAGGTGGTCCACGATCGCCGAGGCTTTGGCGTAGGGCGCGTAGAAAGCGTCGATCATGTCGCCCTCGCCCCGCACCACTATCCCGCGCGCGTTGGAAAATTCGCGGAAACCCTCGATGCCGTGGTGGCGGCCCATGCCGCTCATCCCCGAACCACCGAAACCGAGGCTCGGCAGCGCGCCCTGCAACGCGCAGGCGTTGACCGAGACGCCGCCCGAATGTGTGTGGGCCAGCACGCGATCGGTCTGCGCAGGTTCACCGAACACGTAGAGGCCGAGCGGGCGTTCGCCTGCATTGATGTGCTCGATTGCCGCGTCGAGATCGTTATAGAGGACGACGGGGAGGATCGGGCCGAAAATCTCCTCTTCCATCAGGCGCAGACCGGGCGCGGGATCGATCACAAGCGACATCGGCATCCGCCGCGTCGCGCGATCGGCGGTGGCGTCGGCTTCGAGCGTGACAATGCGGGCCTGGTGGTCGCGCGCGTCCCTAAGCAACGCTTCAAGCCGATCGAGGTGGCGCAGCGAGATGATGCCGGTGGCTTCGTCCCCGCGCGCGTAATCGGGGGCGACGCGAGTCATGAACGCGCGCGCATGATCGACGAACGCCTCCAGATCGGCGCGCGGCACCAGCGCATAATCGGGCGAGACGCACATTTGCCCGCTCTTGACGATCTTGGTGCCGATGATCGTCTCGACGTTGCGCGCCGTCACCGATCCGGGCGTCATCAGTGCGGGGCATTTGCCGCCGAGTTCGAGCGTGACCGGCGTGAGGTTGGGCGCGGCCGCCGCCATGACGAGGCGGCCGACGTTCGGGCTGCCGGTGTACAGCAGGTGATCCCATGGCATCGCGGCGAACGCGCGCGCCAGATACTCCCCGCCGACCGCGACGTGCACCAGTGCGGGATCGAACGTCTCGGCCACCATCTTGGCGAGCAGCTCGGCGCAGGCAGGCGCGTATTCGCTCGGCTTGACGATCACCCGGTTCCCCGCCGCGAGCATCTCGATCATCGGCCCGACCGACAGATCGAACGGGAAGTTCCACGGCACGATGTTGCCGATCACGCCCTTGGGCTGGAGTTGCATGTAGGCGTGGCCGGTACCGAACAGCCCCGCGTCCACCTCGCGTGGGCTCGGGCGCATCCACTCTTCCAGATGCGCGAGCACATATTGCGCGCGGCCCACCACGCCCATGACCTCGATCAGATCGGACGCACCCTTGGGATGCGCGCCGAAATCTGCGGCGAGCGCGGCGGCGATCCGTTCGCGGTTGCCGAGCAGCATGGGAATGAGCTTACCGACGCGGGCCTGGCGCTCCTCTAGTGTCGGCGCGCGGTCGGCGGCGAAGGCGCGCCCCTGAGCCGCGAACGCGGTGTGGAGATTGGCGATCGCTCCGGCATCGTCGGTCACGAATGTTTTGGGCGCGTCTTCAAGTATCGGCATTGTCAGGCTTCCTCGATCCAGTCGCGCCGCAGCGGCCGCACGGCGGCCAGCGCCAGCGCGGCGGCGATGAAGTAAAAGCCGAGGATCGCGACCGCGCTGTAGCGCAGCGCCTCCTCACCGAACCGCGCGTGCATATTGTCCGAAAGCGCGCCCAGAATCAGCGTGCCGAGTCCCAGGCCGATCAGATTGTTGACCACCTGGAACATCGCGGACGCGGTCGCACGCATCGGTGGGGGCACCAAGCTTTGCACAGCCGTGTTGACCGGCGCGATCCACAGGATGTTGAGCCCGTTGGGAAGCAGGAAGAACAGCCACGATACCCACGGCGTCGGCGACAGCAGCGCGCCCGCGTACAGCGGCGCGGTGATCACCCACGCGATCGCGGGAAGCCTGGCGTAGATGCCTCGATCACGCCCGCCCATCCGGTCCGCGAGCCAGCCACCCGCGAGCACTCCAGCCGAGCCGCCGATGAAAATGAACGATGCGCCGAACTGCGCCATGTGGATCAGGCTGAAATGGAACGATCGCACCAGCACCGAAGGTACCCAGAACGCCAGCGCATAGCCCACCAGCGAACTCAGCGAAGCGGCGGCGGCAAGCAGCCAGAAGCTCCGTTTGCGCCGCACGATGCGGAACACCTCCATCACCGGCACGCTCGGCGGCTTGGGGGCGGCGCGTGGCGGATCGCGCACGATCAATCGGAAGATCGGCGCGAATACCAGGCCCAGCCCACCCGCGACGAGGAACGCGGTCTGCCAGCGCACCGTCTGCGCGATATAGCCGCCCAGCAGCGCGCCGAGCGACAGGCCGATCGGGATGCCGAGCGAGAAGATACCGAGCGCGCGTCCCCGGCGTTCGAGCGGAAAATAGTCCGAGATGAGCGCGTAGGCGGGCGATACGCCGCCCGCCTCACCGATACCCACGCCGAGCCGGAACGCGAACAACTGCCAGAAGCCCGTGGCGAAACCGCACAGCGCCGAGAATGCACTCCACAATGCGAACGCAGCGGCGATGACGCCGCTGCGACTTGTCCGATCGGCGAGCGCGGCAAGCGGAATGCCGAGCACCGCGAACAGGATCGCAAACGCGGTGCCGCCGAGCGCGCCGAGTTCGGTGTCGCTCAGGTGGAGATCGATCTTGATCGGCTGCGCGAGGATGCCGAGAAGTTGGCGGTCGAGAAAATTGAACGTGTAGACGATCAGCAGCATCGCCAGCACGAGGCCGGGGCGGGCGGCGCGCGCGGGGGTCAACGGCTTATTCGGCCATTTGTGCGGCGAGCGCGGTGCGCTCCTCGCGCACGCGCTCGGGATTGGTGGCGACGTCGATGTCGAACGCCTGGAGTTCGGCGGGGATGTACCAGTGGAGCTTGTTCGAATGATAGGCGGCCCAGACCGTCTGCGCGACCTCAGCCGCAGGGACCAGCCGCCACATACCCTCGGGCGGTGCCATCGCGCGCAAGCTATCGGGCAGCATCGGCGTGTCGATAAGCCCCGGCAGCAGATCGGCCGCGCGCACGCCGTAGCGCATCAATTCGATCGACAGCGCCTCGGTCAGCCCCTTCACCGCATGCTTCGTCGCCGAATAGGTGGCGATCCCCGCCGTCCCCCAGATCGCCGACGAGGAGGAGGTGGTGAGGCATAGCGAGCCAGGCGTCACGCGCAGCAGCGGCACCGCCGCGCGGATGCCGATCATCACGCCGAACAGGTTGACTTGCATGACGCGCATGATGTCGTCCCACGCGAGTTCATCGAACAGGCCGTTCACGCCGATTCCGGCGTTGTTGAACATCAGATCGAGTGTGCCGCCGGTCGCCGCGCCAAAGCCGTCCATCGCGGCAACGAAGGCCGGATGGTCGGTCACGTCGAGCGTGGCGAACCGATGATCCGCGCCGATCTCCGCCTTCAGCGTATCGAGCCCGTCCCGATTGACGTCGTGCGCGCCGACGAACCAGCCTTCGCGCGCGAACAGCAACGCGGTCTCGCGCCCCATCCCCGAGGCCGCGCCGGTGATGAAGATCGACTTGCGCGGTTGGGTCATGCGGGGACGGGTTCCTTGGCAAGCGCGTGCGCGCCATCGAGCTCGAGGCCCGCCATGTCGCCCTTGTCGCGCCATTCGCGCACCAGCCGGATGAACGCGATCGGCCCCGCGCCATAGGGAAAGCTGCGCGCAAGGCCTTCGGACACCTTGCCCTCGTTGTTGTAATAGCCGGGTGTGCAGCTTTCGAGGAACGCCGCGCGCGCCGAACCCTGATCGAGGATGGTACGAACCCACGCGTCCTCCGCGTCTGCCGTTGCCTCCACACTGCGGATACCGCGTGCGAGCGCCTCGCCGACGATATGCGCGGCGTGCGTCGCCTGCTCGGACAGCATGTGCGGGAAGTTGGGCGACATGCCCGATTGGGCTTGGGAAATGACGAAGAGGTTCGGATAGCCGTGCGCGTGCATCCCGTGGAGCGTCGCGAGCCCGCCCGACCATTTGTCCGAAAGCGATTGCCCGCCCACCCCATGCACGGCGAACCCAGATCGGTGCGGGAGATCGCCCGCCGTATCGAAGCCGGTCGCGTAGATCAGGCAATCGACAGGATACTCGCGCCCGTCCACCACCAGCCCACGCTCCGTTATCCGCTCCACCCCGCGCCCGGCGGTGTCGACCAGCGTTACATTGGGCCGGTTGAAGGTTTGCAGATATTCGTCGTGGAAGCACGGCCGCTTGCAGTAGAGGCTGAACCACGGCTTCAGCGCCTCGGCCGCCGTCGGATCGTCGACGATGCTGCCGATGCGCTCGCGCACCTGGACCATCTTCTCGAAATCGGCCTCCGCCAGCAGCGCGGCGGGGTTCGGTTCCGCCCCCGCCGCCAGCTTCGCCCGGATCGCGCGCGCCAGCACCGTCCAGCCGTCCCCCACCTCGTCGGGTATGCTGAGGTCGCCCGCAAGCTGCGCGGTGAAACTCTCCATGCGGCGTTGCTGCCAGCCCGGCGTCAGCGAAGCCGCCCACGCCGGATCGGTCCGGCTGTTGTCCCGCGCATCGACCGAGGATGGTGTTCGCTGGAAGACGAACACATGTTTTGCATCACGTGCCAGCGGCGGCACGCACTGGATCGCGGTCGCCCCGGTGCCGATGATGCCCACCGCCTTGTCGGCCAGCCCCGTCATCGGCTCGGTCGCGCTGCCGCCGGTGTAGGCATAATCCCAGCGGCTGGTGTGGAAGCTGTGGCCACCGAAGGTTTCGATGCCGGGAATGGCGGGCAGCTTGGGCCGGTTGAGCGGCCCGGTGGCCAGCACGACGAAGCGCGCCGCCACCCGGTCGCCGCGATCGGTGCGCACGATCCAGCGCGCGGCGGCGGCGTGCCAGTCGAGCGCGGTCGCCCTCGTGGAGAACAGCGCGTCTTGGTACAAGCCGAAATGTTCGGCGATGCGGCGGCAGTGCGCTCGGATCTCGGCCGCTTTGGAGTAACGCTCGGTCGGCATGTAGCCCGTCTCTTCGAGCAGCGGGAAATAGATGTAGCTTTCCACGTCGCACGCCGCACCGGGGTAGCGGTTCCAATACCAGGTGCCGCCAAAATCGCTCGCGGCTTCCACGATCCGCACCTTGCGCGCCCCAGCCTCAAGCATCCGCGCCGCCACCAGCAGCCCACCGAACCCACCGCCGACGACGAGCACGTCCACCTCATCGTCGAGCGCCGCGCGTGGCGCCACCTCGCCATAAGGATCGGTCAGGATGTGCCCGAAGCCGTCGGCGGGGTCACGGTAGCTGCGGCCGCCGGCCTGCGCGCGCCGTTCGCGTTCGGCGGCATAGCGCGCGCGCACGGCGGCGGGATCGGCCGCAGGGGTGTTTGCCTCAATGCTCATCGAGTTCGCCTGCAAGAGTGGACGGCGCGCCTAGAACCGCTTGCGGAACGTAACGCCAAACGTCCGCGGCAGGTTGGGATAGGCGCTGAAGCTGCCCAACTGCGCGACGGTCGGGAAGGTGGCGATCAGGTAGCGATCGTTGGTGGCATTGCGGACCCACAGCATGACATCCAGCTTTGCGCGTTCGGCACTCAGCCCGAGGCTGGCGTTGATCTCGTTGCGCGCGAACGTGCTGATTGGCGGCGGCGAAAGCTCGCTGATGAGCGTGCTGCTCGTGTAATCATATTCGCCGCGCAGATAGCCATCGATCCCGCCGCCGAACTCGTGGCTGATCGTGGCGGACATCGACGCGGTCCACTCGGCGACATCGCCCGGCTTGGTGCCCGACAGGTCGCGGAAGGGCGAGACGAACTGTCCGTTCACGATCGGGCAGCGCGCCACATCGAAGGAAACGCATGCGGCGTGCGTGAAGCTATCATATTTGGGATCGAGGTAAGTAACCGAGCCCGTCAACGCCAACCACCGCGTCGGCGCGTAGGCGGTGTCGATTTCGACGCCGCGCACCGATTCCTTGCCCGCGTTCGTCAGAATGTAACCCGTGCCCGTGTAGGCGTTGGACTGGAAATCCTTGATCGCCTGATCGAACAGCGCGATGTTGAAGAAACCGCCGCGGAACTTGGCTTTTGCGCCGATTTCGTAAACGGTGACGTTCTCCGGCGCCGCCGTGCGCCCGACGCCGCTCGCGTCGGTTGGCCGACTGTCCGACGACAGGTTGTAAGCCCCCGCCTTCCATCCGGTGGCGTAGCTGAAGTAGACGTTCAGCCGACCGCCAAAGTCATATGCAGCCTTGGCGGTATAGGTGATCTTGTCGCCCTTGAGGATGCCGTTATCGTTGGCGTTCGGGAAATTGATCGGCCCGTGATTGGCGGTATTTCCGTAGAAGAACTGGACCGCTCCTAACCCTGCAAATGCGTTGCCGGGAAGACCGACAAACGGCAACTGCGGGACTGCTTGCAGATTCAGCGCCGAGAAGGTGTCGGTCAGCACAACATCGGAGACAGCCGCCTTGCGATCGTTTAGATACGCGACACCACCTGTGACCGTGAGGTGAGGCAGCACCTTGTAATCGGCCTGACCGAAGATCGAGTAGGATGTCTGCGAGAGATGGTAGAAATCATGGACGCCCTGGCCGGGCCTGAAATAGGTACCGCCGGGAACGATCGACGGTGTTACGAGGCTTTGCAGATATTCAAGGACAAACAGGTTGGATCGGCCTACGAAAGGTCCAGTCGTAGGTCCGCCGACGAGCCCATCGATGTAGGGCCGGATCTGGGTGCCGAACGTGGTGTCTCGTCCGGAGTACAGCTTCTCGTCTTCATAGAAGCCACCGATCAGCCAGTTGAGCCGCCCCTTGCCGTTCGATGCCAGGCGAAGCTCCTGCGTAAACGTGTGCACGTCCGCGCGCTCGTTCTTGCTGGCGATGTCCGCGCCCGTGAAATCTACATCCTGCACCGACGCATTGATCTGGCGTCGATACGCGGTGATCGAAGTGGCATTGGCGAAGCCCAGGTTCCAATCGATCTGCGCGGACCCGCCACCGCCGAACAGCCGGTTGCGGGGATCGTTATTGAGATAGATGTTGCCATTGAATTTGTTCGCTGGATCGCCGACCGGGGCGCCAAGCCCGAACGGACGCGGCGCGCCAATGAACTGCGTCGCAGGTCCGTTTTGAATTGTGACGACGCCGCAGCACTTTTCCAAAGCCTCGTTATAGTCGCCGATCAGGCGGATCGAGAGCGTATCGGTCGGGTTCCAGACAACATCGGCCCGGATCGCCTTGCGATTGCGATCGTTGATCTTTGCGCCGGTGACGACGTTGGTAAGATAGCCTTCGCGCTCGTTCACGCTGCCGAACAGCGCCACGGCCAACCGATCTGTGAGCGGTCCGGTCACGGAGGCGCGCGCCTGGATCAAGCCATAATTGCCCGTGCTGATCTCGGCCTTTGCGCCAAAATCGAACTGCGGCTTCTGGGTGATGATGTTGATCGCGCCTGCGGAGACGTTCTTGCCAAACAGCGTCGATTGCGGTCCGCGCAGCACTTCGATGCGCGAAATGTCCGGAAGATCGTCAAGCGAGGAAAAAGTGCGCGAGCGGTACACACCGTCGATGAACACGCCCACCGAACTCTCGATGCCATCGTTGCCGTTGCCGTTACCGAAGCCGCGGATGTAAAAGTTCGTTTGCCCCGAGGCGTTCAGCTGTTCGATCTTGAGCGACGGAACAACCGATTGCAGATCGATGAGATCGCGGATCTGCGCTTTCTCGATCGTGTCGACGCTGGTGACCGATACCGACAGCGGAATATTCTGCAACGACTGCGAGCGCTTGGTAGCGGTGACAATAATCTCGCCTTGATCGCCCGTGCGCGCCTCGGCGGCAGTGGCGGGGGCGGTAGCGGGCGCAACGCCCTGCGCGCACAGCGGCGCGCTCCACAAACCGATCAACGTGACGCCAATTAGATATCTGGTGCGCATGGAACCTCCCTCAGCAACCCGGCGCGTGCGTTCTTGGACGGATCGCGACGGTGCACTCTCCTTCCCACGCGGTTTAATCTAGTGCAAGCTAGAATATCGCTTGCACGGCGTGGCGTTGCCAGTCGCCTGTGCATGCGAACATTGGCGGGAACCGTCGAAAAAGCGCCGGGCGGGATGTGGGAGGGACAGCGATGCCGATCAGTGAGGGACGAGCGGTCAGGTCGCGGCGCGCGCACATCGCCCGGAGCCCGGTCGCAGATGCCGCCAAACCGCTCGCGCAAAGCCACAAATCGTCCGCCAAGCGCGACGCCATCCTGCGCGCGGCGATCGAGATCATCAACGCCAAGAGCTACGCGCTCGCCACGATGAGCGAAATCGCGGCCAGCCTCAATCTGCGCGATGCAACGCTATATTATTATTTCGCCAGCAAGCAGGCGCTTGTTTACGCTTGCCATATCCGATCGCTCGAACGTTTCGAGGCGCTGCTCGTCGAAACGAATGGCGCGGGTGGAACGGGCATGGGGAGATTGCGCAGTTTCATCCGGAACATGCTCGACGATTCGTCGCACAACGGCCCGCAGCTTTACTTTGGCGACCACAGCTATCTGGAGGAAGCCGAGCGTAACGCCGTCGATCAGTGGGCGAACCGGCTGAAGGCCGTCCTCGAACGCTTCGTCGCGGAGGGAATCGCCGACGGCTCGATCATGCCCTGCGAGCCGACGCTCGTTGTCCAGCTACTGCTCGGAATGCTGATCTGGCTTGGCAAGTGGGTTCCATCGGTGGAGGGGCTCACCGTGGATCGGCTTATGAACGCGATCGGCATGGTCGGGCTTGACGGGCTTGCAACCAAGCGTTGATCGGCACAGGCCTCCGACCCGAACCCCGCGCAGCCCGTGCGCGGTATTGCGAACAATCTTCCCTTTATCGCGCCCGCGTCCAATCCCCCGCCCGCGCGCGGCAGCCGCCGCCCGGCGCCCTACCACGCACGGCCGCGCACGTAGCGACCGGTAGCCGCGCCGGTCGGCTTGCCATCGCGCAGCGCGAAGCGGCCGTTCACCAGCACGTCCGCCACGCCATAGATCTCGCCCTCGTTGTCGCCGGCCGGGCATGGGCGCTGGCCTGGCGCGTCGCTCGTATTGCAGGATCAGGTCGAGGATGATTGCTGCCCGCGCGAGCCCATGCCGTCGCCGCCGCCGGAAGACACCGGCACTAAAACCACCCGCACGCTGACCTTTGCCACCCTCGCCACCCCGCCACCCACGGTGCCGCAAATGAACGTCCTCGTGCTCGGCTTCCAGGTGAAGACGCTGCTGCTGCTGATCGTGCTGCCGAGCGCGTTCGGGGTGGGCGGCGCGCTGCTGACGCGGATGCTGGCCTTGACGCTCTCGCCGATCCCGAGATTGTTCTAGCGACGGACGATAGCGAGCAGACAAATCCGAAGCGCCGAGCCGCCTCCGCGACGGACCGGCCGCGAGCCTCTCTCGACCTCTCAAATCCGTCGCGAACAAAGCGGCGGCGCTCTTGCTTTCTCAAAACGGCAGGAAGCCTCCGCACCCGAGTGGGGCCGAAAGTGCAGCCGATACTTGCAGGATCCAAAAAACCTGCGGCTAAGCGCTCTTCTTTGATCAGCACTGGCGGAGCCGGAGGGATTCGAACCCTCGGTGCGGGTAAACCCCGCACGGCGGTTTAGCAAACCGCTGGTTTCAGCCGCTCACCCACAGCTCCGTTGCGCGGTTGCGTAAGAGACTGCCGGTGCAAGGTCAATCGCAAAGCCTGGCGCGATCACGCGCGCGCTTTGCCCATCGGGAAATCCGCGCCAGAAGGCGACATGCCCGCCGCCGCTCCCGACCCCGCCGCCGCCATCCTCGCGCGAGCGCGGCGCATCGTGATCAAGATCGGATCGGCGCTGCTGATCGATTCCGCCACGCGCAGCGCCGATCTCGCGTGGGCACAGACGTTCGCGCACGATGCCGCGCGGCTGCGCGCAGGCGGCGCGACGCTGCTGATCGTGTCCTCGGGCGCGGTCGCGCTCGGCCGGTCGCGGCTTCGCCTGCCGCCAACCCGCAGCCTCACGCTCGACGAGAAACAGGCCGCCGCCGCAGCCGGGCAAAGCGTGCTGATGCGTGTCTGGGAGGATGCCTTCGCCCCGCACGCCACGCCGCTCGCGCAGATCCTCCTCACCCGCGACGATACCGAGGTCCGCCGCCGCTGGCTGAACGCGCGCAGCACCGTGGAGACCGTGCTGCGGCTGGGCGCGGTACCGATCATCAACGAGAACGACACGGTGGCGACCGAGGAACTGCGCTACGGCGACAATGATCGCCTCGCCGCACGCGTCGCGCAGCTTGCAGGCGCCGACCTGCTGGTCCTGCTGTCCGATGTCGATGGCCTTTACACCGCCGATCCGCGCCGCAACCCCGATGCCGCGCACATCCCCCACGTCGCCGCGATCACGCCTGCGATCGAGGCGATGGCGGGCGGCGCGAACCTCTCGGGCGGCGTGGGCACCGGCGGCATGGCGAGCAAGATCGCGGCTGCGCGCATCGCGCACGGCGCGGGCTGCACCACGCTGATCGCAGCGGGCCGCGTCGCGGACAGCACCGGCCCGCTCGCCGCGATCGAAGCGGGCGCGCGCGCCACGCGCATCGATGCGCACGCCACCCCTGCGGCCGCGTACAAGCAATGGATCGCGGGCCACCTCGCGCCCGCAGGCACGCTCCGCCTCGATGCGGGCGCGTGCGCGGCGCTCGCGCGCGGAAATAGCCTGCTTCCCGCAGGCGTGCGCGGCGTCACCGGCGCGTTCGGCAGCGGCGATATCGTCAGACTCGAAGACCCCTCGGGCCACGAGATCGCGCGCGGCGTCATCGCCTACGATGCGCTCGAGGCGCGCGCGATTGCAGGCCTGCAGTCGGACGCGATCGAGGCCACACTCGGCTATCCCGGCCGCGCGACGCTTGTGCACCGCGACGATCTCGTGCTGACACAGGCCTTGCATCAGCCCGCGGCCACGGGCGCAACCTGAGGACAGCATCGATGCAGGCGCGGATGGAGGCGATGGGCGCGGCAGCGCGCGCGGCGGCCGCCACGATCCGCAACGCCCCCGCCCCACAACGCAGCCGCGCCATCGCCGCGATGGCCGCGCGCGTCCACGCCCACGCGGACACCATCCTCGCCGCCAACGCGCTCGACATCGCCGCTGCAGCCGAAGCGGGCGGCAGCGAAGCCCACCTCGATCGCCTCCGCCTCACCCCCGCGCGCATTGAGGCGATCGTCACGAGCCTCGCAGGCATCGCCGCGCAGAGCGATCCGGTCGGCGAGGAAATCGCGCGCTGGCAGCGCCCCAACGGCCTCGATTTCGCGCGCGTGCGCACCCCCATCGGCGTGCTCGCGGTGATCTACGAGGCGCGCCCGAACGTCACTGCGGACGCCGCCGCGCTCGCGCTGCGCTCGGGCAATGTCGTTATCCTGCGCGGCGGTTCGGAATCGCTGCGCTCCAACCTCGCGCTCCATGCCGCCATCGCCGAAGCGCTCGCCGAGGCAGGCCTCCCCGCCGCCGCCATCCAGATCGTGCCCGATGCCGATCGCGCCGCCGTCGGTGCGATCCTCGGCGGCCTCAACGGCACGATCGATCTCATCATCCCGCGCGGTGGACGCGGCCTCGTCCAGCGCGTCCGCGAGGAAGCACGCGCCCCCGTGCTCGGCCACCTCGAGGGCCTCTGCCACACCTATGTCCACGCCGCCGCCGATCCGGCGAAGGCGCGCGCGATCATACTCAACGCCAAGATGCGCCGCGTCTCGGTCTGCGGCGCGACCGAAACTTTGCTGATCGATGCCGCCATCGCCCCCGCCCTACTGCCGCAGATCGCCGCCGATCTCATCGCCGCAGGCTGCGAGCTGCGCGGCGATCCCGACGCGTGCGCGCTCGTCCCCGCGATGCTCGCTGCCAGCGAAGCCGACTGGACCACCGAATATCTCGAACCGATCCTCGCGGTCGCCATTGTCGCCGATCTCGCCGCCGCGATCGTGCACATCGCGCGCTATGGCTCGTCGCACACCGATGCGATTATCACTGAGGATGCCGCCGCCGCCGAGGCCTTCACCAGCGGAGTCGATTCAGCGATCGTGCTGGTCAACGCCTCGACCCAGTTCGCCGATGGCGGCGAGTTCGGCTTCGGTGCGGAGATCGGCATCGCCACCGATCGCCTCCACGCGCGCGGCCCGGTGGGGGCGGAACAGCTCACCAGCTTTAAATATATCGTGCGCGGCAGCGGCCAGGTGCGTGCCTGATCCCACGCCAACGCGCCTCGCCTACCACGGCGATCGCGGCGCATTCGGCGAGGCGGCGTGTGCGCTGGCCGACCCCGCCGCCACCCCGGTCCCCCACGCCACCGCCGAGGCCGCCATCGCCGCCGTGCGCGCCGGAGACTGCGACGCCGCCGTCCTCCCGGTGCACAACAGCGTCGCGGGCCCGGTCACCGCCAACCTCGCGCTCCTCCCCGCCTCGGGCCTGCACGAAGCCGGGCATGTCGATGTGCCGATCACCATGGCGCTCCTCGCCATTCCCGGCGCGCGTCTCGCCGATATCCGCGTGATCGCCAGCCACCCGGTCGCGCTCGCGCAATGCTCGCGCCTGATCACGCGCCTCGGAGTGACGACCGAGGCAGCGCCCACAACCGCCGCCGCCGCCGCTGCGTTGATCCCCGCGTCGGCACGTGACCGCGCGGTCCTCGCCGCACCCCGCGCCGCCCCGCTTCACGGTTTGATCGTGCTCGCGGACAACGTCGGCGACGATCCCCACGCCATCACCCGCTTCGCCATCCTGAAGCGCTGAAAATGCTCCCCCCGCTTGGGGGGAGGTGCCCGAAGGCGGCGGGGGCCTCGCCGCCCGGCACCCCCTCTGGCGCTGCGCGCCACCTCCCCAAGGGGGGAGGACCGCTTGACATGCGCCCCCATTCCCATATCGATCCCAACTGCGCGAACCCCGCGCAACCCCGGAGAGCCCCGATGCACCCGCATCCCGCTTGCAACACCAGCACCGCCGTCCGGGGCGCGGGCTATGCGTTCGCGCGATACCGGGCCTCGTTTAGCGGCCGACGTCAGGGCTGAACCCCCGCGCGTCGGCACCTTTCCAGCTAGACCCATCCCGGCGGCGCGTTGCGCGCCGCCTGCCCGAGGCCCCGATAATGACCCAGACCCCCGCGCCCAGCGCACCCGACGTATCGCCCGAACTCGCCGCAATCCGCGCCGAACTCGACGAGATCGACGCCCAACTCCTCGCACTCATCGCCCGCCGCCTCGCCATCGCCGGCCGCGTGCGCGCTACCACGCCGGTGGGCCGAACCCCGTTCCGCCCCGAACGCGAGGCCGAAATGATCGCCCGGCTGAGCAAAGGCGTCGCGCCTGCTCCCCTCGTCCAGCGAATATGGTATGCGCTGATCGGCGCGACGCTCGCGCGCGAGGGAATGGTCGAACTCGTGGTCGAAGATGCATCCCTGCTCCCCGCCGCGCGCGCGCGCTTCGGCAACCAGATCCCGGTCCGCGTCGGCGATGGCCGCCTCGCCGCCCTCGATCCGCATTGCCTCGGCGCGGTCGCGCACGTGAACGGCTCGCTCCCCGAAGGCGTGCACGCGCTCGCGCCCCTGGACGACGAGGAGGGCCACACCGTCGGCTGGATCGTTGGCCGGGAGCACGCGGCGTGACCGACTGGAGCCCCGCGATCTGGCGCACACTGCCCACCCGCCACGTGCCCCAGGATTATCCCGATACCGGCGATCTCGCCCGCGCCGAGGCCGAACTCGCCGCGCGCCCCGGCCTCGTCAAACCTGCCGAAGTCCGCCGCCTCCACGAACTGATGGCCATTGCCGCCGATGGCCGCGCGATGCTGCTCCAAGGCGGGGACTGCGCCGAAAGCTTCCGCGATTATCGCCCCGATCACCTGCGCGATTATTTCCGCCTGCTCCTCCAGATGGCGGTCGTCCTCACCTTCGCCGGCGGCAAGCCCGTGGTGAAGCTCGGCCGCATCGCGGGCCAGTTCGCCAAACCGCGCTCGGACGCGACCGAAACGCAGGGGTCGACCACGCTCCCCACCTACCGCGGCGACATCATCAACGGCGCCGAGTTCAGCGCCTCCGCCCGCGCGCCCGATCCGATGCGGATGCTGCAAGCCTACGACCAGTCCGCATCCACGCTTGGCCTGCTCCGGCCCCTGGCAGCGGGCGGTTTCGCCAACCTCCACAACGTCCGCCAGTGGACGCTCGATTTCATCGCCGACCAACCCCTCGCTTCGCGCTACCAATCGCTCGCCGACGGTCTCGTCGCCAGCCTCAACTTCATGGACTCGATCTGGCTCGATCAGGCCACGCGCGACGAGATCAGCCGGGTGGAATTCTTCAGCAGCCACGAAGGTCTGCTCCTGCCCTACGAGGAAGCGCTCACCCGTCAGGATCCCGAAGACGACCGCTGGTACGCGCTCTCCGCGCACGCGCTCTGGATCGGCGAGCGCACCCGGCAGCTGGACGGCGGCCACGTCGCCTTTGCCGCAGGCATCGCCAATCCCATCGGCGTCAAGGTCGGCCCCACGATGGAGCCCGACGACCTGCTCCGCCTCATCGACGCGCTCGATCCGCACAACACGCCCGGCCGTCTCACGCTGATCGGCCGCTTCGGCGCGGACAGGATCGCCGTCCGGCTGCCCGCGCTACTCGCCGCCACCCGACGCGCGGGGCGCATCGCGCTGTGGGCAAGCGACCCCATGCACGGCAACACGATCAAGGCCGAGAACGGCTATAAAACCCGCCCCTTCGATCGCATCCTGTCCGAAGTGCGCGATTTCGTCGATCTTTGCGCCGCCGAGGGCGTCCACGCCGGCGGCGTCCACCTCGAACTCACCGGCCAGAACGTCACCGAATGTCTGGGCGGCGCGCACGATGTGGCGGTCGGCGATCTCTCGGACCGCTACCACACCCACTGCGACCCGCGCCTGAACGCGCACCAGGCCTTGGAACTCGCCTTCCTGATCGCCGAACGCATCGCGCAGGTCAGGAAGCTCGCGGCGTGAGCGCGCCCGGGGGGGGGGGGGGGGGGGGGGGGTGGGGGGGGCCCGCGGGTGAGCCCCCCGGGGGCCCCCCCCCCCCGCGACCCAGCCGCGGCGCGGCAGGCAGGCAGCCCGGCCCCCACCGACCCCCCCCCCGCCACCACACAACCCCCCCCCC
>JBBSFH010000009.1:0-129083 GCA_038238915.1 Sphingomonadales bacterium
CCATGTCAAACGCTGGTAAGGTTCTGCGCGTTGCTTCGAATTAAACCACATGCTCCACCGCTTGTGCAGGCCCCCGTCAATTCCTTTGAGTTTTAACCTTGCGGCCGTACTCCCCAGGCGGAGAACTTAATGCGTTAGCTGCGCCACCGAAGCTCTAAGAGCCCCGACAGCTAGTTCTCATCGTTTACGGCGTGGACTACCAGGGTATCTAATCCTGTTTGCTCCCCACGCTTTCGTCCCTCAGCGTCAAGAATGGTCCAGTTAGCCGCCTTCGCCACTGGTGTTCTTCCGAATATCTACGAATTTCACCTCTACACTCGGAATTCCACTCGCCTCTCCAATGTTCAAGCAACCTAGTTTCAAAGGCAGTTCCGGAGTTGAGCCCCGGGCTTTCACCTCTGACTTGAATCGCCGCCTACGTGCGCTTTACGCCCAGTAATTCCGAACAACGCTTGCCCCCTCCGTATTACCGCGGCTGCTGGCACGGAGTTAGCCGGGGCTTATTCTCCCGGTACAGTCATTATCTTCCCGGGTAAAAGAGCTTTACAACCCTAAGGCCTTCTTCACTCACGCGGCATTGCTGGATCAGGCTTTCGCCCATTGTCCAATATTCCCCACTGCTGCCTCCCGTAGGAGTCTGGGCCGTGCCTCAGTCCCAGTGTGGCTGATCATCCTCTCAGACCAGCTAAGGATCGTAGCCTTGGTAGGCCTTTACCCCACCAACTAGCTAATCCTACGCGGGCTCATCCCTAGGCGATAAATCTTTGGCCTTGCGGCATCATATGGCATTAGCTCTAGTTTCCCAGAGTTATTCCATACCTAAGGGCAGATTCCCACGTGTTACGCACCCGTGCGCCACTATCCCGGAACAAGTCCGGGATCGTTCGACTTGCATGTGTTAGGCATGCCGCCAGCGTTCGTTCTGAGCCAGGATCAAACTCTCAAGTTCATGTCCGAACAATTCCCCAGCCTAAGCCAGAAAAAAGCCCGTTTAAGGAGCCGATCTTTGCACCTACGTTTCACCAACGTATTTCATCGGCCTTGCGAGCCAATGAAGCATTTGTGGTAACTTAGGACATATGACCGACCTGGTTTACCGAACCACCATGGCCTTTAACCCATGGCATCCGGGCCGCCGCCCACATGTCCCTTCATCTATTCCTACGATGAGAAAGAGCGACCTCACCCGGGTTTTTAAGGCCCGGCTACCAAAGGTAGCGCTGTGAGAATGTCGATGGCGAACCAAGGTCCGTGCCGCCGAACAGAGAGACACCTTAAGGCGAACTCCCCTGCCCCGTCAACTCTTTTCCACCGATTGTTGCGGAATAAAGTCTGGAGCCGCTCCGAACTGCCCGCCCCCTAGGGGGAGACCGCCGAAGCGAGGCGCGCATATGACGGCTCGGCCTCAACCGCGCAAGCCCTTTTTTGCGCCTCCCCGCGATCGATGGCTCAAGCCGCGATATAATCCTTCAGCGCAGCCGCCTCGCGCTCGGCCTCTTCGATCCGGTGCTTGACCAGATCGCCGATCGAAACCACGCCGAGCAGGCGTCCGTTATCGAGCACGGGCAGATGACGGAAACGCCGCTCGGTCATCAGCGCGAGCGCGGCATCGATCGTATCGCGGGGATCCACCGTCACCACGGGCGCGCTCATGCAGCCGTGCACGGGGCCGTCGAGCACGGCTGCGCCCAGCGCATGGAGCCCACGGACAATGTCGCGCTCGCTCAGCACGCCGACGATCTCGCCGTCCTGCGTCGCAAGGACCGCTCCGATCCGATGCGCATGGAGCAGCGCCACCGCCTCGCGCATCGGCGCGTGACTATCCACGCACACCACGGCAGCGCCCTTGCCGCGCAAAATCTCGGATATCCACATGGCTTCCTCCCATCGCGTGTTCCGCATTATGAGGCAGCATGATCCTCGACCGCGCCTCCGGCAAGTCACGAAGCCCACACTGGGCAAGGTTCCGTCGCTTCACTGGCTGGATGGCGGTGCTGAGCGCTGCGCTGGCGCTCGCCGCGCTTGGCTATCTGCGCGCGTTCGGCCCGCCGATGCCGTGGCAAGGGCGGCTGGCGGCGGGCGCAGCGGTGTTCTTCACCACGCTACTCACCGCCACGCTGATGGGCCTGCTGTTCGCCAGCGCGCGCGGTGGTCACGATCTCGATCTCGAGGTCGATCCCGAAGACGCCACGCACGGCTGACGGCCGAAGCCGCCAGCAATCACGCCTTCTCGAGGTTGAGCTCGGCGTCGCTTCCGGGTTCAGCCCGCGCCGTGCGACGGCGACGCTTCGGCGCAACCTCCGCCTCGATCGAATCGACCACATGGGGCAACTCGACGACGGGCGACGTCGTCTCGACGCGCGCTGCCGCCGGACTGCGCCGTACCGCAAAGGGGTCGTCCGTGGATGGTGCGGAAGGCACCTCCTCGCGACGCGGCCGCCGTGCCCGCGGGCGCGCGGTCTCGTGGGTCTCGTTCTCCTGCGCCGCACGGTCGTTGCCCAATGCCGTTCCCGCTCCAGTGATGTCCGACTCGGCATCGCGCTCGGCAAACGCAGGTGCCCGCTCGCCTGTCCCGCCCTGCGCTTCGTCGAAGCTCGCACGGTCGCGGCGCGGCTGTCGTTCACGCGCAGGGTCGCGCTCCGGCTCGCGCTCGCGTTGACCATATTGCGGGGCGCGTTGCGACTGCGTGTCGCGCGGCTCGGGCCGCGGGGTTCGCGGATCGCGCCCATCCCCGCCAACATCCTGCCGCTCGCCGCGGTTCTGATCGCCGCGCCCGTCGCGGCGATACTCGCGTTCACCACCTGTACGGCCGCTGTCCCGGCTATTTTCGCGGCCATTGTCGCGGTACGTCCTGCCAGTGTCGGCGCGGCCCTCGTCGCGGTAGGCGCGCTCGGCGGGGTAACCCTCGCGCGTTTGTTCTTCGTCGGGCGCCGTATTGTCGCGCGCAGCGCGATCGTCGTCGCCGTCCTGCTCAGCACCGTCGCGGTCCTGCCATCCGCGCTGCGAGCGCTGCGGTTGACGATCTTCGAAGCGCGGGCGGTTCTCGTTCAGCACGCGGAAGTAGTGATCGGCGTATTGGAAATAATATTCCGCCGTGATGCGATCGCCCGACTGGGTGGCATCGCGCGCCAGCGTCTTGTATTTCTCCAGCATTTGCGCAGCGTTGCCCGTGCCGCGATTGGTACCGCTGTTGCCGCGCCCGATTTCGGGCCGAACGATCCCACCCTGCTGAGGTGGTCGGGGCCCGCCGCGTCCACGCCGACGGCCCTGTTGTTGGTTGCGCATGTCCAGATCGCTATCCCCGTTTCCGAGTGCCTTGAGCATCGGGATCAGCGCACCATCGCGCGGTCCCGTTTATCCGGCGCCTTGGCCGCACGTTGCGACGTTCGAGCGCGAATGGATGTGTTGCGACTAGTGCCCTGACACCGCGCAGCACCTTAAGTAGCACAATCGCGCAGCCGTCCAAGCCCTAATCTGCACTTACGCGCAAACATAGTGCGCGTTCACGTCCGGCGAGATCGTTGCGTGGATCGACAGCCATCCCCAAAGCCCGCGCCATTGCGGCCACCGCGCTCCCCTGCTCCGAGCCGATTTCGATGATGCCCAGCCCCGTCGGACCGAGCAGGCGCGGCAGATCGGGCAGCAGTGCGCGATACGCATCGAGCCCATCCTCGCCCGCGAACAGCGCTGCGGCGGGCTCATAGTCCCGCACGTCGCGCGCCAGCGGCGCATCGTTGCGAACATAGGGCGGGTTGGCGAGAACCAGATCCCAGCCGCCACCGATCGCCGCCGCCCAGTCCGCCTGGACGAATGCGGCACGCGCGGCCAGTCCGAGCGCATCCGCGTTGCGCGCCGCCACCGCGAGCGCGGCTGCAGAGCGATCGACCCCCACCCCCCACGCAAGCCGCCATTGCGCGAGCGTGGCGAGCAGCAGCGCGCCACTTCCCGTGCCCAGATCGAGCACGCGCAGGCCCGCGTCCGCCGGGATCGCCGCCACCGCCGCCTCGATCAGCGTCTCGCTGTCCGCGCGGGGGATGAGGACGTCGGGCGTCACGATCAGATCGAGCGACCAGAATTCGCGCCGCCCCACAATATACGCCACCGGCTCGCCGCCCACGCGCCGCGTCACCAGCGCTTCGAACGCCGCCATGTCGATCGCGCGGTCGAGCCCCCCCAGCAGCAGCGCCTCGCGCGTGCACCCCAGCGCGTGCGCCAACAGCAATTCCGCATCCAGACGCGCGGTCTCGCCGCCGATACGCGCTGCGGCTGCGCGCAACGCCGCGCGCGCGGTCAGGCGGCTTCCAGATTGGCGAGCCGCGACGCCTCGTCCTCGGAGATCAGCGCGTCGATCAGTTCGCCCAGCCCCTCGCCCGCGAGGATTTCGTCGAGCCGGTGCAAGGTCAGGTTGATCCGGTGATCGCTCACCCGGCCCTGCGGGAAATTATACGTGCGGATGCGCTCGGAGCGATCGCCGCTGCCCACCATCGATTTGCGGTCGGCGGAGCGAGCGGACGCGATCTTCTCTCGCTCCAGCTCGTACAGCCGCGAGCGCAGCACTTTCATCGCCTTGGCCTTGTTCTTGTGCTGCGACTTTTCATCCTGCTGGCTCACCACGAGACCGCTGGGGATATGCGTGATCCGTACCGCCGAATCGGTGGTGTTGACCGATTGCCCACCCGGGCCGGACGAGCGGAACACATCGATGCGCAAATCCGCATCGTTGATCTGGACATCGACTTCCTCCGCCTCGGGCAGCACCGCCACAGTGGCTGCGGACGTGTGGATGCGCCCCTGCGTCTCGGTCGCGGGGACGCGCTGCACCCGGTGCACGCCGCTCTCGAACTTCAGCCGCGCGAAGACCGCATTGCCGGTGATCGACGCAATGACTTCCTTATAGCCACCCACATCCGCCGACGATCCCGAGATCAGCTCCACCTTCCACTTCTGCAACGCCGCATAGCGTGAATACATCTCGAACAGATCGCCCGCGAACAGCGCCGCCTCGTCGCCCCCGGTGCCCGCACGGATTTCGAGGATGGCGGACTTTTCGTCCGCTACATCCTTGGGCAGCAGCATCCGCGCGAGCGATTGTTCGGCAAGCGGCAACTGTTCGCGCAACGACGCCAGTTCCTCCTCCGCCATCGCGCGCATCTCCGCATCCGCGCCGGAATCGTCGACCAGCGCGCGCAGATTGCCGGTCTCCTCGCGCAACGCCTGCACCCCGCGCGCGGCATCCGCGACCGGGCCAAGCTCGGAATACTCACGGTTGAGCGCGACGATCTTGTCGGGTGCGAGATCGCCCGCCGACATTTGCGCGGACAAATCGGCCTGGCGCGAGAGAAGCTGCGCGATGCGTTCGGGGGGGACGGAGGACATGGCGTCGCTCATAAGCGGGCGCATGCTGGTTTGTCGAAGGTTGCGAGCCAAGCGCCTTGGTATAGTCTTGGGCGACGAAACCCTGGGAGCAGCGCATGGGCACAGTGGAAGCCGCCGTCGCGACGTTCGAGCGCAATATCGAGGCGCAGACGGGCAAATCGGTCTCGGCGTGGGCGGCGGCGGTGCGCGCGCAGGGCTTGGCCAAACATGGCGCGATGGTCGCGTGGCTGAAGGCCGAGCACGCGCTCTCCCATTCGCATGCGAATCACATCGCCAAGCATGCGCTGGAGGCGGCCGCGCCGCGTTCGGCCGACGATCGGGTCGCGCATCTGTTCGAGGACGGCAAGGAGGGGCTGCGGCCGGTGTATGATCGGCTTGCGGAGGCGGCGCTGGCGCTTGGGAACGATGTGGAGATTGCGCCCAAGAAGGCAAACGCAAGTGTCCGCCGCGCCAAACAGTTCGCGCTGATCCAGCCGAGCACGAAGACGCGGGTCGATCTGGGGCTGATCCTGAAGGACCGGGCGGCGGCGGGGCGGCTGGAGGCCTCGGGCAGTTTCAACGCGATGTTCACCCACCGGGTGAAGCTGGGATCGGTGGACGAGGTGGACGGGGAGCTGCTGGGGTGGCTGCGGGAGGCTTATGAGGGGGCGGGGTAAATCTCCGCATCTCAGAGAGCCGACTAATTATTGATCGATTACGAAGTTTAGCCCAGCGTCGTCCGATTGCCCCATCAGATGCGATAGCGTTTCGGCTGCGGTTGCTTCGGGCACTAGCCACTGACCACCGGTTCGCATATTTTTGAGGGTAATCGTACTTGCTCTAATTTCCTCTTGGCCGAACAGCGCAACCCAGCGAGCGCCCAGCAAGTCCGCCTTGGCGAGCCTGCGTTTCAAGTTGCCGGCAAATGCCATGTCACTCGGAACGCCCCGCCGACGAAGCTGTGACAGTAGCCTTGTAGCAGCTTGCTCTCCGTCCTTCGATCCCGGGATCACAACAACTTCCGGTCGCGCCGTCTCAGGCTCGCCAACCAGCATCCCCAACCGCTCCACCCCCGCAGCCCAGCCTACGCCGGGCGTCGGCGATCCGCCCAAGGCCTCCACCAGCCCATCATAGCGCCCCCCCGCGAGCACCGTTCCCTGCGCGCCCAACTGTGTCGTGGTGAACTCGAACGCGGTGTGCCGATAATAATCGAGCCCGCGCACCAGCCGCGCGTTGCGCTCCCACGCGACCCCGCTCGCGTCGAGCCCGCGCGTGACCGCCTCGAAGAACCGCCCCGCCTCCGCGCTCATATACGCATCGATCCCCGGCGCGGCGTCTGCGATCGGGCGGTCGCCGGGCACCTTGGAGTCCAATATTCGCAAAGGATTACGCTCCAGCCGCGCGCGACTGTCCTCGCTCAGCGCGTCCGCATGCGCCGAAAAATGCGCCACCAGCGCCGCGCGCCAAGCGGTCCGCGTCTCCGCATCCCCCAGCGTATTCAATTCCAGAACAACCGCCCCCGCGATCCCCAATTCCTCGAGCAACGCCGCCCCCAGCGCAATCACCTCCACATCCGCCGCTGGCTCCGCAGCCCCCAGCACCTCGGCGTCCAGCTGATGGAACTGCCGATACCGCCCCTTCTGCGGCCGCTCGTAACGGAACACCGGCCCCCATGTGGCGACCTTCAAGGGCGCGTGCTGCTGCCACCCTTCCGAAATATACGCCCGCGCGATCCCCGCAGTGAACTCGGGGCGCAAGGTCAGCGAATCGCCGCCCCGATCCTCGAACGAATACATTTCCTTGCCCACCACATCGCTCGTCTCCCCCAGAGACCGTGCGAACACCGGTGTCGCCTCGAACACCGGCATGTGGACGCTGCGAAAGCCGAACAGGCGGCGCACGCGCGCCAACGCTTCGACCACACGGTCGAACCGCGCTGCCTCCTCGCCGAAAATATCCTGGGTGCCGCGCACGCGCTGGAGGCGGGGCGGCTTCTGGGGGGTGTCCATCGTCCGCCGCGATCTAGGCGAGCACGCGACGGAAAGCTACTCCGCCGCGATCGCCATCGCTTCGGCCTGCGCATTCGTCGCCTCGATCTCGGCGGCCTTGGCTTCCACCAGCCGCACGATGTGATCGACCATCGTGTCGCTCTCGATCGTGTGATCGGTGAGGCCGCTCAGATAGACCATGTGCTTGCCGTTGCCGCCGCCGGTGAGGCCGATATCGGTCTCGCGCGCTTCGCCGGGGCCGTTCACCACGCAGCCGATGATCGAGAGCGATAACGGCGTGCGGATGTGCGCGAGGCGGGGTTCGAGCGCTTCCACCGTCTTGATGACGTTGAAGCCCTGGCGAGCGCACGATGGGCACGACACGATGCGGACGCCGCGCACGCGCAGACCCAGCGAGCGCAGCATCTCGAAGCCGACGCGCACCTCGTCGACCGGATCGGACGAGAGCGAGACGCGGATGGTGTCGCCGATGCCGCCCCAGAGCAGCATCCCCATGCCAATGGACGACTTGACGGTGCCGCTGATCAGCGAGCCCGATTCGGTGATGCCCAGATGGAGCGGGTAATCGACGCGCTCGGCCAACTGCTGGTAGGCGGCGACCGCCATGAAATGATCCGAGGCTTTGACGCTGATCTTGAACTCGCGGAAATCATGGTCTTCGAGGATTTTGGCATGATCGAGCGCGGATTCGACCATCGCCTCGGGGCACGGCTCGCCGTATTTTTCGAGCAGGTGCTTCTCCAGCGAACCCGCGTTCACCCCGATCCGCATCGAACAGCCGTTCGCCTTCGCCGCGCGCACCACCTCGGCGACGCGCTTGGCCGAACCGATGTTGCCCGGGTTTATCCGCAGGCACGCCGCGCCCGCATCGGCGGCTTCCAATGCGCGTTTGTAGTGGAAATGGATGTCCGCGACGATCGGCACCGGGGACGCGCGGCAGATTTCGCGCATCGCCGCCGTGCTCGCCTCGTCGGGGCAGGACACGCGCACGATGTCCGCGCCCGCGTCCGCACACGCCTGGATCTGCGCGATGGTGGCGGCGGCATCGTCGGTGGGGGTGTTCGTCATCGTCTGCACAGTGATCGGCGCATCGCCGCCGACGGGCACACGGCCGACCATGATCTGGCGCGATGGACGGCGCACGATGTCGCGCCAGGGACGGATGGACATGGGAAGGCCTTCGCTGCTGCCCCGCTTCTATAGGCGTTCGACACGCGCGGGCCAACGGCCGTGTAGCCCGTGCTCGGTTCGTCGCGTTTGTGTTGCGGTGCAGCATCATTGCGACGACTTTGGTGTTCAGACCGCGCGGGCCGATTGCTCCGCGATGATAACCGGAGACGCCGCGTGCTCGATGATTTTCTGAACGGACTTCCCCGGATCGATGTGCTTGGCACAGGCCGAAACCGCGAGCCGGGCGACAAGCCGGGCGAACTTGCCGATCTGGGAGCGTTCGGCGCGAACCCGGGTGCGCTCGGCGCGAAAATGTTCGTACCCGCGCGATTGCGGCGCGGCAGCGCGCTGGTGGTCGTGCTCCACGGCTGCACGCAGGATGCAGCGGGCTATGATCGCGGTGCGGGCTGGTCCGGGCTGGCCGAGGCGAACGGCTTTGCGCTGCTGTTTCCCGAACAGGCGCGCGCCAACAACCCCAACCGCTGCTTCAACTGGTTCCAGCCGGACGATACGCGCCGGGGCGGGGGCGAGGCGGCGTCGATCGCGGCGATGACCCGGCATATGATCGCCGCGCATCGCATCGATCCAGCGCGCGTGTTCGTCACCGGACTATCGGCGGGTGGCGCGATGGCGAGCGTGATGCTCGCCGCCTATCCCGAGCTGTTCGCGGGCGGAGCCATTATTGCGGGCTTGCCGTTCGCGGGTGTGGCGGGCGTGCCCCGCGCGCTCGAGGCGATGCGCGTGCCAACGCCCGAGAGCGGCGAGGCGCTCGCGGCAAGGGTGCGCGCGGCGTCGCCACATACCGGGAAATGGCCGACCATCTCGGTTTGGCATGGCACGGCGGACCGGACGGTAGCGCACGGCAACGCGGACGCGATCTTGCGGCAATGGGCAGCGGTGCACCGGCTCTCGGCCGCGCCGACGCGTGTGCAGACGGTGGACGGCCAAACGCACAGCGTCTGGCGCGATGACTGGGGCCGCACGATCATCGAGGACTGGCGGATTTCGGGAATGGGCCATGGAACGCCGATCGCGTCCGACGGGTGCGGCGTTGCAGGGCCGTTCATGCTCGATGCGGGCATCTCCTCCACACTGCGGATCGCGGCGTTCTGGGGGATTGCGCCCAAGATTGCGGACCGCGCTGCCAAGACCGCCCCGGCATCGCACGCGGCCACGCCAGCGCCGCGCACGCGCAGGCTGACGCCTGAACCGCTCGATCCTCGCCGCGCGGGCGAGGCGCGGCCGCACGGGGTTGCAGCGGTGATCGACGCGGCGCTGCGCAAGGCGGGCTTGCTCGGCTGAGGCGTGCACCGCTAGGCGGGGGGATGGATCTCGCCCGCTTCCCTCGCCGCCGCTACACGCCGTTCGCCACCCCGCTCGAGCGCGCGCCGCGCCTGTCGCAAGCGCTCGGCATCGATCTGTGGTTCAAGCGCGACGATCAGCTCGGCCTCGCGGGCGGGGGCAACAAGACGCGCAAGCTCGAGTTTCTGGTGGCGGATGCGCTGGGCGGCGGCGCGGACATGCTGATCACTACGGGAGCGCCGCAATCGAACCATTGCCGGCTGACTGCGGCGGCGGCGGCGAAGGAGGGGCTGCTCTGCAGGCTGCTGATCGAGGAGCGCGTGGCGGGGAGCTATGATGCGGCGGCGCCGGGCAACAATCTGCTGTTCGATCTGCTCGGCGTGGAGCGGCGGCGGGTGGTGGCTGGGGGCACGCCGCTGATGCCCGCGATGGAGGAGATGGCGGCGGAGGCGCGGGCCGAGGGGCACCGGCCCTATGTGATCGCGGGGGGCGGATCGGTCCCGCTGGGCGCTTTGGGCTATGTCGCGTGCGCGGCCGAGATCATGGCGCAATGTTTCGAGATGGGCGTGGCGTTCGACCGCATCGTGGTGGCGAGCGGCAGCGGCGGCACGCACGCGGGGCTGCTTGCGGGGCTTGCGGCGCTGAACGCAGACGTGCCGGTGACGGGCATCAACGTGCGCCGCCCGCAGTCCGAGCAGGAGGGCAATATCTGGCGCGAAACGCAGGGCACTGCCGATCTGCTGAAGATCGCACCGCCGCCGCGCGAGGCGGTGACCTGCCTCGATCGCTGGGTCGGCCCCGGCTACAGCCTGCCTACGCCCGAAATGGTGGAAGCCGTGCGGATGACCGCGAGCCACGAGGCAGTGCTGCTCGATCCGGTGTATACCGGCAAGGCGATGGCAGGGGTTATCGGCCTCGCGCGCGAGGGGTCGCTGGCGGGGGAACGCGTGCTGTTCCTGCACACCGGCGGCGCGCCCGCGCTCGATGCGTATCGCGCGGTGCTCGCGGGTTAATCGCCCGCTTCCCCTTGCACCCGGTCACGCTATAGTCGCCGCCAATCCGGGGGACGTTAGGATCAGCATGAAAGCCACCGTCGATCGCAACACGCTGCTGAAGTCGCTCGCGCACGTCCACTCGGTGGTCGAGCGGCGCAACACGATCCCGATCCTTTCCAACGTGCTGATCGAGGCGGGCGAGTTCGGGCTGAGGTTCATGGCGACCGATCTCGATCTGCAACTCGTGGAGACCGCGCCCGCGCATGTGCAGACGCCGGGAGCGACGACGGTGAGCGCGGGGACGCTGTTCGATATCGCGCGCAAGCTCCCCGATGGATCGCAGGTGGAACTCGCCGCCGCCGATGGGCGGATGACGGTGGTGGCGGGCAAGTATCGCTCGCAGTTGTCCACGCTGCCGCGCGAGGACTTTCCGGTGATCGCCGAGAGCGATCTGCCGATCAAATTCCCGCTGCCCGCCGCGCAACTGCGCCAGCTGATCGACAAGACGCGCTTTGCGATCTCCACCGAAGAGACTCGCTACTATTTGAACGGCATTTTCCTGCACGCGACCGAGGGCGGCACGCCCTCGCTGCGCGCGGTGGCGACCGACGGCCACCGGCTGGCGCGCGTGACGATGGACCGGCCCGAGGGCGCGGCGGGGATGCCCGATGTGATTGTGCCCAAGAAGTGCGTGGCCGAAGTTCGCAAGCTGTTGGACGAAACCGAGGCGGAGGTGGAGGTCTCGCTGTCCGCGTCCAAGATTCGCTTTGATTTTGGCACTGCGACGCTGACCAGCAAGCTGATCGACGGCACCTTCCCGGATTATAGCCGCGTGATCCCGACGGCGAACGACCGGTTGTTGAAGCTCGATCCGCGCAGCTTCGCTCAGGGAGTGGACCGGGTGTCCGCGATCGCGTCCGAAAAGACGCGCGCGGTGAAGCTGGCGCTGGACCGAGACAAGCTGACGTTGAGCGTAACGAGCCCCGAGAACGGTACCGCGTCCGAGGACTTGCCCGCCGATTACTCCGCCACACCTTTTGAGGTGGGTTTCAACAGTCGCTATCTGATGGACATACTGGCGCAGGTGGAAGGCGATAGCTGCGAGGTGCACATGGCCGATGCTGCTGCACCCACGCTGATCCGCGAAGGGCCATCGTCGAACGCGCTTTATGTGCTCATGCCGATGCGGGTGTGAGCGCCGCGCAAAATATTGTGACCGGGGTGGCGCGCTTGCCACCTCCCCCGCCGCACCCCTAAAGCCCGGCGGTCTCTTCGTAACCGCCGGAACCTCAATGGCCAGTCTTCCGTCCGAGCAGCCCCAGATGCTGCCGCTCTTCTACAAGTCCGTAACCCCGCTTTCGTGGCAGTTGCACCCCGATTGGGGGTTCGAACCGCCGACCGACCTCAAGTTCGCCGCGACCACGCACGCGATCCCGATCACGGTCGATGAATTCGCGATGGCGCAGCGCCACTATCCGGTGATCTTCGGCTCGGGCTTCGCCGCCGCGCCGCTCGCGCTGGTCGGCCTCGCCGAAGGACGCAACCTGTTCGTCGATCACGATGGGCGCTGGCAGGCGGGCAGTTATATTCCGGCCTATGTCCGGCGCTATCCGTTCATGCTCGCCAAGCTCAACCCGCAGGCCGACGATCTTTCGCTGTGCTTCGACGATGCCTCGCCCTATTTCGGCCCCGGCAAGGGCGAGCCGCTGTTCGACGGGCAGGAGCCGACGCAGGCGACCAAGACCGCTCTCGATTTCTGCGCGCAGTTCGAGGATTCGGTCACGCGCACGCGCGGCTTCATGGACGAGCTAGAAAAGTCCGAACTGCTGATCGAAGGCGAAGTGACGATCCAGCTCACCGGCCGCGATCAGCCCGCGCAATATCGCGGCTTCCGCATGGTCGATGAAAACAAGCTGCGCGAAATGCGCGGCGATCAGGCGCGCAAGCTCGCGCAAAACGGCATGATGGGGATTATCTACGCGCATCTTTTCTCGCTGCCGCTGATCCGTGACCTTTACGAAAAGCAGGAAGCGGGCGTCGCCGACCTGCTCGCATAAGAGCGAGAGGGCGGGGAGGCGGGTTGATCCGTGCGGGGGCGCACCCAGATGTCGCAGCCGCAACCGTCCTGGAGATCGCAATGCGTCCCCTGCCCTTTCCCGCCGCCGTCGCCCTCTCCGTCGCAACCAGCGTCGTCGCTGCGCCCACGCTCGCGCAGACCATGCCGCTCCCTGCAAAGATCGCCGCGCCCTCGGGCCATTATGTCCTCGATCCGGCGCTTTCGAGCGTGCTGTGGCGCGTCCAGCATTTCGGCCTCGAGCGCTTCACCGCCAAGTTCGCCCGCGTTGCTTCCACGGTCGATTACGACGCGGGCGATCCCACCAGGAGCAAGCTCGACGTGACGATCGATGCGGCTTCGGTCCGCACCGATTTTCCGTTCGCGGACAAGAAGGATTTCGACGCGGAAATCCGGGGTTTCCTAGGAGCGGCGGCGAACCCGAAGATCCACTTCGTGTCGCGCGAGATCACGCGGACCGGTCCCAACAGCGGGGTTATCCTCGGCGATCTTACGCTGAACGGCGTGACCAAGCCGATCACGTTGAAAGCGGTTTGGGACGGCGCGATCCTCAACCCCAAACTGAAGGCACCCGTGTTCGGCATCTCGGCCACGGGGACGATCAAACGTTCCGATTTCGGCGTGACTGCCTATTTGCCTGCGGTCAGCGATGATACCGAACTGCGTATCGAGGCCGAATACGACAAGAATTGATGGCCTGCCCGTCGGCGTGGCGTCGTCCTCCACTTCGACGATCGGCCCACGGGTCCATCGAGCGAAGACTGCGCGCGGCGGCGTGCCGGTCAGCGCGCGCGGCGGCGCCCGAAGCCAACGCCAAGCGTGGCAAGGCCGAACAGCGCCAGCTGGCCGGGCTCGGGGCAGCAATTGGAGCCCTCGACACCGAAACTGAAATTGTCGAGGATGGGGCCATAGCCGCTGGTATCCTCGGTCCCGACAAATCCTTGCCAATTGAGTGCCGCGCCCCGCACGAAATCGGCCACGAGCCCGTATCGGAGAAACCCCTGTCCCGGATCGACCGAGAAGGAGATACCGGTCTTCGGATTGCCGGCCAGGTTAAGGCCGAAGAAGAAGGTCTGAGTGGAAGTTGCGCGCGGATCGGCCGCGAGCTCGAAGCTGATCAACACCGCGTAGATACCTGGTTGTCCCGGCAACGTAGCGAATACTGTGCCCGGCCCGCCAGTGCCCATCAGATCGACGCAGCCGCCACTGCCACCTGAGCAGACGATTCCGGCAGGGTTTCCCGTTTCGAGCAGATCTACATGTCCTTGGACGCCAATATCGACAAAACCGGTATAGTTCGCGGCCGCAACGCCACCATTTTCGGAGTTGAAGTCGTTGCCGATTGTGCCCGCGCTCGCGGGGGGTGAGGCGAGCGCGATCGACGCGAGGCCGACGAGGAGGAGTGTTTTCACGGGCGTTGCTCCGTAGGGACACTATGTCACAAGCAATTATCACGCCAGATCACGCGACTTGTTGGAAGCCCATGAATTCTCTAGCCATTCAAATTGAGCTACGAAGGCGTAACGATTGAAAGTGTAAAATTCTTCGACAGTTCGAAGGCTCAGGCGTCTTCGCCTTCATATGCCTGCACGATCCGCCCAACCAAAGGATGGCGCACTACGTCCGCCGCGCCGAAGCGCAGGCACGCGATGCCCTGCACCCCCTCCAGCCGCGCCACTGCATCGTTCAGGCCCGAGGGGGTCTGCGCGGGCAGATCGGTCTGGCGCGGGTCGCCGCACACCACCATGCGGCTTCCCATACCAAAGCGGGTGAGGAACATCTTGGTCTGGGGCACGGTAGCGTTCTGCGCTTCATCGAGAATGATAAACGCATTCGCCAGCGTGCGACCACGCATGAAGGCCAAGGGCGCGACCTCGATCTCGCCCGCCGCCATGCGCCGCTCGACCTGCTCGGCGGGCAGCATGTCGTGGAGCGCATCGTACAGCGGCCGCAGATAGGGATCGACCTTGTCCTTCATGTCACCGGGCAGGAAGCCGAGCTTCTCGCCCGCCTCGACCGCCGGGCGCGACAGGATCAGCTTGTCAACGCTGCCCGCGATGAGCTGCTGCACCGCCTGCGCGACCGCGACATAGGTTTTGCCCGTGCCCGCCGGACCAAGCGCGAAAATGAGGTCTTCGCACGCCAGCGCCTCCATGTAGCGGATCTGCGTGGGAGAGCGCGGGACGATCGTTTTCTTGCGAGTGCGGATGACGATGGGGCTGCTGTGATCGGGGAGCGTCAGCCCGGCCAGATGCGGTTCGGAGGCGAGGTGGATCGCGCCTTCGACATCGCCCAAATCGAGCGGACCGCCCGATTTGAGACGAGCGTGCAGATGTTCGAGCACGTCGCGCGCACGGGCGACGTCTGACGCCGGGCCTTCGATCGAAACCCGCTCGCCGCGCGCGGCGATGGCGACGCCGAGCCGGTTTTCGAGCGCGATCAAATTCTCGTCATACTGGCCAAACAGTTGCCGCAGCAGCTCGGGCCGATCGAAGATCATCTCGCCGCGCGCGCGCTCGGCAGGACGCGGGGCCGTGCCGGAAGGGCGGAAGGGCCTGGCGGGCTTCTGGGGCTTGCGGGTCAAGCGGCTTTGGCCATGGGCACGAGGGTTCCTTCGAGGCTGCGGGGACCGGCGGACTGGATGTGCACGGGGGCAAGATCGCCGAGCTTCAGGCCCGGGGCGATGACATGGACAGATTGCAGGTGCGGCGTCTTGCCGATGAGCTGCCCAGGCAGGCGACCGGGGCGATCGAACAGCACATCGAGCGTATGTCCTTCGGACGCGCGGTTGAACGCGTGCTGCTGCGCGAACAGCAGCTCCTGCAAACGCGCAAGCCGCTCGACCATCACCGGCTCAGGGACCGGATCGGCCGCGCGCGCGGCGGGGGTGCCGGGGCGGGGGCTGTATTTGAAGCTGTAGGCCTGCGTGTAATTGGTCTCGCGCACGAGCGCGAGCGTGGCCTCGAAGTCCGCATCGGTCTCGCCGGGGAAGCCGACGATGAAATCGCCACTTAGCGCAATATCGGGGCGGGCGCGTCGGACACGCTCGATCAGGCGCAAGTATTCCGCCGCACTATGCTGGCGGTTCATGCGCTTCAGCACCGCGTCCGATCCCGATTGCACCGGCAGGTGCAGGAACGGCATCAACGCGGGCACCTCCACATGCGCCGCGATCAGATCGTCGTCCATGTCGCGCGGATGGCTCGTCGTATAGCGGATGCGCGCAAGGCCGGGCAGGCGCGCTAGTTGGCGGATCAGCGCCGCCAGTCCCACGCCGTCCGCGTCGCGGTACGCATTCACATTCTGCCCCAGCAGCGTCAGTTCGCGTGCGCCGCCCGCCAAGAGCACAGTCGCCTCGGCCAGGATCGCAGCGGCGGGACGGCTCGCCTCGGCGCCGCGCGTGTAGGGGACCACACAAAAGGCGCAGAACTTGTCGCAGCCCTCCTGCACGGTGAGGTGTGCCGAGGGGCCGCGCGGGCGGGCGCGCGGCGGGAGCGCATCGAACTTGGGTACGATGGGCATATCGGTATCAACGGGCTTGTGGGCCGCGCGCGCCACAAGTTCGGGCAGGCGGTGATAGGCTTGCGGACCGACGACGATGTCGACCGGCGCGCGCGCCATGATCTCCGCCCCTTCCGCCTGGGCCACGCAGCCTGCGACCGCGATCATCCGCGCGCCGTGTTTCTTCAGGCGGCCGATCTCCGAATACACCTTCTCCGCCGCCTTTTCGCGGATGTGGCAGGTGTTGAGGATGGTAAGATCGGCCGCGCCGCCAGAATCGAGGGCGACCGCCTCATACCCCGCCGCCACCAGCGCCTCGCCCATGCGCTCGCTGTCATAGACGTTCATCTGGCAGCCGAACGTCTGGATGGTGAAGGTGCGGGGCGGGGTCATTGGCGCTCAGGTTAGCGCGGCGGCGCGGCGCGGGGAAGCGGCTTGGTCGCGCTGACGGGAGCAGCACGGGTCGTGATCGGCGCGAACCCCTCGTTATCGTGCGCGGGGCTGGAGCGTACCACGTCCAACGCACTCGCGATCGGGGAGCCGCCGTAGCGGTCGGGGACCACGCCAATGGGCATACATACGGAATAGCTTGGCTTCGGCCGAACGAACGACTGGCGAATGCTCTGGTTGATGGGAAAGCCGTACGTGGTCGCGAGCTGCTGTACCCGAACCGCGTAGGACGCCATGATCTGGTTCGACGTTCGCGCCTGGCTGACGAGGGTCAGCAGGTGTGCAGCCTCTTCCGGGCCGAGCGCGCGGCCGGGGCCGACCATTGCGTAGAGACCGGTCCACGTGTCGAGTTCGCGCGGGTTGGTTTGTTCGAGCGCCGCGACATAGCCGAACGCCACTGCAAATACGTCTCGGCGTGCGATCGGCATATGGGCGATGGCCTGCGCGCTGAGCGAGCTTTGCCACGCGCCGGTACTCCAAGTGCGCACGGGCGGTGACCCGATGTCGCCGAGCGGGGGTAAACGCCCGCGCGACGCGGCCTGCTGAACGATCTGGCCGAGCAGATCGAGCCGACGATCGACACAATCGCTCACCAGGACGCGCTCGTCGCCCTGACCAGCCGTCTCGCTCAGTTCCTCGCCCAGGCTCTTGTCCGCCTCGGCCACCTGATGTTGCCAGTGCAGCCACTCCACCACCTGTTCACCCGTGAGCGCGATGGCGACGCCGATCACGATCACGGCGATTTCGGACAGGAACTCGCGCAGATTGTGCACCGGTTTGGGCTTATGGATGTCCACGCCGCGCGCGCCCGGTGGCTCGGCTAAAGTTTCGCGCTCAGTTCGGGTACGATCTGGAACAGATCGCCCACCAGCCCGTAATCGGCCACCTGGAAGATCGGTGCGTCCGCATCCTTGTTGATTGCGACGATGATCTTGCTGTCCTTCATCCCCGCCAGATGCTGGATCGCCCCCGAAATGCCCACTGCCATATAGAGTTCGGGCGCGACGATCTTGCCCGTCTGACCGACCTGGTAGTCGTTGGGCGCATAGCCCGCGTCCACCGCCGCGCGCGATGCGCCGACAGCGGCGCCGAGCTTGTCCGCGAGCGGATCGATCAGTTCGTGGAACTTCTCGCTACTGCCCAGCGCGCGGCCGCCGCTGACGATGATCTTGGCGCTGGTCAGCTCGGGGCGTTCGGAGTGGGCGAGTTCGCTATGCTCGAACTTCGAAAGGCCGGTGTCTTCCGACGCGTCGGTGACGGCCTCGATCGGCGCGCTGCCACCGGTCGCGGCGGCCTTGGCGAAGGAAGTCGCGCGGATCGTCAATACCCGCTTGGAATCGCTCGTCTCTACGGTAGCAATCGCGTTGCCTGCGTAGATCGGCCGCTCGAACTGTGTGGGCGAATGGATCGCGGTGACTTCGGAGACTTGCGCGATATCGAGAAGGGCGGCAACGCGCGGCAGGATGTTCTTGGCGCTGGCAGTCGCGGGCCCCATGATCGCATCGTAGTTGCCCGCGAGACCAACGATCAGCTGCGCGACGGTCTCGGCCAATGCGTGTGCGTAGGCGGGCGCGTCGGCGAGCAGCACCCTGGATACGCCCGCGACGTGGCTCGCGGCCTCGGCGGCGGCGCGTGCGTTTTCGCCCGCTATCAGTACGTGGATATCCCCGCCAAGTTGGCCGGCGGCGGTGACCGCGCTCAGCGTCGCATCCTTGAGCGCGGCGTTATCATGTTCGGCGAGGACGAGGACGCTCATGCGATGGCTCCTGTAGTGCGCAGTTTGTCGATCAGTTCGTCTACCGATTTGACGACGATGCCCGCCTGGCGCTTGCCGGGCTCCACCGTCTTCAACAGTTTGACGCGCGGCGTGGGATCGACGCCGTAATCCGCCGGGGTCTTGGGATCGATCTTCTTCGCCTTGGCCTTCATGATGTTGGGCAGGCTCGCGTAGCGCGGCTCGTTCAGGCGCAGGTCCGTTGTGACAACGGCAGGAAGCGTGAGTGCGATCGTCTCCAGCCCACCATCGACTTCGCGCGTGACGTGCGCGGTCTCGCCTTCGATCACCAGCTTCGACGCGAAGGTGCCCTGCGGCCAGCCGAGCAGCGCGGCGAGCATCTGGCCGGTCTGGTTCGCATCATCGTCGATCGCCTGCTTGCCCAGGATGATGAGGCCGGGCTGCTCTTCGCGCGCGATCGCTGCGAGGATTTTAGCGACTGCCAGCGGTTCGGTCGGCTGATCGGTGACCACGAGGATGCCGCGATCCGCGCCCAATGCCAAAGCAGTGCGGATCGTCTCCTGCGACTGCTGCACGCCGATCGAGACCACGACGATCTCGGTCGCGATGCCCTTTTCCTTTAGGCGCACTGCCTCCTCGACCGCGATCTCGTCGAAGGGGTTCATGCTCATCTTGACGTTGGCGAGATCCACGCCCGAGCCATCAGACTTGACGCGGATTTTGACGTTATAATCGACGACCCGCTTGACGGGCACCAAGAGCTTCATTCGGGCACTCCCTTATCCCCATGGATTTGGCGCGATGGAGCGGTGCCGTCAATGCGGCCCGCACGCGCGCTCGCGCCTTCGGTGCCTGGCTAGCGTCCGAGCACGCGCGCGAGCGTGGACCCGAGTTCGGCCGGGCTGTCGGTGATCGTGATCCCCGCCGCACGCATCGCTTCGAGCTTGCTCTCCGCATCCCCCTTGCCACCGCTGACGATCGCGCCCGCGTGACCCATCCTTCGTCCCGGCGGAGCAGTCCGACCGGCGATGAAGCCGACCATCGGCTTGCTTCGGCCCCTTCGCGCTTCGTCGGCGAGAAAATGCGCGGCTTCCTCCTCGGCGCTGCCGCCGATTTCGCCGATCATGATCATGCTCTGCGTTTCGGGATCGGCGAGGAAGAGTTCGAGCACGTCGATAAAGTTGGTGCCGTTGACCGGATCGCCGCCGATACCGACCGCGCTCGTCTGGCCGAGCCCCGCAAGCGTCGTCTGATGCACCGCTTCGTAGGTGAGCGTGCCCGAGCGGCTGACAACGCCGACGCTGCCCTTAAGGAAGATGTTGCCCGGCATGATGCCGATCTTGCACTCGCCCGGCGTCAGCACGCCGGGGCAGTTGGGGCCGATCAGGCGCGATTTGCTGCCGGTCAGCGCGCGCTTGACCTTGACCATATCGAGCACGGGAATGCCCTCGGTGATGCACACGATCAGCGGCACCCCGGCGTCGATCGCCTCGAGGATCGCATCGGCGGCAAACGGCGGCGGCACGTAGATCGCGCTCGCGTCCGCGCGGGTGGCGTGTATCGCCTGCGCGACGGTATCGAAGACGGGGAGGTTAAGATGCTGCTGCCCGCCTTTGCCCGGCGCGACGCCGCCGACCATTTTCGTCCCGTAGGCGATCGCTTGCTCGGAATGGAAGGTGCCCTGCTTGCCGGTGAAGCCCTGGCAGATGACCTTGGTTGCAGAAGTGACGAGGATGGACATCAGCGAACTTTCGGAACGGGGGCGGTGAGCGTCAGCTCGACGGTGGGATGCGGCACATGGTCTGAATCGGGCTGTGTGTGGATGATGAACGCGATCGTCTGCACGCGGCCCGCGATCCCGCGCTGCCAGACATGCTGCTCGCCCGCCGCCGTGCCTGCGCCCAGATGCAGCCGGCGGCGCAGTTCTGCGAGAGCGGCGGCAGGCGCGGGAGCCTCGACGAGCGGGGTCAACACCGCGCAAACCTGCCCCTGTGCCGTACCGAGCAGGCTCAGCTGCAACGGCCACGCGGTCAGGCTTTCGATGCCCGGCGGCGATCCGGCTTCGGGCGCAAACGCACGCGGCTTCGCGGCGCGCGCCGCCGCTTTCTGCGCACGCGCGTCGCCCGGGTGCGCGAGGCAGATTGCCGCAAACGCGGGCGCGGCCTGAGCGATCGACCCAGCGGATTCCAGACTGCCGATCAGATTGGGCTGTGCTCCTGCGGGGGCAGGCGGAGCGCACGAAACTATCGTCGCGATTACGAGATAAGCAACGCGCATCGCTATTGTGAATCGTTCGTCGAGACTGCGCGCGCCATCACGCGGCCTTGCGGACTTCGGCGACGATCTTGCGCGCGGCGTCGCCCAGATCGTTCGCGCTGACGATCGGCAGGCCCGACTGCGCGAGGATGGATTTGCCAAGTTCGACGTTGGTGCCCTCGAGGCGGACCACCAGCGGCACGTGCAGGTTCACCTCTTTTGCCGCCGCGATGATGCCTTCCGCGATGATATCGCAGCGCATGATGCCGCCGAAGATATTGACAAGGATGCCCTTCACCGCCGAATCGGACAGGATCAGCTTGAACGCGGCGGTCACCTTCTCCTTTGAAGCACCGCCGCCGACATCGAGGAAGTTGGCGGGTTCCGCGCCATTCAGCTTGATGATGTCCATCGTCGCCATCGCGAGTCCCGCGCCGTTCACCAGGCAGCCGATATCGCCATCGAGCTTGATGAACGCGAGTTCGTGCTTGGAAGCCTCGATCTCGGCGGGATCTTCCTCGCTCAGATCGCGCAGCGGCACGAGATCGGAGTGGCGGAACATGGCATTGTCGTCGAAGCTCACCTTCGCGTCCAAGACCATCAGCTTGCCATCCGCCGTGACCGCGAGCGGGTTGATCTCTATCTGCGCAGCATCGGTGCCGACGAACGCGGCATAGGCGGTGGCGACGACCTTTTCCGCCTGCTTCGCCAGATCGCCGCTCAGTCCCAGCGCGCACGCGACCGAGCGGCCGTGGTGCGGCTGCACACCCGACGCGGGATCGACGGTGAAGGTAAGGATCGCGTCCGGGTTCGAATGCGCGACCTCCTCGATGTCCATGCCGCCCTGCTGCGACGCGACGATGGCGATGCGGCCGCTGGCGCGGTCCACCAGAAACGCGAGGTAGAATTCCTTGGCGATATCGACGCCGTCGGTGACGTATAGCCGGTTGACCTGCTTGCCGTGCGCGCCCGTCTGGATCGTGACGAGCGTGTTGCCCAGCATGTCGGTGGCGGCGGCGCGCACATCTTCCTTGCTGCGCGCGAGGCGGACGCCGCCCTTGGCCTCCGGCGGCAGTTCGTTGAACTTGCCCTTGCCGCGGCCCCCGGCGTGGATCTGCGCCTTCACGACATAGAGTGGCCCCGGCAGCTGATCGATGGCGGCGACCGCCTCCTCGACGCTCATCGCGGCGAACCCGGCGGGGACAGGGACGCCGTATTTGGCCAGCAGTTCCTTGGCTTGATATTCGTGAATATTCATGGGCGTCCTGTCGGGCGAGCGGCTGGAGCGTCCTAGCGTCCCGCCCGAGGCTTGTCTCCCCTCACTGACCCTGGGAGCTCAGGTCGCCACCAGCCCCAGCGTCTCGAACAGCCGCGCATCCCGATCGACCCCCGGATTGGCGGTGGTGAGCAGCCGGTCCCCCACGAAGATCGAGTTCGCGCCCGCGAGGAACGCCAGCGCCTGCGTTTCGGTGGCCATGGTCTCGCGCCCCGCCGAAAGCCGCACCACCGCGCGCGGCATCGTGATCCGCGCGGCCGCAACCGTGCGCGCGAACTCGATGCCGTCGATCGCGGGGGACGCGCCCGACAGCACCGCATCGCCGAGCGGGGTTCCGGCCACGGGAACCAGCGCGTTGATCGGCACCGATCCCGGATGCTCGGGTAACGTGGCAAGCGTGTGAATCAGCCCGATGCGGTCGGCGCGGCTTTCGCCCATACCGATGATGCCGCCGCAGCACGTCGCCATCCCCGCGCGGCGAACATAGCCGAGCGTATCGAGCCGATCCTGATAACTGCGCGTACTCACCACCGCCGCGTAATATTCGGGCGAGCTATCGAGATTATGGTTGTAGTAATCGAGGCCCGCGTGCGCGAGCGCATCGGCTTGATGCGGTTCGAGCGTTCCCAGCGTCATGCAGGTTTCCAGCCCCAGCGCCTTCACGCCCTCGACCATGCGGGTAAGCGCGGGCAGATCGCGGTCCTTGGGGCCGGTCCACGCCGCGCCCATGCAGAAGCGTGTCGCCCCCCCTGCCCTCGCCGCTGCCGCCTCGGCGATCACCGCGTCCACATCCATCAGCTTGGTCGCCTTGAGGCCGGTGTCGAACTTGGCCGACTGCGAACAGTAGCCGCAGTCCTGCGCACAGCCGCCGGTCTTGATCGAAAGCAACTGGCTGCGCTGGACGCTGTTGGGCGCGTGGTTCGCGCGGTGGACGGTCTGCGCGCGAAAGATGAGATCGGCAAACGGCAGATCGAACAGCGCGGCGATTTCGGCGCGGGTCCAGTCGGTACGGGGAGCTTCGGTCATGCGCGCGGTTTCGTGGGTCGCGCGCGCGGCGTCAATCGGGGCTGCGCCTGACACTTGGCGCTCGACCCCAACCCCCCCTAGGATCGCGCGATGAACCAGGGGCCAAGCGGAGCGGCGATCGTCGCGGGGGTGGTGGGAGCGCCCATCACACGGTCGCTCAGCCCGTTCCTGCACGCGCGCTGGATTGCGGCTGCCGGGATCGACGCGCTCTACGCGCCGTTCGCGCTGCACGCGGACGGGTTCGCGCGCTTCATCGATGGGATGCGCGGCGGCGCGATCCGTGGGCTGAACGTCACCGCGCCGTTCAAACGCGCGGCGCTCGCGCTCGCCGATACTGCCGACGATGCGGCGGATCGCTGCGGATCGGCCAATCTGCTGCTCTTCGCGCCCGATGGCACGATCGAGGCGCGCTCGACCGACGGGCACGGCGTAATCGCCGCGATCGCGCGGCGCGCGCGGTCGCTCATTCCCGCGCAGGGCCCGGCGGTGGTGCTCGGCGCGGGCGGCGCCGGGGCCGCTGCCGCCGTGGCACTCGCGCGCGCCGGATGGCGTGTGCGCCTCGTCAACCGCGCGATCGAACGCGCCGAGGCGCTCGGGGCGAGGACCGGTGGCATCGATCCGTTCGGCTGGGACGCGATGGCACGCGCGCTTGATGGCGCGGCGCTGGTGATCAACGCACTCGGCGGCAGCGCACCGCTCGTCGAAACACCGCCGGGCGCAGCCGCGATGGACATGGGCTATACGGGCCATGACACCGCGTTCCTGCGCGCCGCCGCCGCGCGCGGCGACGCGGTGATCCATGGCATCGACATGCTGATCGCGCAGGCCGAGCCGAGCTTCGCGGCCTTCTACGGCATCGTTCCGCCGCCGATCGATCAGCGGACCGCCGCCGTGGCGCTGCTACGCGCGCGCGCCCTCGGCAGCGAGAAAGGCGCGTAAGGCAGCTGCATCGACATCGCGCGCAACGAACGCCGCGCCGATGCCGCGCGCGAGGATCAATGTGAGGCCGCCGCGCGTCGCCTTCTTGTCGCCGCGCATCCGCTCGAGCAGCGCGTCCGCCGCGAAACTGCCCGCCTGGTCCAGCCGCGTGGGCAGGCCGCACGCGTCCAGATGCTTAGCCACGCGCGCGGCGTCCTCGAGCGCGCACAAGCCAAGCTGGGCGGAGAACCGGAATGCGAGCGCGCAGCCGAGCGCGACCGCCTCGCCGTGCGTCAGCGCGTCGCCGAACCCGGTCTCGGCTTCGAGCGCGTGGCCGAAGGTGTGCCCGAGGTTGAGCAGCGCGCGCGCACCCTGTTCGTGCGGGTCGGCGGTGACGATGCGCGCTTTCATACGCACGCTGTGGGCAATCGCTGAACGCAGCACCGCCGCCTCGCCCGCAAGCACCGCGTGCGCGTTCGCTTCGAGCCACGTGAAGAAGCGCGCGTCGGCCAGCAGGCCGTATTTTACGACCTCGGCATAACCCGATCGGATCTCGCGTGGCGGGAGCGTGGCGAGCGTATCGGTATCCGCCAGCACCAGCCGGGGATTGTGGAACGCGCCCACAAGGTTCTTGCCCGCCGCAAGATCGATCGCGGTCTTGCCGCCGACCGAGCTATCCACCTGCGCGAGCAGGGAGGTGGGCACCTGCACCCAGGCGATGCCGCGCACGTAGATCGCGGCGGCAAAGCCGGTCAGATCGCCGACCACCCCGCCGCCCAGCGCAACCACCACATCGGCGCGCGACAGGCGCGCGGCGGCGAAGGCGTCGATCAGCGATGCGAGGCCCTCCCAACTCTTGCTCGCCTCGCCGGGCGCGATCGTGGTGAGATCGGCGGCGATCCCGGCCGCGCGCAGGCTGGCGAGCAGCGCGGGGGCATAGGCGACGGTATTGGCGTCCGCGACCACCAGCGCGCGCCCGAAGCCGAGCGCGGCGATGTGCGCGCCCGCGTGCGCGAGCAGCCCCGGTCCGATGCGGACGCTATATTCGGGATCGCCCACCGGGACCGTTTCGCAGATCGGGCCGCTGGCACAGGCGGCGGCGGCCTCCGCCGCGACCTCTCCAGGCGCAGGCGCGGCATCGACGATGATGTCCGCCAGCGCATAATCGCCCGCACGCGCCGCATGGAGCCGGGCAAGCGCCGCCGCCGGATCGCCCGCGAGCAGCGGCCGCCCCGCCCCATCCCCCACGCGCGCACCAAGGACCGGCAGCGGTGCATCCAGATGCACCGTGCGCGCGGATTGGCGCACCAGCGCGCGGGTATGCGAATCGGCAAACGCCCCGCCGCCAAGCGCGAGCACCGCGGGCGCGGCTTCGAGCAGCTCGGCGATGACCGTGCGCTCGGCGGCGCGAAACGCGGGTTCACCCTGCGCGAACAAAGCAGCGATCGGGCCGTAGCGCGCCTCGATCGCGGCGTCGGTATCGACGAACGGCAGGCCGAGATGTGCCGCGAACAGCGGGCCGACGGTGGATTTGCCACTGCCGGGCATCCCTACCAGCGCGATATGGCGGATCACCCCGCGCTCACCCGATGTCCGCGCCGAGCGCGCGCATGAGATCGCCGAACCCCGGGAAGCTCGTGACGATCATGTCGGCATCGCGCACGGTGACGGGCGCACGCGCGCCCAGCCCGAGAACGAGGAACGCCATCGCGATGCGGTGATCGCCGTGCGTTTCCACCTCGGCCCCGCCCGGCACATCGCCGCCGCGCCCATGCACCGCGAACCAGTCCGGCCCGTCCTCGCATTCCACACCGCAGGCGCGCAGGCCCGCGATCATCAGCGCGATACGGTCGCTCTCCTTGACGCGCAGTTCGCCCACGCCGTGCATCACGGTCGTGCCATGCGCGAAGGCCGCGACTGCTGAGAGCACCGGATATTCATCGATCATCGCCGCCGCGCGGTTCGCGGGCACTTCCACGCCGGTCAGTGGCCCGGCGGTCGCGGTCAGCGCCGCGACCGGCTCGCCGCCGCCATCGTCGGCAGCGGTGGTGGCGAGCAACGCGCCCATCTCGCGTAATGTTTCGAACAGGCCGGTGCGCAGCGGGTTCATCAGCACGCCCTCGACGCACACGCGCGAACCCGGAACAATCAGCCCCGCCGCGATCGGGAAGGCGGCGGACGAGGGATCGCCCGGAACACGCACGGCGCGGCCAGCAAGCGCGCGGACGTTCCCGAGCGCGATAAGCCGTCCCTGCGCGGTTTCGGTTTCGCTCACGTCCGCGCCGAACGCGCGCAGCATCCGCTCCGAATGATCGCGCGTGCGCACGGGTTCGGTGACGCTGACCGCCGCGCCCGTCCCCAGCCCCGCCAGCAGGATCGCGGACTTGACCTGCGCGGACGCGATCGGCGCGAGGAAATCGATACCCGTCAGCCCGCCGCCGGTGAGCGTGAGCGGCAGCCCCGGCCCGCCCGCGAAGCGCGCGCCCATCTGCGTAAGCGGTGCGGTGACGCGCGCCATCGGCCGCTTGGACAGCGAAGCATCGCCAACGAAGCGCGCCTCGGTCGGGAACGCAGCGGCGGCACCCAGCAGCAGCCTTGCAGCGGTGCCGCTGTTGCCGCAATCGATGTCTGCGGTGGGCGACCGCCACGCGGTACCCTCAACGCTCCAGCCGTGCGCGCCGCGCTCGACGCGCGCCCCAAACGCCGCGACCGCAGCCCCAGTGGCGAGCACATCCGCGCTTTCCAACAAGCCCATTATGGTGGTGACGCCGCGCGCGAGACCGCCCAGAATCAGCGCGCGATGCGAGATCGATTTGTCGCCCGGCGCGGTCACCGTGCCCGTGAGCACGCGGCCGGGGCTGGCAGTGAGGCGGGCCGACATGGCTGCGGGTTAGCCGGGTGAAACCGAACGCGCAAATTGCACGGCATCGTGCGGGTGAGGTCGATCGCGCCCGCTTGACCTCGGCTGCGGCATCCGCCAACTTCACTTGATGAACCGCAGCAGTTTGCTTGCCCCTAAGGGCTGGTGGTGGCGATCGCCCGCCGCCCGCGCGTGCGCGCGGTCGGGGAGCGCTGCGGCCTAGGGCCAGCGTTTCTCGGCAGGGGCGGCGGGCCGGACCCGCCAAGCCGACCCTCAAAGCCCGAGAACATTATCCCCATGCCAATCACTTTCGGGACCGTGCCCGTCGCGGCACACCCCCCGCTAATCGATATCGCCGCCACGCTGCTCGCGCGCGGGCTCGAGCCCTGGCTGTTCGAACGCACCGGCGCGCCCAGTCTGCTCGTCGAGCGGCCCGCGCTGACGATCCGGTTCGAACATGGGCAGGTGTGGCTTGAACCCCACACGCCCGCAGGCCATGCGCTGATGCGTGGGCTCGGCGAGCGGTTCGTGGCGGAGGCGGGACGCATCGCGTTTGCACGGCCCACCGGCCACGATCTCGAAGCGCGGCTGCTGGCCGCCGGGCCGTTCGATGTTCTGCGCGCGGTGGTGGGCGAAGGGCGCGCACCGCTGGTGCTCGGGATATTGGCGTTCGATCATGCCCAACTGTTCGAGGATCTTCCGCCCCCGCCGCCCGACCGCACCGGCTTTCCCGAGGCGCATTTCATCGTCCCCGATCGCTGGCTGACGCTCGGGCCGGGCGGCGTTTGCCACGCGCACGCCTTGTGGGGGGCAGCCGACGCATCCGCATTGGCTGGGCTGGTGGCCGACGCGCCCGTACTTGGACCGCCCGCGCCCGCGCCGATGGCAGAGGCCAGCGCCGACCTCGACGATGACGCCTATGCCCAACTGGTGGAGACCTGCCGGGGCCATGTGGCTGCCGGAGACGTGTTCCAGATCGTGCCCTCGCGCACGTTCACCGCGCCGTGTGCGGACCCGTTCGCGGCGTATCGCAGGCTGAGCGTGGCTGATCCCGCGCCGTATCGCTTCTACGCTCCGGGCCCGGGCTGGACATTGTTCGGTGCCTCGCCCGAAAGTGCGGTGCAGGTCAGCATTACCGGCGAAGTCGAGGTGCGGCCGATCGCGGGAACCCGCGCACGGGGGCGCGACGGGGCGGAGGACTTGGCACTTGAAGCCGAATTGCTGGGGGACGCGAAAGAGTTGGCCGAGCACCGGATGCTGATCGATCTCGCGCGCAACGATGTCGCGCGCGTCAGCATCCCGGGCACGCGGCGGGTGACCGAGATGCTGGCCGTGCAGCGCGCCGCGCGAGTCATGCATCTGGTGTCGACCGTGGTGGGCCAACTCAGACCGGAGCTCGATGCGCTGCACGCGCTGCAGGCCTGCCTGAACGCGGGGACGCTGAGCGGTGCGCCCAAGCTGCGCGCGACCGAACTGCTGCGCGAACTCGAAGTGTCGAGGCGCGGGCCATATGGCGGCGCAATCGGGGTGTTTGCCGCCGATGGATCGCTCGATAGCGCGATCGTAATCCGCTCGGTGCTGGTGGTGAACGGCGAGGCGCAGGTGCGCGCGGGCGCGGGAGTGGTCTACGATAGCGTGCCAATGGTGGAAGCCGAGGAGACGCGGCGCAAGGCGGCGGCCGCGCTCGGTGCGCTGGGCGTGCGGGTATGAAAGCGATCCTGATCGATAACCGGGACAGCTTCACCTTCAATCTGGTCCATCTGCTGCACGAGGTGGGCGCGGACGTGACCGTGCTGCGCAACACCGTGGACGCGGGCGAAGCGGTCGCGCTCGCGGGGGAGCGCGGCGCGCTGATCGTGCTCGGCCCCGGACCGGGCGGACCCGACGAAGCGGGCTCGACGCTTGGCATCGTGGCGCTCGCAAAGGGCCGCGTGCGCGTGCTCGGCGTTTGTCTCGGGCATCAGGCGATCGGGATGGAGGCGGGCGCGCGCATCGAGCGCGCCGCCACGATCGTGCACGGCAAGGCCAGCGCACTGGTACATGATGGCGTGGGACCGATGCGCGGACTGCCAAGCCCGTTTGAAGCGGGGCGCTATCATTCGCTGTGCGTGCGCGGCGTGCCCGGGCGCTTCCGGGTCCATGCCGAGCTGGACGGGATGGCGATGGCGATCTCGGACCCGGTGGCGAAACAGGTGGGTGTGCAATTCCACCCCGAATCGATCCTGACCGACGAGGGCGCGCAGTTGGTGCGCAACGTGCTTGAGGGCGATTAGGTTGGAGTGGTAGCCGACCGCCCTAGTGGTTCATTGAATCGAAGAAACTCTCGTTCGATTTTGATTCCTTCATCTTGTCGAGCAGGAACTCCATCGCGTCGATCGTGCCCATTTGCATGAGAATACGCCGTAGCACCCACATCTTGGCGAGCACGGTCTTGTCGACCAGCAGCTCCTCCTTGCGCGTGCCCGATTTGCCGACGTCGATCGCGGGGAAGACGCGCTTGTCGGCGATCTTGCGATCGAGGATGATTTCGCTGTTGCCGGTGCCCTTGAACTCCTCGAAGATCACCTCGTCCATGCGGCTGCCGGTATCGATCAGCGCGGTGGCGATGATGGTGAGCGAGCCGCCCTCCTCGATATTACGCGCCGCGCCGAAAAAGCGCTTGGGCCGCTGGAGCGCATTGGCATCCACGCCGCCGGTCAGCACCTTGCCCGAACTCGGGACCACGGTGTTATAGGCGCGTCCAAGCCGGGTAATACTGTCCAGCAGGATCACCACGTCGCGCTTGTGCTCGACCAGCCGCTTGGCCTTCTCGATCACCATCTCGGCCACCTGCACGTGGCGGGTCGCTGCTTCGTCGAAGGTGGAGGAAACGACCTCGCCCTTCACGCTGCGCTGCATATCGGTCACTTCCTCGGGCCGCTCGTCGATCAGCAGCACGATCAGGAACACTTCGGGGTTATTGTCGGTGATCGCCTTGGCGAGATTTTGCAGCATCACCGTCTTGCCCACACGCGGCGGGGCGACGATCAGCGCGCGCTGGCCCTTGCCCTGGGGCGAGATAATGTCGATCACGCGGGCAGACTTGTCCTTGATCGTGGGATCGAGCGTATCGAGGATCAGCTTGTCGGTTGGATACAGCGGTGTGAGGTTATCGAAATTGACCCGGTGGCGCACCGTCTCGGGATCGTCGAAGTTGATCGTGCCAAGCTTGGTCAGCGCGAAATAGCGTTCGCCGTCCTTGGGAGCGCGGATTTCGCCATCGATGGTATCGCCGGTGCGCAAACTATAGCGGCGCACGATCGCGGGCGAGATGTAGATATCATCCGGCCCGGCCAGGTAACTGGCCTCGGGCGCACGCAGGAAGCCGAAGCCATCCTGCATGACTTCGATGACGCCGGAGCCCATGATCTGGGTGCCGTTGTCCGCCATCGATTTCAGAATGGAAAAGAGTAGGTCTTGTTTGCGCAGCGTCGAGGCGGCTTCGATGCCATGCTCTTCGGCCATGCCCACCAGTTCGGCGGGCGTTTTGCGCTTCAAATCTGCGAGATGCATTCGGGTGTCCTGGAGGAAGGCCCCGCGATCTTGTTTTCGATTTTGGCGGGGCGATACGGCCCCACGAACGGGGGCAGCACCAAAACTATGGGCGCGGGCGGCAAGCGTCAAGCCGTGCCCACCAGAATTGCACCACTTTCACCACTGCGCCGCAGAGGACAAGCACGCTTGACAGGACAAGCGTGCTTGTCTATCTATCAAGCACACCAGACACACGAGTCGCACCGATGGATAACCACCTCCCCGTCTTGCGCGCCGAGCGCCGCTGGAGCCAGGCCGAACTTGCCGAGCGGCTCGGAGTCTCTCGGCAGACGGTCAACGCGCTTGAAACGGGTCGATACGACCCTTCGCTGCCGCTCGCTTTCAAGCTCGCGCGGCTGTTCGCACGGCCGATCGAGACGATTTTTACCGACAACCACCCCGATCATTCAAAGGAGATAACCGATGGAGGCAATGATGACTGATACCCCGCGCAGCTTCCGCCGTCTCGCTGTGGCGGCGATGTATGGCGCCTATCTTGTCGGTGCGCTGCTGCACCTGGGCAGCGGTACGCCGCTCGTCCGCTATGCGGGGGTTACGTTGATCGTGGTCGCCTACGGGCTGTTCGCGCGGCTGGCGACGACCCCCTTCTGGCGTCCCGGCAACGCACCCGCCGCGCGGCTCGATGAGCGCGAACTGCTGATCCGCAACCGAATCTACATGCGCGCCTATGCGGTAATCGCCGTGCTCCCGCTGATTGCCGCGCTCTATACCGGTCTCGCGCTCGACGATGGCCGCCTCGCCCCGCACCTGTGGCTGCCGCGCAGCTTCCATCAGGCGAGCATCCTGTTCTGGGGCTGGTTCCTGCTGATGCTGACCCTTCCTGCCGCAATGCTGGCGTGGGAGGGAGAGGCGTTCGATCCAGGACGCGCGTGTTGAGGGCCGCCCGGCCTACCCGAAGATCACGTCTGCCGGGTGCACGTCCCCCAGGATCGTCAGCATGTTCGTTGTGCCATCGACCCCGTCGGTGATCGCCCACACATGCGCCACCGGATCGGCGAGCGTGACCGTGCTGCCCGCGCCCCAGCCTGCGAGCTCGATCTTGTCGAGGCCGGTCTTGAAATCGGCGACCGTATCGCCCGTCGCCTCGCCCTTGCGTTCGATGAAGATGTTGTTGCCCGGCCCGCCGACCAGATAATCCGCGCCCGGCCCGCCATCGAGGATATTATTGCCGCTGCCGCCGTAAAGCGTGTCGTTGCCGTCTCCCCCCCTCAGGCTATCGTTGCCCGCACCGCCGTACAGCGTATCGTTCCCGGCACCGCCGCGCAGTAGAGATCCGCGATCGCTCGCGTAGAGTGTGTTGCCCTGATCATTGGCCGTCGCGGCGTAAGCAAAGCCCGTCAGATGCAGTTCCTCGACATTGGGCGGAACATGGTAGCTGATCGAACTGTAGATCGCGTCATAGCCTTGGTTCGGATATTCGAGCACGATGTCGCCGGGATTGTCGACGATATAGCGATCATTGCCCAACCCCCCCGCCACCGCATCCGCGCCGGGGCCGCCATTGATGGTATCGTCGCTGTTGCCGCCGTGGATTACATCGTTCCCCGCGCTGCCGACGAGTTGATTGGGCGCGCTGGTGAAGCCCGTGATGTCAAGCTTCTGGATATTGACCAGCGTGTTCACATGGCCTGCGCCGCCATCGAGGCTGAGCGTGCCCCCCTTGGGTCCGATCGCGGTGCCATCGAACGCTGTACCCGCAGTCCAGTCGCTGTCGAGATGGTAGATCGCGGTGTTCACGCCGCCACCGCCATCGAGATAATTATTGCCGGGGCCGCCTTGCAGCCGATCGTTGCCCGCGCCGCCGAAGATGTGATCGCTGCCACCGCCGATCAGCAGATCACCGCTGTTATTGCCGAAGATCGTGGTGCCCGTACCGGTAGTGCGGCCGCTGACCGCCGTGCCATCGAGGTAGAGCGCCTGCACCCCGAGCGGTGCGGTGAACGGCACCGTGCTGATGATCGTATTGTAACCGCCCGGTTGCGGGACGATCCTGTCGAACAGATTGTTGACGTAGAAGATGTTGTCGTGCGGCCCACCATAAAGCGTCGTGACGCCGCGGCCGCTGGTCAGGATATTATTCCCCACCCCGCCGTAAAGCAGATCACGACCCGCGCCGCCGACGATAATCGCATCGGTGATGATGCCTCCATCAGGGCCATGTACTTCAAGATTGGTGATCCCGATCAGCATCTTGGGCTCGCCCGATCCGTCATCGAGCGCGACGGGGGCACCGCTGCCGACACCCGTGCCGTCGAACCGGACGCCGGGGGTCCAGTCGCTGCCAAGATTGAAGACCGCCGTATCGATCCCGCCACCCCCGTTCAGCGTGTAGGCTCCGGCACCACCTACGAGGCGATCGTTGCCCGGCGTGCCGGTGATCGCGGCGGGTGGTGGCGGAGTGTAGCTCGCAGCCGCATGGGTCAGCGCATAGGACAGGCCGTCCGCGATGGTGGACGAGGCGTAGCGCGCGTACGGGCCATCAACCTCCGCCCTTGCGCGCGGCTGCATCAAACGGGCGGCAAAGCCGGGTTGTCCGATCGACATGGAACACTCGCGCAACGCAAACCTACGGTTCGCAACTACGACGCGTGGCGGTGCGGCTTAAGCGCTAGGTCACCCGCCCGCGAACCGCGAAGCGTGGATCGGCCCACGCGTTGCTCGCCATCACTTCGCCAATCGTCTCGGCGGCATCCCACACCTGCGCGTAGCTGAGCGTCAGCGGGGTCAGCCCCGCGCGCCACAGATCGGGTGTCCGGAAATCGCCGATCACGCCGCGCGCGATCAGGCACTGGCAGATTTCGTAGGCGTGGGGGTGCGCGAAGACGAGATGGCTGCCGCGTTCCGCCGGATCGCGCGGCGAGGCGAGTACGAGTTCGGGCGCGACCTCGCCAAGCCGCGCGATCAGCAGTTCGGCGAGCGCGCGGCTCTTGGCCTCGATCGCCTGCAGGTCGATGTCCGCGAACATCTCCACCCCGGCTTCGAGCGCGAGCAGGCTCAGCATCGGCGGCGTCCCCGCGAGGAAGCGCGTCATGCCCGCTGCGGCCACATAATCGTCGGTGAAGGCGAACGGCGCGGCATGCCCCATCCAGCCGGTGAGCGGCGTCGCCATCGCGTCGTGGTGGCGTTGCGCGGCAAAGAGGAAGCTGGGCGCACCGGGGCCGCCGTTCAGATACTTGTACCCGCAGCCAACCGCGAAGTCGGCGTGCGCGGCGTTGAGATCGAACGCGACCGCGCCCGCCGAATGACTCAGATCCCACAGCATCAGGGCACCCGCCGCGTGCGCGGCTGCGGTCAGCGCGGCCATGTCGCGGCGGTGCGCGGATTTGTAGTGGACATGCGTGAGCAGCAGCACCGCCGTATCGGGGCCGAGCGCGGCGGGGATATCGGCGAGATCGGCGGTCTGCACACGCACGCCGGGGATTGTCGCGGCAAGACCGTTGGCCACGTACAAGTCGGTCGGGAAATTGCCGGGTTCGGTCACTATTGTCTTGCGGCCCGGCCGCAGCGCGAGCGCGGCGGCGAGCAGCTTGAAGAGGTTGATCGAGACCGAATCCGCGACGATCACTTCATGCGCAGCCGCGCCGATCAGCGGCGCGATTTTTGCACCGATGCGTTGCGGCGCGCCGATCCAGTCTGCGCTGTTCCAGCTGCCGACGAGATCGTGCCCCCACTGGCGCACCACCGCGTCCGCGATACGCGCGGGCGTGTGCGCGGGGAGCGCGCCGAGCGAATTCCCGTCGAGGTAGATCACGCCTTCGGGCAGCACGAAACGTGCGCGCATGGGGCCAAGCGGATCGGCGGCATCGAGCGCGAGTGCATCGGCGCGCGTCACAGCGCGGTCCGCACGGACAGAAGTTCGGGGAAGAAGGTGAGGCTGAGCACGCTCGCCAGATAGGGCACGCCCATCGTACCGCCAGTGCCGCGCTTGAAGCCGATGATGCGCTCCACGGTCTTCAGATGGCCAAAGCGCCAGCGCTGGACGTGATATTCGAGATCAACGAGCTTCTCGGCCAACTCGTACAAATCCCACCAGCGCGCCGGATCGCGGTAGATTTGCGCCCACGCCGCCTCCACCTGCGCGCTCGGCCGCGAGCGTTCGGCCGGGATCGCAAAGCCGCGCGCAGCCAGCAGATCGAGCGACACATCGTAAATATCCCGCCGCGCGAGTTCGGCTTCGAGCCGGTCGCGCAGCGCAGGCTCCTCATCGAAATGCCGCAGATGCGCGGGGTTTTTGGCCCCCATCACCGCTTCGAGCATCCGATACTGGAAGCTCTGGAAGCCCGAAGAGCTACCCAGATGCGGCCGCACCGCGCTGTAATCGGACGGCGTCATCGTAGCCAGCACATCCCACCCCTGGATCATCTGCGTCTGGGCGCGCGCCACCCGGCTCAGCATCTTGAACGCGGGCCTGAGATCATCGGCGGCGATGTGGTCGCGCGCGCCATCCAGTTCGCTCAGGATCAGCTTGAGCCAGAGTTCGGACGTCTGGTGGATGATGATGAACAGCAGCTCGTCCGGCGCGTCGCTGCGCGCATGTTGTGCGGACAGCAGCCGGGGCAGGTCGAGATAGCGCTCGTAGGTGATTTCGTCCGATGCCATGCGGTGGGCTACGCCGCGCGGGTGGCGGGCACAAGCGAGCGGCCCAAGTTCCCCGCCACGTTCAAACCTCCCCCAACCGCCCCATCAGCTCCACCAGATTGCAAGGCCCATGCCTGCTATCGAGTTGCGCCGCGATCACCTTGTCCCAGCCGTCCTTCACTGCGCCGTTCGAGCCGGGCAGGCAGAAGACGAAGACGCCGCCGATGATCCCCGCCGTCGCGCGCGATTGCAGCGTCGATAGGCCGACCGATTGGTAGCTGACCAGATGGAACACCACCGAGAAACCGTCGATGCGCTTGTCGAACAGCGGTTCCAAGGCTTCCGGCGTCACGTCGCGCCCGGTCAGCCCGGTGCCGCCGGTGGTGACGACCGCATCGACCGCGCCGCTCGCCACCCAGGCCAGCACCTGCGCGCGGATCTGGGCGCGGTCGTCGCGCACCAGCGCGCGGCCCGCGAGGATGTGACCCGCGCTCTCCACCCGGCCTGCGAGGAGCGCGCCCGAGGTATCGGTCTCGTGGTCGCGCGTGTCCGAGACGCTGAGTACGGCGATGCGCACCGCGCGCGGGACGCCGTCCGGGTCGCCGATGCCGCCGCCGGGGGTGAGGGTCATGCATCTGGTCCTTTCGATCGCGTTCGCGCGTAGTAGCCGTGTCCGGTTCACGAGAGGAAGATGGTTGCCGACCTTCATCCGCGCTAGCCTCTTCCGCTGAAGCCGTATGGTGCTTATAATACGGCTCGCCTGAAACGATTTTCCGGAGACCCGAATGCGCTCAGTTCTTGCGACCATGGCCCGCCCGCTGCTCGCCCTCACGCTCGCCGCCTCGGTCGCGGGGTGCGGCGTCAACACCATTCCCACCAAGCAGGAAGCCGCCAAGGCGCGCTTGGCGGATGTGCAGAACGAGTATCAGCGCCGTTCGGACCTGATCCCCAATCTGGTCTCCACGGTCAAGGGCGCTGCCGCAAACGAAAAGGGCATCCTGATCGGGGTGACGCAGGCGCGAGCTTCGGCGAATGCGATTCATCTCTCGCCCGAACAGCTGACCGATCCGGCGGCGGTGGCGGCTTACGAAAAGGCGCAGAACAATCTTTCGGTCGCGTTGCGACCGTTGCAGACGCTGCAGGAGCGCTATCCCGATCTGAAGAGCAGCGAGAATTTCACCGCGCTGCAATCGCAGATAGAGGGGACCGAAAACCGGATCACCGTTGCACGGCGCGATTACAACGGCGCGGTGCAGGACTATAATACTACGATCCGCACGTTCCCCGCCGCGATCGCGGCGAACACCATTTACGGCTCCAAGCCAATGGTGCCCTTCACCGCGACCACGCCCGGAGCAGATACCGCTCCGAAGGTGACGTTCTGATCGACCGCGCCGCTCCCCCTCCGGCGCTGCGCGCCACCTCACCCAAGGGGAGAGGAGCGGACTTCTCCTCCCCCTCTGGGAGAGGTGCTCGAAGGGCGGAGGGGGTCTCGCCGCGCGCGCTATGGTTCGCGTTGCTCGCGCTGTTCGCGCTTCTCCTGGCGCCCCCCGCCCACGCCGCGCTCACCTTCCCGCCGCTCAGCGGCCGCGTGGTGGACGCCGCCAACGTGCTGCCCGCACAAACCCGCGCCGATCTCGATGCGAAGCTCGCCGCGCTGGAAAAGCAGACCGGCCACCAGCTCGTCGTCGCCACCGTGCCCAGCCTGCAGGGCACCGACATCGCGGACTATGGTTATCAGCTCGGCCGCGCGTGGGGGATCGGCTCGAAGGCGAAGAATGATGGCGCGCTCCTGCTGGTTGCGCCTAGCGAGCACCGGGTGCGCGTCGAGATCGGCTACGGGCTGGAGGGCGTGCTCACCGACGCGCTCTCCAGCATCATCATCCGCGAGGCGATTGTCCCAAAATTCAAGGCGGGCGATATGCCCGGCGGGATCGTCGATGGCACCGACGCGCTCATCAAGCAGCTTAGCCTCCCCGATCCCGATGCGCGCGCCAATGTGGCGGCCGCGCAGCAACAGCAGGCAGCCGAGGAGGCGCGCCCCGCGCACGGCCGCCACGGCGGCGGCTCGTGGATATTCCTCATCATCATCCTCGCCTTCTTCGTACTTCCACGGCTGTTCGGCGGGCGCAGCAGCGGGCTGGGGTGGCTGCCGTTCATGTTCCTCGGTGGCGGTGGCGGCGGCGGTTGGGGTGGCGGCGGCGGTGGCGGCGGTTCGGACAGCGGCGGCGGCGGCTTCTCGGGCGGTGGCGGCTCGTTTGGCGGCGGCGGATCGAGCGGGAGCTGGTAGATGCTGACGCAAACCGATCAGGCTCGCGTCGAAGCCGCGATCACCGCAGCCGAGGCGCACACCACGGGCGAAATCTTCTGCATAGTCGCCACGCGCAAGGAGGGGCACCCCGATACGGTGCTCGCTGCCGCCGCGTTCGCCGCGCTCGCGATCCCGTTTGCGGCCGTGCTGCTCGGCTTCCAGCCGTGGGCGCTCGGTGACGATTGGCTGCCCGGGCCGGTCGCGCCGATCCTCGCAATCGCTGCGTTCGTCGCTTGCCAGCTCACGGTCTTCGCAGCCGCCGCAGCGCTGGTGGCGCTTACCCCGCTGCAGCGCTTGCTAACCCCGGCGCGCCATCGCCACGCGCATCTGCATCAACTGGCGCAGGATCAGTTCCTCGCGCGCGGCCTCCATGAAACCTCGGCGCGCACCGGCGTGCTACTGCTAGCGAGCCCCGCCGAACGCTACGCCGAAGTCATCGCGGACGCGGGCATTTACGCCAAGGTCTCGCCCGATCACTGGAACACCACGATCGCCGCGCTGACCCACGCGGCACGTGCGGGCGATCTCGCGGGCGGGTTCGAACGAGCGATCGCGCTCGCGGGCGCGGTGCTCGCCGAGCATTTCCCCGCCACCGCGCACGAAGCGAACGAGCTGCCCAACCGCATCGTGGAAATTTAGCGGAAATTTGGTCGCATCTGCAACCTCGGAACGTGCTCGAACGAAGAGGGTTGTGGTTTCCGAACCCTGCGCAACCCTCCCCCATCGCGCGCGGTTCGGGAACCAACCATGTCTTCAGTTGCTTTGCGTCGGTCTGCGTTTCGGACGGCGGGTGATCCTTGGTCTCCCGCCGATCCGCACGCTTTCCACCGCAGTCTAGCCCAGTTCAACCGCCGTCGGCTTGCGGTTGCGGTTCCCGGACCCGATTGGCAGCACGAACTCGATGACGAGCGCGCGATGCGCGAGCTTGAAGGCTATTGGATTGAGGCCGGGCGCGCCGAGGTCGCAGCCATCGCAGCTTTGGCACCCGTTGATGCCGATGCCTTCATCGAATGGTTCGAAGCGCTCGAGCACAACGGTGCCGGCCAGCACGATCCGCTGTTCGATTGGCTCGCGGAATCGGCCACATTCGATGAAATGCGGTGGTTCCTCGAACAGGAAGTCGCAGGCGAGGCCGGGTTCGACGATCTGGTTGCGCTGACACAGGTGAAGTTGACGCCCGCACAGGCAAAGCTGGAGCTTGCGCGCAACTATTGGGACGAAATGGGGCGCGGTAACATTCGCGGAATGCACGGACCGATGCTTGGCGTGCTGGTTGATGATCTCGAACTCGTACCAACGATCGAGGCGACAGTCTGGCAGAGCCTCGCGCTCGCGAACACGATGGCCGCTTTCGCGACGACGCGCCGATACGCGTGGGCAAGCATCGGCGCGCTCGGCGTCATCGAGCTGACCGCACCGGGCCGTTCGGCGAAGACTGCGGCCGGTCTGCGTCGCCTGGGGCTGACCGATCGACAGCGACGCTATTTCGATCTGCACGCGGTGCTCGACGTCAAACATTCGCAGGACTGGAACCGCGAGGTGCTGCGGCCAATCCTCGCAGCGCACCCCGATGCGCCGCGTTTGATCGCGGAGGGTGCCTTGATGCGGCTCAGGTGCGGCGAGGCGTGTTTCGCCGCCTACCGGGCGCACCTCTGGGGGCAGCCGAAGCGTATGACCATCGCAGCCTGAGGCGACACGGGGCGCTTCCCACTGCGCGCTCGCGCGTGTACGCACCGCACATGGTTCACCTTATGTTCGGCGGCCACCGCTTGATCCCGCTGATCGATGGCGCGCTCTGGTGGCCCGAGCGCGGCGCATTGCTGGTCGCCGATCTCCACCTCGAAAAGGCCAGCGCCTTCGCGCGGTCCGGCATGATGCTGCCGCCATACGACAGCATCGAAACGCTTGCCCGGCTGGCCACACTGATCGAAGCCACCGGCGCGCGGGCGCTCTGGTGCCTTGGGGACAGCTACCATGATTCGCACGGCGCGGCGCGGCTCGCGCCCGATGCACGCGCGCTGCTTGCACGGCTGACGGCGAGCGTCGACTGGACCTGGATCGTTGGCAACCATGATCCGTGGATCGCCGCTGCAGGTGGCCGCGTGGTCGCGGAGGCGCGCGTGGACGGGATCATGCTGCGGCACGAGGCGCAGGCGGATGAGCTTGCGCCCGAGATTTCGGGGCATTTCCATCCCAAGCTCCGGGTCGCCGCGCGCGGCCGATCTGTTGCGCGGCGGTGTTTCGTGATGAGCTCTTCCAAGCTGATCCTGCCGGCATTCGGCGCGCTCACTGGCGGTCTGGATGTCGCCGACCTCGCGATCCGCCGCGCGCTCGGCGGTCCCGCGACGGCGTTCGTGCCCGTGGGGGAACGCCTGCTGCAGTTCCCCATGCGCTAACCGCGTTACGCCCTGCGCTTGACGCCGCGAGCACAGAACCGTCTCTACGCGTTGATGCAGTCCCGATCCGATGCGCCGTCTGCCGTTTCGCCACGCTTCCTGATCGCGGCCGGCGTGGCGGCGGCGGCCTCCGCCTGCTATCTAGGCTGGCTGATTGCGCGTTGGCCGGGAGCCGGTGCGGCGATCCTCGCGCTGGCGGGAGCGCTTGCGATACGCAGTTTGGGTCGCGAGCTGCGCAAAGGGCGCGCCAGCGCGAGCGGGATTCTCCGGCCGGACGGGATGACGGTCGGGAAGATCACCGAGGAGGTGGGAATCGGGCACGCCGCGATCTCGCGCGCCGGGCACCTTATCTCGGCCAATCGAACTTTCCGCGACCTCCTCGGAGCGCGCGACATCATCAACGCGCGGTTCGCCGAGCTGTTCGCAGAGCAGGACCGCGCGGCAATCGAAGGCGCAATCAGCGCGCTGCCGACCACGCAGAAGTTGCGCGATCTGCGCGTGATGCCCGCAAGCAGACCGGGCGAGCCGATGATGGTGACATTGGGCTACGCCGCGCGCTTCGATCAGCTTTTTGCGATCGCCAAGGATGATAGCCTGCAACTCAGGCTCGAAGCGCAGATGCGTCAGGTCACCAAGATGCAGGCACTCGGCCAGCTCGCGGGTGGTCTCGCGCATGATTTCAACAATATTCTGACCGCGATTATCGGCCATGCCGATCTGATGCTGATGCGCCATGGCCCCGGCAGTATCGATCATCATGATACCGATCAGATCCGCCAGAACGCCAATCGGGCCGCTGATCTGGTGCGGCAGTTGCTTGCCTTCACCCGTCAGCAGACGCTGCGCGTGCGCGTCGTCCAGATTGCCGATGTCATAGGTGAGCTCAGCCACCTGCTCCGCCGCCTGCTCGGCGAGAATACGCGGCTGATCGTCAACGAGGGTTCGGCTCTCGCGCCGGTTCGGATCGATCCGGGGCAGATCGAGCAGGTGATCGTCAATCTCGCGGTCAACGCACGCGACGCGATGCCGAACGGGGGATCGCTGACGATCGCCACTTACGCGGTCTCAGCCGACACGGTTGCCACGCTCGGTCACAAGATGATGCCAATCGCCGATTATGTGGCGATCTCGGTCACCGATACGGGGAACGGGATCGCACGCGACGTGATCGGCAATGTTTTCGATCCTTTCTTCACCACCAAGGAGATTGGCAAGGGGACGGGGCTCGGCCTGGCGATGGTGTACGGCATCATCAAGCAATCCGGCGGCTTCATCTTCGTCCAGTCGGCACAAGGCCGAGGCACGCGCTTCGACATCTATCTGCCCGCTGCAGTCGGCGAGCAGGTCGAACCTGTCGCCGCAGTCGCATTGCCCGCACCGCTAGAAGGCTGGGGTCATGGGACCATCCTGCTTGTGGAAGATGAGGCGATGGTGCGCGCGGTCGCGGCGCGCGCGCTGACGCGCAGTGGCTATGAGGTCTTGACCGCCGGATCGGGCGAAGAGGCGCTCGCGATCATGGCCGATCGGCCCGATATCGATCTTCTGATCAGCGATGTTGTCATGCTGGGCATGGACGGGCCGACGCTGGTGGCACGCGCACGCGCGGCCCGTCCCGATCTGCGCGCACTATTCATCTCGGGCTATGCCGAAGAGCAGGTGCGCGCGCGCGTGGACGATCCGGCGACGCCACTGTTGCGCAAACCCTTTTCGGTCCAGGAGCTGAGCGCCGCGGTCCGCGCGAGGCTTGCGGCGTAGGGCGGAACGGCTATGCTCCGCCTGCGATAAAACGGGTATGCTGGCGCAATATGGTTGAGGGAGTTCTGGACGGCGCGAGCGTCCTCGTGGTCGAGGACGAGATGCTGATCAGTATGATGCTGACCGACATGCTCGAACAGCTCGGTTGCACCGCGATCGGGCCGGCTGTGACCCTCGGCGAAGCTTGGCCGTTGTTCGAGGCCGGTGCCTTCGATGCCGCAGTCCTCGATGTTCATGTGGACGGCCGCGAGATTTACGATCTCGCCGATGCGGTGCGCGCGCGACGCATTCCGCTGGTGATCGCTACGGGATCGGGCGCGGACTCGCTGCCGGAACGTTTCCGCAACGCCGTTCTGCTGCCCAAACCCTATTCGCTGCCCGCGCTCGACGCCGCGCTGCGACGCGCCGGGCTCGAGCCGAGCGGCTGACCCTTCCCCGGCCGCGCTGCGCGTGCGAGAGTGCGCGACGGTTTCGAGGGATGCAGACATGGCGATTGCGGCAGTGAGCAAGGTTGGCGCGGGCGATCAGGGCGGGGACCGCACACGCGCGCTGGACGCGGCTTTGGCCCAGATTGACCGCGCGTTCGGCAAGGGTTCGGCGATGCGGCTGGGCCAGCGCGAGGCGCAGGAGGTGGAGGTGATTTCCACCGGATCTTTGGGGCTGGATCTCGCTTTGGGTGTCGGCGGGCTGCCCAAGGGGCGTGTTATCGAAATTTATGGTCCGGAATCGTCGGGCAAGACGACGCTGGCGCTGCACGTCGTGGCCGAAGCGCAGAAGCTGGGCGGCACGGCGGCGTTTGTGGATGCCGAGCACGCGCTCGATCCGATCTACGCGAAGAAGTTGGGCGTCGATGTCGAGAACCTGATCGTCAGCCAGCCCGATACCGGCGAGCAGGCGCTGGAAATCGTCGATACGCTGGTGCGCTCGGGCGCGATCGACGTGCTGGTGGTGGATTCGGTCGCAGCGCTCGTCCCGCGCGCCGAGATCGAGGGCGAGATGGGCGACAGCCATGTGGGCCTGCAGGCGCGGCTGATGAGTCAATCACTGCGCAAGTTGACCGGCAGTATCAGTCGCTCGAAGTGCATCGTGATCTTCATCAACCAGCTGCGTATGAAGATCGGCGTGATGTACGGCAACCCGGAGACGACAACCGGGGGTAATGCGCTGAAGTTCTACGCGTCCGTCCGCCTCGACATCCGTCGCACCGGCCAGATCAAGGATGGAGACGACATCGTCGGCAACACCACGCGTGTGAAGGTGGTGAAGAACAAGGTCGCACCGCCGTTCAAGCAGGTCGAGTTCGACATCATGTACGGCCAGGGCGTCTCCAAGGTGGGCGAGATCCTCGATCTGGGCGTCAAGGCGGGGATCGTGGAAAAATCGGGCGCGTGGTTCAGCCATGATAGCGTGCGCATCGGGCAGGGGCGCGAGAATTCGAAAAAGTATCTGCTGGCCAACCCCGCGACGATGGCCAGGATCGAAGCCGCGATCCGGGGCAACTCCGCACAGGTGTCGGACGCGCTGCTGACCTCACCCGGGGCAGACGACGGCGGCGAGGAGATGTAGGCGCGCGGACCGACGCGCGCGTAAGGGAGCATGATGCCCGCCCCCTACGCCGCCGACCCCGCCCGCTCGCGCGGCCGCCTGCATCTGCAGCCCCCGTCCGCCACTCGCGACCCGTTCCAGCGCGACCGGGACCGGATCGTCCACTGCATCGCGTTCCGTCGCCTCAACGGCAAGACGCAGGTGTTCGCCGCGCCCGAGGGCGATCATTTCCGTGTGCGGCTCACGCACACGCTGGAGGTGTCGCAGATTGCGCGCACGGTGGCGCGCGCGCTGGGGCTGAACGAGGATCTGACCGAGGCATGTGCGCTCGCACATGATCTGGGGCACCCCCCGTTCGGCCATGCAGGGGAGGCGGCGCTGGATGCGGCGCTCGCGGACATGGGCGGCTGGGATCATAACGGCCACACGCTGCGCGTGGTGACGCGGCTGGAGACGCCCTATCCGGATTTCCATGGTCTCAACCTCAGCTGGGAGACGCTGGAGGGCCTCGCCAAGCATAACGGCCCGGTTCCCGAACCCGGCTGGGCGCTGGCGCAGGCGGATGCCGAGTGGCCGCTGGCGCTTTCGACCTGGCCCAGCCTCGAGGCGCAGGTCGCAGCGCTCGCCGACGATATCGCGTATGATTGTCATGATCTGGACGATGCGCTGCGATCGGGGCTGATAGATCTGGATGCGGTGCTCGCGGTGCCGTTTCTCGCCGACTGCTGGGCGCAGGCGCAGGCGCGCTTCATCGACGCGGCGGAAGCGCGCGTCCAGCCCGAGCTTATCCGCGAGGCGCTCGGGCGAATGGTCGCCGATCTGATTGCACACACGCGCGCGGCGCTGGCCGAAACCGTCCCGGCCGATCCGGATGCGGTGCGTGCGGCGGGGCGTGCGCTGGTCAGCTTCTCGCCCAGCATGGCGGCGACCGAGCGAGCGCTGAAGGCGTTCCTCTATCGCGCCTTCTACCACCATCCCGAGGTGGTGCGCGTTACCCGCCCCGCCGCGCAGTGCGTCTCTTCGCTGTTCGCCGCGCTCGCCGCCGATCCCGCGCGGCTTCCGCCAACATGGGCGGCGACATTGCCCGCCGCCGAACCCGAACGCGCGCGCCACATCGCGGACTATCTCGCGGGGATGACCGATCGATTCGCGATCCGCGAACACGAGCGGCTGATCGGCCCGTCGCCGTTGCCCACAGACGCATTTTAAGCGGCTCGCCCGCGCCCCACGAGCAACTTGTCGATCTTGCGGCCATCGATGTCGATCACCTCGAAGCGCCAGCCGTGCCGCGCGAAACACTCGCCGGTTTCAGGAAAATGGCGCAGCTCGGCGAGCACATAGCCCGCCGCAGTTTCATAGTCGCGCTGCTCGGGCAGCTTGAGATCAAGCAGCTCGGCCATCTCGTCGGCGGGCATCGCGCCCGCGATCAACCACGATCCGTCTTCGCACCGGAAAGCCAACCCATCGTCGTCGGCGTCCAGATCGCTGCGGAACGCGCCCGCGATCGCGGCGAGCAGGTTGGCGGGCGTAACGATCCCTTCGAAATGGCCATATTCATCGTGCACCAGAGCCAGCGGTACGGCGCCCGATTGCAGAACCGCGACGGCATCGGAGGCATCGGTCACGTCGGGGATCACCGGCGCGCGCACGGCGGCGGCGCGCAGATCGATTGGTTCTCCGCGCAGGATCCCCGCGAGCAGATCGCGCGCCTCAACCACGCCCAGCACATTATCGATACTGCCCTCGGCCACCAGCAGGCGCGTGTGCTTGGTCGCGATCAGGCGCGCGCGCGTCTCGCCATCGTCCGCGCCAGCATCAAGCCACTCCACTTCGGTGCGCGGCGTCATGATCCCGCGCACGGTGCGTTCAGCCAGACGCATCACCCCCGCGATCAATGCGCGCTCGCCCTCGTCGATCGTGCCGCTGGCGGTTGCTTCCGCGACCACCATTTGCACCTCCTCGGCAGTGACATGCGCCGGGGCGCGAGGACGCCCGAAGATCGAAAGCACGAGCCGGCTCGAGCGATCGAGGAGCCACGCCACCGGGGCGGCAACGCGCGCGAGACCGGCCATGAACGGCGCGACGGCCGCCGCAATCGGTTCGGCCGAGCGCAGCGCGAGCTGCTTGGGGATGAGCTCGCCTATTGTCAGGCTGAAATAGGTGGTGAGCGCGATCACCGCGGCGAACCCGAGGCTCTTTGCGGTTGCAGACGCCATTCCCAGCATCGCCAGCCGTTCGGCCACTGGCCCGCCGAGCTTCTCGCCCGAGTAGGCGCCCGCCAGAATGCCGATCAGCGTGATGCCGATCTGCGCGGTCGACAGGAACCGGCCGGGATCCCCCCCCAGCACGAGCGCCGTCGCCGCACCGCGCCGCCCCGCTTTGGCCATCGACTGCAGGCGGGCGCGGCGTGCCGAAACGATCGCGAGTTCGGACATCGCGAAAAAGCCATTGAGCGCGATCAGCGCGAGGATGATGGCGACATCCGCCCACGGGAAGGGGTGCATCAGGATCCTGAACGCAGGGTGCGTCGGTTAGCTTAGCGCTATTGTCACGGGTTGTTGAGAGGCGTCCACTTCAGCGCCGCGCCTCGAAGAACGCGCGCAGCAAATCGGCCGACGCAGCCTCCTCGATTCCACCATAGACTTCGGGTCGATGGTGGATCGTCGGCCACGCGAAAAGGCGCGGGCCGTGATCGATCGCGCCGCCCTTGGGATCCGCTGCACCATAATACACGCGCGCGATCCGGGCGTGCGCGATCGCGCCTGCACACATCGCGCAGGGCTCGAGCGTAACCCAGAGCGCGGTCCCCGCCAGCCGATCCGCACCGAGCTGCGCGGCGGCGGCACGGATCGCCAGCACTTCGGCGTGTGCGGTTGGATCGGAATGGCGGCGGGTGGCGTTGGCGGCCTCGGCTATCACGGTGCCATCGGCAGCGACTATGACGGCTCCCACCGGCACCTCGCCCGCCGCACCCGCTTGCGCTGCGAGTGCAAGCGCGCGGGCCATGTGGGGGGACGGCGTCACCCGATGTCCCTAGCGTGGCCCGCCGCGCGAGGCGAGCCGCCTAGATTGCGGACGCTGGCCGCGCCAGACAATAGATCGCGTAAAGGACGCCGGGCAGCCAGCCGAACAACGTCAAGACACAATCGATCCAGAACCGCTGCGAAGTGCCTTCCTGAAGGAAGACACCGAGCGGCGGCAGGATGATCGCCAGGATCAGACGCAGCGGATCCATCGGCTAATTGCTCGCCGGAGGAGCCTTCTTGACTCCGATCGTTGGCACGTCGATCTCCTTCTTGGTTGTCTCAACCTGGGGCACATCGACCGTCTGCTTGGTCGTACCCGCGACGATCTCGCCGGTGGTGACAGTGGGGGTCTGGCCGCCGGTTACCGACACGTCGGGCGCGGCGAGCTTGCCGCCAATATTGATCAACCCGGTGAAATAGGCGAGCGCTGCAAGCGCGATCAGCAGCAAGACGACGATCAGCAGACCATTGCCGCCGCCCCGTTTGACGATGACGGTATCGCCGGTAACGGGATCGCGACGGATTTCTTCGGCCATGGAATTTCTCCTGTTGAGTTGGCCGATAGAACGCTTCGTGCGCCGCGATAGTTGCGGAGCCGCTCAGCTGCGGGCAAGCGAGGGCGTATTCACGCCCATCTGCGCCAGATATTTGCGTACCGCGCGCGCGGCCTGACGGATACGGTGTTCGTTTTCCACCAACGCGATGCGCACGAAACCGTCGCCTTCCTCGCCGAAGCCGACACCTGGCGCGACCGCGACCCCCGCGTGCGTGAGGAGTTGCTTGGAAAACTCGAGGCTCCCCAGATGCGCCAGCGCGGGCGGCAGCGGCACCCACGCAAACATCGAGGCGCGCGGAGACGGCACCTCCCACCCAGCGCGGCCAAAGCTCTCCACCAGCACGTCGCGGCGACGCTTATACAGGGCTCGCACCTCCGCCACGCAGTCCTGCGGACCATTCAGCGCCGCGACCGCCGCCGCCTGGATCGGCGTGAATGCGCCATAATCGAGATAGCTCTTTACACGCGCCAGCGCCGCGAGCAGTCGCGCGTTGCCGACTGCGAAGCCGATCCGCCAGCCCGCCATCGAATAGGTCTTGGACATCGACGTGAACTCGACCGCGACCTCCTTCGCTCCGGGCACCTGGAGGATGGACGGGGTGGGCACGCCATCGAAATAGATTTCGGCGTATGCCAGATCGCTCATAACGACCAGCCCGTGCGCGTGCGCGAACTTCACGACCTCGGCGTAGAAGGCGAGATCAGCAACTTGCGCCGTGGGGTTGGACGGGTATCCCATCACCAGCACGCGCGGCGTGGGCACAGTGTAGCGCACCGCGCGCTCCAATGCGTCGAAGAACTCCGGCCCCGGCGCTGCGGGAATCGAGCGGATCGATGCGCCCGCGATGATGAAGCCGAAGGTGTGCAGCGGATAGGACGGGTTGGGCGCGAGGACCACGTCGCCCGGCGCGGTGATCGCCTGCGCCATATTGGCGAAGCCCTCTTTCGATCCAAGCGTGACGACCACCTCGGTTTCGGGATCGAGGTCCACGTCCCAGCGCCGCTTGTAATACGCCGCCTGCGCTCGCCGTAGCCCCGGGATGCCTTTGGACGCGCTGTAACCGTGCGCGCCGGGTGACGCTGCGACTTCGGCGAGTTTTGCGATTACGTGGGCGGGAGGCGCGCTATCGGGATTGCCCATCCCCAGATCGATGATGTCCTGCCCGGCACCGCGCGCGCGCGCTTTCATCGCGTTCACCTCGGCGAACACATAGGGCGGCAGACGTCTGACCCGATAGAATTCTTGTTCGTTCATGATCCCTCGGGCGCGGGCGGCGGCGGACAGCCGCCCGCTCCGGAGCGGTCTTAGCTCGGGCGCCGGTGGTGATGATGGTGCATCATCATCTTGCCATGGCCCATGCCGCCATGGCTCATCATCGCCGAATTATCCTTGCCGCCGCCCTTATATTCCTGGGTCGCCATCCGCTGTGCGGCAGGGGTCTGCTGGCACTTGTCGGTGACGCCCGGGCCGCAGGGAGGCATGGCGGACGAATCGGCGGCCATCGGCGCGGGCGCGGCAGACGCGTCCGGTGCCATTGCGGGCGCGTCCTGCGCCATCGCAGGGGTGAGCATGGCCAGGCCGAACGCGGCGGCGAGCGGGACGAAGATTTTCATCGGTAACTACTCCCTGCAAATCGTGTCGCGCCCGCAACGGGCGGCGTACTTCACATTAGCGCCATAATAATCGCTGTCCACCCGCGCGGGTTCCGAAGGAAAGCCTGCTGCGCTAGACGTTGCACAACGATAACACTGGAGGATCGCCATGATCGCCGACGCCGAGACGCCCGCCGAGACCCCGCCCGAGGGCGAAGCTGCGGATCAGCTGCGCCGTTTCACCAATCTGATGGGGCGTGCGAGCCAGGCGATGCTCGAATTCTGGAGCCGGCAGAGCGCCGCGCCGAGCCCGATGGGCACCGACACGGTCTCCGCGATGGCGACGCAGTGGAGTTCGGCGATGAGCGCGATGTTCGCCGATCCCGAACGCCTCGCAGCGATGCAGGGGGACTATTGGCGCAGCGCGCTCGCGCTGTGGACCGGGTTCGCCGATGGCACCGGCGGCGACCGTGCGCTCGCGGCGCAAGCCGACAAGGACAAGCGTTTCAAGGGCGATGCGTGGCGCGAACAGCCTGTGTTCGACTTCGTCCGCCAGGCCTATCTGTTAACCTCACGCTTCGTCATCGACGCCGCCGGCGGTGCCGAAGGTCTGGGAGACGACGAACGACAGAAGATGCTCTTCTACACCCGACAGTTCGTCGATGCGATGAGCCCGGCCAATTTCGCGCTGCTCAACCCCGAAGTCATGAAGAAAGTTGCCGAGAGCGACGGCGAATCGCTGTTAGTGGGGATCGAACACATGATCGCCGATCTGACCGCGGGCAAGTTGACCATGGTCGATGACACTGCGTTCGAGATCGGGCGCAATATCGCCGCAACGCCGGGCAAGGTGATCTATGAAAACCGCCTGTTTCAGCTGATTCAGTATACACCCACGACCGCCAAAGTGTGCAAGACACCACTTCTGATCTTTCCGCCATGGATCAACAAGTTTTACATCCTCGATCTTGGCCCAGCAAAGAGCTTCATCGCGTGGGCGGTCTCTCAGGGTCTCACGGTTTTCGTGGTCTCGTGGCGCAATCCGGGCAGCGAATTCGCCAATGCCACGATCGAGACCTATGTATGCGAGGGGTTCCTCGAGGCTATCGCGCGCGTGCTCGGCGCGACTGGGGCCGTGTCCACCCATGCGATCGGCTATTGCGTCGCGGGCACGACGCTCGCGGCGACATTGGCGCTGCTTGCGGCACGCGGGCAGGCGGCGATGATCGAGAGCGCCACCTTCTTCACCGCGCAGGTGGACTTCGAGGATGCGGGCGAGTTGAAGGTGTTCATAGACGATGCGCAGATCGCTGCGATCGAGGAACTCACCCGCGAAACCGGCTATCTGGATGGACGTTACATGGCGGGCACGTTCAATCTGTTGCGTTCGAACGATCTGATCTGGAATTACGTCGTCAACAATTACATGCTCGGCAAGGATTACCTCGCCTTCGATCTTCTGTTCTGGAATGCCGACGCCACCAACGTCCCCGCGACCTGGCACAAGAGCTACCTGCTCGATTTCTACCGCGACAATCGCCTCGCCAAACCTGGCAGCATCGTGATCGACGGCACGCCGATCGATCTTTCCACCGTACACACGCCGAGCTTCGTCCAGGCGGGCAAGGAGGATCACATCGCCCCCGCGCGGTCGGTTTATCACATCACGCGGCACTTCGCGGGACCGATCCGCTTCGTTCTCGCCGGCAGCGGCCACATCGCGGGCGTCGTCAATCCGCCCAGTGCGGGCAAATATGGCTACTGGTCGAGCGAGGGCGCCTTGCCCGCGACGATGGACGAGTTCGTCGCCACCGCCACCGAAACCAAGGGAAGCTGGTGGCCAGACTGGTGGGCGTGGATCGCGCCCCGGTCGGGCGAACATGTGCCTGCGCGTGATCCGGGGAAGGGGATCGAGGATGCGCCGGGGCGCTATGTGGTCGAGGTGGTCGGCGGTTGACGTCGCGTCCTTCCCCTCCCCCCGCGCGCGCCCTACATCAAGCTTATGAACCCTCTGCCCGCCATTCTCGATGTGATCAGCATCATTCTGCAGCTGATCGTGTTCCTCCTCTTCGCCCAGGTGATCGTCTCATGGCTGATCGCGTTCAACGTCATCAGCACGCGTTCGTCGGGCGTCCGCCAGCTCCTCGACATGCTCGATCGCATTACCGCGCCGATCTTGCGACCGATCCGGCGCATCCTGCCCGATTTTGGCGGGCTCGATTTTTCGCCGTTCGTAGCCTGGCTGATCATCTACATCGTCCAGCATCACGTGATCGATCCGCTCGCGGTCAGCGCCTACGCCGCCTGATCGTTTGACCGCCACGCGCCGACGCGGCTAACCCGCCGCATGGGCGCGCGCATTCTCGACGGCAAAGTGCTTGCCACCGCCCTGCGCGAGCGCGTGGGCATCGAAGTGGCCGAGTTTTTCGCAGCGCACGGTCGCGCCCCGGGGCTGGCAACAATACTCGTCGGCGAGAGCCCGGCGAGCCAGGTGTATATCCGCAGCAAGCGCCGGGCCGCCGCCGAGGCGGGGATCGTCAGCACGCACCATGCGCTCGCCCCGACGACCACCGAGGCCGAACTGCTCGCGCTGATCGGTGCGCTCAACGCCGATCCGGTGATCGATGGCATCCTCGTCCAGTTGCCGCTGCCGCCATACATTCGGGAAGCCGCAGTGATCGACGCGATCGATCCCGCGAAGGATGTGGACGGGTTCCACGTGGTCAACAGCGGCCGACTGGCGGTGGGGCTGCCAGGGCTGGTGCCGTGCACGCCGCTCGGCTGCATGGACCTGATCGCGGCGGCGGGCGTGGTACCGCGTGGTGCCAACGCGCTGGTGATCGGGCGATCGAACATCGTGGGCAAGCCCGTCGCGCAGTTGCTGCTCGCAGCGGACGCGACCGTCACCATCGCGCACAGCCGGACCACCGATATGCCCGCGCTTGCCCGCCAAGCGGATATTCTGATCGCCGCCGTCGGTCGCGCCGGGATGGTGCGTGGGGACTGGATCAAGCCGGGCGCGTGCGTGATCGACGTCGGCATCAATCGGCTTGCGGGCGGAAGCCTGGTCGGCGACGTCGACTTCGATGAAGCCGCCCAAGTCGCGGGCGCGATCACCCCGGTGCCCGGCGGGGTTGGCCCGATGACGATCTCGCGCCTGCTCGCAAACACGCTGGTCGCCGCGCGCGCCAGGGCGGCGTGCGGTGGATAGTGGGCTGATCGCGGCGTTCACTTCGGCGTTCGTCACCTTTTTCGTCGTCATCGACCCACCCGGCTGCGCGCCGATCTTCGCCAGCCTGACTTCGGGTGCGTCGGCCACGCACCGTCGCGCCATGGCGATCCGATCGGTACTGACGGCGGGCGCGATCCTGTTGTTCTTCGCGCTGCTTGGACGACCACTGCTGCGTACCTTGGGAGTAAGCCTTGATGCGTTCCGCGTCGCGGGCGGGATCATGCTGTTCCTGATCGCGGCGGACATGGTGTTCGAAAAGCGCACCGAACGCCGCGAGGAGCGCGCCGCCGAGGTTGCGAGCGATGCCGCGGCGCACGATCGGCCAGTATGCGAAGAAGATATCAGCGTTTTCCCGATGGCGATCCCGATGATCGCGGGACCAGGGTCGATCGCCTCGGTAATGCTGCAGATTGCGCGCGCCGACGATTGGGCCACGCGCGGCGCAGTCCTCGCCGCTCTCGCCGCGATGCTGCTGCTCACGATGGTCGCGCTCCTCGCGGCAGGGCCGCTGATGGCCTTCATCGGGCGGCGGATTGAAACGATGATTACCCGGCTGCTGGGCGTGGTGCTCGCCGCGCTCGCGGCGCAGTTCGTGATCGACGGGCTACGCCACGCCTTTCACATCGGCTGATCGCGAGGCTTTACGCGGCCCGAAACTCGCCGAGCGCCGCCGCCAGACGATCGCGCACCGCGATCACGCCATCGTGCCAATCCTGCGGCGCGGATACCGCCGCCGCGCCGCCTCCGTGCTCGGCCGCCACTGCCGTCGCGCCGCGCTCCGCGATCAATCGCTCCACGCCCGCCAATGTCATGCCACGTTCGCGCGTCAGCTGCGCCACTGCCCGAAGCAGCGCGACATCGGCCGGGCGGTAATATCGGCGTCCACCCGCACGCTTCAGCGGCGCAATCGCGGGCAAGCGCGCTTCCCAGAAGCGCAGAACATGCGCGGCCACGCCGAGGTCGGCCGCCACCGCGCCGATCGGCTTCATCGCCATGGCTGGGGGCAGGGTCTTCATCGCCACCGCCTCACGCGGCCTCGATCGCGGCGCGCAGCGAATGACTTGGGCGGAAAGTCATCACGCGACGCGATGCGATCGGCACCACGTCGCCGCTTTTGGGATTGCGCCCGATCCGCTCGCGCTTGTCGCGCAGCAAGAAGGTGCCGAAGCCCGAAAGCTTGACGTCCTCGCCGGCCGCGAGCGCATGGCAAATCGTCCCCAGGACGTTATCGACCAGCCGAGCGCACTCGCTCTTCGGCAATCCAATCGTCGCGTGCACTGCCTCACACAGCTCCACTCGTGTCACTGTACCCGAATTCGCCATCGATTGCCGCCTGCCGTATGCCCCGGACCGTTGCGGCTTAACATCGTTTCACGCTCTTTACCAGCGAATAGCAGCCGCGCCCCAGGTAAAGCCGCCGCCCATTGCTTCGAGCAGCAAAAGGTCGCCGCGCTTCACCCGCCCGTCACGCACCGCGACGTCGAGCGCGAGCGGGACCGAGGCCGCAGACGTGTTCGCATGCGCGTCAACAGTCACGATGACGCGTTCGATCGGCAGGCCGAGCTTCCGCGCGGTTGCCTCCAGAATTCGCAGATTGGCCTGGTGCGGGATCAGCCACTTCACGTCGGAAGCGCTCAGGCCCGCCTGCGCCAGAACCTCGCCCATCACTTCGGCAAGGTTCACCACCGCGTGCCGGAATACCTCGCGCCCGCGCATCCTGAGCTTGCCCACGGTTCCGGTGCTCGATGGGCCGCCATCGACATACAACAGATCGGAATGTCGCCCGTCCGAGTGAAGCTTGACCGCGAGGATCCCCGCATCGTCAGTCGTTCCCGCGCTCTCTTCTGCGCGAAGCACGATCGCGCCGGCGCCGTCACCGAAGAGTACTGCGGTGCCGCGATCTTCCCAGTCGAGGATGCGGCTGAAGGTTTCCGCACCGATCACCAGCGCGGTTCGGACGTTGCCGCCTCGCAGCATCGAATCGGCCACGCCGAGCGCGTAGAGGAAACCAGAACAAACCGCGCCCACATCGAACGCCATTCCGCGCGTCATGCCCAGCTTGGCCTGCACCGCGGTCGCCGTGGCGGGAAAGGTCTGGTCTGGCGTGGCGGTGGCGAGCACGATCAGGTCAATGTCATCGGGCACCACCCCCGCCGCCGCGAGCGCATGGCGCGCGGCGGCGACCGCGAGGTCGGACGTCAGTTCGCCCTCGGCCGCAATATGGCGCTGGCGAATCCCGGTGCGCTCGATGATCCACGCATCGCTCGTATCCAGGCGCTGGGCGAGATCGTCGTTGGTCAACACCTGGCGCGGCAGATACCCCCCCGTGCCGATCACGCGTGAACGCAGCATCAGGCGGCGTGCGCGCTCGGAGCGGGGACGATCGCCAACGTCGCGGCCGCAAGCTGCGCGGCGCGCCGCGCGCGGACCGATTCCAGATCGCGCGCGATGCGTTGGCCGATGCCTTCGACCGCGAGATCGTGCGCCACTCCGATCGCGTTGGCGACGCCCCGGGGTGTCGCCCCGCCATGGCTCTTCACCACCAGCCCGTTCAGCCCGAGGAAGACCGCGCCGTTATGGTTGTTCGCATCGACATGGCTCTTGAGGCTGCGAAACGCGTTGGCGGACAGCAGATAGCCGAGCTTGCTCATCCATGAGCTACGAAATGCCTGGCCAACGAGTTGCGTCACCAGTCGCGCGGTGCCCTCCGCGGTCTTGAGCGCGATGTTGCCGGTGAAGCCATCGGTTACGATCACGTCCACGTCACCGCGCACCAGCTTGTCCCCCTCGATGAAACCATCGAAGCGCATCGGCAGATCGGCGGCGCGCAGGATGGCGGCGGCCTCGCGAAGTTCCTCGGTGCCCTTGAGTTCTTCTTCGCCGATATTCAGCAGCGCGACGCGCGGCAGCTTCAACCCAAGCGCGATGCGCGCGAACGCCGCGCCCATCACCGCGAACTGGACGAGATTTTCTGCGGTGCAGTCCACATTGGCGCCAAGATCGAGCATCACCGATTCGCTCTGGCGGTTGGGCAGCAGCGCCGCCAACGCTGGCCGATCGATCCCGGGCTGCGTGCGCAGCGTGACCTTGGACATCGCCATCAGCGCGCCGGTGTTGCCCGCCGAAACCGCGACATCGGCGTCACCCGTCTTCACCGCCGCGATCGCCAGCCCCATCGAGGAACCGCGCCCATGGCGGACCGCGTGGCTGGGCCTATCGGTTCCCAGAACAACTTCGGCGGTGTGGATCACCTGCGCGACGCGTTCGAGCGCAGGCGCGCGGACGAGTTCCGCCGCGATCGCATCCTGATCGCCGAACAGTTTGAAGCGGAGCGCGGGATAGCGTTCGCGCGCGATCGCCGCACCCGCGATCATCGTGCACGCACCCTCGTCTCCCCCCATGACATCGAGGGCGACGATGGGCGACGGGGGTTGGGTGGACAACGTCTGCAATGCCTTAGGAGGCGACCTCGATCACTTCGCGATCATTATAGTGGCCGCACGCGTTGCACAGGTGATGCGGGCGCTTGAGTTCGCCGCAGTTCGGGCACTCCTGCGTCTGCACGGGGACAAGCGCGTGGTGGCTGCGCCGCATGTTGCGCCGCGACGGCGAGGTTTTACGCTTTGGGACGGCCATTGAAAGTCTCTCGCTGGAGTTCGGGCGGGGACGCATGCGCGCCCGGACGGCCCGGGGCCGCGCCACTTTAAGCCGATCCCACTACCTGCGTTCGGCGCGCAGTTCAAGGCCAGACTGCCGGATCGGCTTGACTTCGCCCCCCCACCCGACTAGCTGGCGCGCTTCGCTGTATCACCTCCCGCCGCGCGAGCATCCCATGAAGATCGTCAACAGCCTGAAGAGCCTGAAGGGCCGCCACCGCGACAATCGCGTGATCCGGCGCCGTGGGCGCACCTATGTCATCAACAAGGTGAACAAGCGGTTCAAGGCTCGCCAGGGCTAGGCCTGCCCAGCACTACGCGCATGGCACTGATCGATCGCCTCGGGGCGATTGTCTTCGATGTTGGCAATGTCCTGTATTCTTGGGACATCCGCGCGCTTTACGCCAAGCTGATCCCTGATCCCGATCGGCTGGACTGGTTTGTTGCCAATGTCGTGACGCCTGAATGGCATTTTCAACACGATGCCGGGCGCGACGCGGCGGACACTACCGCCGAGTTGATCGCCCGATATCCGGACGAGCGCGCACTGATCGAGGCATATGTCCCTCGCTGGCTCGAAACGATCCCCGGACCGGTTGCCGGCATGATCGAACTGGTGGACGAGCTTGCGGCGCGCGAGATGCCGCTGTTTGCGATCACCAATTTCAGTCATGAATTCTGGCCACGCTTCCAAGCGGTCGCCCCGGTCTTCCGCCATTTCCGCGATGTGCTGGTTTCGGGCGAGGAGCGCCTGGTCAAACCCGATCCCGCGATCTACGCGCTGGCAATCCGACGCTTCGCAATCGACCCCGCACGCACCCTCTTCGTGGACGACCGTGAGGACAACATCGAAGCCGCGCGCGAAGCGGGGTTGATCGCACTGCGGTTTGTCGATGAGCCGACGTTGCGCGCGCAACTGTTCGATCCTGCCAGCTAGAACTTCAGCGTCGCCGAGAACTGCGCCATGGGGGACGGCGCGTAGTTGCTGAAATCGTCCTGCTGGTTCAGCCGGTCGCGTTCCAGCGTCGTCAGAAACGTCCCGTCCGTACTCGCGCGTTCGCCGATCGGATTATAGGCGGCTGCACTTGCGTTGCCCTGAAACAGCGCCCCCGCCTCGATGCCGATCGTCAGACCGCGGCGCACGCGTCCCATGTACCCGATCGTCAGCACGGGCGCGAAATCGTCCGCGATCGAATCGATATGGATCGCGCCCGCTTCGGCCGGAGTGAAGGGCGCGGCACGCGCCGTGCCGACGCCGAAGAGCGAAGAATTGCGCGCATCATTGCCGTTGACCCGCGCGCCTCCCGAAATGCGGAAACCCGAACGGAACGGAAAGAGATCGAACATCGCGCCCGCCGATGCGATTCGCAGGGTCTGCGCGGAGGTGAAGAAGCGCGCGGGCAGGTTGAAGCGCTGCTGACGCACAGTCCCGATCACCCGAGCGCCGAACACGTTGGTGAGGCGGATGGTGACCACGTGCCCCAGATCGAACGCGCGACTTTGGGGCGCGACCTCGATCGGCGCGGTCCCGAGCAGATCGAAACGATCGATCGTCGCACCAGCCGCAGGGACCGCGGCGGACATCATGGCGAAGGCGAAACCAGGTCGCATTGCGATGTACTCAATGTCGCAGAGCGTATTTTGCTCCCGAACCGCCGATCTTGCAATGGCGCTTGTGGGCTCGGCGCCAATGGCGTGCCCAGCGCTTGGCTGTACGCGCGCATGCTGCGGTCTAGGCCAGGCTCCGGCTGTGACACAAAAAACCGCGCGGGCCTGGATGGCACCGCGCGGTTATTGCCTCCCCGGAGACGCCGACGGCGTCCACGAATTCGAATCGAATATTAGCCGCGCACCTTGCGACGCAGCGCGGCTGCGCCGAGCAGGCCCATGCCAAGCAGTGCGACGCTAGCGGGTTCGGGAACCACGTTGTCGCTAAGGCGGACATTGTCCCAGTCCCCCTGCGCGCCAGGGCTGGAGAGCAGGACCGTGATCGCGCCCCCGGCATCGGCCGCCGTCGCTGTGTATGTCGCGGTGTAGGTCGCCCAATTGCCACTGAGTTGGGCCGCAGTGCCGGTAGCAAGGACGGTGTTGCCGCCGACGATCAACGAGATCGTGCCCGGATCCCCGATGTCCTTGCGGAAACCAAGATCGACCTGCAGCGTGTAGGTAGTGCCTGCAATCGCGGTGGCGGTCACGGTCTGCGAGATCGTCCCGCCATTGCTGTAGGCAACGGTGATTCCGTCCGGAACGTAGTTGAAGTAGGTGAAGTTGCTCGCCTGGACACCAGGCTGGAACTGACCGAATCCGTCGGTGCCCGTCCAGCCCGGGATCGGATCATTGGCCGAGTAGGAGCAGCCTGCTCCGCAGCCGCCGAAGGGAAGGCCACCCGCAGGGAGAACTTCGAACGAGGCGTTGGTCACAGCAATCGCCCCGGCGTGCGCCGAGCCGGTGGCTATCAGGGCGGCGGTGGCGAGCGCGACGAGTTTGATGGTGGTCATAAGCAACTTCCTAATAACTAGCTGTATTCAAGCAAGAGTCATGCCGTTTTCGATTAACGGCCGTAAACGGCGATTCGTGAATCACGGCCTCGTAGATGTTGTAAAATTTACCGACACTAGCGGCACTTAACGGCCTTGCGCCGTAAGGCGCGAGCCGGTTAAGCGTTCCCGCTCTGTTCGGAGCGTTTCCTTGGCCAAGCCGCAGCATCGATACGTGTGCCAGCAGTGCGGCGTGTCCGCGCCCAAATGGTCGGGGCAGTGCGCGGATTGCGGCTCGTGGAATAGTATGCAGGCCGAGAGCAATGTCGTCACCCCGTTCGCCGCCAAGCAGCAATTGAGCGGCGGCGGACGACGGATCGAGATCGCGGGGCTCGACCGGGAGACGGCGCTTCCGCCCCGCGTATCCACCGGCATCGCCGAGCTGGACCGCGCACTGGGCGGCGGACTGGTCGCGGCGAGCGCTGTGTTGATCGGCGGCGATCCCGGCATCGGCAAATCCACGCTGCTGCTGCAGGCGGCCGCGCTGATGGCGAACGCGGGCCGCGCGGTTACCTACATCACCGGCGAGGAATCGGCGGATCAGGTTCGCCTGCGCGCGCGCCGACTCGGGCTCGGTCACGCCCCGGTCGCGCTCGCGGCCGCGACGAGCGTGCGGGACATCGTCACCACGCTCAGCGATCACGCGCCGCCCGCACTCGTCATCATCGATTCGATCCAGACGATGCACGCCGATACGCTCGAAGGCGCGCCGGGTACCGTGAGCCAGGTCCGCGCTTCGGCGCAGGAACTTGTGCGCTACGCCAAGACGAGCGGCGCTGCGGTGGTGCTGGTAGGGCATGTGACCAAGGATGGGCAGCTCGCGGGGCCGCGCGTGCTCGAACATCTCGTCGATACCGTGCTGTATTTCGAGGGCGAGCGCAGCCACCAGTATCGGATTCTCCGTGCAGTAAAAAACCGCTTCGGCGGCACCGACGAGATCGGCGTGTTCGCGATGGGAGCGGACGGCCTGTCCGAAGTCGCCAACCCGAGCGCGCTGTTCCTCACCGCGCGCGATCAGGCGGTGAGTGGATCGGTGGTATTCCCGGCACTCGAAGGCACCCGGCCTGTGCTGGTGGAATTACAGGCGCTGGTGGTGCGACTGACCAGCGGCGCCACCCCGCGCCGCGCGGTGGTGGGGTGGGACAGTGGGCGGCTCGCGCAATTGCTCGCAGTACTCGACGCGCGCTGCGGAATGAGTTTCGCGCAGTGCGAAGTGTATCTCAATGTCGCGGGGGGCCTGCGCGTCAACGATCCCGCCGCCGATCTGGCAGTGGCGGCAGCGCTGGTCTCCGCGCTGACCGATACGCCGCTGCCGATCGACTGCGTTGCGCTCGGCGAAGTGGCGCTGTCGGGCGAGGTGCGCAGCGGCGGCCATTCGGCGCTCAGGCTGAAGGAGGCGGCGAAGCTCGGCTTCGGCCACGCACTGGTGCCCGATCGGACCGAGGGAGTGCCGAGCGGCGTCAGCGCGCGAAGGTTCGGGACACTCGCGGGGTTGGTGGATTACCTGGCACCCGCAACGGGCTGACGGTCGGGTGCGCGGCGAAACCACCCGGTTCGAGCACCCTACCCGGCTTGCGCCTCGCTCCAGCCCGCCATCGCCGCATCCATGCGCTTCTGCAGTTCCTCGGCCGAATAATGCTGCTTGTGCGTGTGCAGGCTCCAGCGGTGACCAAACGGATCGATCACCTTGCCAACACGGTCGCCGTAGAATTCATCCTCCGGCGGGCGGTCTGCGATCGCACCAGCTGCGATCGCACGCGCATAGGCTGCATCCGCATCGGGAACCATGATCGAAAACGCAGCCGTCGCCCCGCCGCGCGCCTTCGGGCCGAGGATGTCCATAGGTGGCCATTCGCCCGAGAGCATCAGGCGCGACCCTGCGATCTCGATTTCGGCGTGGCCAACCTTGTCGCCCATCTTCAGGCGCAGCGTCTCGGTGGCACCGAACGCGCGCGCGTAGAAATCGAGCGCAGCCTCGGCATCGTCGACGGTCAGATAAGGGACGACGCCGTGCGGTTGCCTATCCTGGCTCATGGTCATGCTCCCGAACGGGTCTGCACCGGCGTCCCCGAACGAAGGACAAAATGCTGGACTGCGGCATTGGTGTCCAGCGCGGCCAAAAAATAGGTGGTGGGCGGTGAAGGGATCGAACCTCCGGCCCGCTGCGTGTAAAGCAGCCGCTCTACCGCTGAGCTAACCGCCCACGCCAGGCTTCTCTAGCGGCGGCGAAGCCGGAGAGGAACCTTCAAAGCGTCTTTTCGTGCGAGGGGGCGATCGGCGTGCGCAGCGGCCTCGTCGTCGGGCAGGCAGAGCGCGTGTCTGCGCAGCTTGCCGTTGGGCGTTCGCGGCAGCGACGTGCGAAACTCGATACTGCGCGGATATTTATACGCCGCGATCTGCGCCTTCACATGATCCTGAAGCGCCTTTGCGAGGACGTCCCCAGCCTCGACACCCCGCGCCGGGACGATCACCGCCTTGACGATCTGGCCGCGCGCCTCATCGGCCACGCCAACCACCGCGCACTCGGCGACTGCGGCGTGGCGCATCAGCACCGCCTCGATCTCCGCGCCCGAAATATTGTATCCCGAGGAGACGATCATCTCGTCCGCGCGCGCGACATAGGAAAGCCAGCCCTCGGCGTCCCGGCGGAACAGGTCGCCGGTCACGTTCCAGCCATCGATCACGTAACTGGCCTGGCGCTCGTCCGCCATGTAGCGGCAACCCGTCGGGCCGCGCACCGCGAGCCGCCCCTCCCCCGCCCCTTCGATCAGCCCGCCGTCCGCGTCCATCAGCGCGACCTCGAAGCCCGGAACCGCCTTGCCGATGCGTCCGGGGCGCGCGTCGGCGGCGGGGGCGGAAACGAAGATGTGGATCATCTCGGTCGCGCCGATCCCCTCGATCATGTTCAGGCCCGTGGCGGCGTGCCACGCTTCCCAGGTGTGCGCGTTCAAATGCTCGCCCGCCGACACCGAGGCCTGCAGGCTGGAAAGATCGAAATCGGCGGCGTGCGCGAGAAGCTGGCGGTAGCCGGTGGGCGAGGTGAAGAGGTGCGTCGCGCGGTGACGCTGGACCGCCTCGCCCAAGGCGTCGGGGCCACCGCCGATTGGCAGCGCGGTCGCCCCGCGAAAGCGCATCGGGAAGGCGAGCAGCGCGCCCAGCCCGAAGGTGAAGGCGATGGGCGGCGTGCCGGTGAAGATCGCGCCCGCTCCCGACGTCAGGATATGGCGCGCAAACGTATCGCACATCGCAAGGATATCGCGGTGGAAGTGCAGGCACGCCTTGGGCTGGCCGGTGGTGCCCGAGGTGAAGGCGATCAGGCAGATATCGTCCGCACGCGTTGGGGCGGGCGGCTGCGCGGGGGCATCGCCATAGGTGGCGAGCGCGGCCAGATCGACGATGACACCTTGCGGATCGGTATCGGCGAGCGCTTCGGCGAGTTCTGCCTCCAGCCCCGGTTCGCAGACCGCTACCTGCGCGCGCGCCTTGGCAAGAATGTAAGCCAGCTCGGTTCGGCGCAGCAGCGGCATCGTCGGTACCGCGATCGCCCCCATCCGCACCACCGCGAGCCACGCGGCGAAAAATTCGGGCGTGTTGGTGCCGCGCAGCAGCACACGGTCGCCGGGGCGGACGCCGTGGGTGTGGGCGAGGGTGGCGGCGATCCTGCGCACCATCGCGGCGAGCGCGGCGTAGGTAAGCGTGCGCTTGCCGTGGAAGAGCGCGGGCGCATCGCCATGCCCTTCGGCGAGCGCGTGATCGAGCAGCACTTCCGCCGCGTTCAGCGCTCGCGGGTATTGGAGTTCGGGGAGATCGAACATCAGGACCGGCCATTGGTCGCGCGGCGGCAGGCCGTCGCGGGCGTAGCTGTCGATATGCGGCGAGGGCGGCCCCTCGTTCACACAGGCAACACGGCGGTCGCTTCGATCTCCACCAGCGCCGCCGCCTCCATCAGCGCGCTCACCTGCACGACGGCCATCGCGGGGAAATGCTTGCCGAACGCGGCGCGGTAGGCGGCGCCGATCGCAGGCGCTTCGGCAAGATAGGCATCGCGGCTGACGATATACCAGGTGAGACGGACGACATGCTCAGCGCGCGCATCGGCCTCGGCGAGCACAGCCAGAATGTTGGCGAAGGTCTGCGCGCACTGGGCGGTGAGGCCGTCCGCGAATTGGCCGTGCGCGTCCCAGCCTGCCAGCCCGGCGGTGTAGATGGTGCGACCGCGCGCGGCGATGCCGTTGGCGTAGCCGGGCGGGCGCGGCCAGCCGGGGGGTTGGAGGATGCTGTGGGTCATTCGGCCGCCATCAGCAGTTTGGGCGCGCTGTGGTGACGCTTGGGCTTGGCCTTGATGGCGAGTTCGCGGGCTTTGTCGCGCGCCTTTTCCGATTCGCGCATCAGTTGCGCCGCGCCCGAGAGATAGGGGGCGGGCGGGCGGACCGCGCGCTTGCCGTACCACGCGGCGGCGCGCAGCGACCAGTTGGGATCGGTGAGGTGGGGTCGGCCGACCGCGACCAGATCGGCCCGCCTGCACTGGACGATGGTGTTGACCTGCCCGGGTTCGGTGATCGCTCCGACGCACATCGTTTTCAGGCCAAGCTCGTTCTTGATCGCCTCCGCGAGCGGCACCTGGTACATGCGGCCGTATACAGGGGTCTGGTGGGGAACGGTCTGGCCCGACGACACATCGATCAGATCGCAGCCTGCGTCCGCGAAGGCGCGGGCGATAGCGAAGGTCTCCTCCTCCGTAATCCCGCCCTCGCACCAGTCCGACGCCGAGATGCGGACCGACATGGGCTTATCCTCGGGCCAGCGCGCGCGCATCGCGGCGAACACTTCCAATGGGAAGCGCAGCCGGTCCTCGACGGAGCCACCGTATTCGTCGTTCCGCACATTGGTTAGGGTGCTGAGGAAGCTCGCGAGCAGATAGCCGTGCGCGCAGTGGAGTTCGAGCAGATCGAACCCGGCGCGGTCCGCGCGCACGGTTGCCTGCGCGAAATCCGCGACGATCCGGTCCATCCCCGCGCGGTCGAGTTCGGCGGGAATCTGGCTCTCGCCGGGGAACCATGGGAGGGGGGAGGCGGAAACCAAGGGCCAGTTCTGCGCGGGGTCGGCGATGGGGTGATCCATCTGTTCCCACCCAAGCTGCGTCGAAGCCTTGCGGCCCGCATGGCCGAGCTGCATCGCCAGCTTCGCGCCGCCGTTCGCGCGCGCAAAATCGGCGATGCGCCTGAAGCCCGCCTCCTGCTCGTCGTTCCACAGGCCCGGGCAGCCGAGCGTGATGCGCGCGTCCGGGTTGGGGCAGGTCATCTCCATGTAGACCAGCCCCGCGCCGCCCACCGCGCGCGCGCCGTAGTGCATCAGGTGCCAGTCGCCGGGCACGCCGTCGTGGGCCAGATATTGCGCCATGGGGGAGACGACGACGCGGTTGGGGAGCGTCAGGCCGCGAAGTCTCAGCGGAGTGAACATGGGGGTGGGGCGGGTGCGGCGGCAATCAAAGCCAGTCTGCTCGAAGAGCGTCTGGTAATATTCGGTATCGACAGCGTCGACGAAGCTTTCGTCGCGGAGCAACAGATTGTCATAGGTGATCGCCTTGGCGCGGCTCATCACCACATTGGCGAACTGCATCGGCAACATGTCCCACGAACGCTGGACATGTTCGAACCACGCGAGGCTGACGCCTGCATTGTGCTGCGTAATCTCGACCTGCGTGCGACGCGCAAGCTCGTAAGCGGCGAACGCGGTCGGCACGTCCGGCCCGCTGAGCAGCGCGTCAGCGAGCGCGATCGCCGACTCCATGGCGAGTTTGGTGCCCGATCCGATCGAATAGTGCGCGGTCGCGTGCGCATCACCCAGCAGGACGATGTTGTCGTGATGCCAGTGCTTGCACTCCACGCGCGGGAAGTTGCGCCACAGCGAGCGGTTGGTGATCAGGCCGTGCCCCTCCAGTTCATCGGCGAACTCGCGCTCCAGATAGCGAGCCGCATCGTCCTCGCTCATGTCGGCGAAGCCGTGCGCGGCCCAACATTCGGGCGTGGTCTCGAAGATCCACGTCGAGCGACCGGGCTCGTACTGATAGGTGTGCGCGACGATGACGCCGTGCGCGGTCTCGCGGAAGAAGTAGGTGAAATCGCTCAAGGGCCGCGTGCTGCCCATCCAGGTAAACTTGTTGCGCATCAGCCGCACATCGGGCTGGAACGCGGCCGAATAATACGTGCGGATGCGGCTGTTACTGCCGTCGCTGCCGACGATCGCGTCCGCATCCGGGAAGCGGGCGGCAAGCTGGGCGGGATCGATCACCTCGCCGAAGTGGATCTGCACACCAACCTGCCAACAGCGTTCGTAGAGCACCTGCAACAGCGCGAGGCGCGAGCAGCCCGCAAAGCCGTTGCCGCCGCAGCGGATGTCCTCGCCCTTGTAGCGAACGATGATATCGTCCCAATAGGCGAAGCGATCGCGGATCATCGCATAGGATTCGGGATCGCGGCTGAGGAACTCGTCGAGCGTGTCGTCGGAGAAGACAACGCCGAAGCCGAAGGTGTCGTTTGGTTGATTTTGCTCGTGGACCGCAATCTGCCAGTCCGGCCGCGCCTTCTTGGCGAGGATCGCGAGATAGAGGCCACCTGGGCCGCCGCCGATGATTTCTATTTGCATGCCGCTTCTTCCCTGACCGTCATCCCGGGCTTGACCCGGGACCTATCTTCTTCTGCGTTCGACACGCGCGGGACCGACGCAGGTGGGTCCCGGGTCAAGCCCGGGATGACGGCGGCTGGTGGGGCCTGGGCCAGCACCGCGCGCCCGATCACCATCTTCTGCACTTCGCTCGCGCCCTCGTAGATGCGCAGCGCGCGGACCTCGCGGTAGAGCGTCTCGACCGGGTGGCCATGGACGACGCCCAACCCGCCGTGGATCTGGACCGCGTGATCGATCACGCGCTGCGCGCCGTCGGTCGCGTGGAGCTTGGCCATTGCGGCTTCGCGGCTGTTGCGCTGTCCCATCACGTCGCGCGTCCAGCCCGCACGGTAGATGAGCAGCGCGGAGGCATCCACTTCGACCGCCATTTCGGCGAGCATTGACTGGACGACGGCGTTTTCGGACAGCGTCTTGCCCTGCAAGCGCCGCGTGGTGGCGCGGTGCGTGGCTTCGTCGAGCGCCCGGCGCGCGAAGCCCAGAGCGGCTGCGCCCACCGTGGTGCGGAAGATGTCGAGGGTGGCCATGGCTTGTGCGAACCCGCGCCCGGGTTCGCCGAGCAGCGCGTCGCCGGGCAGGCGCATCGCGTCGAAGCGCAATGTGGCGAGCGGGTGGGGGGCGATGACGCGGATGCGCTCGGCGACGATGAAGCCCGGCGTGTCGGCGTCAACGATGAAGGCGGAGATGCCCTTTGCTCCCGGCGCCTCGCCGGTGCGCGCGAAGAGGATGTAATAGTCCGCAATGCCGCCATTGGAAATGTAGGTCTTGGCACCGTCGATCCGCCAGCCGTTCCCGTCAGGAACCGCCGAGGTCGTCATCGCCGCCACGTCCGAGCCGCTGTCGAGTTCGGTGAGCGCGAAGGCGGCCATCTTTTCGCCCCGCGCGACGGCGGGGAGGTACGCTGCCTTCTGCTCGGGCGTGCCGAACAGCGAGATCGTGCCCGAACCCAGCCCCTGCATCGCGAAAACGAAATCCGCGAGGCCGCTGTAGCGCGCGAGCGTTTCGCGGATCAGCGACAGGCTGCGGACGTCGAGTGTTTCGTGGATGCCGCCGTGGCTGGCGGGGACGGCATAGCGCAGCCAGCCGCCGCGCCCGAGCAGGCCGAGGAGGTGGCGGCACTGGCCGTCGATATCGTCCTCGTCGTGTGGCAGCGGGGCGAGTTCGGCCTGGCACCATGCGTCCAAATCATGCGCGAGGGTGCGGTGGTGATCGGCGAGGAAGGGCCAGTCGAGGAAGCTGCGGTCAGGCATGGAAACATCCAGATCCCAACCCGTCATCCCGGCCCCCGAGCCGGGACCTACCTGCCTCCGTTCCGCCCGGTCGAACCGAGGCAGGTAGGTCCCGGGTCAAGCCCGGGATGACGGAGTGAAAAGTGGTCATCAATCCCCCTCGAACACCGGCTGGCGCTTGGCGGCGAACGCTTCGAATGCGCGCGCGAAATCCTTGGTGGCCATGCAGATCGCCTGCGCCTGCGCTTCCATCTCGATCGCGGTCTCGACCGACACCGACCATTCGGTCTGCAGCATCGTCTTGGTAATCCCATGCGCGAACGTTGGCCCCGCCGCGAGCGAGGCGGCGAGCGCGTGCGCCTCGGCTGCCAGCACGTCGGCAGCGACGAGGCGGCTGTGGAAGCCCCACGCATGGCCCTCTTCGGCGGTCATCACACGGCCCGTATACAGTAGTTCGGCCGCCCTGCCCTGCCCGATGATGCGTGGCAGGATCGCGCACGCGCCCATGTCGCAGCCCGCGAGGCCGACGCGGGTGAAGAGGAAGGCGGTTTTCGTGCGCGGCGTGGCGAGGCGAAGATCGGACGCCATCGCCAGGATCGCGCCCGCACCGACGCAAACGCCGTCCAATGCGGCGATGATCGGCTGCGGGCAGGCGCGCATCGCCTTCACCAGATCGCCAGTCATCCGCGTGAAGGCGAGCAGTTCGGGCATCGCCATTTTGGTCAAGGGTTCGATGATCTCGAACACGTCCCCGCCCGAGCAGAAGTTACCGCCTGCGCCGGTCAGTACGAGGGCCTTTACCGCAGGCGCATAAACCAGCGCGCGGAAGAGATCGCGCAGTTCGGCGTAGCTTTCGAACGTCAGCGGGTTCTTGCGCTCCGGGCGGTTGAGCGTGATCGTCGCCACCTTGTCCGCGAACGCCCAACCAAAATGCTCAGGACTGTAGGCCAGCGGATCGAACACGCTCACATCACCTCTCCGCCCGCGATCATGATCGTCTGGCCGGTCACCGACCGGCTCGCGGGCGCGCACAGCCATAGCACGGCCTGCGCCACTTCATCAGGATCGATCAGCCGCCCCTGCGGATTGTGCCGCGTGAGTTCGCCGAGCGCGTCGGCCGCGCTGCGCCCGGTCTTGGCGACGATATTGGCAACCGCGCCCGAGACGATTTCCGTATCCGTAAACCCCGGGCAGACCGCGTTGACGGTAACCGACGTGCGCGCCAGTTCGAGCGCGAGCGCGCGCACCAGGCCGACTGCGCCGTGCTTCGCCGCCACATAGGCGGAGGTGTACGCATAGCCGCGCACGCCCGCGGTGGACGCAATCACGATCAGGCGGCCATGCGCCGCAGCGCGCAACCCCGGCAGCGCCGCCTGCGCGGTGAGGAACACTGCGTCCAGATTGATCGCCATCATGCGCCGCCACTGCTCGGGTGTGGTGCGTTCGAGCGTCGCGGTCTCGGCCGCGCCCGCGTTGACGATGACGATGCCCGGCGCACCGAAGGCGGCGCTGGCTTGCGTGAACGCGCCCGCGAGCTGATCCTGATCGGTGACATCCGCGCATACTGCCAGCGCGCGTGGGAGACTTGCCGCCAACTTCGCCAGCGGATCGGCGCGCCTGCCCACCAAAGTTACCGCAGCGCCCGCCCCGCCCAGCGCCCGCGCGATCGCGGCCCCGATCCCGCTGCCGCCTCCGGTAATCAGCGCGTGCGAAGCTGCAAGGGGAAGCGATGCGGTCAAAAACGATCCTTCTGCGACTGGCGTAACAACACGCCTGCCACGCCACTGCAACCCGGACGACTACGCGGCAATTCGCGCCGCCGTCTTATTCATGCGCCTCGCCCGCACTCAGCGGGAAACGCGCGACCCGTTCCCGATCTCGGGCCAGTAGAGGCGCATCGGGTTGTCGATCAGCAGTTTGCGCTGCAATTCCACCGTGGGCGCAAGGCGCGGCACTACATCGACGAGCGCGCCGTCGTCCGGGATGCGGTGCTCCATATTGGGATGCGGCCAATCGGTGCCCCATAGAACACGATCGGGGAAACGCGCGACGATGGGGCGGATCGCTTCGACGAAATCGTCGTAGGGCGGACCGTCGATCGAGAGCCGCTCGGCTCCAGAGACCTTGGTCCAGATGTTCGGGTGCGTGTCTAGCAGGTGCGCGAACGCGGTGATGTCCACACCGCCGGGCCCCTGAGCGATATCGGGGCGGCCGAGGTGATCGACGACGATGATGGTGGGGATTGCTTCGAGGAACGGGATCAGTTCTGCCAGAATATCCGCCTCGAAATAGACGACCACATGCCAGCCGAGGCGTTCGATGCTGCGCGCGATGTCGAGGAACTTGTCCTTGGGCGCATTGTCCACGAGGCGTTTCAGGAAATTGAACCGCACTGCGCGGATGCCGCCTTCGTGCAGCGCTTCGAGTTCGGCATCGGTAATGGCGGGATTGACCACCGCCACCCCGCGTGCGCGGCCGTTCGATTTGGCGATGGCGTTCAGCGTGGCGCGGTTGTCGGTGCCGTGGCAGCTCGCCTGCACAATCACGTTGCGCGCGAAGCCCAGATGATTGCGCAGCGCGAACAGCATTTCGGGCGTGGCGTCCTCGGGATGATATTTGGCCTGTTGGGCGAAGGGGAATTGCGCCTCGGGCCCGAACACGTGGACGTGCGCGTCGATCGCGCCGGGCGGCGGAGTCCATCGCGGTTTGGTGGGCGCGTCCACCCAGGTTTTGCTCCTGCTCATCCGAACGCCGTCCCGTCCATCAGTTTGCGCGCGGTGCGCAGCAGCGCCGCGCTGGTCACGGTGCCCGCATCATCGGTTTCCAGCACGCAGCTCATCTCGCCGGTTGGATGTTCGACCGAAAGCATTTTGGTGCGCCCGGCTGGAACGACCGCGACTTCGGCGGCGGGCGAGCCCGGGATCAGACAGGCGGTAGCCACGCTCACCGCGCCGAGTACGCCGACGCTCGCGTGTGCGCGTTTAGGGATGAAGCTGCGCACCGTAATTGCGCCGCCATGCCGGGGCGGGGCGACGAGCATTATCTTGGGGACGGATTTGTTGGTGACGTCGCCGAGGTTCATGCGCGCGCCGACAGCGCGACGGATCGCCTCGATCCGCGCCTTGAGCGGCTCGTCCGCGTCCAGCTCCTCGCGGGCTTCGTAGCCAGTCGCACCGACATCGTCGGCCTTCATGACCACGCAGGGCATGCCATTATCGATCAGCGTGACGCGCACGCCTTCCACCACATCGACCGCGTTGCCGGTGGGGAGCAGCGCGCCGCAGGTGGACCCCGCCGTATCACGGAACTCGAGCGGAACGGGCGCGGCGGCACCGGGGACGCCATCGATCCGCGCCGTCCCTTCGTAAGTCACTCTGCCGCCCGGCGTCTCCACCGTGGCGACCGCCACCTGACCGGTGTTCTCCATATAGATCGCGATGCGTGTCTGCTCACCGCTCGGGGCCACCAGTCCGCGCTCGATTGCGAAGGGGCCGACGCCGGCGAGGATATTGCCGCAGTTCTGCGCGTCGGTGACGATCGCCTGATCGACGAACACCTGCAGGAACAGGTAATCGACATCGATGCCCGGGCGCGACGAGCGCTTCACCACCGCGACCTTCGACGTTAGCGGATCGGCGCCGCCCATTCCGTCGATCTGGCGCGGATCGGGTGAGCCCATTGCGCGCAGCAGGAAGGCGTCGCGGTCGGCGGGCAGGTCCCCGGCAAGGAAATAGCCGCCTTTCGACGTACCGCCGCGCATCCACATGCAGCGCACGCCCTCAGACATATTTGAGGCCCTTGGCGGCGAGCGGTTCGCGCATCTTGTACATGTCCAGCCCCAGTTCGCCGCCCGCGAGGCGCGCGCGCTTGTTGCCTTCGTTCACTTCTCGCGCCTGCGCGGCGGCGAGCGTGGCGGCGGCGGCGAGGCGCGGCACGACGCATACGCCGTCATCGTCCGCAACGATCACGTCGCCGGGCTGGATGGCCGTACCCGCGCACACGATGGGCACATTGACCGAGCCGAGCGTGGCTTTGACGGTACCTTGCGCGGAAATGCACTTCGACCAGACGGGGAAGTTCATCCCGGTCAGATCGCGGACATCGCGCACGCCTGCATCGATCACGAGGCCACGACAGCCGCGCGCCTGCGCGGAGGTGGCGAGGAGATCGCCGAAATAGCCATCGTCGCAAGGCGACGTGGGTGCGAGCACCAGTATGTCTCCCGCGCGCAGTTGTTCGATGGCGACGTGGATCATCCAGTTGTCGCCCGGAGGGGCGGAGATCGTGACCGCCGAGCCTGCAATGCGCGCGCCAGCGAAGATCGGGCGCAGGCGCGCCGCCATCAGCCCGGTGCGTCCTTGGGCTTCGTGGACGGTGGCGACGCCGCAGCGGGCGAGGGCGTCGATCAGGGCTAGATCGGCGCGTTCGATGGATTGGACGACGAGGCCTGACATGGCGAGCTCCGGAATGGGCAATCATTTCCATGCGGTATCGTGCGCTGTGGGGCCAAGTCGGAAGGTTGGCGAAGGTATAAGGTTCCGTTAAGTCCGCCCGGTGGATGCCGAGCTGCCCAACCTGCGACATCTGCGCTGCGCCATGGCGATCGGTCGGCTCGCCAGCATCAGCCGCGCGGCGGACGCGGTACACCTGACGCAGCCTGCGGTGACGCAGGCGCTGGCAAGGATCGAGGCGGTGGCCGGGGTGGCACTGTTCGAACGGCGGCCGGGTGGCATGGCGGCGACGGCGGCGGGCGCGCGGCTGCTGCCGCGCTTCGAGGCGGCGCTCGTGCGGATCGGCAATCGCAATATCACCGCCGCGCAGGTGCGCGCGCTGATCGCTGTGGCGCAGGCGGGAAGCTATGTGGAGGCCGCGCTGGTCACGGGATTGTCCGAGCCATCGCTGCACCGCGCGTTGGCCGGGTTGGGGCTGGTACTCGGACGCGCGGTGGTGGAGCGGCGTGGGCGCGGGATCATGCTGACCGAGGCGGGCCGACGCACCGCACGCGCGTTCCGGCTGGCGCGCGCCGAGTATCGCGCCGGATTGTCCGAAGTGGCAGGGCTTTTCGGCAAAGAGACGGCGCGCATCGCTGTGGGGGCTATGCCGCTCTGCCGAGCGCGGCTGCTGCCCGCGACCGTGGCGCGCTTCCACGCCGCGCATCCCGAGATCGGAGTCCGCATCGTCGAGGGGAGCCACGCCGAGCTGATCGAGCCGCTGCGCGACGGCGAACTCGACGTACTGATCGGAGCGTTGCGCGATCCCGCCCCCGGCGCGGATGTGAAGCAGCGCGCGCTGTTCGAGGATCGTCCGGTGGTGATCGCGCGCGCGGGCCATCCGCTGCTGGCCGGTGGTGGCGGCACCGCGGGGACGCTTGCAGCCTATGAATGGGTGGTGCCCGCGCCGGGCGCGCCGCTGCGACTGCTCTGGGAGCGCATGTTCGCCGACGCGGGGCTGAGCGCGCCGCCCGTGACGATCGAATGCGGATCGGTGATCGCGATCCGGCAAATCCTGCTGGCGAGCAATTTTCTGACGCTGCTCTCGCCCGATCAGGTCGCGCTTGAGCTCGAAGCAGGATGGCTCGCACGGGTACGCGACGCGCCGGGCGTCCCCCCGCGCGTAATCGGTACGACGATTCGCGCTGACTGGCGGCCGACGCCGATGCAGGCGGCGTTTCTGGCGATGCTGCTGGCAGAGGCGGCCCACGCGAAGAATTAGCCGAGGCTTATCGCGGCGCAGCCATTCCGATTGGAACGCGCGCGGGGTCGGGCCTAGCGCATTGGGAATGGCAGGCGTGTTCGCGTTCATCGGCTTTGGCGAGGCGGGCGAGGCGTTCGCGGGCGCGCCGGGCTTCGCAGCGCAGGCACGCGCCTACGACCGCCTGACCGAACGTCCGGAGACGCGCGTGACCCAGACGGCACGCTACGCGGCGGCGCGCGTGGAGGGATGCGATACGCTTGCGGAGGCGCTTGGCGGCGCGTTGCTCGTGCTGAGCGTGGTCACCGCCGATCAAGCGTTGGCGGCGGCCGATAGCGCGGCGAGAGCGATCGAGGCGGGGGCGCTTTATTGCGACATGAACTCGGTCGCGCCCGAGACCAAGCGCGCGGCGGCGCGCGCGATCGAGAGGATGGGCGCGCGCTATGTCGATTGCGCGATCATGGGACCGGTGCATCCCGCGCGGCTTGGCGTACCCGTGTTGCTGAGCGGTCCGCACGGCGAGGCGGCATGCGAGGCGCTGGGCGCGGCGGGGTTCGGCTCGGTGCGCGTGGTGGGCACCGAGGTGGGCCGCGCGTCGGCAATCAAGATGATCCGATCGGTGATGATCAAGGGGATCGAAGCGCTGACGGCCGAATGCCTGGGCGCGGCGCACGCGGCAGGGGTGGCGGACGAGGTGCTGGGTTCGCTTGGGCCGGATTGGCGCGCGACGGCCGACTATAATCTGGATCGGATGCTGGTGCATGGCGTCCGCCGCTCGGCCGAGATGGACGAGGTAGTGAAGACGTTGGACGCGCTGGCGGTGCCCGCGACGATGGCGCGCGCGACGATGCAGTGGCACCGCGCCATGGGCGATCGGGCGATGCAGCCCGTGCCGCAGGGACTGGACGCCAAGCTGGCGAGGATGGCCGCATGAGCCTCGTGATCGACTGCCACGGCCATTACACGACCGCGCCGCCACAGCATGATGCATGGCGCAAGGCGCAACTGGCGGCGTTCGCGGCGGGAACGGCGGCACCGGACTATCCGGCGATCAGCGACGACGAAATCCGCACGAGCATCGAGGGCAACCAGTTGAAACTGCTGCGCGAGCGTGGCGCAGACATGACGATCTTTTCGCCGCGTGCATCCGCGATGGCGCATCATCGGGGCGACGAGGCGGCAAGCATCGCGTGGTCGAGGGCGTGCAACGATCTGATCGCGCGCGTGTGCGGGCTGTATCCCGAGACGTTCGCGGGTGTGTGCATGTTGCCGCAATCGCCGGGCGCGGGGCTTGCCGGGAGCGTGGCCGAACTGGAGCGCTGCGTGGGCGCCGGGTTCGTGGGTTGCAACCTCAACCCCGATCCGGGGGGTGGGCATTTTCAATCGCCGCCGCTGACAGATCGATACTGGTATCCGATCTACGAGACGATGGTGGCGTTGGACGTGCCCGCGATGATCCACGTTTCGGCGAGCTGCAATCCGGGGCTGCACGCGACCGGGGCCTATTATATCGCGGCGGACACGATCGCTTTCATGCAGTTGATCGAGGGCGATCTGTTCGGGGATTTTCCTTCGCTGCGCTTCATCATCCCGCACGGCGGCGGCGCGGTGCCCTATCACTGGGGGCGGTATCGCGGATTGGCGGACATGCTGAAGAAGCCTGCGCTGTCGGGGCATGTGATGGAGAATGTCTGGTTCGATACCTGCGTCTATCATCAGCCCGGAATCGATCTGCTGGCGAAGGTGATCGAGACGAAGAACATCCTGTTCGGCAGCGAGATGGTGGGCGCAGTGCGCGGGATCGACCCGCAGACCGGCCAGTATTTCGACGATACGAAACGGTATATCGATGCGCTGGCGATCGATGCGGCGGGGAAGGCTGCGATCTTCGAGGGGAATGCGCGGCGCGTGTTCCCGAGGCTCGACGCCAAATTGAAGGAGCGCAGACTTTGAATATTCACGAATATCTGGCCGAACTGGAGGATATTCCCGGCACGCGAATTTTCACCGCCGCGCGTGCGCGCAAGGGATATCACCTGAACCAGATGTGCATGAGCCTGATGAAGGAAGAAAACCGGGTACGCTTCCGCGCCGGCGAGCGCGCGTATCTGGATGAATGGCCGATGAGCGAGGCGCAGAAGGAGGCGGTTATTGCGCGGGATTACAACAGGGCGCTCGATGAGGGTGGCAACGTGTATTTCCTCGCCAAGCTGTTCTTCACCGACGGCAAGAGCTTTCTGCAGGGCGTGGGCACGATGACGGGGATGAGCCCGGAGGATTACCAGGCGATGATGATCGCGGGCGGGCGCTCGCCCGATGGCGTGCGATCAAAGCGGGAGCAGAAGTAATGGCGCGGATTACGGCTGGCGTCGGCACGAGCCATGTGCCAGCACTTGGCGCGACGATGGACCATGGCAAGACCGGCGAGCCGTACTGGGTGCCCGCGTTCGCCGGGTATGACTGGACGCGCGTGTGGGAGGCGCAGGAAAAGCCCGATGTGATCGTGCTGGTGTACAATGATCACGCGTCTGCGTTCGACATGAACATCATCCCGACCTTCGCGATCGGCTGTGCAGACGAATATGGGATAGCAGACGAAGGTTTCGGGCCGCGTCCGGTGCCGCGGGTTCAGGGCGATGCCGATCTGGCGTGGCATATCGCGCAGAGCTGCATTCTCGACGAGTTCGATATGACCATCATCAACAAGATGGAGGTCGATCATGGGCTGACGGTGCCGCTGAGCCTGATGTTCGGGCAGCCTGCGGCGTGGCCGGTGAAGGTGGTGCCGCTCGCGGTGAATGTGGTCACCTATCCGCCGCCTACGGGCAACCGCTGCTATGCGCTGGGCGAGGCCGTGCGCCGTGCGGTGGAGAGTTACCCACAAGATCTGAACGTGCAGGTGTGGGGCACGGGGGGGCTCAGCCACCAGTTGCAGGGGCCGCGCGCGGGGTTGATCAACAAGGTGTTCGATACGCGCTTTCTGGATGATCTGAGCGCCGATCCGCAGCGGCTGCGGCATATTCCGCACATCGAATATCTGCGCGAAACAGGGAGCGAAGGGATCGAGATGGTGATGTGGCTGATCATGCGCGGCGCGCTGGGGCCGAAGGTGCGCGAACTGCATCGGCATTATCATGTGCCCGCGAGCAATACCGCGGTGGGCCATATCGTGCTCGAGCCGGTCGCATGAGAATCGCGCTGGCGGGCGCGGGGGCATTCGGGGAGAAGCATCTGGACGGGTTGCGGCTGATCGATGGGGTGGAGATCGTCTCGATCATCAGCCGGACGAGGGAGCAGGCGGCCGAGGTCGCGGCGAAATACGGCGCGCGGCATCATTCGACCGAGCTGGCGGATGCGCTGGCACGCGATGACGTGGACGCGGTGATCCTGTGCACGCCCACCCGGATGCACGCCGCGCAAGCGATCCAGTGCATGGAGGCGGGCAAGCATGTGCAGGTGGAAATCCCGCTGGCCGACTCGCTGGCGGATGCGGAAGCCGTGCTGGTGAAGCAACAGGCGACGGGGCTGATGTGCATGGTCGGCCATACGCGGCGGTTCAATCCGAGCCATCAGTATGTGCACAAGCGCATCGCCGCTGGGGAGTTTGCGGTGCAGCAGATGGACGTGCAGACCTATTTCTTCCGGCGCAGGAACATGAACGCAAAGGGGCAACCGCGTTCGTGGACCGATCATCTGCTGTGGCACCATGCAGCGCATACGGTTGATCTGTTCGCGTGGCAGGCGGGGCCGATCGTGAAGGCGAATGCGATCGAGGGGCCGATTCATCCCGAGTTGGGGATCGCGATGGATATGTCTATCCAGTTGAAAGCGGAAAGCGGGGCGATCTGCACCTTGTCGCTCAGCTTCAACAACGATGGGCCGCTCGGCACGGTCTTCCGCTATATTGGCGATAGTGCGACCTACATCGCGCGCTACGATAATCTGGTGACGGGCAACGAGGCGCCGATCGACCTCGCGGGGGTCGCGGTTTCATCCAACGGCATCGAGTTGCAGGACCGCGAGTTCGTGAGCGCGATCCGGGAGGGGCGCGAGCCTAACGCGAGCGTGCGCCAGGTGCTGCCGTGCTACCGCGTGCTCGATGCGCTCGAGAGGAAGCTCGCGGTATGAAAACGCAGGTCGGCATCGTGGGGGCGGGGCCGGCTGGGCTGATGCTGGGGCATCTGCTGCGGCAGGCGGGGATCGACGCGGTGTGCGTGGAGCGATCCGCCCAAGCCTATGTAGAGGCGCGCATCCGCGCAGGCGTGCTGGAGCGTACCACCACCGATCTGCTGCGGCGGCTGGGATTGAACGCACGGCTGGACCGCGAGGGGCTGCCGCACGAGGGGTTCACGCTGGCGGTCGATGGGCGGCTGACGCAGGTGAACGCGCTCGATCTGACCGGGCACCGGGTGACCGTCTATGGCCAGACCGAGATCACCCGCGACCTGATCGCCGCCGCGCCCGAGCGCGGGCTGGAGATCGTGTGGGACACCGGCGGCGTGGAGCTGCACGACGTGGATAGCGACGCCCCGTTCATGACGTGGGGCGAGGACGGGCGGCTGAACTGCGAGTTCATCGCGGGGTGTGACGGGTTCCACGGGCCATCGCGTGCGGCGATTCCTGATTCGATACGGCGGACGTTCGAGCGCGTGTATCCGTTCGGCTGGCTGGGGATTCTCGCCGACGTGCCGCCGTGCTGGCACGAGATCGTCTATGCCAGCCACGAACGCGGCTTCGCGCTCGCCTCGATGCGCTCGCCGACGCGCAGCCGCTATTACATCCAGGTGCCGGTGGACGAGCCGATCGCCGACTGGCCCGACGACCGGCTGTGGGAGGAGCTTGGGCTGCGGCTCGGCCCCGATCTGGCCAGGCAGATCGTGACCGGGCCGGCGATCGAGAAATCCATCGCGCCGCTGCGATCGTTCGTGTGCGAGCCGATGTCCTACAAGCGGCTGTTCCTCGCGGGCGATTCGGCGCACATCGTGCCGCCGACGGGGGCCAAGGGGCTCAATCTGGCGTCTTCCGATGTGACCTATCTTTCCGATGCGCTGATCGGCTGGTACGCGCGCGGGGACGCGGCGGGGCTGGAAGACTATTCCCGGCGCGCGCTGGCGCGCGTGTGGAAGGCCGAACGCTTCAGCTGGCAACTGACCAAGCTGATGCATCGCTTCCCCGAGGACGGGCCGTTCGAGCAGCGGATGCAATCGGCCGAACTTGCGTATATCGCAGGCAGCCGGGCCGCGCAGACGACGCTCGCGGAAAATTACGTGGGATTGCCGCTATGAGTTCGATGCACGCCAAACCGCTGCTGTGCGGGCGACCGATCGCTCCGATCGGGCTGGGCTGCATGTCGCTATCCTGGGCCTACCGCACGCCGCCGAGCGTGGAAGACGGGACCGCGCTGCTGAACCGCGCGGTCGATCTGGGCTATGAGTATCTCGATACAGCGCGGATTTACGGCGAGGGGCGCAACGAAGAACTGATCGGCGCGGCGCTGAAGGGGCGGAGGAAGGAATATTTCGTCGCGTCCAAGACGGGCATTGTCGTCGATGGCGACAAGCGGCGGATCGATTGTCGACCCGAGACGATAAGAAACGCGATCGAAGAGAGTCTGGCGCTGCTCCAGACCGATTTCATCGATCTTTATTATCTTCACCGGCGTGATTTCGATACGCCGATCGAGGAATCGGTCGGCGCGCTGGCGGATGCGGTGAAGGCTGGAACGATCGGCGGCATCGGTCTCTCCGAAATGTCCGCCGAGACGCTGCGTGCGGCGGCGGCGGTGCATCCGATCGCGGCGATGCAGAGCGAATATTCGCCTTGGTCAAGGAACGTCGAGATCGGTGTGCTGGACGCGTGCCGCGAGCTTGGCACAGCCTTCGTCGCGTTTTCGCCCACGGGTCGCGGAGCGCTCACGGGCGCGGTCGATCCGGCGACGCTGCCGCAAGGCGATCTCAGGCGCGACATGCCGCGCTTCGTCGGCGACAATTGGGCGAAGAACCAGGTGTTGATCGCCGGGTTCGCCGCGCTGGCGCAGGCGGAAGGCGTGACGCCCGCGCAACTTTCGCTCGGTTGGGTGCTGTCGCGTGGGGACCATGTATTCGCGATCCCGGTCACGTCCCGAATCAAGCATCTGGAGGAAAACATCGCGCGGGTTGACTGGCGTCCGGGCGCGGAGACGATCGCGCGCATCGACGCTCTGCCGCGCCCCAATGCGATTCAGGGCGGGCGCTATACTGCGGGCGCTCAGAAGGCGATCGATACCGAGGAATTCGGTTGAACGTAACGATTGCACCTGCCGCGCTGGTCGCGCGCGTTGCACGCGGCTTTGCATCGCGTCAGGACAGTCTGTTGCCGTTGCTCCACGCGTTGCAGGAGGAACTCGGGCATATCGACGACGCCCTCGTCCCGCCCATCGCGCTTGCACTCAATTTGAGCCGCGCGGACGTCCACGGCGTGCTCACCTTCTATCATGATTTTCGGCGGCGTCCGGCGGGCAGGCATATCGTCAAACTGTGCCGCGCGGAGGCGTGCCAGGCACGCGGGAGCGCCGCGATCGAGGCCGGAGCGGTGCAGCGGCTGGGCGTGGGGATGGGTTCGACGCGGGCGGACGGGCAAGTGACGCTGGAACCGGTCTATTGCCTGGGGCTGTGTGCGATCGGGCCGAACGCGCTGGTCGATGGCGTGCCGGTCGCGCGGATCGACGGCGCGGCGCTGGAGCGCATCGCCGCGCAGGTGGGCGCATGACGCGGGTGTTCGTCAGCCGGGACATGGCCTCGGTCGCGCTCGGCGCCGACCCGGTAGCGGATGCCTTTGCGCGCGCTGGGTGCGAGGTGGTGCGCACGGGCAGCCGGGGACTGTTCCGCATCGAGCCGCTGGTGGAGGTCGAGACGCCTGCGGGCCGCATCGGCTTCGGGCCGGTGGGGCCGGAGGATGTGGCTGCGGTGCACGACGGCACGCATCCGGCCAAACTGGGCGACATCGCGGCGCTGCCCTTCTTCGCCGCGCAACAGCGGTTCACATTCGCGCGCGTGGGCGTGATCGATCCGCTCAGCCTCGCCGATTACGAAGCGCACGGCGGCTGGGCGGGGTTGACCGCTGCGCGCGCGCTCGCGCCCGGCGAGGTGGTGGCGCGCGTCAAGGCGAGCGGTCTGCGCGGTCGCGGCGGGGCGGGGTTTCCGACCGGTATCAAGTGGCAGACCGTGCTCGATGCATCCGGACCGGACAAATACATCGTCTGCAACGCCGACGAGGGCGATAGCGGCACGTTCGCCGATCGGATGCTGATGGAGGGCGATCCCTATTGCCTGATCGAGGGCATGGCGATCGCGGGGCACGCAACCGGCGCTTCGCATGGCTATGTGTATATCCGTTCCGAATACCCCTTCGCGGTGCGCACGATGCGCGAGGCGATTGCGCGGGCGACGGCGATCGTCGCGCCGTTCAGCCTTGAGGTGCGCGTTGGCGCGGGCGTCTATATCTGCGGCGAGGAGACCGCGCTGCTCGATTCGATCGAGGGCAAACGCGGGCAGGTGCGTGCCAAACCGCCGTTGCCCGCGCATGTCGGGCTGTTCGGCAGGCCGACCGTGATCAACAATGTGCTCAGCCTCGCCGCCGTCCCCTTCATCATGACGGAGGGCGCGCAGGCCTATGCGGACGTGGGCTTCGGCCGCTCGCGCGGGACGATGCCGGTGCAGCTTGCAGGCAATATCCTGAACGGCGGGCTGTTCGAGGTGGGCTTCGGCATCACGCTAGGCGAACTGGTGAACGACATCGGCGGCGGTACCGAGAGCGGGCGGCCGGTGCGTGCGGTGCAGGTCGGCGGGCCGCTCGGCGCGTATTTCCCTCCCCGCATGTTCCATCTGCCGTTCGATTACGAGGCGTTCACCGCTGCCGGAGGGTTGATCGGCCACGCGGGGGTGACGGTGTTCGACGATACGGTCGATATGGCGCGCATGGCGAGCTTCGCGATGGAATTCTGCGCGGTCGAAAGCTGCGGCAAGTGTACGCCGTGCCGCATCGGCTCGACGCGCGGTGTGGAGCTGATGGACCGTCTGATCCGTGCGCGGGGTGAGGGCGATAGTGTGGCCACCCTCCGCGAGACCGCGCTTTTGCGCGATCTTTGTGATACGATGAAGTTCGGCTCGCTGTGCGCGCTGGGGGGGTTCACGCCCTATCCGGTGCTGAGCGCGCTAGAACATTTCCCCGAGGATTTCGGCCTCGCGGCCGGGCCCCTCGCGCAGGCGGCGGAGTGAGCGCGATGGCATGGAGCGGCGAGAGCGATCTGGGCACGAGACCCTCGGCCGATGCCGAGATAGTAACGCTCACAATCGATGGCCGCGAGACCCGCGTGCCGCGCGGCACATCGATCATCCGCGCCGCCGCCTTGATGGGCAACAACATCCCTAAGCTGTGCGCGACCGATAGCCTAGACGCGTTCGGCTCGTGCCGCCTGTGCCTGGTCGAGGTGGAGGGCCGCGCGGGTTATCCCGCCTCGTGCACCACGCCGGTGGCGGCGGGGATGATCGTGCGCACGCAGACGCCCAGGCTCAAGCAGCTCCGCAGGGGTGTGATAGAGCTGTATATCTCCGATCACCCGCTCGATTGCCTCACTTGTGCTGCGAACGGCGATTGCGAACTCGAGGACATGGCGGGCGCGGTGGGCCTGCGCGATGTGCGCTATGGCCGCGAGGGCCAGAACCATTACCACGCCGCCGAAAAGGACACTTCCAACCCCTATTTCACCTTCGATCCCGGCAAATGCATCGTCTGCTCGCGCTGCGTGCGCGCATGCGACGAGGTGCAGGGCACGTTTGCGCTGACGATCGCGGGCATGGGCTTCGGCTCGTCGGTTACCGCAAGCCAGGGGGAAGGCTTCCTCGGTTCGGAATGCGTGTCGTGCGGCGCGTGCGTGCAGGCGTGTCCCACCGCCGCGCTGATCGAGAACAAGGTGATCGAGGTGGGCACGCCGGACCGCGCGGTCATCACCACCTGCGCCTATTGCGGCGTCGGTTGCACCTTCCGGGCGGAAATGCGCGGCGAGGAGTTGGTCCGCATGGTGCCGTGGAAAGACGGCAAGGCCAATCGGGGCCACTCTTGTGTCAAGGGCCGCTTTGCCTGGGGCTACGCCAACCACCGCGAGCGCGTGCTGAACCCGATGATCCGGGCGTCGGTGGACGAACCGTGGCGCGAGGTCTCGTGGGAGGAGGCTGTCGCCCACACCGCGTCCGAGTTCCGGCGGATCGAGGAGAAGTATGGCCGCCACGCGGTGGGCGGCATCACATCGAGCCGCTGCACCAACGAGGAGACCTTCCTCGTCCAGAAGCTGATCCGCCAGGGCTTCCAGAACAACAATGTCGATACCTGCGCGCGCGTCTGCCATTCGCCCACCGGCTATGGGCTGAAGGCTACCTTCGGCACGTCAGCGGGCACGCAGGACTTCGATAGCGTGATGGCCGCCGACGTGATGATGGTGATCGGTGCCAACCCGACCGACGGCCACCCCGTCTTTGCCAGCCGCATGAAGCGGCGGCTGCGCGAGGGGGCGAAACTGATCGTGATCGATCCGCGCCGGATCGATATGGTCAAGACCCCGCATATCGAGGCCGCGCATCATCTGCCGCTCCGGCCCGGCACCAATGTCGCGGTGCTGACCGCGATGGCGCATGTGATTGTCACCGAAGGGCTTTCCGACGAAGCGTTCGTCCGCGAACGCTGCGACTGGGACGAGTTTCAGGATTGGGCGGCGTTCGTCGCCGACCCGAAACGCTCGCCCGAGGCGACCGAGATGCTGACGCAGGTGCCCGCCGCCGATCTGCGCGCAGCCGCGCGGCTTTACGCGACCGGCGGCAACGGCGCGATCTACTACGGACTTGGCGTCACCGAACACAGTCAGGGCTCGTCCACCGTGATGGCGATCGCCAACCTGGCGATGGCGACGGGCAATATCGGCCGCGAGGGCGTGGGCGTGAACCCGCTCAGGGGCCAGAACAACGTCCAGGGAGCGTGCGACATGGGCAGCTTCCCGCACGAATACTCAGGTTACCGCCATGTATCCGACGCCGCCACCCGCGCGCTGTTCGAGGATGCGTGGGGCGTTGCGCTCGATCCTGAGCCGGGCCTGCGCATCCCTAACATGCTCGATGCCGCGACCGACGGCGTGTTCAAGGCGCTCTTCATCCAGGGGGAGGACATCCTCCAGTCTGATCCCAATACGCAGCATGTCGCCGCTGGTCTGGCCGCGATGGAGTGCGTGGTGGTGCAGGATCTGTTCCTGAACGAAACCGCAAACTACGCGCATGTCTTCCTGCCCGGCTCCACCTTCCTGGAAAAGGACGGTACCTTCACCAATGCCGAACGTCGCATCCAGCGCGTGCGCAAGGTGATGTCCCCCTTGAACGGCTATGGTGACTGGGAGGTAGTGCAGCTCGTCGCCAACGCGCTCGCGCTGAACTGGACGTATACACACCCGTCTGAGATCTTGGACGAGATCGCGCGCCTAACCCCCACCTTCGCTCGCGTGAGCTACGCCGCGCTCGACGAGACGGGCTCGATGCAATGGCCCGCGACCGACGCCGCCCCCACCGGTACACCGACGATGCACATCGACGCCTTCGTGCGAGGGCGCGGCAAGTTCGTGGTGACAGATTACGTCCCCACGGACGAAAAGACCGGGCCGCGCTTCCCGCTGCTGCTCACCACTGGGCGTATCCTCAGCCACTATAACGTCGGCGCGCAGACGCGGCGCACTCAGAATGTCGCGTGGCACCATGAAGACCTGCTCGAAATTCACCCGCAGGATGCCGAAAGCCGGGGTCTGCGCGATGGGGACTGGGTGAACCTCAAGAGCCGCGCGGGCGAAACCACGCTGCGCGCGCAGGTGACCGAGCGTGTTGCGCCGGGGGTGGTCTACACCACCTTCCACCACCCGGTGACGCAGGCGAATGTGATCACGACCGACTATTCGGATTGGGCCACCAACTGCCCCGAATACAAGGTCACCGCCGTCCAGGTTTCGCCATCGAACGGGCCGAGCGACTGGCAGCAGCGCTACGAGGCACAGGCCGGGCGTTCGCGGCGCGTTGTGGGCCATCTGGAAGCCGCCGGGTAGCACCGCCGATGATGTCCAATCTCGAGCGGCTCGCGCATATGGCCAACCAGATCGCGCGCAATTTCGCGGTGCATGGCGACGCCGCCGCTATCCGCGCCACCGCCGACCACATCGCGAGCTTCTGGGATCCGCGCATGAAGGCCCAGGCATTCCAGCTTGTCCACGGCGCGAGCGACAACCTCGGCCCGGTCGCAGCGGCGGCGCTGGTGATGTTGCGCGATCGCGGCGCTCCCGCGCACCAGTCGCAGGCGACCACATTTGGGTCCGTGAATGATGCGGGCGCATCCGATGCGGGATAAGCGTGCAACCGGTTTTGGCTCCCTGAATCATTCGAGCAGCCCGCCATCGCAATGAGCGAAGTGACCTTCGACCGCATCAAAGTTGGCGGCGAGAAACAGCCGGTCACGCGCGAGATCGCCGAGGAAGCGCCGGTCGCGCTCGAATTCAATGGGCTCGGCTATGCGGTATTGATGGCCACTCCCGCCGATCTTGTCGATCTGGCGTACGGCTTCGCGCTCGCCGATCGCCTGATCGATACCGCCGCCGACATCAAGGACGTGGAAATCCACCCCACGCCTTCGGGCCACATCGTGCGGACATTCCTCGCCGAGCGGTGCCGCCCCCGACTCCTTGATCGTGTTCGGCACCGTACCTCGGACTCGTCGTGCGGCCTATGCGGGATCGAGAACCTCGAACAGGCGATGCGCCCGCTGCCGCGATCGGTCGGCGGCGGGCACGCCCCCGAACGCGCCATATTCGCCGCGCTCGCCGCGCTGGCCCGGCACCAGCCGCTCAACCGCTCAACGGGCGCAGTCCACGCGGCTGCCTGGTGTGATGCAGAAGGCGGCGTGCAGCGCGTCCGCGAGGATGTCGGTCGCCACAATGCGTTCGACAAGCTGATCGGCTCGATGCTTCGCGCCGGGGACGCTTGGGACGTCGGCTTCGCGCTTCTGAGCTCGCGCTGCTCCTACGAACTGGTCGAGAAGGCCGTGCTCGCGGGCTGCCCGATGCTGGTCACGATCTCGGCACCGACAAGCCTCGCCGTCACGCGCGCGCGCGAGGCGGGGCTACGGCTGATCGTGCTCGCACGTCCGGACGCGCTGCTGGTCTTGACCCCCGGGCGCGAGGCGGGCGCGTGACCGGCCTGCTCGGCGCGATCCTCTCCGGCGGGCGCGCGACGCGCTTCGGATCAGACAAAGCGCTGGCGCTGTATCGCGGCCAGCCGCTCATGGCGCATGTTGCGGCCTGGCTGCGGCCACAGGTCGACGAGCTGGTTCTTTGTGGCGGCGAGGCGATCCTGCCGGGCGTGCCCCGTCTGGAGGATCGGCCGGGACCGGGACTGGGGCCCCTGGGCGGCCTGTGCGCTGCGCTGTGGCGCGCCGACGCTGCGGGCATCTCGACTGTCGTCAGCGTCGGCTGCGACACACCGCTGCTGCCGCCCGATCTCGTCGCACGACTTCGTACCGCCGGTCCGGCCGCCTATGTCGCGGAGATGCCGCTCATCGGTTTGTGGCCCGTGGAGACCGCCACACTCCTCGATCGACGCCTGGCCCAAGACGAAGATCGCTCAATGCGCGGGTGGGCGCGGGAAGTGGGTGCGGTCGCGGTGTCGCTGCGAACACCGATCGCCAACATCAACAGCCCCGCCGACCTGCTGGCGCTGGAGAGCCTCGACGCGCGACCCTGATTCAAGATGATCGAGACGCGCGTCAGCCCGCGCGACATCGGCTTCCCCCATCCCGGCCAGCACGCGACCGTCAAGCTCACCGCCTATGATTACGCGGTCTATGGTGGGCTGAGCGGCGTGGTCGAGCGTGTCTCGCCCGATGCGGTGATCGACGAGACGGCGAAGGAGAGTTTCTACACCGTGCGCATCGTCACCCGCGATCTGCTGCGCGACGGCGAGGGCAACCCGCTGCCGATCGTGCCCGGCATGATCGCCGAGGTCGACGTGCTCGGCCAGCCGCGAACCGCGATGTTGTACCTGCTCACGCCGCTAGACCGAGTGCGCGACACCGCCATGCGCGAGCGGTGAGAAGGCGGGACGATTATGCCCCACCGAAGCGGACCTCAAGCGAACCGAGAACTCAGGAACGCCAGCACCGCCGCCTCCTCGGCGTGCAGGCCGTCCTCCTCCCCGGCCGTACGCGCGAAACCATCGGCGATGGTTAGCGCCAGCGCTTTGTCCAAGTATGCGCCGACGATTTCGGGATGCACATAGCATTTGCGGCAGATTGTGGGCGTGTTGCCCAGTCTGGCCGAGACACCCGCGATCGCCGCCTTCACATTCTGCTTCGCGGCGCCCTGCGTTTCGAACGCATCAAACCCAGTCAGTGCGGTCGCGGCGAGCACCGTCCCCGCCCAGGTGCGAAAGTCCTTCGCAGTCACGGCTGTGCCAGCGATTTCGCGCAGATAGGCGTTCACCTCCGACGAGCCGACCGCGTGCGTCGCGCCGTCAGCGCTGAGATATTGGAACAGCGATTGGCCGGGGAGATCCTGCATCGACTTGACCAGCCGCGCGATCCGTCGATCCCTGAGCTTCAGGTTCCAGGCCTTGCCGCTTTTGCCCTTGAACCGGAAGCGCAGTTCGGAGCCCTCGATCGCGACATGGCGGTTGCGCAGAGTCGTCAGCCCGAAGCTGGCGTTCGTCTTGGCGTATTCATCATTGCCCACACGGATCAGCGTGGTTTCGAGTAGATACACGATCGTCGCGAGCACCTTTTCGCGCGGCGTTCCAGCCAAGCGCATGTGCGTTTCGATCGCCCGGCGGATGCGGGGCAATGCGCGCGCGAAATCGAGCATGTGCGCGAACTTGTTGCCGTCGCGCACCGCGCGGAAATCGGCGTGATACCGGTATTGTCGGCGCCCACGCGCGTCGCGGCCGGTCGCTTGCAGATGTCCACGTGGGTCGGCGCAGATCCACACATCGGTGTAGGCGGGCGGGATCGCGAGTTTGGCAATGCGATCCAGCGTGGCGGCATCGCGCACGCGCCGTCCGCCGGGGTGACGGTAGGTCCACGCGTCGCCATCACGTTCGCACGTGATCCCGGGATCGGTTGCGTGGACGTAGAGGAGGCCAACGGCCTGCGCCGCCTCCTCGGGGGCCACCGTGTTGGCTTCGGTATCGGAGGCGGACGTTACGGCGACGGTATCGAGCATTGCGGTGGAGCGCACGGGCGGGTCGCGCGGTTCCGTAACAGGGCTGCAGATCAGATGCGACGTTCCGCCGCCTCGCGCAGGATGTCGTATGCCGCCTGCACCGCCTCGAACCGGCCACGCGCGCCCGCATCGCCTGGATTGGCATCGGGATGGTGAATTTTGGCGAGCCGCCGGTGCGCGGTCTTGACCGCCGCCTCGTCGGCTTCCTCATTGAGTTCGAGCACGCGCAGCGCGTCGCGCTCGGCGCGCGGGCGCGTGCCTTCCTCCGCCCATGCCCAGTGGCTGGCGCGGCGGAAACCACCCGCGCGCGCTTCCTCCTTCGCGTGTTCGGCGGCGGCTTCCGCGCTCAGCCCATCGAAATAATTCCAGCGCGCATTGTATTCAGCCGCGTGTGCCGCGCAGAAATACCAGCGGTCAGGCCGGTTGGGCACCTTGGGCGCGGGGCAGTCGCCAGGCGAAGTGCAACCATGGCGATCACACAGGCGCACCTTGGCCGCCTCGCGCGCCTGACCGTAGTCGCGCCAGCGCGGAAATCCCCAATCAAGTTCGCGCGAGCGGCGGGCCATCCGGGGCCTCCTATGGGGCGCGAGCGCCCAAGTCACGTGGAGGTTGCGCGCAGGCGCGGTTGCGGGCCAAGGCGCGCACATGGAAGCCGTGGATCGATTGGACGAAGTGCGCGAGCGGATTGCGCGCGCGGCAAGGCTGGCGGGGCGCGATCCGGCCGATGTGACGCTGATCGCGGTCAGCAAGACGCACGGTGAGGACGCGATTATCCCACTGCTCGAAGCGGGGCACCGTGATTTCGGCGAAAACCGGGTGGCCGAGGCAGCGGCGAAATGGCCCATGCTCAAGGCGGCGTTTCCGGGCGTCCGGTTGCATCTCGTCGGCCAGCTCCAGTCGAACAAGGCGGCCGAAGCGGCGGTGCTGTTCGATGTCGTGCACAGTCTCGATCGGTCCTCGCTGATCGCCGCAATGGCGCGCGTGCCCGAGCGTCCCGCGCTGTTCGCGCAGGTGAACATCGGTGCGGAGGAACAGAAGGGCGGTTGCGCGCTCGACGCGCTGCCCGCGCTGCTGGCAGCGGCGTATACGGCAGGGCTGGCAATTGATGGGCTGATGGCGGTGCCGCCCGAGGGAATCGAGGCTGCGCCCTTCTTCGCGCTGCTCGCCAAAAGCGCGCGAGAGCACGGATTGCGCGGTCTCAGCATGGGCATGTCCGGAGACTTCGAGACGGCGGTGATGCTGGGGGCGACGCATGTGCGCGTCGGCTCGGCACTGTTCGGCGCGCGGGGTTAGCCGGGCGCGCCCGTCAGCCAGACCAGCCACATCGCCAGCGCCATATGCGCGCCGAACGGGATGCGCGCGGGTTCGCCGTTGGGAGACCGCGCGAGGAGCGCCTGGACGATGCCGGTAAGCGCGGCGATCAGCACAACCAGCGGCAGGCCCATCCACCCCACCCACGCGCCTGCGGCGGCGAGCAGCGGAGGATCGCCCTCCCCCAGCCCCTCGCGGCCCCGCAGCCGCTTGTATGTCTCGCCAAGCGCGGCGAGCACCGCCCACCCTGCCACCGCTCCGATCGCTGCGTCGCGCAGCGCCTCGCGTCCGAGCATCGCGGCAACCGCGAGCCCGGCGGCGGCAAGGCCCCAGCCGCCGATCCGCGGCAGCCACATCGCGCGCAGATCGAGCAACGCGAGCAGCAGCAGCGCCCAGCCGAACAGCGCACCCGCGAGCGCGAGCATGTCCGGAACCAGCATCGCGCTCGCCACGCCGATAACCAGCCCCGCTGTTTCCGCCAGCGGCAAGCGCACGGGGATACGAGTGCCGCACCCGCGACAGCGGCCGCGAAGGAGCAGCCAGCTCAACAGCGGCACCATATCGAGCGGGCGCAACACGCGCGCACACGCGTCGCAGCGGCTGCGCGCGGTAAAGACTGGCGAGCGTGCGATCAGCCGATCGGCGGTGGCGGCGACGAAACTGCCTACGAACGGTCCCGCGAGCGCAACCATCAGCGGCAGAGCGGCGGGCGGGAGGATCAGACCGTCCCGCGATAGAGCGGGCGCACGCCCGGCCGCGATGGTACCCAAACGCGCTCGGTGCTCTCGCTGACGATCATCTCTCGCCTCGCATGCGGCCGTGACGCTTCAGGAACCGCGCCGGCCCCGCCAATAGTCGTCCGGTCGCAGCGCCGCAACGCTGGTTCCGGCAAGCCACCCATGCCAAAGCACAGGCCATGCGCGAGAAAGAGTTGCGGCTGGCCTTGGTGTGCTACGGCGGGGTCAGCCTCGCCATCTACATGCACGGCGTCACCAAGGAAATCTGGAAGCTGTTGCGCGCGAGCCGCGCCTTCCACGACAGCGGTCCGGACACGCTTAGCGACAGTGAACGCGTCTATCATGACGCGCTGATTGCGATCGGGGAGACGCAGCAGCTCCAGGTCATCGTCGATATCGTGGCGGGATCGTCCGCAGGTGGGATCAACGCGGTCTTCCTCGCGCACGCGATCGCCTCCGGCCAGGATTTCGGCGCGCTGACCGAACTGTGGCTGACCGAGGCGGATGTCGATCGCCTGCTCGATCCCGATGCCAAGCCAACGTCGCGCTGGTCCAAGGTGTATGCCGAGCCGCTGATCTGGATGGCGGGCCGCCGCTATGCCGAATTGTTCGAGGAGGTGGAGCCCGATACGCGCGAGGAAGTGCGCGGGCGGCTGAGCCGTCTGATCCGCAGCCGCTGGTTCGAGCCGCCGTTTTCGGGCGCGAATTTCACGCGCGATATTCTGAAAGCGTTCGCCGCGATGGCGGCCTCGCCAGCCGACGGCCCGCTGGTACCGCCGGGGCTGCCGCTCGATCTGTTCGTCACGGTCACCGATTTTCATGGGCATCCCGAACGATTGAAGCTGCATTCGCCTGGCGAAGTGGTCGAAACCGAATATCGTCTGGTGCTCGGCTTCCACGATAAGGGCCACGAGTGCGAGCGTAGCCTTGGGGAAATCCCCGAACTCGTCCTCGCGGCGCGCGCCACCGCCTCGATCCCGGGAATTTTCCCCGCGCTTCAGCTTGCCGAAATCGACACCGAGCTTGAAGCACGCGGGGAAACATGGCCGGGCCGAGCGGCGTTTCTCGAGCGCATCTTCCCTAGCCGCGTCGCGGGGGGCGAAGATCTGTCGCAGATCGCGCTGGTGGACGGCGGCGTGCTCGATAATGCGCCGTTCAGGCCCGCGATCAATGCGCTCAAGGATCGCCCCGCCAACCGCGAGGTCGATCGGCGCGTGTTGTTCATCGATCCGACGCCGGGCAAATCGGCGATCCGCCTGCGTTCGGGCACGCCACCCGGCGCACCGGGCTTCTTTACCAATATCTTCCGGTCCTTGTCGGACATCCCGCGTGAACAGCCGATCCGGGACAGCCTCGATTCGCTGCATGCGATCTCGCGGCGCACCAAACGCCTGCGCTATGTCATCGATGGCATGCGGCCTGCGGTCGAGGCGGCGATCGCCAACGCGTTCGGCCCGGGACTGGCGCTGCACGCGCTCACGCCCGAGCGGCTGGCGGGGCTGCGTGCCGGGGCGCACACCTTGGCCGCGCGCGAGAGCGGCTTTGCCTATCCCGCGTACGGCCAGCTCAAGCTCTCGGGCGTCGTCGAGAATGTTGCCGAGATTTTGATCGCGCTCGGCCACCACGACGCGCCGACTGGTGGCGTCGAGGCAGTGCGCGCCGCGCTCTGGGCGCACGTGCGCGCGCAGACCATCACCATGGTCGACGCTCCCGGCGATCCCGAAGCCGAACATGTGCCGTATGTGGCGTTCCTGCGGCGCTTTGACCTGCGGTTCCGCGTGCGGCGACTGCGCGCGCTGATCCGCGCGATGAACGATGTTGCCGCCGCGAGCCAGGGCACGGAGCGCGAGTCGCTCGAAGCGATCAAGCTCGATCTCTACGCGCTGCTCGCCCCGATACTCGCACGCGCGCAGCCCGAAAACCTGGGAGATCGTGCGGTGGCAGCAGCAGGATTGGCGCAGCAGAACCCCTCGGCCGCGCTCGACGCGCTCGGCGACGCGCTGGGGCTGCGCGCGCTCGATGCCGCGACCGATGCGGGACTTGTCGCAGTCCTCGAACGCGTGCCCCAGGCAGCCCGAGACGCACTCCTGACCGCGTATCTGGGCTTTCCCTTCTTCGACATCGCAACACTGCCGCTGCACCAGGACGACGGCAGCGAAGACAGCGACGAGATCAAGGTCGATCGCATCGCACCCGAGGATACGCATTTCCTGCGTCCGGGCGCGGGCAGTCTGAAGGGCGCGCGGCTGAACAGCTTCGCCGCCTTCTTCGCCCGCGCCTACCGCGAAAACGATTACCTCTGGGGCCGACTCCACGCCGCCGAGCGGCTGATCGACATCATGCTCTCGACATGGCCGGCCGAAGCGCGCCCGCCCGCCGATCTCGCAGACCGCCTCAAGGCGGCCGCGGCGGCGGCGATCCTCGACGACGAAGCACCGCGCCTGAGCGCGATCGCCGATCTGATCGCGGCGCTACGCTACGATCTGGACCGGCGCGCGATCTGACTGGCTGGGGCACCAGGATTCGAACCTGGGAATGGCGGTACCAAAAACCGCTGCCTTACCGCTTGGCTATGCCCCAGCAGGCGGAGGCGGCGTAGCGCGAGCCCCGGTTTCATGCAATCCGGCGACGTCCGCGCGCTGCACCTCGCCGCTGAATGCGGTGTGGCGCGTGGAGAGCACGAGCACGGCCACATAAGCGAGTGCGGTGCTGAACAGGAGCGCGATCGCCGCCTCGGGCACCGCGAGCGCAACCAGATTAGGGGTCGCCACCAGCGCCAGATAGACTACGAGCCCGCGCGGCCATCCCCAGCGAAACGCGATGTGGTGGTGCAGGTGATCGCGATCGGCAGCAAACGGCGATCCGCCGCGCAGCGCGCGGGCGGTAATCAGCCGCAGTGTATCGAGCACGGGGACGAGGAACAGCAGCGCCACGCGCTCGGCGCGCCAGACCGCAAAATTATGGTTGTACACATAGATCGCGAGCAACCCGACGATCGCCGAAATTCCGTAACTTCCGGCGTCACCCAGGAAAAGCTGGCCGCGCATGTTGAACCAGAACATCACAACCAGGCTGGCGGTCAGCGCGGCGCAGACCGGGGAGAGCGCGGGGGGTGCGGCAAGCCAGATCAGGATCGTCCAGACCAGTCCCAGCCCGATCACCAGCCCGTTCTTGCCGTCCGCCATGTTGACCGCGTTCAGCAGCCCCACCAGGCACGCGACCGTAAACGCGGTTTCGACCGCGCCGGTGACGAAAATGCGCTCGGCACCGCCGAACGCCAGGAAGGCGAGCCGGAAATCGGGCGCATAAAATGCAACGAAGCTGAACACCACGAGCCCGAACAGCAGCCGCACCCTGGGCCCCAACCCAAAGCGATCGTCCGCCATCCCGGTCGTCAGCATGGCGAAGGCGGCGAGCGCGAACCAGCGCATGTGCATCGCGGTCAGTCCGGTCCAGCGCGGATCGTCGATCGCCATCAGGCCGAGCGCGCCGAGCGTCGATAGGACCACCGCGATCCCACCAACGAGCGGTGTGACGCGCGCGTGCTGCTTGCGCCCCCCCGCCGGATCGGGCCAATCGAGCACGCCCAGAAGGCTGCCGATCGCCATGGCACGCCACCCAACCGCGAGCGACAGGAGGACGGCGAGAACCGCCGCCGCTGCCGTGCTCCACATCATCGCCCCACCATCCGGTTGCCGCGCGCGGCCCCATCGTCTAGGTCGCCGCCGACGATCGTGCCCGGCCATCCGGTGGGGCTCGCGCGCCAAGCGCAGGGGCGGGACGGAACTGGCATGAGCATCCTTGTGACGGGCGTGGCGGGCTTTATCGGTTTCCATACCGCGCTTCGCCTGCTTGAGCGCGGTGAACGCGTGGTTGGGATCGATAACGTCAACGATTACTACAGCGTGTCACTCAAACGCGACAGGCTCGCGCTGATCGCGCAGCGGCACGGCGGCGCGTTCCGGTTGGTGGAGGTTGATTTCGCCGACAAGGCCGCGCTCGCAGCCGCACTCGATGGCGAGGGCGTGGACCGCGTGGTTCATTTGGGAGCGCAGGCGGGGGTTCGCTATTCGATCGAAAATCCGCACGCCTATGTGGAAAGCAATCTCGTCGGCCATCTGAACGTAATGGAATGGGCGCGCCGCTCCGAACGCTGCCGCCACATGGTTTATGCTTCGTCCTCGTCCGTTTATGGATCGAACCGCAAGTTGCCGTTTTCGGTCGATGACCGCGTCGATCACCCGATCTCGCTCTACGCCGCGACCAAGAAGGCGGACGAGCTGATGAGCGAAACCTACGCACATCTGTATCGCCTGCCGATGACGGGCTTGCGCTTCTTCACCGTCTACGGCCCGTGGGGGCGGCCCGACATGGCGATGTGGCTGTTCACCGACGCGATCCTGAAGGGCGAACCCATCGACGTCTTCGGCGAGGGCAACATGCGCCGCGATTTCACCTATGTGGATGATATCGTCACCGGCGTCGTCGCGTGCCTCGACAATCCACCGCCCGACGATGGCGCGATCAAGGCGGGGGGCAGCACGGGACCGCACACGCTCTACAACATCGGCAACCATCGTTCGGAAGAACTGACGCGGATGATCGATCTGATCGAAGCAGCGGTGGGAAAGCCCGCGCAGCGCAGACTCTGCCCGATGCAGCCCGGCGACGTGCGCGATACGCACGCCGACATCGATGCGATCCGCCATGACCTTGGCTTCGATCCCACGACCACGATCGACGAGGGCATCCCGCGCTTCGTCGCGTGGTTCCGCGCATACCACGGGGTATGAGCCGCGCGACCTGCGCGTGCTGAACCGCTACAGCGTGTGGACCGCGCTTGGTCCGGTTTCGTGGGTCGCGTGGGGCATGCTCGCGGTGTTCATCGCCTCGCTGCTTCGCGGCGAGCGGGCGCGGCGGTTCGCGCGCCGGACGCTCTGGCTGACGATGGCGTGGGCATTTATCATCTGCGCGGGACCGATGGGCTATTATCTGATGGATGCGCTCGAAACGCGCTTCCCCAGGCCTTCGGCTACGGCGGTTGCGAGCGCGCGCGATATCCTCGTGCTTGCGGGTGGCGAGCATCTGAGTGCGTCTGCGCGCAATGGGCGGCCCGAGTTCAGCGAACATGGGGACCGTGTGATCGCGGGCGCGATGCTCGCGCACCAGCTGCCCGCCGCACGGCTGTGGACGGTCGGCGGCAATCGAGCGTCCCCCGATACGCCGCGGGATGTCGATTGGACAAAGCTCGCGTGGGTCCAGCTTGGCGTCGATCCGCGCCGGATCATGATCGTTGGCGGCACTGCGGACACATGTGGCAACGCGCTCGGCGTGGCGACGCAGCTTGGGCGCGGCGCGCGCCCGTTGCTGGTGACGAGCGCGTTCCACATGCCGCGCGCGATGGCGTGTTTCCGTGCTGCGGGGATCGAGCCGATCGCGTATCCGGTCGATTATCTGAACGGCACCGTGCCCAATCCGATCGAAAGCGTCGGCTTCGATTTCGCCGACAACGCAACGCACAGCGATCTGGCGCTGCATGAATATGTCGGCCTCGCCTGGTACCGCCTGACCGGCCGCACACGCGAACTGTGGCCGGACCCGACGCAGAGAACGACCGCTGCTATTCAGTGACGATCCGGTCGGCCCATTCGACCAGCGACACGAAGATCGCGGGATCACCAAATTTCGCGTTCCACGGCGCGAGATCGGCGTCGCTCACACCGCGCGCCCGGCTGCAAGCCCCGCAGGCGTAGATCGCAATCCCCTTCGCCACAACTTTGTCGAGCACCTCGACCAGCGGCGGCCAACCGACGGGGATGACGGACTTGGCGAGCGAGGGTCGTAAAAGCGAAACTGCCTCGCCCAACAAAAATATCTGCACCAGATGCCCGGCCTCCGCGAGCGCGTGACCGTGCAGGAATGGAAATGCTGCCCGCGTCGGATCGTCGGATCCCCACGCGCTCTTCATCATGATTTTTAGACTTCGTTTGCGCTCCGCAGCCGCCACGGCCGACGACGACAGGCCTGCCACGAGAGGCAACACGGCCAGCGGTGCGATCAGGTGACGCCGTTCCATCGCATCCGTTCTCAGGACTCTTTGATGGGTCGTACCATGTTTTGCACGCCTCTTGCACTAATTTGCGTACGGGCGATGCCGATTGTCAGCCTATAATCCTTCGGTATAGCGCCAGATAAGCATCCGCCATTCGATCGACCGTGAACCGCGCCGCCACCGCGGCACGGCACGCGGCACGATCGATCTCGCCCAGCCGCGCGATCGCGGCGACCGCCTCGTCCACCCCGTCCACCAAAAATCCCGTGACCCCGTGATCGATCAGCTCGGGCATCGATCCGCGCCGCGTGGCGATGACCGGCGTACCGCACGCGAGTGCCTCGATCACGGACAAGCCGAAGGGTTCATCGAAGTTGATCAGGTGGAGCAGTGCAGCCGCCTGCCCGAGCGTGCGCGTTCGCAGGTCGCCGCCGACAACCCCGAGATAGCGGACGCGATCGCCACCCAGATGCGTTGCAACCTCGCGTGCGTGGTAGCCCTCGTCCTGGATGATCCCCGCCATAATCAGATTACGGCCCGCGCGCGCCGCAGCCGCGATCGCTTCCGCTGCACCCTTGTCCGGATGGATGCGGCCGAAGAAGAGAAGATCGTCGCCACCATCGGCGACGAATGGAAACTCACCGATCGCAATGCCGTGGTGGATCGTCGCGGCATAGCGCAGGCCCGGCGCGCGATCCGCCTCGCTGATCGCTACGTAATGCACGTGATCCTGGTAGGCGCGGTACGCGGGCAGGATCCGTGCGCTGGAAAAGCCGTGGATGGTGGTGACGACGGGCGTGGCCACCAGCCGTGAGAAAGCGAGCGGCAGAAAATCATATTGATTATGGATCAGATCGAACTGCGCCGCCTGCTCGAAGCAATGCGCGATGTGCAGCGCTTCCCACACTTTGGGTTCGATGCTTGCGTCTTCGGAATACGGAGCGGGAACGACCGCCTCAAGCCGACCCGCAGTGATCGAATCGGCAGTGGCGAACAGCGTCACCTCTACCCCGCGCGCGATCAGCGCCTCGGTCAGCAGGCTGGTGGCGAGTTCCCAAGGTCCATAGGCGCGCGGCGGGGTGCGCCATGAGATCGGCGCGAGCATGGCGATGCGGATGTTAGCCTCCCTCGCGCCGGATGCGCGCCTCCGATTGGTTAACCGGCGGCGGCTGCGAATCGATCCTTGGCGATTGGTCGCAAACGCGCTGCACCTGCGAACAGTTCGTCGCAAACCCCGTGCCACTTTTCGTGTAACCGGGCGTTCATCTCGCATGAAAGACTTGGATAAGGGGCTGCTGCCCGCGCTCGCCCTCCCTACAATTGGCCGGATCGCGTTGATCGGCAACTATCTGCCGCGCCGCTGCGGCATCGCGACCTTCACCCACGATCTGCGCAGCGCGCTGTCCCGGGCCATGCCGGGCAGCGATCCGCTGGTGGTCGCGATGAATGATGGGCTCGGCCCCTATGACTATCCACCCGAAGTTGCGTTCACGATCCCCGAAGGCGATCGATCGGCGTATGCGGCTGCGGCAGATTACCTGAACATCAGCACGATCGATGTCGTGGTTGTGCAGCATGAGTTCGGCATCTTCGGCGGACCGGCGGGCGATTATCTGCTCAATCTTCTCGGGCGTCTGCGGATGCCCGTGGTCACGACGCTGCACACCGTGCTGACCGATCCCAATCCCGACCAGCGCCGTGTGATGGAAGCGCTGATCGTGCGCTCGGCGCGACTGGTGGTCATGGCGGAAAAAGGCCGCGAGATCCTGCGCGATACTTATCAGGTGCCCGAAGCGAAGATCGCGGTGATCCCGCACGGCGTGCCCGATCAGCCATTCCTCGATACCGCGCTCGCTAAGGATGCGCTCGGCTTTGGCGACCGCGAGGTTCTGCTCACCTTCGGGTTGCTCTCGCCCAACAAGGGCATCGATTCGATGATCGATGCGATGCCCGCGATCGTGAAAGCCGATCCCGAAGCACTGTACGTGGTGCTCGGCGCGACACACCCCAATATCGTGCGTCACGAGGGCGAGCGGTACCGCGAGCAATTGATCGCACACGCGGCGCGTCTGGGGATGCAGGACCACGTCCGCTTTGTCGATCGCTTCGTCGACGAGCCCACGCTGCTCCAGTATCTCGCCGCGACTGATATTTACGTGACGCCTTACCTGCACGAAGCGCAGATCACGAGCGGCACGCTGGCGATCAGTTTCGGCATGGGTAAGCCGATCGTGTCGACGCCCTATTGGCATGCGAAGGAACTGCTTGCGGACGATCACGGCGTGCTGGTGCCATTCGACGATCCCGCGGCGCTGGGCGACGCGATCGCAAACACGCTCGCCGATCGTTCGTTCCGCAACACGCTGCGCAAGCGCGCCTATATCGCCGGACGGCAGACGATCTGGCCGGTGGTCGCAGGGCGCTACCAGACGCTGTTCGCCGAGGCGGTGGCCGAGAGGTTAGCGCGCGCCGACAATGTTCTGCCGCTCAAGCAGGGCGTGCGAGCAGCCGGAACGCTACCGCGCATGGCGATCACGCATTTGGAGGCCATGACCGACAGCGCCGGGCTGCTGCAACACGCGGTGCTCTCGGTCGCCGATCGCCGCCACGGCTACTGCCTCGACGATAACGCGCGCGCGATGCTGTTCATGACCGATCTGCAACGCCACACGCGCTGGAGCGAACGCGAGACGAGGTTGGCGCTGACGTACGCGGCGTTCGTCCAGCACGCGTGGTCGAGCGAGCGGCGGCGCTTCGCCAATTTCATGAATTATGCGCGCGAATGGCTCGAGGATGTTGGCGCAGATGATGCGCACGGCCGCGCCGTCTGGGCGCTGGGGGCGATGGCAGAGCGCGGCGGCGGGCGTCAGCTCGGTGAATGGGCGACGAGCCTATTCCTTGCTTCGGCACCCGCAACCGCCGAACTTGGCAGCCCGCGCGCGTGGGCACTGGGGATTCTGGGCTCGAACGCGTTCCTGCGCCGCTTTTCGGGGCACCGCGAGATCGCAAAACTTCGCGATACCCTGGTCGCACGGCTGTTGCAGCGCTTCGCCGACGCCGCGCAGTGGGAATGGCACTGGTTCGAGGATCAGTTCGCCTATGATAACGCGCGGCTGTGCCACGCACTGATCGAGGCGGGCGCTTCCACAGGCGATCGCGCAACGCTCGACGCAGGGCTTTCCTCCCTCGAATGGCTGATGACGCACCAGACCGCGCCGGGCGGCCACTTCCGGCCGATCGGATCGGACAGCTTCGGCCGAACGCGGCTGGCACCTTTGCCGTTCGATCAGCAGGCGATCGAGGTCAGCGCGTCGGTCAGTGCCTGCCTCGCGGCGTTTGCCGTCACCGGGAATCCGCGCTGGGCAGAAGAGTCGCACCGATCCTTCGCCTGGTTCATGGGCGCAAACGATCTGCGCGCTATGATGGCGGACGTGGAGACCGGAGCGGGCTTCGATGGATTGCATCCGGATCGGCGCAACGCCAACCAAGGTGCGGAATCGACGCTTGCCTATCTGCAGAGCCTAAGCGACATGCTTGCGCTATCGGCACGCATCAGCGCGGGGGGGACACTCGAGCGGGTCGCGTAAGCGTTTCGCCCGGCCGTGGGCGCTGGGCGGGATCACGCACGCAATGTCCAACTCCGCATTCGTTAGCCGACTCCCGATCCTTCTTCGCCCCAATCCGGCGAGCGTCGTGCTGCGTCCGTTCATCCCGGCGATTGCGCCGATGGGTAAGGCATCGTCCGATGCGGTTCGCGCGCAGCGGATCGTCGATGGCGTCCTCGCATTGTCCGCGATCGAAGTCGCCAGCGAACTCGGGCGCGTGCTGACCGACTTCTCGGGTCGGCACCGCGATGTGGCGCTGCTATTTCGAGAGCGCTTCCGCCAGATCGATCCCGCATTGTGCGAAGGTCGCGACGTCACGCCCGATCAGGCGTTGTTGATCGGTTCCTACTTCAGCCATGAATACAGCTACATGGCCGCCGCGCTGTTCAATCCCAGCATTGTGACGCATCCCGATCAATCCGGAATGGATCCCGATGCGATCCGCTTCCTGATCTCTTTGCGGTGCGTGGGCGAAGGCCACATCTCCTCGCTGACGTTCCGCACGGGAGTTCTGGCATCGTGTGGCTCAGTGACGATGGACACGGTCAATGGCCACGCCTCTGTTCCGCGTGTACTCGGCGAAAACGCCGACGGCGACATCGAAATCCAGTGCGGCGACGGGCCGGTGTCCGAATGCGTGATCTTCCCCGTCACCGCCGCGCAGCGCAACGGGATCGAGGATGTCCGGCTGGTCCGGTTTGTCGAGGACGATGGATCGACCTGCTATTACGGCACCTACACCGCGTTCAGCGGATCCGAAATCCGCTCCGAACTGCTGCAGACGAATGATTTCCACCGCTTCGCGCTCGAAACGATGACCGGGGACGCCACGCGCAACAAGGGCATGGCGCTCTTTCCGCGCCGCATCGGCGGCCGATATGCGATGCTCGGGCGCCAGGACGGCGAGAGCATCTGGTATCTGACCTCGGACAAGCTGCGCGACTGGTCCGGCGGGGTTCGCGTCATTCGCCCGCGTTACCCCTGGGAATTCGTGCAGATGGGCAACTGTGGCCCGCCGATGGAGATCGACGAGGGGTGGCTGGTGCTCACGCACGGCGTCGGCCCGATGCGCAACTATTCGATCGGCGCAGCTCTGCTCGACAAGAACGATCCGACCAAGCTGCTCGCGCGCACGCCGCACCCGCTGGTGCGTCCCGACGGCGAGGAGCGCGAGGGTTATGTGCCCAATGTGGTCTATAGTTGCGGGGCGATGGTGTGCGGGCGCACGCTGTTGCTGCCCTATGCGCTCGCCGATTCGCTCACGACGTTTGCGACTGCACCGCTGGACCGGCTGCTGGCATCGATGGAGTAGGCCGGGGCGAGACCCGGTTGGCTAGCAGTCTATTCGATCAGGTCGGCCGGTTCAGCGCCAGCGTTCCATCGAGCAGCTTCAGGATCGCGGAGAAATCACGACCCCCCTGCCCCAGCCCCGCGAACAATTCGTACATCGCCCCCGCCTCGGACGCGAGCGGCAGCGCTTGCCCTACGCTCCGCCCTGCCTCCAGCGCCAACCGGACATCTTTGAGCATCAGCGCGGCCGCGAACCCGCCCGCATAATCTCGGTTGGCTGGTGAGGCGGGAACAGGGCCGGGCACCGGGCAATAGGAAGTGAGGCTCCACGATTGGCCGCTGGCTTTGGACGCGATATCGAAGAAGGTCTGATCCTCCAGCCCCAGCTTCCGCGCCAAAGCGAACGCCTCGCACGTGCCGATCATGCTGACCGCGAGCAGCATGTTGTTGCAGATCTTCGCCGCCTGCCCCGCGCCCGCGCCCCCGGCATGGATCACCGCCTTGCCCATGTTCTCCAGAACCGGCCGCGCGCGCGCGAACGCGGCCTCTGGCCCGCCGACCATGAAGGTGAGCGTCCCCGCGTCCGCCGCCGCAGTCCCGCCCGAGACAGGCGCATCGACCATTGCGAGGCCACGCGCCGCCGCCGCTTCCCCAAGCGAACGCGCGGTGGCGACATCGATGGTGGAGCAATCGATCAGCACCGCGTCCCCGCGCGCGGCCGCGAACAGTTCGCCCTCGTACACCGCGCGCACATGCGCGCCGGTGGGCAGCATGGTGACGATCGCATCTGCACCCGCCGCCGCGCCCACTGCGCTTTCAGCCGCCATGATGCCATGCGCAGCAGCGCGCGCGAGCGCATCGGTGGAGAGATCGAACGCGCGCACCTCGTGCCCCGCGCGCGCGAGGTTCGCGGCCATGCCCGAACCCATGTTGCCCAACCCGATGAATGCAATTGTGCTCATGTGGAGCACTCTAGACATGAAAAAGGCCCGGCCGGAACCCCGGCCGGGCCTGCGTTCTCAATGCGCAGTTTTTAGCGGCGACCGCCGAAGATACGCAGCAGGAACAGGAACAGGTTGATGAAATCGAGGTACAAGGTCAGCGCGCCGAGCACCACCGATTTGCCCTGGAAATCCGAACCCGCAACCTGCGCATAAACGCTCTTCAGCTTCTGCGTATCGTAAGCCGTCAGACCCGCGAAGATCAGCACGCCCGCAAAGTTTATAACCATCGCGAGCGGTCCCGATTGCAGGAACAGGTTCGCCAGCATGGCAACGATCAGGCCGACCAGACCCATGATCAGGAAGGTGCCGATCGCCGACAAGTCCTTCTTGGTCGTGTAACCGTAAAGGCTGAGCGCACCGAAAGAGGCTGCGGTAGCGAAGAAGGTAGTGGCGATCGTCGGTCCCGAATAGCGCAGGAAGATCGTGGAGATCGAAAGCCCCATCACCACCGCGAAAGACCAGAACAGCGCACGCGCATTGGCTTCTGACATACGGTTGATGCCCGCGCCCAACCCCATCACCATCAGCAGCGGAGCGAACATGATCACCCACTTCAGGATACCGCCGCCGAAGAAGACCTGCTCCGCAAGCCCGCTCTTCGCGAAGCCAAGCGATACGAGGCCAGTCAGCAGAATGCCGCTCGCCATCATGTTGTAAATCGAAAGCATGTAGGATCGCAGCCCCGCGTCATACGACGCGACGCCCGTGCGCACGCCCGCGCCGTAAGCGGTCCGGGGGTCCACTCGGTCGACCATGAAATTTACTCCTGTCCGGCCGGGATGGCCGATCGACGTGGTATATCGCGCGGATCGGGAGAAACTTCAACGCTGTCCGGGCGAGGGGGCGGTGGCCCAAGCCAGATTCCGCTTTCGCCCCCAAAACCAGCGAATTAACGAAAGATGCTCGCTGCCCAACAGCGGTCGCACCCTCGGTGCGGCAGCTTGGCTGTTCGGCGAAAGTCGGTCTGGAGAAGCCCCTTTTTCAGCGGCGTCCGACTTCCCATGCCGCCGTCCGGCTCGGTGTGAAGTCGCTGCGGATAGTTTCCAAGGCTACCTGAGTACCGCTCCCGCATCGACCAGTCGAACGTCGTGCATCATGTTGAGATAAGCTTCGAAATACCCCTTATGCGAGGCCCCGACGACCGCCAGCACCCGCGCGCCCGGATGCGCCGCAAACGTCGCGCGGATGTTGGCGACCATGCGCAGGTTGCGCGTTTCCCACCAGCCCACATAGTAACGCCCATATAACTCCGGCGTCCTGTCCTTCAGCGCCGCTCCAAAGTCACCCACGAATGCTTCCGTCGGCACGTCGGACCGATTTTGATAGCGATAATAACCAAGTGTCGCTGCAGGCGATCCCAGCTTGGCTTCTTCGATCTTCTGCGCCGCCAGCCGGTTCGCACCCGCCGCGGCCCAGATGCGGCCCATCGTTGCCTCGTAAGGCTTGCCGAATGCGATGACCGTTGCATCCGCGCTATGGTCGTCAGCGGGAAAAACGCGCTCCAGCCCCAGACGCGCCGCCAGAACCGCTGCGAGCGCATAACTTTCGTTGCGGCCAGTTTCGGCTTTCCTGAGGATCGTGACCAGCGTCGCATCCAGCCCGTCGCCCTCATGACGCTCCGGAACGGGCAGGCGCAGCCACTGCACCAGCGCAGATGCACGGTCGCCTGCCGCGACGAACACTGCCGCCAGATGCCGCCGCTGCGCGAACGTCGGCGCGAGAGGCCACTGCGCAAGCAGCCGCTGTGCCTCTGCCGTCGCGGCCACGAGCGTCAACCCGGTTGCATGTTCGGCCGGATCGGTCTTCCAGCAATATGTATCAAATGTGTCGTCGTACTGAGCCTTGTATCGCTGCAGCATCTCGCATTCCGGTCCGGAAAGGCTCTCAATCGTGATGATGTTGGGCTTCCACGCAGCTAGTTTATCGAGGACGGGGCCAAGGCTTTCGGGCTTGAAGCTCTCGGGCAGACCGGAGAGGTGGGGCGTGCCGAGCACCAGCACCTCGCTCGGCGACCCGGCGAACTCGCGGTGTGCGCGCGGATCGAAGATCGGCTCGCGCGCCTCTGCTGCACCCGCCAGCAACATGGCACCCAGCAACATCGTTAGCCGCATATCCCCCTGTCCCTTCGTTGACAGTGTGTTGCACCACTAAACCATCTTGAGCAAGCTGACGGGCTACGTTCGAGGAGAATTGAACTTATTGTAAACGAATGCCCGCTGATCGCTGACAAGTGCCAGGCAGCGGCTGTGCCGCTTCGTCCCCTACCCGGTCATTCGAACTGAACACTACTCGCCCGCAGCCTGTCGCGACGGCGAGGCGCGCGTCGCCGCTTCAAGCGCCCCCAACACCGCCACCGCCAGATCGTCGAACGCCGCCCCCGGCAGCGGCCGCCCCGCGTCCGAAGCCGCGCGGATCGCGGGCTCCAGCGGCAGCCGCGCGAGCATCGGCAGGCCCTCCACGGCCGCTGCCGCCTCCACCCCGCCCTCGCCGAAGATCGCGGTGGTCTGCGCGCAGTGCGGGCAGGTGAACAGGCTCATATTCTCGACCAGCCCCAGCACGGGCGTGCCGAGCTGACGGAACAGGGCCAAAGCGCGCTTCGCGTCGATCAGCGCCAGGTCCTGCGGGGTCGATACGATCACCACGCCATCGGGCTTCACCTTCTGCGCGAGCGTGAGCGTGATGTCCCCCGTGCCCGGCGGCATATCGATCACAAGCAGATCGAGTGCGCCCCAATCGGCCTCGCTCACCATCTGCGCCATCGCCGCCGACGCCATCGGCCCGCGCCACGCGACCGCGCGATCGGGATCGGTCATCATCCCCATCGACAGCGTGGCGACGCCGTGCGCCATGATCGGCTGGATGCGCTTGTCCTTGAGTTCGGCGCGCGCGGTGACCCCCATCAGCATCGGTACCGACGGGCCGTGGATGTCCGCATCGAGCAGACCGACGCTCAGCCCCCGCCGCGCGAGAGCGACGGCAAGGTTGGCGGCGACGGTCGATTTGCCCACGCCTCCTTTGCCGCTGGCGACCGCGACGATGCGGCGCGGACGAGCGTGCGTTTCGGGCGTCGCGCGTTCGGCAGTTTCGATCAGACGCACAGCGGTTACACCCGCGACCCCGCCCAGCGCCGCGCGCACATGTGCGGCGGCGGCGGAGGCTTCTGCGGGAGAAAAGCCGCCAATATCGAGGACCGCGCGCGCCTCGCCGCGTTCGAATGCGAGCGCGGAGACGCGTGGCGCGAGATCGGCGGGGAGCGCGGCGGCGAGAATAGCGGGATCGGCCATGCGCGTGCATGTCTCACGGTCGCGCCCACCTCGCAATCGCGGGCGGCCCGCGTATATAACCCGCGTAACACAAGTGCTGGCGCGGCGGAGACGGGATTGCCCCTCGAGAACAACAGTCCAAACGGAAGCGGTGGCGGCCCGTGGGGTGGCGAAAACGGCGGCAAAGGTGCGCCGAAAAACCCGTGGGGCGCGCCGCCCAAGCCGCCCGGCGGCGATGGCGGCCCACCCGGCGGCAAGCCGCCCAGCGGCGGCACTAACGGACCCGATTTCGATGCCTTCATCCGCCGGAGCCAGGAGCGGCTGCGCGCGTCGCTCAACGGCGGCGGTGGTGGTTCTGGCTCGTCACGGCACTCGGGCGGGATTCCGTGGGCCTATATCGCCGGCGGCATTGTCGCGCTGTGGATCGCATTCACCTCCACCTATCGCATCGGCGCGCAGGAGCGCGGCGTTGTGCAGCGTTTCGGTCGCTACATCGAAACCACCGGGCCCGGACTGCACTTCAAGCTGCCCGCGCCGATCGATGTGGTCACGCCACAGCCGGTCGAATCGGTCGAATCGATCAATGTCGATGCGAGCGAGGGCGGCGAAAATCTTATCCTCACCGGCGATCAGAACATCATCAACGTCGCCTACACCGTCCGCTGGAAGATCAGCGATCCGGTGCGTTACCAGTTCGAGCTGTATGATCCGAACAATACGATCAAGGAGGTCGCCGAAAGCGCGATGCGCTCCGAGGTCGGGCAGGTGAGCCTGCAAGCCGCCGTCGGCCCGCAGCGCCAGCAGATCGCCGAACAGGTGCGCGCGCGGATGCAGGAATTGCTCACCAGCTACAATAGTGGCGTCGAAGTGGTGGGCGTGGATATCCGCAAGGCCGATCCGCCCGCCGCGGTGGACGAGGCGTTCAAGGCAGTTTCGGCTGCGCAGCAGAACGCGCAAGGCACCGTCAACCGCGCGCAGGCGTATGCGCAGGAGACGATCAACCGGGCGCAGGGCGACACCGCAATCTTCGATGCGCTTTATGCCCAATACAAGCTCGCCCCCGAAGTCACGCGGCGGCGACTTTACTTCGAGACGATGGAGGAAGTGCTGGGCCGCAACGCAACGACCGTGATCGAACCCAAAGGCGCAGTGCCATACCTGCCCGTCGCGCCCGCGCGGCCTGTGCCGGTCGCCGAACCGCAGACGATGGCCGCGCGATGAGCATGAAGTGGATCGGATCGGCGATCGGCATGCTGCTGTTGCTGCTGATCGCATCGAGCGCGCTCAGGATCGTGCCCGAGACCGAGCAGGATATCGTGCTCAGTTTCGGTCGCCCATCGCGCATCATCAACGCTTACAACCCGCGTGAACCCATTGGCCGCTCGGGTGCCGGGCTCGCAGTGATCATCCCGCTGCTCGAGACGGTTGTCCCCGTGGACAAGCGCATCCGCGATCTCGATCTGAATGCGCAGACGGTGCTTTCGACCGATCAGCTGCGGCTGGTCGTCGATGCGTTCGCGCGCTTCAGAATCGTCAATCCGCTGCGCATGTACGAGACGCGCGGCAGCGAGGATCAGGTCCGCACGCAGTTGCAGACCATCCTCGCCTCCCGGCTCAGGAACGAGCTTGGCAAACAGCCGTTCGCAGCGCTGCTCAGCCCCGAGCGCACAATCCTGATGCAGGCGATCCAGGCGGACGTGAACCGCGAGGCGCGCGGCATCGGCGCCGAGATTGTCGATCTGCGCATCAAGCGCGCCGATCTGCCCGCGGGCACTCCGCTTGCGGGTGCATATGCACGCATGGCGTCGGCGCGGGACCAGGAGGCGCGCACGATCGCGGCGAACGGGCAGCGTCGTGCACAGCTGGTGAAGGCGGGCGCGGACGCGCAGGCAGCGCAGATCTACGCCAAATCCTATGGGGCCGATCCCGATTTCTACGCCTTTTTCCGGGCGATGCAGGCGTATCGGCAGGCGTTCAAGGATGGAAACGCAACGCTCGTCCTATCGCCGGACAACGCATTCCTGCGAGAGTTCGAGGGTGCACGCGCGCCTAACCGATAGTCATTCATTCGCCTGTCAGCACAACGATTCTAGCTGTAATTCCGTCAGCGCCCCTTCGCCCAAAGTCCAGGAGACTTGGTTCCCGTGAAAATCGCCTATGCCCTTACCCTGGGTGCACTCGTGGCAGGCAGCGCCGCCGGCGTCGCGCTCCAGTCGCCCGCCACCGCGCAGTCCGCAGTTCCCGAGCCGCAGAATGCACCCGCGCGGATGCCGCATATCCGTGCGATGCAGAACGGCACGCCTTTCAGCTTCGCCGATCTGGCCGAGCAGTTGCAGCCCGCAGTTGTCAACATTTCGGTCAAGCAGCGCGTCCCGGTGGCGCAGCGTGGTGCGCCGCAATCGCTGCAGGATCTGTTCCGCCAGTTCCAGGAGCCGCAGGGCGGGGACGAGGATGCGAAGCCCACCACGCGTGAGGCGACCGCGCTCGGCAGCGGCTTCATCATCGATCCCAGTGGATATATCGTCACCGACAACCACGTGATCGCCGCCAGCGGCAAGGGCGGCAACGTCAACACGATTACGGTGACGCTTACCGATCACCGCGAGTTCGTCGCGCGCGTGATCGGGCGCGACACGCTCGCCGATCTGGCGCTGCTCAAGATCGAGGGCAATAACCTGCCGTATGTAACCTTCGGCGATTCGACCAAGACCCGCGTGGGCGATTGGGCGCTTGCCATCGGCAACCCGTTCGGGCTGGGCGGCACAGTGACGGCGGGCATCGTCTCGGCACTCAAGCGCAACATCCAGAGCGGCCAGTACGACCGCTACATTCAGACCGACGCGAGCATCAACCAGGGCAACTCGGGCGGTCCGTTGTTCGATATTCAGGGCAATGTGATCGGCATCAACACGATCATCCTGTCGCCGACCGGCGGCAACATCGGCCTGGGGTTCGCCACGCCCGCCGAAGTCGCCAAGCCGATCATCGATCAGCTACGCGGCGGCGGCAAGGTACGACGCGGCTATCTGGGCGTCGCGATCCGTCCCGTCACCGACGATATCGCCGACGCGCTCTCGCTCCCCAAGAACCGCGGCGAGATCATCGAAGATGTCACCGCCGGCGGACCGGGCGCACGCGCGGGCATCAAGCGCGGCGACGTCGTCGTCCGTGTGGCGGGGGTGGACGTTACCCCGGATTCGACACTGTCCTACATCGTCGCCAATCAGAAGATCGGCGGAAGCATCCCGATCGAAATGATCCGCGAAGGCAAGCGCCTGACCGTCAACGCGACGCTCGGCGAGCGCCCGTCCGAGGCGGTGCTCGCAGCCGCCAACGGCGGCACACCGGACGATGAGACCGATCCGGCCACGACGCAGACCACGCCCGGCCAGAAGGCGGCGCGTGCATCGCTGGGCATAACACTCCAGCCGCTGACTGTAGAGTCACGCCAGCAGTTACGCTTGCCCGATACGGTGGTCGGTGTCGTGGTCGCTGCGGTCAATCCGGAGAGCGATGCCGCGACCAAGGGGATCTCACGCGGCGACGTGATCCTCAGCATCGGACAGGTTCCCACACCAACGCCCGACGCGGCGGCCGCCGCAGTGGAGGCGGCGCGCAAGGCGGGCCGCAAGACGGTGTTGATGCTGGTCCAGCATCGCGGCGGGCCGCCGATCTTCGCGGGCGTCGCATTGATGGAGCCGGCGGCGGCAAAATAGCGCCTCGAACCGCTCGTCATCCCCGGCCGAGCACGAGCGTGCCTGGCCGGGCCCAGCCTATCATTGTTGGTATCAATCCAGGCGAAGCCTTCGCTCGTGCCAGGCGCTTAATGCGCTGCCCCATCATCCTGAGCGTCCGTTCCCCCACCACCCCGCGCCTCTGGCAGCGTGAAGCTCACCACGGTCCCCTCGCCCGGCTTGCTGACGATGCCGAGCTGGCCCCGATGCCGCTCGACGATGTGCTTGACGATCGCGAGCCCGAGCCCAGTCCCGCCGACCGAGCGCGAACGGCCACTGTCCACCCTGTAGAAGCGTTCGGTAAGGCGGGGCAGATGTTCGGGCGCGATGCCATCGCCCTGATCCTCGACGCTCACCCGGATCATCGGTTCGGACCGCGCCGCGCGCGCCGCGAGCACCTCGGCGCGCACGATGATCGGCGTTCCACTGCGACCATATTTGAGCGCGTTCGAGATCAGGTTGTGGAGAACCTGCAGGATCTGGTCGCGATCCCCGATGGCTTCGGGGAGCGTATCGGCGAATTCGGCGCGGAGCACGCGCTGATCGCCCTCCAGCCGCACCGCAAGCGTCTTGCCGACATCGTGCACCAGCGGGCCGACCGCGATCGGCGTGCGCGGCGGCACATATTTATCGAGTTCGATCCGGCTGAGCGACAGCAGGTCGTCGATCAGCCGCGCCATGCGTCGTGCCTCGCGCGCCATGATCTCGAGGAACCGCGCGCGCGCAGGCTCGTCCTCGGCAGCCGGGCCCTCGAGCGTTTCGATGAAGCCGAGGATCGTCGCCAGCGGTGTCTTGAGTTCGTGGCTCGCGTTGGCGACAAAATCGACGCGCATCCGCTCGGTCAGCCGCGCCTGCGTGATATCGGCGAAGGTGAGCAGAACGCGCTGATCGGCGAGCTCGATCGCGCGCAGGCGGAAGATGTTCTCGGGCCGGGCAAAGCCGACCAGTTCGCGGGTAGAAGCAGAATGCCGATCGCGTGCTTCGATCGTGGCTTCGATCACTGCTGGGTGGCGCAGGCCGACTCGCAGATCGTCGCCGATAATCCGATCGCCGAGCAGCGCGCGCGCGCTGGCGTTGGCATGCGCGACAAACAGGCGAGCGTCGATCAGGATCGCCGGATCAGCGAGCGCCTCGATCCCGATCGAATCATCGGGTTGGGGTGGGCGCGGGGGAGGCAGCAGCCGCAGATCGGGCGGCTCCTGCGCGACACGCGGCACCATCGCCGCCGTGCCACCCACCAGCAACGCCGCGACGATCAGTGCGGCAAGCATCGTCTGACCACGCACATAGGCCAGCGCAGCGGCAGCCACGAGCAGGCAGACCACAATCAGGCCCACAGCAAAGGCCAAACCTGCCCGCATCACGCATCCCGCCAGTCGAAGCGCGCGTGATGGACCGGGCGCGCGAGGGACGCAACGGCGCGCGAAGCCTCAGGCCACCGCAATTGCGGCGTGCAGCGATGGGGCAAACAGCCGATCGAGCGTCGGCAGCAGCATATCATAATGATCGATCACCGCGGCTGCGCCCAGCGTTTCCACCGGCTCGGTCGAGAAGCCGAAGCGGACTGCTATCGTGGGCACGTCGGCGGCCAGCCCCGCATTCACATCGAAATGCGTATCGCCCACGAACGCCGCATCGGCACGATCGCCGCCCGCAGCGCGGATCGTGGCGAGCAGATGTTCGGGATCGGGCTTGCGCACCGGCAGGCTGTCCCCGCCGAGAATCGCGGCGAACCGATCGTTCCAGCCGAGCGCATCGATCAGTTTGCGCGCGAGCCGCTCGGTCTTGTTGGTGCAGATCGCAAGGTGGCAACCGTGCAGCGCGAGCGCGTCGAGCGCGGCCAGCACACCCAAATAGGGCTTCGAGCCGACCGCGATATTCTGCGCGTAGTAATCGAGGAACACCGGCATGATCGCGAGTGCGAGCGCGCGCGCCTCCTCGCCCGTGCCGGCCAGCCCGCGCTCGATCAGCTTGAGCGCGCCCGATCCCACCATGTCCTGCACGTCCGCCTGCGGCAGCGGTGCCCGCCCCAGCGTGGAGAGCGCGTGGTTGAGCGCGGCAGCGAGATCGGGGCCGGTATCGACCAGCGTCCCATCGAGATCGAACACGATGGTCTTGGGCAAGTGCATGGCCGCTATCTCCCTGGTGGCGAAACCGCCCGGCGGGAACGCCTAGCGCGGGCGAGACGCATGTGGCAAAGCCCGCGCCGTCGCACCGGCCCGTGAAAAGAGTTCGTCCCCGCATGACCGCCAGACCTGTCGCTGCGATCGTCCTTGCGGCGGGCAAGGGCACCCGGATGAAATCGGAGCGTCATAAGGTGCTCCATCCGATCGCCGGACGCCCTATGCTGCTGCATCTGCTCGCCAGCGTCGAAGCACTCGGCACCGCGCGGCAGGTGGTCGTGGTCGGCGCGATGGGCGATCAGGTTCGCGCGGCGGTGGCAGCTCGGGGCGTGGATGTGGTGACGCAGGATCCGCAACTCGGGACCGCGCACGCGGTGCTCCAGGCGAAGGCCGCGCTCGCGGGGTTCGAGGGCGACGTTCTCATCCTCTACGGAGATGTGCCGCTGGTCACGAGCGCCACGATGCGCGCGATGCTGGATGCGCTGCACGGGCCAACATCGCCAGCGGCAGCCGTGCTGACCTTCCGTCCCGCCGATCCTGCCGCCTATGGCCGCGTGATCGCAGACGCGGATGGCCGTATCCGGACGATGGTGGAATATAAGGACGCCTCGCCCGAACAGCGCGCGCAGACGCTATGCAATTCGGGCCTGATGGCGGTGAGCGCGAGCGATCTGTGGCCGCTGCTCGAGCGCGTGGGCGACGATAACGCCGCGCGCGAATATTATCTGCCCGATATCGTGATGATCGCGCGCGAGGACGGGCGGACGAGCGTTTCGGTGGAGACGACCGAGACCGAGGTGGCGGGCATCAACAGTCGCGCCGAACTCGCGTGCGTGGAGGCGGCGTGGCAGGCGCGGCGGCGCGCCGAGGCGATGGCGGACGGCGTAACGCTGATCGCGCCCGAGACCTGCTGGTTCGCGCACGATACCGTGCTGGGCCGCGATGTGACGATCGAACCCAATGTCTGGTTCGGCCCCGGCGCGAGCGTTGGAGATGGCGCGACGATCCGTGCGTTCAGCCATATCGAGGGAGCACGGATCGGCGCAGGATGCGAAATCGGCCCGTTCGCCCGGCTGCGGCCCGGGACCGAACTTGGCGCAGGCGTGAAAATTGGAAACTTCGTCGAAGTGAAGAAGTCGCGGCTTGGCGATGGCGCGAAAGCCAATCATCTAAGCTACATCGGCGATGCGGAGGTGGGAGCGCGGGCGAACATCGGAGCGGGCACGATCACCTGCAATTACGATGGCTTCGCCAAGCACAGGACCGTGATCGGCGAGGACGCCTTCATCGGTTCGAACAGCGCTCTGGTCGCTCCCGTGACCATCGGCGCGGGCGCGATCGTGGGTGCGGGCTCGGCGATCGTGCAGGATGTCGCGCCGGGTGCGCTCGGCGTCGCGCGCGGACGCCAGGACGAACGACCCAACTGGGCGATGCGCTTCCGCGAAAGCGCGGCGGCTGCCAAAGCGGCCGCAAAGGCCAAGTAAGGGGATCATCGGCGTATGTGCGGCATCATCGGCATTCTCAGCCACGAAGAGGTCTCGGACCGCCTGCTCGATGGCCTCAAGCGCCTCGAATACCGCGGCTACGATAGCGCCGGGATCGCCACGCTGGTTGATGGCCACATCGAGCGCCGCCGGGCGGAGGGCAAGCTCGCCAATCTCGCGCGCGTGCTGCGCGATGAGCCGCTGCCAGGCACGATCGGCATCGCGCACACGCGCTGGGCGACGCACGGTGCGCCCACGGTGGACAATGCGCACCCGCACGCGACCGAGGAGGTCGCGCTGGTCCACAACGGCATCATAGAAAATTTCAAACCGCTGCGCGAAGAATTGCTCGCGCAGGGCCGCGTGCTGCACAGCCAGACCGATAGCGAGGTCGTGGCGCACCTGATCTCGCGCGAGGTCGAAGCGGGGGTGGACCCCGCGACCGCGACCGGCGGTGTGCTCAAGCGCCTCCACGGCGCGTTTGCGCTGGCGATCCTGTTCAAGCGCGATCCCGATCTGCTGATCGGCGCGCGGCGCGGATCGCCGCTCGTGGTCGGCTACGGCGAGAACGAGATGTTCTTAGGCTCGGACGCGATCGCGCTCGGACCGCTGACGCGCCGCATTTCCTACCTCGAAGAGGGTGACTGGGTGGTGATCCGTCGCGGCTCGGTCCAGGTGTTCGATGCGGAGGATTGCGCCGTGACGCGCCCGATCGTCGACAGCCAGATCACCGGCGGGCTGATCGACAAGGCCGGCTATCGCCACTTCATGCAGAAGGAAATCTTCGAGCAGCCCACGGTGGTGGCGCAGACGCTCGGATCGTATCTGCGTCCGCTCGAAGAACTTGTGGCGCTGCCGTCGCTACCCTTCGATCTCTCAACAATCCGGCGAGTGTCGATCATTGCGTGCGGGACCAGCTATTATGCGGGCATGGTCGGCAAATACTGGATCGAGGCGCTTGCGCGACTTCCGGTCGAACTCGATATCGCGTCCGAATTCCGTTACCGTGATCCGGTGCTGCAGGAGGGTGGTCTCGCGCTTTTCATCAGCCAGTCGGGTGAGACCGCCGATACGCTTGCCGCGCTGCGCCACGCCAAGGCGCACGGGCAGAAGATTGCGACCGTGGTCAATGTGACCAGCAGTTCGATGGCGCGCGAGAGCGAACTCGTGCTGCCAACGCACGCGGGCCCCGAAATCGGCGTCGCGTCGACCAAGGCGTTCACCTGCCAGCTCGCGGTAATCGCGGCATTCGCGATCGCACTCGGCCGCGCGCAGGGTCGGCTGAGCGCGGAGGACGAGCACCGCTACGTCCACCTGATGGGCGAAATTCCCGCCGCGATGAACGCGGCGCTGGCGAAGAACGACGAGATCGAGCGCCTCGGCCACAAGATCGCGCCCGCACGCGACGTGCTATATCTGGGCCGCGGCCCAGATTATCCGCTCGCACTCGAAGGTGCGCTGAAGTTGAAGGAGATCAGCTACATTCACGCCGAGGGCTATGCGGCGGGCGAGATGAAGCATGGCCCCATCGCGCTGATCGACGAGAATGTGCCTGTAGTGGTGATTGCTCCAAGCGGCCCGCTGTTCGACAAGACAGTCAGCAATATGCAGGAAGTGATGGCGCGCGCCGGGCAGGTGATCCTGATTTCAGACGCGGCCGGCATTGCGGCGCAAGGCGACAGCGCCGCCTCGACGATCGCGATGCCATCGGTGGACCCGTTCATTGCGCCGCTCATCTACGCGATCCCGGTCCAGTTGCTGGCATATCACACAGCGGTGGCCAAGGGGACCGATGTCGATCAGCCGCGTAATTTAGCGAAATCGGTGACGGTGGAATAAGCACGATGCCGGAAGGGGGTTGTCACTGTGGTGCGGTGCGCTTCACGGTCGATCCCGGTTCCGCGCCCGAGCTGATCGAGTGCAACTGCTCAATGTGCGCCAAGGTGGGCTACCTGCACTTGATCGTGCCCGCCGCTGCTTTCGCGCTGCTGCACGGGGAGGCGATGCTAACCGACTATCGCTTCGGCACTGGCGCGGCGCGGCACCGCTTCTGTTCGATCTGCGGCGTAAAAAGCTTTTATGTGCCCCGCAGCCACCCCGACGGGATCAGTGTCAACGCCCGCTGCCTCGATGCCCCGCTCGATGCCCCGGTCCGCACGTTCGATGGACGCAATTGGGAACAGGCGCGTGCCACACTATAGGGCTCAACCCGGCTTCCCCTTGCCAAGATACCCGCTGAGCGGCGCAGTCGCGGCCGAATGCGTTCCGGGCCGCAGCAGATCATACACCACCGCATTCTCCAGCACGCGCTCCACATAAGTGCGCGTTTCGGAAAACGGGATCGCCTCGATCCACGCCACGGGGTCCGCGCCCGGAGCGCGCGGATCGCCGTTCAGCGCCACCCATTTTCGCACATTGCCCGCGCCCGCGTTGTAGCTCGCTACGGCGAGCACATGGCTGCCGGCCCACTGGTTCAGCAACTGCTGGTAATAGCCTGATCCGAGCTGGGCATTGTAGCTCTGGTCGCTCGTCAGCCGCGAGACGCTGAAGCCCAGCCCCAGCTTGTCCGCCGTCTGGCGCGCGGTCCCGGGAAGCAGCTGCATCAGCCCGAGCGCACCCGCGTGGCTGCGAGCCGATGCATCGAACTGGCTTTCCTGCCGCGCGATCGCGTGCATCATCGTCCAGCCCGAATCGAGCAGACTGCCAAACGCCAGCAGCGGATAGGCATAGGGCACCCAAGGTCCGCCCTGGTTGCGGCCCGCCTTGCCGACGATCACCGCAAGCTCGGGTCGCCCTACGCCGGGTGCAAGCTGCGCGATCAACTGCCGCTCGCCCGGCGTGGCGGTGCGGTTGGCGAGCGCGAGGAGGAAGATCGATTGCAGATCGCGCGCGCGGACTTCGCCCAACAGGCGCGCGGCGCGCACCAGCGGATCGGTCTCGATCCGCATCCGGTCCTGATCGCTCACCGGAACGGGCACCGCAGGTGGCAGAACAAGTTTCGCGCCCAGCCGTTCGGTCGCTAGCTGGCCATAGAATGTCTCGGGCGCGGTCCCGGCTTGCGCCAAGAAGCTGCGCGAGAGCGGGAGCTGGCCACCTGCCTCCTCGGCGCGCGCCGCCCAATAGAGCCCCTTGGCGCGCGTGGCGGGGCTGAGTGCGCCCGCCTGATAGCGGCTGAAGTGAGTGAGCGCGTCAGCGGGGCGATGCAGATCGTGCAGCGCCACATAGCCCGCGAGCCACTCGATATCTGTAAAGGCATCGCGCTCGGCGAAAGACCGATCGTTAAGCGCACGCCCCATCGGGAAAGCGGCGTGATTGGCGGCGATCTGGAACGCCAGATCGCCGCGCCCCGCCTTCTCGGCCACGCGCGCGAGTTCGAGACGCAGCTTGATCCAGCGCACCGGTTCGCGCGCCGAGCCCGGTGCGACGGGCTTATCCGCGATCAGCCGCTCCGCGCCCGGTTCGTCGCCACTCGCCATCAGCCAGCGCGCACGATCGAGCAGCAAGCCCGGATCGTCGGCGTAGGCGGGCGCCACTGCGGCGGCGCGCGTGTCCGCATCGGGCGCGCGCGTCTGCAGCGCGATGCGCGCCGCCGCCCACGCCTGCGCTTCCGGGGCCAGCATTGGCAGCATGCGCTGCGCTGCGCTCGTCTGGCGCGTCCACAGCAGGATATCGGCGCGCTGCGCATGGTCCACCAGGCCCAGCGTCGGCCCGAAGCGCGCGAGCAGTTCGGGTTCGAGGACCGCTGGGAGCGAAGCGCTGAGCCATGCGCGGCGCGCGGCCGTGGTGGCGTCGGCGGCGCGACCGGTGGCGGCATAGGCTTCGGCGAGCCGGTAACCCGCGCCGCCACCCTCGGGCGGATATTTCTCGAAAAAGGCGATCCGCTCCGCCATCGGCGTCGCCGCCCCCACCGCGCGCTCGGCCCGCGAACGCAGCAGCGATTCCTGCGGCCAGCCCGGATTGAGCAGCAGGAAAGCGGCGAGTTGCTCGAACGTCGCGGGATAGGCGGGCTGGCGCAGCCGGTCCCATTCGACCAGCGCGGCCGCAAGCGGATCTGCGCCGGGCGGCGTGGGCGTATCGAACCGCCCCAGCCGATCCGAAGCGAGCGCGGCTTCCAGCCAGTTCGTCTGCGCCGCATCGAGAGCGCGTGCGGGGATGACCGCCACCAGCGTGCCCGCGAGCGCCAAACTGGACATTGCGCGCACAAACTTCATATTCATGGTACGTCGCCGCCCGCGTACTGTGCCCGCGCCCAACCCAAGGTCATTCATGTTCTTCGGCTCCATCCCAGCGCTTGTTACGCCTTTTCGGGACGGAAAGTTCGATGAGAACGCCTTCGCAACGTTCATCGAATGGCAGATCACCGAAGGCTCCGCCGCGCTCGTGCCCTGCGGTACCACAGGCGAAGCACCAACGCTGCCGCTGGACGAGCATCACCGCATCATCGCGGCTTGCGTGAAAGCGGCGGACGGCCGCGTGCCCGTGATCGCAGGCTGCGGATCGAACGATACCGCGACCGCGCTGGACCATCTCGCGCGTGCGGCGGCGAACGGCGCGGACGCGGCGCTGGTGGTGACGCCATACTATAATCGGCCTTCGCAGGATGGCCTGATCGCGCATTACATGGCGCTGGCGGACGCGGCCGCGGTCCCGATCATCGTGTATATCGTGCCGGGCCGTACCGGCGTCAGCCTTACCATCGAAACCGTCGCGCGGCTGGCCACGCACGAGCGCATCATCGGCATCAAGGACGCGACCGGCGATCTCGGCCGCGTCTCCGCCACCCGCGTGGCCTGCGGCGAGAATTTCGTCCAGCTTTCGGGCAACGACGATACCGCATTGGGCTTCAGCGCGATGGGCGGAGAGGGGTGCATCTCGGTGACGGCCAATGTGGCACCGCGCCTGTGCGCCGCGCTGCAGGAGGCCTGCCACGCGGGCGCGTATCACACCGCGCGCGCGATCCAGCACCGGCTGTATCCGCTGCACGCCGCTCTGTTCAGCGATGCCTCCCCTGCCCCCGCCAAATACGCGCTCGCGCGGCTGGGATATCTGCGGGAGGAGGTTCGACTCCCCCTAGTCCCCGCCAGTGCCGCCGCGCGCGCGGCGGTCGATGCGGCGCTCGCCCACGCGGGCATCGCCTGATGGCGCGCCCCAGGCGGGCGGCGACCAAGCTCAAGACCGTCGCCGAGAACCGCCGCGCGCGGTACGAATATTTCATCGAGGAGACCTTCGAGGCGGGGATCGTGCTGCAGGGCACCGAAGTCAAGGCGCTGCGCATCGGCGAAGGCTCGATCGCGGAGAGCTACGCCGAAGTCAAAGCCGACGAGATGTGGCTGGTGAACGCCAATATCCCCGAATACACGCAAGGCAACCGCTTCAACCACGAGCCCAAACGCCCGCGCAAGCTGCTGATGAAGGCGCGCGAGATCACCAAGCTCCACACCGCGATTTCGCGGCAGGGTATGACGGTGGTGCCGCTCTCGATCTACTTCAACGAAGTCGGCCGCGCCAAGGTCGAGATCGCGCTGGCCAAGGGCAAGAAGCTCCACGACAAGCGCGAGACCGACAAGGAACGCGACTGGAAGCGCGAACAGGGACGGCTGATGCGCGACCGGGGGTGACGCAAACGGCGGTCCGTGCGTATATGGGTGGGATGGTTGCGGTAATGATCGACACGTTGGCGGCAAGCGAACAGCTTGTGGACGCGGGCATCCCCGCCGACCACACACGCGCGATCGCGCGGCTGATGTCCGGCGCGCAGGTGACGGCACGTGAGGATCTGGCGACGAAGTCGGATGTTGACGGCGTGCGCAAGGAGATTGCGGCTTCGGCCGATCTGCTGCGTCAGGGGATCAAAGCCGCGAACGCCGAGCTGAAGGCCGACATGGTGCGCTGGCTTTTTGCCAGCCAACTCGCGATCGTTGTCGCGCTGGCAGGCCTGATGGCGTTTTTCAAGCATTTCGGCTGAGCCGGTTCGCGCAGGTTTATGCAATTCCCCGGCCTGATCGATCCCGTCGTCACCCCCCGCGCGCTCATTCCGGCGCGCTCGGACGGGCGTGTCGAGCTGATCGGCCTCACCCGCGCGGAACTCACCGCCGCGCTCACGCACGCAGGCGTCGCCAGCGCCAAGATGCGCGCCTCCCAGCTCTGGCAATGGGTCTATAATCGCGGCGTCACCGACCCCCAGTTGATGACCAATATCGCCAAGGACGCACGCGCGATCATCGCGGAAAAGTTCAGCATCGATCGCCCCGAAGTCGCCGAGGCGCAGACCTCCACCGATGGCACGCGCAAATGGCTGCTGCGCATGGCGGACGGGGCGGAGGCCGAGATGGTGTTCATCCCGGAAAGCGATCGCGGCACTTTGTGCGTGAGCAGTCAGGTCGGCTGCACGCTCAACTGCCGCTTCTGTTACACGGGCACGATGCGGCTGGTCCGCAATCTCACTGCGGGCGAGATCGTCGGCCAGATCATGCTCGCGCGCGATGCACTGGGCGAATGGCCCAGCCCCACCGACGGTCGTCTGCTGACCAATATCGTCATGATGGGCATGGGCGAGCCGCTCTATAACTTCGATAACGTCCGCGATGCGCTCAAGATCGTCATGCAGCCCGACGGCATCGCCATGTCGCGGCGCAGGATCACGCTGTCCACCGCGGGCGTGGTGCCGATGATGGCGCGCGCAGGAGACGAGATCGGGGTCAATCTGGCAGTCTCGCTACACGCGGTCACCAAGGAGGTGCGCGACGAGATCGTGCCCTTGAACAAGAAATACGGCATCGAGGAATTGCTCGCCGCCTGCGCCGCCTATCCGGGCGCGAACAATGCGCGGCGGATCACGTTTGAATATGTGATGCTGAAGGACAAGAACGATAGCGAGGCGGACGCGCGCGAACTCGTCCGGTTGTTGATGGCGTATAATCTGCCCGCGAAGGTCAATCTGATCCCGTTCAACCCGTGGCCGGGCAGCGAGTACGAGTGCTCAACGCCCGAGCGCATCCAGCGCTTCAGCGATATCGTCTTCCAGGCGGGCATCAGCGCCCCCATCCGCCGCGCGCGCGGCGCAGACATCATGGCCGCGTGCGGCCAGCTTAAAAGCACGACCGAAAAGGTGCGGGCTTCGCGGATCGAGCACTAGCCGCAGCCCGCTCCGCACGTTAGCGATCTGCCCCATGAAAACCCGCGCCGCCGTCGCCTTTGCCGTCAACCAGCCGCTCGAAATCGTCGAGGTCGATCTCGATGGGCCAAAGTCGGGCGAAGTGCTCGTCGAGATCATGGCGACGGGTGTGTGCCACACCGATCAATACACGCTGAGCGGGCAGGACAGCGAAGCGCTTTTCCCCTCGATCCTGGGCCATGAGGGAGCGGGCATCGTCCGCGAGATCGGGGTGGGCGTCACCAGCGTTGCGCCCGGCGATCATGTGATCCCGCTCTACACGCCCGAGTGTCGCCAGTGTAAATCCTGCCTCAGCCGCAAGACCAACCTGTGCACGCAAATCCGCGCGACGCAGGGCAAGGGCCTGATGCCCGATGGCACCAGCCGGTTTAGCTACAAGGGCCAGATGCTCCACCATTATATGGGGACGAGCACGTTCAGTAACTTCACCGTGCTCCCCGAGATCGCGGTCGCCAAAGTTCGTGCGGACGCGCCCTTCGACAAGATCTGCTATTGTGGCTGCGGCGTTACCACAGGCGTGGGTGCTGCGATCTGGACCGCGAAGGTCGAACCGGGCTCGACAGTCGCGGTGTTCGGCCTGGGCGGCATCGGGCTCAACGTGGTGCAGGGCGCGCGCCTCGCTGGTGCCGAGCGCATCATCGGTGTCGATCTGAACCCCGCCAAGCGCGCGATGGCCGAGCAATTTGGCATGACCGATTTCCTAAACCCCGCCGACACCGGCCGCGACGCGGTCGTGGGCGCGATCGTCGAGATGACCGGCGGCGGGGTGGATTACAGCTTCGATTGCACCGGCAACACCGGCGTGATGCGCCAGGCGCTCGAATGCTGCCATCGAGGCTGGGGCGTCTCCACCATCATCGGCGTCGCCCCCTCCGGAGCCGAAATCGCGACGCGGCCGTTCCAGCTTGTCACCGGCCGCGTCTGGAAAGGCTCGGCGTTCGGCGGCGCGCGCGGCCGCACCGATACACCGCGCATCGTCGACTGGTACATGCAGGGCAAAATCGCGATCGATCCGCTAATCACCCACGTGCTGCCGCTCGAGCGCATCAACGACGCATTCGGCCTGATGGAGCGCGGTGAAAGCATCCGCAGCGTGGTGGTGTTCTGATGACGCTTGAAACCCTCTCCACCCACCGCGCCTTCGGCGGCACGCAGACCTTCCACCAGCACACGTCCTCCGCCACGGGCACGCGGATGCGCTTGGGCGTGTTCTCCCCGCCACAGGCTTCGCACGGGCCGGTGCCAATCCTCTGGTTCCTTGCGGGGCTCACCTGCACCGAGGAAAATTTCCCGGTGAAGGCGGGTGCTCAGCGCGCCGCTGCCGATCTTGGCCTGATGCTGATCTCGCCCGACACCTCGCCACGCGGCGAGGGCGTTCCCGATGATCCCGAGGGTGCCTTCGATTTCGGCCTCGCCGCCAGCTTCTATCTCGATGCGACACAGACCCCATGGTCCGCGCACTACCGGATGGAAAGCTGGCTTACGCACGAGCTTCCGGCGTTGATCGCAGCCGAGTTTCCTCACGCCGATATGGAGCGCCAGGCGATCTGCGGACATTCGATGGGAGGCCACGGCGCGCTCACGCTCGCGCTCAGGCACCCCAATCGCTACCGCTCGGTCAGCGCCTTCGCGCCGATCTGCGCTCCGTCACAGGTTCCTTGGGGGGAGAAAGCGTTCTCGGCGTATCTCGGCGAGGATCGCGCGCGCTGGCGCGAGCACGATGCGGTGGCGCTGATCGAGGATGGGGCCCGCGTGGCCGAACTGCTGGTCGAACAGGGCACCGCCGATCCTTGGCTCGCAACCCAGCTCAGGCCCGAACTGCTCGGGGCCGCGTGCGCTGCCGCCGCGATCCCTCTCACGCTTAACCTGCGCGAGGGCTATGATCACGGCTATTTCTTCGTGCAATCCTTCATCGATCAGCATCTCGCGTGGCATCGGGAGCGGTTGCGCCTGCCTTTGGCGAGCCCGTGAGGAAGCCCCAGCTGATCTGCGCCCACACCCGCTCGTGGACGAAATAGAGCAGGATTTTCGTGATGACCTCGGTCCCGGCAATCTTCCCGGCGATATGACTATCACCGTGCGTGAAGATCAGTCCGAGCACGAAGGTATCGATGCTCCCGAGCGTCCGCCAGCTCACCGCCTTTATCAGCGAACGGGCATTGGCTTCCTTGCCCTTGAACAGAAACATTCGGCTCGTTCCTCACCATTGCTCGGCGCTAATGCGTTGAAGTGGCAACGCGCGCAATCCGGCGGACGCACCGATCGTGACCTGACCGCGTGACCGTCGTACAGCGATGCCGGGCGTGCGGTATCTGCGGCAGAGGATCGCCAACCCGCCCGCGGCATCTGTACCTCGAAGCAGACCGCGTAGCTATCGCGGACGAACTCGCGCGCTGGACACCGACGTTGGAGCCGAGGGTGCCTGACTCCGAAAACGGATATCTGGATTGATCACCCCTCAACTCCGCAGCGCCAGGCCCGCACGACATCCGGACGGACACTGACTTCAGCTCGTGGTAGGCGGAAGCGGATCGGGCTCGGCGCGCTCGATCAGGCCGAGCGCTCGCAGCATCAGCGGCATTGTCAGCCCCTGGACGAAGATCGAAATCGCCACGACGGCAAACGCGGTCAGGACGATCGCATCGCGCTGCGGCAGGTCTGCGGGCAATCCAAGCGCGAGCGCAAGTGCGAGCGCGCCGCGCAGCCCGCCCCACACCAGAATATGCTGGTGGCGAGGATCGACTCTCAGCGCCGATCCGCCGAACAGCGCGCTCAAGGGATAGATCGCCACCGCGCGCGCGACGAGGATGATCAGCGATGCAACGAGCGCAGGCTTCCAGATCGCAATCAGCGGCAATCCCGCGCCGCTTCCGCCGATCAGGACGAAAATCAGCGAATTGGCGAGAAATGCGGCATATTCCCAGAAGGCCAACACCCCGAGGCGGTTCGCCTCGGCGATCGCGCCTCTCGGGCCGAGATTGCCGACGACGAGACCGGCCGTGAGCGAGGCGAGTACGCCTGACAGATGGAAATGCTCGGCAAGCAGAAAGCTGCCGTATGCGGCAAGCGTGGTCAGCGTGATCTCGACGAGCTTGTTGGTGGTACCCCCCGCCACCAGCAGCAGGCCGCCCGCGACGATCCCGCCCGCCGCAATCCCACCCGCGACCGAGCGCGCGATTTCAGTGCCGATACCGGGCGCGGTCAGCGCCTCGCCCGAGGCGAACTGGAGCGCGACCGCAAACAACACTGCGGCAACGCCATCGTTGAGCAGACTTTCGGACTCGACAAGCAGATGTAGGCGGTCGCCAACCCTGGTTTCCTTGAACAGCGCGATCACCGAGACCGGATCGGTGGCCGCGATCAGCGAGCCGAAGAGCGCCGCTCCCGCCCAGCTCCAGCCGATAATGAAATGCATGCCGGTCGCGACGACGCCTGCCGATAGGCCGACGCCGACAAAGGCGAGCGTCAACACCACGGGCAGATCGCGCCGGAGCGCGGGCCAGCGAATGTTGAGCGCGGCTTCGAACACCAGCGGCGGCAGGAAGACAAGGAACACGACGTCCTTGGACAGCGGGAAATCGACGCTGATCGGCGCAGCCGCGAGCGCCACTCCCGCCGCGACTAGGCCGACGCTGTAGGGGACGTGGAGCTTGTCCGACGCGATCGCCGTCAGCATCGCCACAAAGAGCAGTAGGCCGAGCGTGGAGATGTTGGCTTCGAGCATGGTCGGGTTTTCGCCGACTGGGCCGCCCGCCACAACATGAAATCGTTATCCAGCGTGCGCTTTGCGCCTTTGCTGCCCGGCGGTTCGGCTGGGCCTGCGCCAGCAAGGGCGCGAGCGTTGGGGATGACGATGCGGCGCGCGTCGTAGGTGCGGATGACCGTGGCGCGCGAGGAGATGTTCGTGTAGCGCCATCGCCGCATAGGACGCGCACGTGAACCCGGCCGCGACTACGCCCCCAGCACCGCCACCGCGACGACGATCGCGGTGCTTCGCGCGTCCACCGAACGACACCAGAGCCCAGTACGGGTGCGACGGAGGCGCTCGATCGTCTCGGGGCTCAGCGCGGGGCGCTACATGGGGCGTGCTATCCGCGACAACATGCGAGCACGCAAACGGTCGTTGACTGGCCTTCCACGGCGAGTCCGATAAAACGTCCGGTGTCGGGAGCGCTGCCAAAAATGGATGAAATGACCACCGAATCGAAACCAGTCATTTTTCGACCTTTTGGCGCGCTCGTCGCGCGGCTCGCGCGCGGCGTGGATCACGAACCAGTATACAAGCATCTCGTCGAACAGGGCTCGGTGTCGGGCCGGTATATCCTCTTGACCTTCCTCTCCGCCGCGATCGCCATTCTCGGCCTGCTTCTGTCCTCGCCCGCAGTCATCATCGGCGCGATGCTCGTCTCGCCGCTGATGGGGCCGATCATCCTCCTGGGCCTGAGCTTCTGGCGCGTGGACTGGGGCTCGACGCGGCGGGCGGTGGCGAGCTTGCTCGTCGGCTTCGCGGTCGCCTTCGCGGTCGCAGCGCTGCTCACCTGGATATCGCCGCTAAAGGAGCCGACGTCCGAGATACTGGCGAGGACGCGGCCCAACCTGCTTGACCTGCTGATTGCGGTGTTCTCGGGCGTGGCGGGCGCTTACGCGGTCGTGCGCGGGCGCGGCGAGACCGTGATCGGGGTCGCGATCGCGACCGCGTTGATGCCGCCGGTGGCGGCGGTCGGCTTCGGCGTCGGCATCGGCGACTGGCGCATCGCGGGTGGCGCGCTGCTGTTGTTCATGACCAACCTGATTGCAATCGCGCTCGCCGCGGCCGCGGTGGCCGCGCTGTTCGGCTTTCACCGCCCGGAAGGGCGGGGTTGGGTCGGGCACGTAGCGGTGCTCGCGATCTTGGCCGGACTGTGCGTCCCGCTCACCCTGTCGCTGCAGACGATCGTGCGCGAAAGCCGCGCGACGGTGCTGACGCACGAGCGGGTGAAGGAGATCTTTGGCCCGAAGGCTCGCTTGAGCGGGCTCACGGTGCGCGAAGAGGAAGGACGAACAAGCATCGGTGGCCTCGTCGCGACGCCCAGGTTCGTTCGCACCGCGAACGGCGATCTCACACGGTGGCTGGCAGAAGCGCTCGGTCAGCCTGTCGATGTCGCGCTGGATCAGATCGTGCTCGCACATCCCGAGCGGTTGACGCAGCCCGTGGCGGCCCCGACGCCCAATTCCACGCGCGCAGCCCCGGACCCTGCACAGCAGACCGTGCAGTCTCTGCGCGATGCGGTCCCGTTTGCAACGCGCACGATTGCCTACGACCCCACGAGCGGGGCGAGCGTCGTGATGCTTGCGGCGCAGGACGGCCTCGACCTTCACGCAGCGCGCGTGCTCGAGGCGCGACTGCGAGAGCGTGACGGGTTGTCGGAAGTAACGGTGGTCCCGCCGGTGAGGTCGCTACCCCCCGCCCCGCTGACGATCGTGAACAAGGCACCCGTGTTCGGAACAGAACTCGATGATGCCACATGGGCCCTCGAGCGCTGGCAGGCGGTGCGGGTCCGGGCGTCTCTGTGCCACGCCCCAAGGGCAATACGCGGGCCGGTCAGCGCTCTGCTCACCGACCGTTTGAAGAACATGATTGCGGTGCTGGAAATGCCTAGCCGCTCGGCGTGCCGCGCACTGGGCGCGGCCGCGACCGCGCCCGCGCTCGTCCTCACGGCCGGCTGAGCCTCCGCATGTCCCATCCAGCCTTAGCCTCGATCAGCTCGTATCGCCTCACCGCGACCGTCTCGTCGCTCGGTGCCGAACTGCGCAGCCTTGCCGACGCGCAGGGGCACCAGTTGCAGTGGGACGGGGATCCCGCGGTCTGGAGCGGACGCGCGCCGATCCTGTTTCCGGTGATCGGGATGCTCCAGGGAGGCTGCTACCGGCTGGGTGAGCGGCATTACCCGATGCCCAAGCACGGCTTTGCGCGGCACTCGACGTTCGAGGTCGTCGAGCACGCACCGCACGCCATCACGCTGCGGCTCGCGGCAAGCGATACAACCCGCGCCATCTACCCGTTCGAGTTCCAGCTCGACATCGCCTTCACGCTCGCCGCCGGCACGCTCGGCGTGAAGGCGACGATCGCCAACCGAGGCGACATATCCATGCCCGCGAGCTTCGGCTTCCATCCAGCGCTGCGCTGGCCGCTGCCGTTCGGCCAGCCGCGCGCCCAACACACCATCCGCTTCGCCGAGCCCGAGCCTGCGCCGGTCCGGCGCATCGACCCGGGCGGCTTCCTCACGCCCGAGCTGCACCCGACTCCGGTGGTCGGCGACACGCTGGCGCTCCGCGACGATCTGTTCATCGACGACGCGCTGATCTTCGATCGCCTGTCCAGCCGCCGCGTCACCTATGGCGCAGCAGCCGGGCCCCGGATCGAGGTGTGCTTCGAGGATTTCCCGACGCTGGGCGTCTGGACCAAGCCCGGCGCAGGCTTCATCTGTATCGAGCCCTGGCAGGGCTTCTCCGATTCGGTCGGCTTCAGCGGCGACATCCGCGACAAGCCCGGCATCGCATTGATCGACCCCGGTGCGAGCCTGCGTCTGGGCATGAGCATCGCGCTGCTGCCGGGGGAATGACGGGTGTCAGCGTCTTCGTAGAACAGCCGCCAATCGCGATCGGCGGTTTGCCCGACGGTCGCCTCTCTGGTGTTGACTTTGGCCCCGAATACCGGGTTTTCGCCAGCTATTCTTTCGAAAATTTACGCATCATGCTCGCGGGGTGGTGGAGCCGAGGGGGATCGAACCCCTGACCTCTGCAGTGCGATTGCAGCGCTCTCCCAGCTGAGCTACGGCCCCATTTTCGACGGGAGCGGCGGTATAAGCCGCCGTCCCCCAGCTTGCAACCGCCGCTTAAGCGGCTTGCGCCATCGCAGGCAGGATGACCCGATCGCCCGGGATGAGCGCGCCGGGCGCGATATCGGGCAGGCGATCGAGTTCGGCGCACAGCGACACGAAGTCGGTCTCGAGCGTGCGGGCGAGGATGTCGGAGAAACTATCGAGCACCACGTACAGTGGCTGGATGTCGTTGGTGATATAGTCCGTGCGCAGAACGCGGGGCAGATCGAAGGCGATTCGATGCGGCACGTGCGATTCGAGCGCGTGCACGCTTTCGCCGTGGCTGGACACGATGCCCGCGCCGTAGAGCTTGAGATCGCCATGTTCGCGCACCAGTCCGAACTCGATCGTATGCCAGTATAGCCGCGCCATCCGGCCAACCAGCGCGGGCTGGGCGCATGCGCGCTCGCCATAGGCCTGCAGGTAGGCGGCGAAGACCGGATCGGCCAGCAGCGGGACATGGCCGAACACATCGTGAAAAATGTCCGGCTCCTCCAGATAGTCGAGCTGATCGCGCCGCCGGATGAAGCGCCCCGCGACGAAGCGCTTGTTCGCCAGATGTTCGAAGAAGATCGCCTCGGGAACGAGGCCGGGAACACAGACCACCTCCCAGCCGGTGGCAGCACCGAGATGCGCGGACAGGCGCGCGAAATCGGGGATGCCGCCGCCCTCGGCACGCAGAATGTCGATCCCCGCAAGGTAGGGCGCGGCGGCGCGGCCGCGCAGCTGCTTTTCCTGGCGCGCGAACAGCAGATCCCAAACCGCATGCTCTTCGGCGGTATAGTCCGCCCAGCGCTGCGGAATCGTCCAGTCGGCTGCGGCGCCAGGTGGTGGTGAGCCGAGGATCGGGGCGGACATGCGGGTCTCCGGGAACGGGGCGGCTTCATGACGAGTTAAAGCACGCGGGACGAGCCTTGGGGCTACCCTAAATGCTTGAGTGGAGTCACCTATGAAATTGTTCCCGGGACGTCGCGCCGCGCTCTCCTTTGCGTTGCTGGCATCGGTTTCGGCTTGCGCCACGACCGATCAATATGGCTACCAACAGCCTGCGGGCGACAAGGAGGTGGGCGGCACGGTGGCGGGCGCGATTGCGGGGGGTGCGGCGGGTGCGCTGCTCGATCGCGGCTCGGGCTCGTCGATCGCCATCGGCGCGCTGTTGGGTGGGATTGTCGGCAATCGTGTGGGTGCGAGCGCGGACGAGCGCGACCGGCGCATGTGGGCCGAGGCCGAATATCGCTCGTTCGATTCGGGTGCGCCCTCCGATTGGCGCAATCCCGATACCGGCAGTTATGGCCGCGTGCTGCCGCGCGACGCGTATGACCGGGACGGCGAAACATGTCGTCAGTATGAGAGCGAAGTCACGATCCGCGGCCGCCGCGAGGTGCTGACCGGGCTTGCCTGCCGCGACCGCGACGGTCGCTGGCGCGAGGTGCCGAGCGGTTAGGATCGTCGCGGGATGACGAACGCGGCCGAGGGACGCACAAGCCCGATGCGCTCGTAGAAGCCGACTGCGGCGGGGGCGGCGATGAGGTTGAGCGTCGTATCCGGTCCCGCTGCGGCGTGCATGAAAGCGATGAGTGCGCGCCCGATCCCGGCACCCCCGTGGACGGGATCGACCGCGAGATCGGCCAAGTAGCAGTGCCAGGCAAAATCGGTGAGCGCGCGTGCAATACCGACGAGCTTTCCATCGACGCGCGCGGTGGCGATCAGGCTGGTCTTGCGGAGCATCGCGGCGTCGCGCACCGCATCGGCGGCCGGTCTGCGCTCGGCGAGGCCTGATGCGCGCATCACCAACCAGAATTCCTCCACCGCAAGATCGGGCTCCAGCGCGTAGGCCACCGGATCAGATGAAGGCATCGATCGCTCCCCAGGCCCTTGCGCCGAGTGTGCGCAGTCCGCGCCAGCGTTGAGCGGTGACACCGCCCAAAGCCGCGACCGGTGTCCGCGCCGTGCGCGCAAGCAAGCCGAAACCTACCCTGCCGAGCGCACGCGCGCCAGCGTGCGTGCGTGTCGGGAAGACGGGGGACAGGAACACAAGCCCCGCGCCCGCTCGCTCGGCGGCGCGCAGTTCGCTGCGATCATGCGCGGTGGCGGTCCGCAACCAGGGTACTCGGCAGGTCGGACGCGCGGGGACGCTCTGGTGCATCCCCTGAGCGCGCAGCAGGCGGGCAAGGCGGGGATCGTCCGCGACCAGCAGCACCAACCCGCGCAGCCGTGCCACCGCTGCCACGCGCGCGCCAAGCGCGGCACGATCCGGCGCGGCGTGGTGACGCAAGACCACCCCCGCCCCGCGCGGCAGCCGATCGAGCGCCCGCCACAGGTTTTCGCCCATACGCTCGTCGGTGAACAGCCAGACGCGGGGATAGCGCCGTGCTCGCCTCAAGCGCGACCCGCGCCGGCGGCGAGGTGCGCCACATCCACGCCGAGCTGGCCGAAGGCGCGCGGCCAGCGTTGATCGTGCCGGGTTTCGTACAGCAGCGGTTCGGTCCCCGCCCCGTCCAGCGTCAGCCATCCATGTCGCCGCAGTTCGCCATCCAGCTGCCCCGCGCTCCAGCCCGCATAGCCGAGCGCCATCAGCCAGCGGCGAGGCCCCTTGCCCGCCGCGATCGCCTTCAGAATATCGAGATTGGCCGAAAGCGCCCAGAGGTCGCCGACGAGCAACGTCCCCTGCCCCTCATAGTCCGGACTGTGCAGGAGAAAGCCGCGCGCGGGTTCGACCGGTCCGCCGATATGCACCATCGCCTCGGGCGGGGTGACGCCCGGATCGAGATCGATCCCCTCCATCAGGCGGCGCACGCTCATGCCGTCGTACACTTCGCCCAATCCGATGCCCAGCGCGCCGCCCTCGTCGTGAACGCACATCGCGATCACCGCGCGTTCGAAGCGCGGGTCGCCGATGCCGGGCAGCGCCAGCAGCAATTGCCCCGAGAAGAAGCGAGGATCGGCCATGCCACGTCCAACCTAGTGAGCGCCCCGACGCGGTCAACGGCGGCGGTACCGCTGGACGGCGACCGCGCCGCGACGTATCGCCCGGACCTGTCCAATCTCTCCCCGGAGCACCCCAATGACGATCAAGGTCGGCGATCACCTTCCCGCAGCCACGCTGATGAAGGCCACCAGCGATGGCCCCGCACCGATCACCACCGACGCGCTATCCAAAGGCCGCACCATCGTGCTGTTCGCGGTGCCGGGCGCGTTCACGCCCACCTGTTCTGCGAAGCATCTGCCGGGCTATGTCGAGCGCGCGGCCGAATTCGCGGGCCACGGCGTGGACGAGATTGTCTGCATGTCGGTCAACGATGCCTTCGTAATGGGCGCTTGGAGCAAGTCCGCGCATGCCGATGGCAAGGTGACCATGGTCGCCGACGGTAACGGCGATTTCGCCGAGGCGTTGGGCCTGACGATGGACGGCCGCAACTATGGCATGGGCAAGCGCGCGCAGCGCTTTGCGATGCTGGTCAAGGACGGCGTGGTCGAGAAATTATTTGTCGAGGAGCCGGGCGCGTTCCGCGTCAGTTCGGCGGAGCATATGCTGGCCGAACTGGGCTGAAGTTTTAGGGGAAGATCGGCCGATCCTCCCCTTTTCAGATTACGGGGTCAAAAGCGCGGCGTCAGATCGCGCGGCGGCGCGCCGCCATCGCGGTTGCGCCAAGACCGAGCAGACCGCCGATCATCGCAAGGCTGCCCGGCTCGTCGACCGACAGGAGCTGGTTCACCAGAAGCGACGGACCTTCGGAGCCCGTTCCAATTGTAAATGCCACATCGCCGTGCGGGCCACGCCCAACTCCGTAAAGGGTGAAATTGTCGCTCCGTACATCGCATCCGCTGAACGCACAGCCGGTGCTGCTGCCAACAGGTACATACTTGTAAGGCCACGAAAAATAGAATGTCAGATGAGAGAACTGCGACAGATCAAAACCCGAAACCGTGTCATCGAGGCCTGAAATCGTCACGGTGATATATGGCGACCAAGTCCCGTTGAGCGACGCGGCAAAGAAAGGTGCAGCGGCCGGATCGCCCGCAACGATGGTTGCGTCGCCAGGGACCGCAGACGGATTACCAGGGTAGCCGCCGATCCAGCCGATTGGAGCGGCGATAGGCGAGGCCTGTGCCGACGATACGAGAGCAATAGCCACCACACCTGCACATAATAGATATTTCATTACGGTAGTAGTCCCTGTGAGTTTTATGCACCCGACTGTCACTTTTTTGAAGCAAGGTTCATGCCAAAACGCAGATTTGCCGCAAAGCTGACGTGCATGATAGTTTGCTGTCGAGCGAGGATCGTAAAAACGTAAAGTTTTCCGACGTTGAATTACATCGTTGGTTGCGTCCTGGCACGATCAATGGGCCTTCCGGCCAGAACGGTTTGCGGCCAAAGCGTTGCTGCCTCACCATGGAGCCTGCAATGCGCGCGCACGAGCAGATCGCCTTCCCCGATTTCGAGCGGTTCGACGAAGCCGCGATGGCAGCGCGCGCGCAGGCATTCCGCGATGAACTCAAGCGCCGCCACACGTGCCGCATGTTCGCGCCCGATCCGGTGCCGCGCGTGGTGATCGAGGCGTGCATCGCCGCCGCCGGAACCGCTCCGTCGGGGGCGAACCACCAGCCATGGTTCTTTGGAGCCGTGAGCGATCCCGCGATCAAGGCGCGCATCCGTACAGCGACCGAAGCCGAGGAACGCGCCTTCTATGCCGGCAAGGCGGCGGACGAGTGGTTGGGTGCACTCGCACCGCTCGGCACCGACGAAGACAAGGCGTATCTGGAGATTGCGCCGTGGCTGATCGCAATCTTCGCCCAGCGCCGCGGCGGCGTCCGCGCGGGCAACAACGCCAAGAATTACTACATCAACGAAAGCGTAGGCATCGCG
>JBBSFH010000010.1:0-124152 GCA_038238915.1 Sphingomonadales bacterium
GACGTGTCCGCTTATCCGCGGATCACTTCAGCCCCGACCACAGCGTCACCCAGCCTCGCCCCCGATACCCTTGCGGTTCCCGAACCCGCGGCGTTCGGCGCGCTCGCAGCAGGCATCGGCCTGCTCGCAATCGGGCGCCGCCGCCGCTAGGAACGGAGCGGGCCGCGCAGTTGACGCGGCCCGCTCCCGCTCCGAGCACCTCGTGCTGACATGCCCGCGCGCGCGGGAACTGCCGTTGTCGACGGTGACGATCGTGGGAGCCGGGGCCCGCTCTCTGGGACATCGGGAGCGCTTGGTGCCACGGTTTATGCCGGTTCAAGCAGGCGATGCAGATGAACGATGACGTAGCGCATCGCAGCGTCATCGACAGTCTTTTGTGCACGCCCGCGCCATGCCGTCCTGGCCGAAGCGTAATCGGGAAAGATCCCGACAATATCGAGCGCGCCGAGATCCTCGAATTCGAGGCCGCGCGGATCGCGCACCCGGCCGCCGAACACCAGATGCATCAGCGGCTTGGCTGAAGCAGGATCCACAGCTTGGCTCATCGGGACACGGCACCGGTCAAGACTGCGCCTTCTTCATAAACGTGATCAACGCATCGAAGCCCTGGCGCTGGATATACGAATCGAAATCCGCCTCCTGCGTCAGCGCCAGATTGATGCCCGAGACGGTGAGGTTCGTGATCAGCAGTCGATCGCCAATCCGCCGAACCGCCCACACCGTGTCGATCGGCTGGTGCCCCTGCTGCGTCACACGCGCGAGTACGTCGGTATCGCCCGCCGTTCCGCGCGGGACCGCGCGCATCACCTTGAGGCTGGCGTTGCCGAATCCTTCAAGCCGATCGGCATAGGCTCCGACCACGAAGCCCGGGAACGCCGCGCGATACTGTGTATATTGTTCGGGCGTGAGGCTCGCCCGATGCCGACGGATAAGACGATCGCCGATCTGGGGAATCGCGAAATTCGCGGTCAACATTGAGCGCAGGGTGCGCCGACGATCGCTCTCGGGTGTCGAATGGTCACGCAGCAGCGCGAAGGTGCGGCCTGACAGGTCCTCGATGAACGCGCGCGGATCCTGTGCGGTTACGCTAAAGCTGGCGTCAGGTTGCGCGCTCGCGGGTGCCGCGATGCCCAGCCCGAGCAGGATTACGCCGAGCGCGTGCAGCGCCCCGTAGCGGGGACGAAATAGCTTCACCGAAAAATCTCCTTATGCGGCACAACCGCGCGAGCTTATGATTTGGGCCAACCGGGGTCGCGCTTCAACCCGGCGTACCCGCGCGCGGTTCCCGATCCCCGTTCTTGCGACCCGCGTCCTCGATCGGTCGCTCGGACAGACCGCAGCGATTGCGTGCTGGCGCATCCGATCGATCAGCGTCGTGCGCGGCAACCCGACCGACCGCGCGAGCCAACGTGCGCGAGTTCGCGCGCGCAGCTGCATCGCCACGCTCGATCCGATAAGATGACCGGGGAAATCGGGTGACGCGGCCGCGGTTGGCACAGCACATCTCCGCCCTCGACGGGTGTATCACCCCTATAGGCGCCCATGCCGCCGGTTTGCGGCGAACATCATTAGTAATGGACGCGTCGCCGCGTTAACCTTGCGCTTCCATCGGCGCGCGGGCGCGGCTTAATCGTCGCGAGTGATCGAGGGAACCGCAATGGGACAGGCCGCGAGCGCAATGACGTATGGCTCGAGCGACGAGCTCCCCGCTCTCGTGGCGCTCGGAGAGTTTGCTCCCGCGATCCGCGCGCGGCTCGACTTGCTCGGTGCCGAGTCCGCGACCGATGTGCACGCCGCGCTCGCGCGAGAAACGCCGAGTGTCCTGATCTTTGGTCCTGAGAGCGCGCGCACGTTTGGCGGCGGATTCGCCCGATCAAAGCCGCGCACCGTGGTAGTGGTCGATGAGCAGACCATGCTGGATGCACTCGACGCTCTCGATCTGGGCGTGGACGAGGTGGTCGGCGAGGATCTGTCCAGCGGCGATTTCCACGAAGCGCTGTTTCCGGTCGCCCGCGTGCGCGAAAGCAGCGCGTTCCATGCGCCGCGCCTCGTCGATCTCAGCGCGAAGATGGCGACGATCGCGCAGGAACTCGACGATCTCCTTCGCAGCCCCGCCGCGCGCCCGGTTTCCGCATCCCAGGCAAACGATCGTCCCGAACCCGCAGGGGCACCGCAGGTCCGCGCGCTGATCCGCGCCCGGCGCGCGCGCAACCAGTATTTCCCGAGTGATCTCTTCGCCGATCCCGCGTGGGACATCCTGCTCGATCTCACTGCAGCGCGCTTCGAGGGCAAACAGGTCTCGGTCTCGAGCCTGTGTATCGCCGCTGCCGTCCCGCCGACGACGGCGTTGCGCTGGATCAAGACGATGTCCGATGCAGGGCTGCTGGAGCGCAAGCCCGATCCGGTCGACGGGCGCCGCGTGTTCATCGATCTGGCGGACCGCGCGGTCGAGGCGATGCAGTCCTACCTCGCTCGCGCGGCCGCATCGCCTGGCGGTCTTATCGCAACCTGAGCGCGGACGATCATCGCGCGAACAGCATCGCGGGATCGGCCAGCGCCTTGAACTCGATCGCATTGCCCGCCGGATCGAACAGGAACATCGTCGATTGCTCGCCTGGCGTGCCCGCGAAGCGCGTATGCGGCTCGATCTCGAAGCGTACCCCCGCAGCGCGCAGCCGTTCGGCGAGCGCATCGAAACGTGCCGGATCGAGAACGACGCCAAAGTGTGGCACCGGCACCGGATCGCCATCCACCACCGTGCGCGCACGCACGCCGCCGCCGGGTGCCAGATGCACGACAAGCTGGTGGCCGAGCAGATTGAAATCCACCCAGCGCTCGGCCGAACGCCCCTCGGCGCAGCCCAGCACGTCGCCGTAGAAGCTGCGCGCGGCTTCGAGATCATCGACGGGAATTGCGAGGTGGAAGGGCGACAAGGTGGAAGCCTGCGCCGGTGCGGGTGCGCTGTCGAGCGGTATCATGCAACGGCGGCGAGTTCGAGAACCGGCACTGGCGGCGAAGCCCCGATCGTCGGCACCGCACTCCCCACCGCCGCCGCCTTCAGCGCAGCCTCAAGCGCAGCCAGCGCCACCTCGCTGACGATCTTGCGGCCGTGCGCGTCGGTCAGATAGAACACATCGACCGCGCGCTCCCCGTAGGTCGCGATATGCGCCGAGCCGATCACGGCTCCGCAGGCGAACATCGCGTCCGCCAGTGCATGGACCAGGCCGGGCCGATCGAGCGCGTTCACTTCGCAGATCGTGAACCGGTTTGACGCGCGTGTGTTGAAATAGACCGCAGGTGCGCGCCCGAACGCCTGCGCGCGCGCGCGCGCCGGGGGACGCGCGGCCAAGGTGTGCGAAACCGGCTCGCCGCCGCCGACAACGCGGGTCAGCATGTCTTCGAGACGCCGGAGCTGGCGCGGTTCGACGAACGGTCCGCCGATCGGATCGGTGACGGTGAAATTATCGATCGCGCGCCCGTCGCGCGTGGTGTGGACACGCGCATCGGCGATGCTCGCCCCCGCCATCGCCACCGCGCCCGCCGCGCGCGCGAACAATCCGGGCATATCGGCGGCGTAGACGCTGACCTGCGTGACACCGGTCGTCGCGTCGGCGGTGGCGGCGACGCCGAAGTCCGCATGTTTGCCGTCGGTCGCAGCGATCAGCCGCGCATTGGCTTCGAGCACGTCGGCGGTTTCGGCGATCCAGTAGGAATCGGCAAAGCGCGCCGCATGATCCGCAAGCCGCGCGGCGTTCCAGCCGAGCGCGGTTGCCAGCCGCGCCTGCCGTTCGCCGACCTCCGCCTCGCGCCCGCGCTCCTTGTGGCCAAGCTGCAACCGTTCGCCCGCACCCTCATAGAGTTCACACAGCAACTGCGCCTTCCACGGCGTCCAGACGCCGGGCCCGACCGCGCCGATATCGACCGAGGTCAGGATGCACAGCAGCCGCAGCCGTTCGGGGCTGCCGACCGAACATGCAAATTCGCTCAGTGTCGCGGGATCGGACAGGTCGCGCCGGAAGGCGGTGTCGCTCATGATCAGGTGCCAGCGCACCAGCCAGGCAACCGTCTCGGTCTCGCCCGCGCTCATGCCCAGGCGCGGGCACAGCCGGTCGGCGATTTCCGCGCCGAGCACTGAATGATCGCCGCCGCGACCCTTGGCGATATCGTGCAACAGCACGGCAACCCGCAGCACGCGCCGCGCGGAAATCTCAGTCGAGAGCGCGGTGGCGAGCGGATATTCGCGTGCCAGCGCGCCGCGCTCGATCCGCGCGAGCAGCCCGATCGCGCGGATCGTGTGCTCGTCGACGGTGTAATGATGGTACATGTTGAACTGGCTCAACGCCACGACACGGCCGAAATCGGGGACGAAGCGCCCGAATACCCCCGCCTCGCTCATCTGGCGCAGCACCGCCTCGGGATCGCGCGGCGAGCTCAGCACATCGAGGAAAAGCATATTGGCGAGTGGATCCTGGCGCACGCGCTCATCGATGCATCGCACGTCCTGGCGCGCCAGCCTGAGCGCTGCGGGATCGATCTCCAGTGCGTGGATATCCGCCAGGCGGAACAGCGCGATCAGGCGCACCGGATCGTCGCGGAAAAAGCTGTCGCCTGGCACGCCGATGCGCCCGCGCCGCAGTGCGAAACCATCGAGATGGCGCGGACGGCGCGTGATGCGTGGCACCCACGAGCGCGTGCCGAAACTCTCCTCGAGTTGCGAGAGGAACAATCCAGTCAGTGCGCCGACGTGGCGCGCGTGCAGATAGTAATGGCGCATGAAGCGCTCGACTTCGGACGATCCGGCGCGGTGCGCGTATTTCAGCCGTCGCGCGACTTCGGGCTGGACATCGAAGGTCAGCCGGTCCTCGGCGCGCCCGGTGACATCGTGCAATTGACAGCGTACCGACCAGAAGAAATCCTCGGCGCGCTTGAACTCCGCGAGCTCGGGTTGGCTCAACAGGCCCACGCCAACCAAATCCTCGATGCGCCGCACGCGGTGGACATATTTGCCGATCCACCACAGCGTGTGAAGATCGCGCAGGCCGCCCTTGCCCTCCTTCAGATTCGGCTCGACCAGATAGCGGCTGTCGCCCAGCCGCTTGTGCCGTTCGGCGCGCTCTTGCAGTTTCTCAGCGACGAACTTCGCCGCCGATCCGGCGACGACCTCGCGGTGATATCGCTCGCAAGCAGCGTCGGCGAGCGCAGCGTCCCCAGCTACCCGGCGCGCATCGAGCATTGCAGTGCGGATGGTGAGATCGGCCTTTGCCTGACGCACCACCTCGTCGGGCGTGCGTGTGGCGTGGCCCACCTTGAAGCCCAGATCCCACAGCGCGTGCAACATCGCGCTAACGATCGCCTGCGCGTGCGGCCCCGCCTTGGCTTCGGTGACGAAGAGCAGATCGATGTCCGAGAACGGCGCGAGTTCGCCGCGCCCATAGCCGCCGACCGCCATCACCGCGAGGCGCTCGCCCCCCACCGGCCCGGCTGTGTGCGCATACAGGCGCGCGACGAGCATATCGGTTGCGCGCGCGAGTTCGGCTGCGTGCGCGCGGCCGCGGCCGGGTCGCGCCGCGCGCCGCGCCTTCAGCCACGCACGCGCCTCGTTCCACACCGGCTTCAGCCGCGCACCCGCGTTCAGCGTCCCGAGCGCGTCGGCGAGCGCGGCATCGATGCGCAAGAGGGTGGTATCGGCCATCGTGCGCGAACCTAGGCCGCGATCGCTTGCGCCGCCATGGGCAGTGATTCACGCCGCAGCAGCACCGATCGATTGTTTGCGGGCATCGGCACCACCGCCTCCACGCGAAACCCGCGCGCGCGCGCCTCGCCAGCGACCGCCTCCAGATCGCGCACGCCCCACGCGGGATCGCGCGCGCGCAGATCGCGATCGAACGCCGCGTTGGACGTGCTCGTATGTAGCCCGGCTTCGGCGAACGGGCCGTAGAGATACAGAAGGCCATTCTCGCCGAGCAGCGCGGCGGCACCGTCGAGAAGGCCGATCGTTGCCTCCCACGGTGCGATGTGGATCATGTTGATCGCCAGCACCGCATCCGCGCGCGCGACGCCCCACCGGGTATCGGTCACATCGATCGCGAGCGGCGGGCGCACGTTCAGCCGACCAGCAGTCCGCGCATGGATCGAGCCGTGGAGCGCGAACAGCGGCTCGCTCGGCTGGAACAGCAGGTGCGGGAGCGCGGCCGCCAGATGCGCGACATGCTGGCCGGTGCCGCTCGCCACTTCGAGCACGAGGCCCGAGGCGGGAAGCGCAGGGCGCAGCACATCGAGGATCGGGCCCTTGTTGCGCTCGGCCGCCTCGCTCAGTTGCGGCTCCATGGCATCGCTCATCGCGCGATCCTATCTCGCCCGCGTACCCAACGGAGTGACCGCATGAAATATCTCCATACCATGGTCCGCGTGACCGATCTTGCCGCGTCCATTACGTTCTACGAGCTTCTGGGCCTCAAGGAAGTCCGCCGCATGGAGAATGAGAAGGGACGTTTCACGCTCGTCTTCCTCGCCGCGCCCGACGATGCCGAGCGTTCGGCCGCCGAGCGAGCGCCCGAGGTGGAGCTGACGTACAATTGGGACACGCAGCCCTATAGCGGCGGCCGCAACTTCGGCCACCTCGCCTATGTGGTCGACGACATTTACGCCGATTGCGCGCGGTTGCACGCGGGCGGCGTCACGATCAACCGGCCACCGCGCGATGGCCGCATGGCGTTCGTGCGCTCGCCCGACGGCATTTCGGTCGAACTGTTGCAAAAGGGTGCGGCGCTCGCGCTGGCCGAGCCGTGGGCGTCGATGCCCAATACCGGCGAATGGTGATGTTCGAGATCGTTCTCGTCCCCGCGTTCACCGACAATTATATTTTCTTGGTCCACGCGGCCGCGACCGACGAGACGATGGTGATCGATCCCGGCGAGGCGGGTCCAGTGCTGGCGGAGGCGGCGCAGCGCGGCTGGCGGATCGGCCAGGTGCTGAACACGCACTGGCACGCCGATCACACCGGCGGCAATCTGGCTATCAAGGCCGCGACGGGTGCGATCGTAACCGGACCTGCCGCCGAGGCCGCGCGCATCGCGGGCCTCGATCGGACGGTGGCGGAGGGGGACGCGGTTGCCTTCGGCGGTGTGCAGGGCATGGTGATCGATGTGCCCGGCCACACTGCGGGACACATCGCGTTCCACTTCGCCGACGCAGCGGTGGTGTTCGTTGGCGACACGCTCTTCGCACTGGGCTGCGGGCGACTGTTCGAGGGGACGGCGGCGCAGATGTTCGACAGTCTCGGCAAGCTGATGGCACTGCCCCAGTCAACGCGCGTGTACTGCGCGCACGAATACACCGCCACCAACGCGCGCTTCGCAGTGACGGTGGACCCGGGTAACCCGACTCTTGCCGAGCGCGCGGCCGAGATTGCCCATGCGCGTGCGGCGGACCAACCGACAGTTCCGACGACGATCGGGCTCGAGCGCGCGACCAATCCGTTCGTGCGTGCCGCTACGGTGGACGCGTTCGCCAGACTGCGCGCGGCCAAGGATGCGTTCAGGGATTGAGCAGCACCGGCGATCGACAGACGAACGTCGCCTCGATCACGGTATCGCCGCAGTGGTGGATTTCGAGGACGTCAACGACCATTCCCGTCGCGCACAGCTGATCGGAGAAGCGATCGAACGGAACGCGGTTCGGCAGGCCACGGTTGCTGCCCATCGCGTGCCACAGCCAGCCGGGAATGCGGTGGAAGCGCAGTGGGTCGGCGTCATCATGCCAATGATGCCCGCTGAAATCGACGATGTGGACCGCAATCCCGCCCGGCGCGAGCGCATGCGCGGTTAGGTGGGCAAACGCGGCGACGTCGCGGACATGCTCGCCGACCGCGTGGCTGCAGACGACATCGAAGTGGCCGATGTCGCCCGCGTCCTCGACCGCGCGCGCGATCACGCGCAGCTGGGGCGCATCGAGCCATGCGTTCGGATCGAGACCTTCGGGCCACGCCCCCGCCCACCCGGTGCGCAGCGCGCGGTAGGTTGCGCGCGCGGGTGCACCGCGATGATCGCCAGGGAATCGATCGAGCGCGGTGTAGGCGCGGGCGCCCAGCGCCAGAAAGCCCAGCCCCGTCGCCAGATCGTCCCCCGGCCCGATTTCTAGCACCGACCGGTGCGCGACCGGTCCCGCGTGCCCGACGACACGATCGATCACCGCAAGCGCGTGCGCTGCCGCAGCCTCAGGCCCACCGTCCGACGTGCGCGCCCGGCGCAGGCGCCATGCGCGGATCGCGGGTACGCCCATCGCCACATTACGGACGACATCGGCTGCGATCCGGATCATGCGAGAGACTTCATTCAGTGCCGCCGCCGATACGGGTAACGCCCACCGCGACCCCCTGCAATCGGCCACGCATTCATCGCCGAGCTAGGCGGACGCGGATAGGGTGCAGGAAGGGAGATACGTCATGCGCATGCTTACCCTCCTGCTGCTCGTCACAGGTGTTCCGGCGTTCGCGCAAGTGCCGGGCAATTCGCCCAACACCAGCACGCAGACCGCCGGCCATCACGCATCGTGCGTCAATCGACGCTTGGTCCGCTCGATCGATCCCGATGGGCCGGGCTACCTGCGTTTGCGCATGGAAACCGGAGTCGATTATCGGAGCAAACTGGCGGCTGCGTGCCATTTCACCCCGGGTGCCAATCAGTTCGTCAGCCGTTCGGTCGGTGGATCGAGCGATCTGTGCGAGGGCGATGTCCTCGATGTCGTCACCGGCCAGTCGGGGGCGGCGTTCGATAGCTGTCAGCTCGGCGATTTCGTTGCGGTGCCCAAGGATCATCCCTAAAGCACCGCCATGGCGTTCGAGATCGGCTTCCTGCTTTACCCCGATCTGACTCAGCTCGATCTCACGGGTCCGGCGCAGGCGCTGAGCCGCATGTCTGGCGCGCGGGTGCATTTCGTCGCGGCAAGCCTCGCTGCGGTGCCGAGCGACTGCGGCCTCGCGCTCGTCCCCACTGCCACCTTCGCCGATTGCCCGCAGCTCGATCTGATCTGCGTGCCGGGCGGCTACGGCTGTACGGCGGCGATGGCGGACGCGGCCACGCTCGACTGGCTGCGCGCGCAGGCCAGCCACGCGCAGTGGATCACCAGCGTATGCACGGGATCTCTGGTTCTTGGCGCGGCGGGGCTGTTGAAGGGCTACCGCGCCGCGTCGCATTGGGCGTGGCGCGATCTGCTGCCGCTGTTCGGTGCGATTCCCTCGGACGAACGCGTGGTCATCGATCACAACCGCATCACCGGCGGCGGCGTGACCGCAGGCATCGATTTCGCCTTCAGCGTAGTCGCGCAACTGCGCGGGCGCGACGAGGCGGAGGCGCTGCAGCTCGCGCTCGAATATGATCCGCAGCCGCTTGGCGGCGGGACGCCGGATACCGCGCGCCCCGAGATTTTGGCCGCGGTTCAGGCCGCGCTCACCGCGCGCGGCCTCCCGACGCACCGGGCGCGTGTGGAAGCGATCGCCGCCGCTCAGCCGTAAAGCGCGTCCAGCCGCGCGCCATAGACCGCGCCGATCACGTGGCGGCGGATCTTCAAGCTGGGGGTCAGTTGCTGATTGTCGGTGGTAAAGGGTTCGTCGGCGAGCAGGATGCGACGCACCTTCTCGATCTGGCTGAGATCGCGGTTCATCCGGTCCACCGCCGCCATCACGGCGCGCTGGAACGCGGGTTCGCCCGCACCTGCCGCAAGGCCAGTCGATTTCTCCCATCCCACCGCCCAATCGGGATCGGGCACCACCAGTGCGACCAGATACGGACGCCGATCGCCGTACACCATCGCCTGAAGGATTTCGGGCTGCAGCGTCAGCATCCCCTGGAGACGCTGCGGGGCGACATTGTCGCCCTTGTCGAGCACGATGATATCCTTCTTGCGATCGGTGATCACGATGTGCCCGTCCGCATCGATGTGCCCGACATCGCCCGTATGCAGCCAGCCGTCCTGCAGAGCGAGCGCGGTTTCGGCAGCGTTGTTCCAATAGCCGTGCATGACGAGTTCGCCGCGACACAGGATTTCACCATCGGGCGCGATGCGGACCTCGGTGGCGCGCAGCGGCGGCCCTACGCTCCCCATTTTGATGCGCGCGCGCGGGCGGTTGCAGCACATGATCGGGCCGCTTTCGGTCTGGCCGTAGCCTTGCAGCAACGTGAGGCCCAGTGCGGCGAAGAAGCGGCCGACCTCGGGATTGAGCGGCGCACCGCCCGAGACGAACGCCTTGAGTTTGCCGCCGAAGCGCGCGCGCGCGGTTTTGCGCAGCGTGCGATCGATCAGCAGGCCGATCGCGCGATCGCGCAGCCCGATACGGCGATCCTCGGCGCGCAACCGCTCGATTCGCTCGGCGGCGGCGAGCAGTCTGGGTGCCATTCCACCCTTTTTCTCGATCGCGCGGATCATGCGCGCGCGCAGGACTTCGAAGAGCCGCGGCACGACGACCATGATCGTCGGGCTGACCTCCTCGATGTTCTGGGCGAGCTTGTCCACCGATTCGGCGAACCAGATCTCCGCCCCGTGGACGAGCGGCAGATAGAGCCCCGCGCTGTGTTCGTAGCTGTGACTGAGCGGCAGGAACGAGAGGAAGCGATCGGGCGAACGCGGATAATCCTGGACGATGATGTCGCGCGCGCCCGCCGCGTTGTGGAGGATCATCCCATGGTGGAAGCGCACGCCGCGCGGGCTGCCGCCGGTACCGCTGGTGTAGATGATGCACGCTAGATCGTCGCGCTGCGCGGTGGCGGCGCGGCGCTCCGTATCGATATCGGGCGCGTGCGCGGCAATCAGCGCGTCCCAATGGTGATAGACGATGCCGTCCGCCTGCCCGACGCGGATCGGCTCGATGGCGATCACGTCGCGGCAATGGCTCGATTGCAGCACGGCGGGGATCAGCGCCTGCGCGAGTTTGGCGCTGGAGACGATGGCCGCGCGCGCGCCCGAGTTCTGGAGGATGTGCAGATGATCGCGCGGCGTGTTGGTGATGTAGGTGGGTACGCTGATCGCACCCGCCGCCATCACGGCCAGGTCCGCGATCGCCCATTCGGGGCGGTTTTCGGAGACGATCGCCACCCGGTCCCCCGGCGCGACCCCGATCGCGCGCAGCCCGGCGGCGAGGCTTGCGACCGCGCGGGCGGTCTCGCGCCATGAATGGCTCTGCCATTTGCCGTCCGCCTTGTGGAACAGCAGCGGCGCGTCACCGAAGCGCGCCGCCTGATCGAAGAACATCGCTACAAGGTTGGGCGAAGTCTCCGCAGGCTCCACCGAAGCCATGGTCCCCAACTCGCTGGTATTTCGCCGCATCGCACGCTTGTAGGAACAATGCTGCCGCTCGCCCAGCCCGTCGTGGCGCTACCCCGCCTTCGCCACGCTCACCAGCGAAGGCCGCAGCAGCCGGTCCTTGATCGTGTAGCCCGCCTGGAGTTCGGCAACGACGGTGCCGGGCGCGTGCTCGGCCGATTCAACCTCCAGCATCGCCTGATGGCGGTTGGGATCGAGAGGCTGGCCGATCGCATCGACGCGGGTGACGCCGTGGCGCGCCAGCACGCGGTGCAGTTCGCGTTCGGTCGCTTCCACTCCCTCGGCGAGGCTTTTGACGGCAGGATCGGCGCGGACGCTTTCAGGCGCGGCGGCGATGGCACGCGCGAGGTTGTCGGCGACCGTCAGCAGATCGCGCGCGAAGCCGGTCATCGCGTAGGCGGCGCCCTCGTCGCGGTCGCGCTCGAGGCGGCGGCGCATGTTCTCGGTCTCAGCGGCGGCGCGGAGCAGGCGGTCCTTCAGCGCCGAGATCTCCTCGTCGCGCGGATCGGGTCCGGCCTCATCCTGCACGGGGGTTTCTGCCGCGGCCTCCTCGGCCAGGGTGTCCATATCTTCGATCATTGCAAAAGCCTCGACAGCGCGTTGGCGGTAAAATCCACCATTGGCACGACGCGCGCATAGTTCAACCGGGTGGGGCCGATCACGCCGACCACGCCGACCACGCGGCCGCCCGCGCGCCAGGGGGCAGCGATGACCGAAGAACCCGAAAGCGAGAATAATTTGTTCTCTGCGCCGATGAACAGCTTCATCGCATCCGCCGCACGCGCGGCATCGAGCAGGCGCGCGATCTCCTCCTTACCCTCGAGATCGCCGAGCAGCAGCCGCACGCGTTCGAGATCAGCGGCACCATCCCCGACGAGGTGGGCTTGTCCGCGCACGATCAGCACCGGGCGCGCGCCATCGTCCGACCAGACCGCCAGCCCGCGCTCGATCACGGTTTGGGCGAGGGTATCGAGCTCCGCCCGCTCGTCCGCGATTTCGCGCTGCATACGCTGGACGGCCTGCGCCAGCGTCAGGCCGGTCAGCCGCGTGTTGGCGTAATTGGCGGCCTCGACGAAGGCGGATGCGGGGATGCCCGGCGGGAGTTCGAGGATGCGGTTCTCGACCGATCCCCCCTCCCCCACCAGCACCGCGAGCGCGCGGCCGGGCGACAGCGCGACGAAGTTGATCTGGCGGATCGCCACTTCGGCCTTCGGCGCGAACACTACGCCCGCGCAGTGCGCCATCGCGGACAGCGCGGCGGTGGTGCGTGCGAGCACGTCCTCCATCGCGTCCGAACGCGGTCGCGCGCCTTCCTCCAGCGCGGCCTGTTCTTGCGGAGTGAGTTCGTGCGCCTGCATCATACCATCGACGAACAGGCGCAGGCCGATATCGGTTGGGACGCGGCCCGCCGACGGGTGCGGCGCGGCGAGCAGGCCGAGTTCTTCCAAGTCCTGCATCACGTTGCGGATCGACGCAGGGGAGAGACCAAGCACGGTAAGTTTCGACAGCGTGCGGCTGCCCACTGGATGGCCGCTTTCGAGATAGCCCTCGACGATGTGGCGGAAGATTTCACGCGCCCGGTCGCCGAGTTCGGGGATGGTCGGCTGCATCGGGGATATATGGGCCGGGTTGTGCGAGGGGGGAAGCGGCGACTACGAGCGGGCTTTGCGGGAGACGTGTATGCGCCACGATGGCCGGGCCGCCGACGAGATGCGGCCGATTTCGTTCGAGACGGGCGTGAATGCGCACGCCGAGGGATCTTGCCTGGTGAAGTTCGGGCGCACGCATGTGCTGTGCATGGCGAGCGTGGAGGAGAAACTGCCGCCGTGGATGCGTGGGCGTGGCAAGGGCTGGGTGACGGCGGAATATGCGATGCTGCCGCGCGCGACGCATGATCGATCGGCGCGCGAGAGCGTGAAGGGCAAGCAGGGCGGGCGCACGCTGGAGATTTCGCGGCTGATCGGGCGAGCGTTGCGCGCGGTGGTCGATATGGAGGCGCTGGGCGAGCGGCAGATCACTTTGGACTGCGACGTGCTGCAGGCCGATGGCGGCACGCGCACGGCGGCGATCTCGGGTGCGTGGGTGGCGCTGCGGCTGGCGATCGATGGGCTGAAGCTACCGGGCGCCGATCCGATGCCGGGGCGCGTGGCGGCGGTGTCGTGCGGCGTGGTCGGCGGGTCGGCGGTGCTCGATCTGGATTATCCCGAGGACTCGACCGCAGGCACCGATGGCAATTTCGTGTTGGCCGAGGGGGGTCGGCTGGTCGAGGTGCAGGCGTCCGCCGAGGGCGCGCCTTTTGACGAGGAGCAACTGCTGCGCATGCTGCGGCTGGCGCGGATCGGGGGGGATGCGATTATGGCGGCGCAGTGGGGGGCTTTGGGGCGGTGAGCGAGCAGCCGCAGGTTGCAACGACTGACCCTGATTACAGGATTGTTGCGGATCGTCAGCTTCAGATTTGGACGGATCTAGCTTCGAACTATCAAGCGTTGAGGTTTGATATGGCGAAGTGGCTCTTTGCCTCCCTGCTTTCTATCAACGCGGGAAGTTTGCTGGTCCTGCGCGACGGGAAAGAGCCTTTCCACCATATCCATAATTCAGCCTTATGTTTCTTCCTTGGAATGATCGCCGCTATCCTCTCAGGTCTTGCGATATACTTCAATGTGGAGCAGCTTGAGTTGGTTTTTTGGCAACGGTCTGATACTAAGATGCTCGTCTCAAGACAGTTTTGGAAAACCGATCCTGACAACCGCTGGGTGCGTCACACTTACATCTTTGGTGTGATATCGGGAATTTCATCTCTGGCGTGCTTTGTGATCGGCGGCATCCTAATAGCTTGCTACAGTGCGTAAGCTCACCCCCGGTCGCCTCGTCCTCGCCACGCATAACCCCGGCAAGGTCCGCGAAATCCGCGCGCTCGTCGAACCCTATGGGATCGAGCCGGTCAGCGCGGGCGAACTCGGCCTGCCCGAGCCCAAGGAGACAGGCACCAGCTTCATCGCCAACGCCACGCTGAAAGCGCTCGCCTCGGCCACCGCCGCGAACCTGCCCGCGCTCGCGGACGATAGCGGGCTGGCGGTCGATGCGCTGGACGGGGCACCCGGCGTGGTGTCGGCGGACTGGGCGGGGTATCCGCGCGATTTCTACCGCGCGATGAGCCGGGTGTGGCGCGAGGTGCAGGCGGCGGGGCCGGACGCGCCAACCAGCGCGCGGTTCGTGTGCGCGCTGGTGCTCGCGTGGCCGGATGGGCATACGCAGGCTTACGAGGGCGCGTGCGAGGGATCGCTGGTGTGGCCGCCACGGGGGTCGCGCGGGTTCGGCTATGACCCTATGTTCGTGGCAACGGGGATGGATGAAAGTTTTGGAGAGATCGATCCCGAGATCAAGCACGGCCTCAGCCACCGCGCGGACGCGTTCAGGAAATTGGTTGCTGACGTTCTCTAGCGGCGAGATGGGTTCCCTCTCCCTGACGGCTTCGCCGTCTGTCCCTCCCCCTGTCAGGGGGAGGGTAGACCGAGCCGCGCGGTCCACCCTCCCCCTGACAGGTGGAGGGAAATGCGCAGCGCAGCGGAGCGAGGGAGAGGGGTTGGCGCTTTACGTCCACTGGCCGTTTTGCGTCACCAAATGCCCTTATTGCGATTTCAACAGCCACGTGCGTGCGAGCGTGGACGAGGCCGCGCACCGCGCAGCACTTCTCGCCGAACTGGATTACGAGGCCGCGCGCACGCCCGCGCACCGGCTCACCAGCATCTTCTTCGGCGGTGGCACGCCCAGCCTGATGGATCCCGCCACGGTCGCCGCGGTGATCGCGCGTGCGCACGAGTTGTGGCCGGTGGAGCCGGGGATCGAGATCACGCTCGAGGCCAATCCCACTAGCGTGGAAGCGGCGCGCTTCGCGGGCTTCCGGGCGGGCGGCGTGAACCGCGTATCGCTGGGATTGCAGGCGCTCGACGACGCGGCACTGCGCTTCCTCGGCCGCCCGCACGATCTGGCGACCGGGCTGGCCGCGCTAGATGTGGCGCAGCGCATCTTTCCACGCGTGAGCTTCGATCTGATCACCGCCCGGCCGGGGCAATCGGTGGCCGCGTGGGAGGCCGAACTCGCGCGCGCACTCGCGTTCGGGACCGAGCATCTCTCGCTCTACCAGCTCACCATCGAACCCAGCACGCGCTTCGCCACCATGTTCGCCGCCGGGCAGATCGCGTTGCCCGATGAGGACACCGCACTCGAACTGTTCGAAACCACCCGCGCTATGACGGCCAAGGCAGGGCTGCCCGCCTATGAAGTCTCCAACCACGCGAGGCCGGGAGCGGAAAGCCGGCATAATCTGAGCTACTGGCGTTACGACGATTACGCGGGCATCGGCCCCGGCGCACACGGGCGGCGTGGCGGCGTGGCGACCGCGCGGGTGAAGAAGCCCGAGAATTGGCTCGCGGTGGTGCGCGAGGATGGGCACGGGATCGTGGAGGAGACGGCGCTGGAGCCGGACGACCGCGCGCGCGAGGCGTTGCTGATGGGGCTGCGACTGGAGGCGGGGATCGACGCCGCACACTTCGAGGCGCGAACGAGGGTAGCGCTGGAGGCGGCGACCGATCCGGCGGGGCTGGCCGAACTGAGGCGGCTGGGGATGATCGCGCGAACAAGCACGCATCTGCGGCTGACCGAGCGCGGTCGGCCGCTGTTGAACACGGTGCTGGCGAAGGTCGCGGCCTGAGGCGGGCGGCACCGCCCTAGCCCCGGCGCAGGGGCGGCGTTATGGGTGGCGGCTGATCCGTCGCCGCCCAAGGCTTGGCCCCATGTTCCGCGTTCTGCTCCTCCTGCTCGTCGTGCTCGCGGTCGCGGGCCTAGCCTATCTGGCGCTCACCCCGCCCAGCTATCGTCCAGTGCAGGTTTCACAGCCGGTCTCGCTGCCCAATGCCCCCGCACCGCGCTAGGCTCAGCGCGTTCGCTGCGCTGGCGGTGGGGGGCGCGGCGCTCGCGCTGCTGACCGCGGCCGCGCAGGACGCACCCAAATCGATCCTGCCCGAAGACGTGTTCGGCCCGCCACCCGCGCAGCAGGTCGCGCCTACGACACCCGCACCAACGAGCCCCGATCGCGCCCCCGCCGAGCCAGCAGCCGCACCCGGGCAAACAGGCGCGATCCCGCCCGAGCCTGCCGCGGGTGTTCCGGGCCCCGCCGCGACCGCCGCCAATCCGCTCGATAGTGCAGCCCCCTCGGCCGATATCACTCTGACCGGCGTGCTCTCCCCTGCCGCCGGCGGTTACGGACCGACCACCTTCGGGGGCAGCGATGGCCGGGTGCTGATTGTGCTGATGCGATCGATGCAGGCGCCGATCGCCTCGCGCTGGGCGCATATCGTGCTTGTGCGCGCGCTCGCGTCGATACAGCCCGCGCCCGAAAGCGTGCGGCCCGCCGATTGGGTGGCGGAGCGCGCGAACCTGCTGATGCGGCTGGGCGAAGGCGATGTGGCGCACGCGTTGGCCGAAAGCGTGGCCGTAGATCGCTACACGCCGCGGCTCTATGCGGTCGCCTTCGATGCCGCGCTGGCGGCGGCCGATCCCGCCGCCCTATGCCCGCTCGCGCAGACCGGTCAGACGCTGTTCGCCCGGCCCGTCTGGCGATTGGGTGTCGCGATGTGCGCGGCGTTCGATGGCGATGATATCGGTGCCGCGCAGGGGTTTGAGGCGCTGCGGAGCGAGGGCAAAGTCGATCCGTTCGACATCAGCCTCGCCGAACGGCTGGCGGCGAGCGCGGGCGAGGGCGCGAAGCTCGGTGCCAATGTCGATTGGGGCGAGGTGGAGCAGGTGAACCTCTACCGGCTGGGGCTCGGCATGGCTGCGGGAACCGCGCTCCCCGATCGGCTTATGACGAGCCTTCCAGCGCCCGCGCAGGGCTGGCTGTTCCGCGCGGCGAGTGCGCCCGATGCCACACGCGCGGCGGCGGCGGGTGCTGCGGCCGCGCAGGGAATCGTTGGCGCGAGCGAACTCGCATCCTTCTGGGCGGCGCTCGCCGCCGATCCGGCGAGCGCGGCGATTGCGGGCGATACGGCTGCGCGGCTGCGGCAGGCTTACGCGGGATCGCCACCCGACCGCGTGGCGGGAATGCGCGCGCTATGGGAGGCGGCGGGCAACGATCGCTATGCCGGGCTGGTGCTGAGCGCGGGAGCGGCGGCGGGGCTGCGGCCGGACAGCCGCTTCATCAAATATGCGCCCGAGATCATGGCGAGCGCACTCGCGGGCGGGCGCGCGGATTCAGCGCTCGGCTGGTGGAAGCTGGCGCAGGCGGATGGCGGCTCGATCGAGCGGCGCGCGTGGGCGCTGGCGGCGGTTGCGGACCCGGCGGGCGGGGTGGAGGTGACGCGCGGTCGGTTCGACGATTGGCGCAAGGCGGACGGCGGCGACGATCATCGCGCGCGGCTGTTGCTCGCGGCGCTGGGCGGGCTGGGGCGCGGCGGCGATCTCGGTGGAGCGCGGCGCGCTCTGGGCATGGCCCCGCTTGCGGATCGCTGGACCGCGCGGATCGACGCGGCAGCGATGACGGGCCGTGTGGGAGAAGTGGCGGTGCTCGCGGGCACGGGGCTGCAGTGCGGCTGGGCGGACGTGCCGCCCGCGCATTTGCAGCATATCTTGGCGGCGCTGGTGCGCGTGGGGCGCGGGACCGAGGCGCGGCTGATCGCAGCCGAAGCGGTCACGCGCGAATGACCGATCTTTCGGACGCGCGCGCGCGCGCATTATTTCTGGACATGCTTGCCGCCGAGGCAGGCGTCGCGCGCAATACGATCCTCGCCTATGAACGCGATCTGCGGTTGGCGAGCGAGGAACTGGAAGGCGGGCTCGTGCGCGCGGGCGAGGACGATCTCTCGCGGCTGGCGGCATCGTGGGCGGGGCTGGCGCGCGCATCGGTGGCGCGCAACGCATCGGCGCTGCGGCGGTTCTTCGGGTTTTTGGCGGCCGAGAGCCACCGCGCGGACGATCCCAGTCGTCATCTCCCCCGCCCCGGTGCTGCGCGCGGCCTGCCCAAGACGCTAAGCGGAGACGAAGCCGCCGCCATGTGCGATGCCGCCGCGCGCGCGGCAGAGGAACAGCCGGGGATGCGCTCGGCGCGACTGCGCGCGCTGATCGAACTGCTCTACGGCTCGGGCCTGCGTGCGACCGAACTAGTGAGCCTCGAACGACGCGCGATCGATCTAACTCGCCCCTATGCGATCGTGCGCGGCAAGGGGAACAAGGAACGGCTGGTGCCGGTGGGGCGGCGCGCCCTTGAAGCCGTGACGGCCTACCAGCCGCACGTGCCCGGCGGCTCCGCATGGCTGTTCCCATCGGGCAAGACGCACCTCACCCGCGTGCGCCTGTTCCAGCTGATCAAGGCCTTGGCGGCGGACGCGGGGATCGCTCCCGAACGCGTTTCCCCGCATGTGCTGCGACACGCCTTTGCGACGCACCTGCTGGCGGGCGGAGCGGACCTCCGCGCGTTGCAGACGATGCTCGGCCATGCCGATATCGCAACCACGCAAATCTACACACATGTGGAAGCCAGCCGATTGACCGAGATCGTGAACACCAAGCATCCACTCGCATGATCCTCGATTTCGAAAAACCCGTCGCCGAAATCGAGACGCGGCTCGCCGAACTCAAGCGCGATCTGCCGAACGCACCCGAAATCGCCCGGCTCGAGGCGCGCGTGGAGCGCGCGCGGCGCGAGCTGTTCGGGCGGCTGACCCCCATTCAGCGCACCCAGATCGCGCGCCACCCCGAGCGGCCGCATTTCGAGGATTATGTGCGCCTGCTGGTCGAGGATTTCACTCCCTTGAGCGGCGATCGGCGGTTCGGCGAGGATGCGGCGATCGTCGGTGGACCGGGGCGGTGGCGGGGGCGGCCCGTGATGCTGATCGGGCACGAGAAGGGGCGCGATACGGCGGGGCGTGTGGCGCATAATTTCGGCATGGCGCGGCCTGAGGGGTATCGCAAAGCCTCGCGGTTGATCGAACTGGCTGGACGGATGGGGATACCCATCGTGACGTTGGTGGATACACCGGGCGCATTCCCCGGCATCGATGCGGAGGAACGTGGCCAGGCCGAAGCGATCGCGCGCGCGACGCAGTCGTGCCTCGCGGTGCCCGTTCCGTTCGTGAGCGTAATCGTCGGCGAGGGCGGATCGGGCGGCGCGATCGCCATCGCGGCGGCGAATGCGGTGCTGATGCTGGAACACGCCGTCTATTCGGTGATCTCGCCCGAGGGCGGCGCGTCGATCCTGTTCAAGACGCGCGACAAGGCCGCAGATATGGCGGCTGCGTTCAAACTGACCGCACCGGATCTTCTGGGCTTGGGGCTGATCGACGGCATCGTGCCCGAACCGCTGGGCGGCGCGCATCGGGATCACGCGACGACGGCGGCTGCGGTGGGCGACGCGGTGGCGGGGGCCTTGGCACTGATGGCCGGCGCGACCGGTATGGAGTTGCGCGAGGCGCGGCGGGCGAAGTTCGCGGCGATGGGAGGGTAACGAACGCTAACGTGCTACATGCGGCCATGGGCATCTTGCCGTACCAAAGCTTGTTGCGAGGGTTTTGGTCCGGCTACAACGTTACCTGCTGGAGATGGTTTGCCAAGGAGCGGACATGCGCGTTGTACCCCCGGACTGCACCAACATGGGGGATCCCGTTCTTATCGCCACGGTTGGCCGCTCCGGAACACATCTTCTGATCGATACGCTGCGGCATCAGTTTGCCCCTTTCTCGCTGCGAAAATATCCCGCGCAGGCAATCACCGCGCTGTTCGTACCGCTCGATCAGGTGGCCGATCGCACATATCCCGCCCGGGCGGCATGGCGGACCTTCGGCCGTGCGCGGCGGGCGGTGGCGCGTGCACATGGCTGGCCGGGAATGATCGATCGGCTGAGCCTTGTTGATCCGCAGATGAGTGCGTTTGTGCGAGAGCGCAGCAGCGTGATTTCGGGCGTGCGCTCGCCCATCGTCGCGTTCCCGAAACTTTGGGCGATGGCCGCGCAGCATCAGAAGTGGTCCGGCGACGTCGATGGCCAGGAAACCTTTATCGCGGAGCGCGCGCAGCAGTGGGCGGCGCAGGTAGACGCGACGTGGCACGCGCCTCGTACCATGTTCGTGCGGCTCGAGGAAATGCTCGAGACCCCCGAACGCGAGATCGCGCGTATGGGCGAGTTCCTTGGGCTGAAGCCGCGGATGCGCGCTCCGCTGCTGATCCCGCCATTTCGCAGCCGCACTGCGGTGCGCATTAGCCGCCTCGGGATCCGCCCGCTCTCGACACATCATTTCGTGCGCGAACAGATGCGCCGAGATTTTCCGCTTGAATGGACAGCCGAGCGGCTCGCGATCCTCGATCGGTATGCGGGCGATGCGATGGAACGCCTGGGTTATCCACGCCCGGCGGAGGGTCCGGCAACGTCGCTGGCTCGCCCGGCGCCCCAGTTCAGCGCGGTCGGCTAACGCCCACCCACGCGCTTGGCGCGAAAAACGCCCACTGGTGGCGGCGCTGTCCTGGATTGGACCGATACTGTGGTAACTTCGGGTTCGCCCCTGGCGAGCTTGGCGAGCACCTTCGCCAGATGTAGCGCGCCAGTCAGCCGCGCCTCGCGCGCGTCCCACGCGCGCTCGACGAACAGCTTGCTATCGGGCCGTAGTCGCGCGGTGCCATTCAGCCGGGCGACGAAGCGCATCACGCCTTCAGGATTGGGCGGCGTATCGCCCCAGAACGCGACCAGCGCGCCCTTCGGCCCAGCATCCAGTTTGGACACCCCGGCGCGCTTCAGGAACAGCTTGATCTCATAAACGCCAAGCAGGTTTTTCGCCTCTTCCGGCAGCGGCCCGAAGCGATCGATCAGCTCGCCGGCGAACGACTCCAGAGCAGCCTTGCCCTGCACGTCGTTCAGCCGCCGGTAGAGCGCCATGCGCAGGTTCAGATCGGACACATAGCTGTCCGGGATCAGGATGGTGGCGTCAACGGTGATCTGCGGGCTGAATTCCTCGGCGGGCGGCGGATCGCCCGATACGCCCGCTTTGGCGGTCTGGATCGCCTCCTCGAGCATCTCCTGATACAGTTCGAACCCAATCTCGCGGATATGGCCCGATTGCTCGTCGCCGAGCAGATTGCCCGCGCCGCGAATGTCCAGATCGTGGCTGGCAAGCTGGAACCCCGCGCCGAGCGAATCGAGCGAGGAGAGCACTTTCAGCCGCTTGTCCGCCGCCTCGGTGATCGGCGCATCGTCGGGCGTCGTCAGATACGCATAGGCGCGCGCCTTCGATCGGCCGACGCGCCCGCGCAACTGATATAATTGCGCCAGCCCGAACATGTCCGCGCGATGCACAATCAAAGTATTCGCGCTGGGAATATCGATCCCGCTCTCGATAATACTGGTGCTCAGCAGCACGTCGTAGCGCCGATCGTAAAACGCGCTCATCCGGTCCTCGACTTCGGACGGGGCCATCTGTCCATGCGCCGAAATAGGTTTCACCTCGGGAACATGATCGTGGAGGAACCGCTCCAGATCGGGCATGTCCGCGATGCGCGGCGTCACCATGAACGTCTGCCCGCCGCGCGCGCGTTCGCGTAGCAGCGCCTCGCGCAATGTCGCGGCATCCCACGGCGAGACATAGGTGCGGACCGCCAGCCGATCGACCGGCGGCGTGGCGATGATCGACAGTTCGCGTAAGCCCGACATCGCCATCTGCAACGTGCGCGGGATCGGGGTGGCTGTCAGCGTCAGCACATGTACATCTGTCTTCAGCGCCTTCAGTTTCTCCTTGGCCGCCACTCCGAAGCGCTGCTCCTCGTCCACGATCACCAGCCCCAGCCGGTCGAAGCTCACCGTCTTGGACAGGATCGCGTGCGTGCCGACCACGATATCGACCGTGCCGTCGGCCAGCCCGTCGCGCGCCGCCTTCGCCTCCGCCGCGTTCACCAGCCGCGAAAGCTGGCGCACCTGCACCGGGAATCCCTGAAACCGGTCGCGGAAATTGGCGTAATGCTGGCGCGCAAGCAAGGTGGTAGGGGCGACGATCGCCACCTGCATCCCCTGCATCGCGGCGACGAACGCGGCGCGCAACGCCACCTCGGTCTTGCCGAAGCCCACGTCGCCACACACCAGCCGGTCCATCGGCTTGCCGCTGGCGAGGTCCGCCAGCACGTCGTCCACCGCCTTCAGCTGATCGTCGGTTTCCACATAGGGGAAGCGATCGACGAACTCGGCAAAGGCGTGCGGATCGGGAACCATCGCATCCGCCTGCCGCTGCGCGCGTTCGGCGGCGGTCTTGAGCAGTTGATCGGCAATTTCCTTGATGCGCTCCTTCATGCGCGCCTTGCGGCCCTGCCACGCGGCACCGCCGATCTTGTCGAGGCTGACCCCCTCGGTCTCCGCGCCGTAGCGCGAGAGGACGTCGATATTTTCCACCGGCACGAACAGCGTGCCGCCGTCGTATTGGAGGCGCACGCAATCATGGCTCGCGCCCGCGATCTGGAGCGGCTCCAGCCCCTCGAACCGGCCGATCCCATGCTCGCGGTGGACGACGTAATCCCCCGGCGTCAGCGTCGCCATTTCGGCGAGGAAGGCGTCCGCCTTGCGGTTGCGACGGCGGCGCACCAGCCGCTCGCCGAGCATGTCCTGCTCGGTCAGCACGCTCACATTGCCGAGCGCGAAGCCGTGATCGAGCGCCACCACCATCAAGGCCACGCGCCCATCGGCGGCGAGGCCCTGCGCGCCCTGCCAGCTTTCGGCGTCGGCAGCCTTCTCAAGCCCGTGATCCTCGAGCAAACCCTTCAGCCGGTCCCGCGCGCCGCGCGAATAGGTGGCGAGGATCGTGCGCCGCTTCGCCTTGCGCTCGGCGGCGATGTGCGAAACCACCGCCTCGTACACATTGGTGTTGGCCGCACGTTCGGGGGTGAAATCGCGCGGGGGGCGTGCCTTCAGATCCAGCACGTTCGCGCCTTCGGAGTCGAAGGGCGAGGTCACGTGCGCGCGGTGCGCCTTGATCGCCGCGTCCCATTCGGCCGCGCCCAGATGCAGCTTCACCGGCGGCAGCGGCCGGTACCCGCCACGCGTGGTGGCGAGCATTGCGACGCGGTTCTGGAAATAATCGTCGAGCGTCTCGAACCGGCGTCGCGCGCTATCGATCGTCGCTGCATCGCGGACGATCACATCCTTGGGGCCAAGGTAATCGAACAAAGTCGCCAGCTTTTCCTCGAACAGCGGCAGATAATGCTCCATCCCCGCCATGCGACGGCCCTCGCTCACCGCCTCGTACAGCGGGTCGGCGGTCGCCCCGGTGCCGAACGCCGCGACATAGCCCTGGCGGAAGCGGCGGATGCTTCCTTCGTCGAGCAACGCCTCGGAGACGGGGAGCAGCGTGAAGCCGGTCGCGGTCTCGATCGTGCGCTGGGTACCGATCTCGAAGCGCCGCAGCGTCTCGATCTCGTCGCCGAAGAAGTCGAGCCGGAGCGGCGTGCGCTCGCCTGCGGGGAAGACATCGATCAGCCCGCCGCGAACTGCATATTCGCCCGCTTCCACCACCGTATCCACCCGGACGTAGCCGTTGGCCGAAAGCAGCGCGGAGAGCTGATCGCGGTCGAGCGCCTCGCGCGGTTTGATCACCCGCGTCGCCGCGACGATCCGCTCGGGCATCAGCACGCGCTGGGTGAGCGCGTTCAGCGTGGTCACCACCAGCTGCGGCCCGCTGGGCTGGTGGGTGAGCCGAGCAAGCCCCGACAGCCGATCCGCGCTCGATCGCGCCGAGGGGGAGGCGCGGTCATAGGGCAGGCAGTCCCACGCGGGGAGCAGCAATGTCTCCAGATCGGGCGCGAAGAATTGCGCTGCATCGGCGAGGTTGCGCGCGTGCGCCTCGTCCTCCGCGACGAATACCGCGCGCGCGGGGGCGGCGGCGCGCGCGAGGTCCGCCATCAGCCAGGGTTGCAGGCCCTCGGGGCAATTGGCGAGCGTGAGGGGGGCCTTGGCGGCGAGGATGGGTTTTGGGTCGATCACGTCAATCGTCTGTCGGTTCTGATTTACCGAGTGAAGCAAGACGGTCCAGCAATGCCCCGACTTTGTCGAGCGTCAAGCGCGCTTGACTACGGTCTACACCTATAAGAGTTTGAAACTCCCAGTCTTCAATATGTGAGCGATTGCATATTTCGTTCAGGCAATTGTTTATAGCTATCCAGTCTTGTTGCGAAAGAGTCAGCGACGCTAAATTGTCCTGATTAATCACCGCGCCACCGCGATATAATCCAGCCGCCGCATCGCCTCCATCAGCGGCCCTTCATGTGCCGCCGGACACGCCGCCGTGCCGATCGCCCACGCCATCACGTCTGCGTCCTGCTCGTGCAGCAGCGCCTCCGCCCAAGCGATCTCGGCCTCGCCCCACTCCGCAACGCGGGCCCTCACAAAGCCGCCGATCAGCATATCGGCCTCTTTCGTCCCCCTGTGATCGCCACGAAAGGCGAGGCGACGGCGGCGGTCTTCGAGCGAGAGCTGGGTCAACGGGCGGCCTCAATGCAGCAGCGCCCGCGCACCCGTGGCGGGCGGCGGGGCAGGCGTCTAGAACGCTTGCCTAGCGATGCGCCCCACCATCCTCAACCCACTTTTCGCCGCAGTGAGCGGTTTGCCCGGTGTCGGTCCGGCAGTGGCGAAGACGCTTGCTCGCCTGAAGATCGAGCGCGTCGTCGATCTGGCGTTCCACCTGCCCGTCATGTTCATCGAGCGCATCCCGCTCAAAGTGCTCGATCCGTGTTACGAGGGCCGCGCGGTGATCCTCACCATCACCGTCGACGAGATCGTGCCCGGCCAGGGCCGCTCCCCCACCCGCGTGCGCGTCCGCGACAACCACGATAACCCGTTCACACTCGTCTATTTCGGCGACGGCGGGGCGTACGCGCGCCGCCTGCTCCCCGAAGGCGCGCGGCGCGTGATCAGCGGGCGGCTGGAGCGTTATGGGGACCGGCTCCAGATCACGCACCCTGATTACGTCGTGATCGAAGCCGAAGCCGCCACCATCCCGCCACGCGAACCCGTCTACCCGCTGACCGAGGGGATGACGAACAAGCGGCTGGGCGGGCTTGCGGCGACCGCCATCAGCCGCGCTCCCGATCTGGTCGAATGGGCCGCGCCCGCGCAGGGGACATTCGGCGCGTGGCCCACTTGGAAAGACGCGCTCACACGCGCGCACGGCCTCGACGCGGTGGCGCGCACGCGGCTCGCCTATGACGAGCTGTTCGCGGGCCAGCTCGCGCTGCTTCTGGTACGCGCCTCGACCAAACGCCGCCCCACCCGCGCGCTTCCCGGCACTGGCGCGCTCGTCGCCAAGATGCTCGCCGCATTGCCTTACCGCGCCACCGGCGCGCAGGCCCGCGCGATCGCCGAGATCGCAGCCGATATGGCCACCGCCGCACCGATGCTGCGCCTGCTCCAGGGCGATGTCGGCGCGGGCAAGACGCTGGTAGCCGCCGCCGCGATGCTGCGCGCGGTCGAAAGCGGCTCACAGGCGGCGTTGCTTGCGCCGACCGAACTGCTCGCGCGCCAGCATCATGCGACGCTCTCGGCCTTGATGGCGGACCTTCCCGTGCGCGTCGAAATCCTCACCGGGCGGGACAAGGGCGCGGGCCGCGACGCGCTGCTCGCCGATCTCGCGGCGGGCCACATCCACATTCTCATCGGTACCCACGCGATCTTCCAGGAGAGCGTGGCCTACGCCGATCTCGGCATGGTGGTGATCGACGAGCAGCACCGCTTCGGCGTCTCCGAACGCAAGGCGCTCACCGACAAGGCCCCGCCCGGCACCCGCCCCCACCTCCTCTCTATGACCGCCACCCCCATTCCGCGCACCCTCACGCTCACCGCCTACGGCGAGATGGACGTGAGTCGCCTCGACGAAATGCCGCCGGGCCGCCAGCCGGTCGAAACGCGCGTCATCAATCTCGAACGGTTGGACGAGGTCTACGACGCGCTCGGCCGCCACATCGCGGCCGGCGGCCAGGCCTATTGGGTGTGCCCGCTGGTGGATGGCAGTGAGACGCAGGACGATGCCGCCGCCGAAACCCGCGCCGCCGAACTGCGCGGCCGCTTCGGTGCCGAGCGCGTCGCGCTCGTCCACGGCCGCCTGCGCCCCGGCCCCAAGGACGCCGCGATGGCGGCGTTCGCGGGCGGCGAAGCGGCGGTGCTGGTGGCGACCACGGTGATCGAGGTGGGCGTCGATGTCCCTGCCGCGACGCTGATCGTGATCGAAGCCGCCGAACGCTTCGGCCTCGCGCAACTCCACCAGCTGCGCGGCCGCGTGGGGCGCGGCGGGGGCCGCAGCGTCTGCCTGCTGCTGCGCGGCGAACCCTTGTCCGAAACCGCGCGCCAGCGCCTCGCCTTTCTCAAATCGAGCAACGACGGCTTCGCGCTCGCCGAAAAAGACCTGGAACTGCGCGGCGCGGGCGAACTGCTCGGCACCCGCCAGTCGGGCGACCCCGCCTTCCGCCTCGCCACGCCCGAGCACGTCGCGGCGCTCGCCGAAGCCGCGCGCGCGGATGCAGCCGCGCTGGTGCGCGACGATCCCACGCTAGCCACCCCGCGTGGGCAGGCTGCGCGCGTCGCACTGTATCTCTTCGAGCGCGACGCGGCGGTGGCGCTGCTGCGATCGGGGTGAGTGCCGGTGCACGCCGCCGTTGGCTACCCCCACACCGGCCCCAGCTTCGCGCGCAACCGGTCCAGCGCCTGCTTCTTGATCTGGCAGACACGCGCCGCGCCCACCTCCAGCGTGTGCCCGATTTCGTCGAGCGTTAGCTCCTCGATGAAATACAGCTGCAGCACCAGCGCCTCGCGTCTGGGCAGCCGCGCGATCGCGCCCGCCAAGGCGTCTCGCAGCCCCTCATGTTCGAGCAGCGCGAGCGCATTGGGCTCCTCGGACGCGAACGCGCGCGATCGGTCCGAATATACCGCGTCCAGCGGCTCCAGGTACACCGGCTGCGCGGCATCGAGCGCGCTGCGATAATCCGCCGCCGAAAGCCCCAGTTCCCCCGCCACCTCGCCCGAAGACGGCGCACGGCCGAGCTTGCCCTCCAGCGCCGCCTCGGTTTCCTTCAGCTTCTTGCGCCGCCGCATCGCGCCGCGGTTGATCGTGGCGCTCGATCGTAGCACGTCGATCATCGCGCCGCGGACGCGCAACGTGGCATAGGTGGCAAAGCTCGCCTCACCGCGCTGAATGAAGGCCCGAGCCGCCTGAACGAGCGCGAGCATCCCCGTCTGCACCAGCTCCTCCAGATCGATCGAGGCACCCGCGGATCGGTGCACCTTGCGAGCGATGCGGCGTACCAGCGCGTGATGGCCGGCGATCAGGACGTCGGGATGGGTCTGGTCGGCCAGGGCAATGGCAGGGGTCATCGGGGGCACTCCGGGGGCAGCTCGCCGCCGAAACCCCGGCAGCACGTCAACGCGCCGTCGCGCCCGTCACCGCCCCGGCACTTGGTGGCCACGAGGCAGGCAAGGATGGCGCGCGGGCGTCGCGGCTGCCGGGATCGGCAGACCCGCGCTGCAAGCCGCGCGCCGAAAGCGTTAAACCCATTACCGAAGCCGGCTCCGTGATTCGCCTTGTTCGATTTTCATGCGCCCGGTACGCGCGGCTATCTCGTCGGTCCGGAACCCCCGTCCGCCAGACTCTGTTTAGCCTTCGCATTTCCCCCATCGCTGGAGACCGATCCCATGGCCACGCCACAATCAACCCCGCGCGCGATCACGCTCATTTCCGAGGAACACCGCGCGATCAATGCGCTGTTCGACGAGTTCAAGGGCGCGAACGAGGATCGTCGCCGCGAGATCGTCGACGAGGCGATCCTGCGGCTCGATATCCACGCGCAGCTCAAGGACGAAATCCTGTATCCCGCGCTGGAAGAGGCGATGGGCGAGGATGCGCTCGCCGAACAGATTGGTCGTCACGAGGATGTGGAGGAAGCGCTCGACGATTTCGTCGACGCGGACGAAGAGGGACCGGACGATGAGGCCTTCGCCGAACTTGGCCAGAAGATGCGCGAGCATTTTGCAGAAGAGGAAAAGGCTTTGGCCGAGTTGACCAGGGATGCCGACCTCGATCTCGATGCGATCGGCACCGAAATGGAAGCGCGACGCGAGGAACTTCGCGCCGAACTCGCCGACAGCGGTGAGATGGAAGAGGACTGATCAAGACGATGCCGCCTCCGCCTGGTGGGGGCGGTGCTTAGAAGTTGAAGGTCAGATCGAGATAACCGTAGCGCGTGTCGCCGTCGGCGGCCGCGTTGGGGGCGTGGGAAAGGACGCCGTCCTTGACCAGCCACGCGAAGCCCCCATCGAAGCGCGCGATCTTGGGGATCAGCCAGTAACGAGCGCGCGCCTCGATCTGATTACCCGCATAAAGGCCCGAACGGCCCGTCCGGTCACGCACGCCGGTGCTCGCAAAACTGTCGGTGCGGTTTTCCAGCCATAACGGCCGCCACGCGACGAAGCCGTCCCAGCGCTTGTCCGGCGTCACCTCGATTCGCAGCGCGGGCGAACTGAGGTTGGCGCGCTGGATCGCGCCGTACAGGCTGGTCGGCCCATATTCGCCGCGGCGTGCGCCGAACAGCGTATCGAAGCGCGAGTAGCGGCTGGCGTTGGTGCCATTGCCGCTGGCGCGATCATATTGCAGCGCGATGCGCGGCGACCAGGTCGCGTTAAACGTCCGCCCGATTTCGGCGTGATAGAACCAGGCCTCGGTATTCAGATCGCGCGTATCAGTAATGTTGGTGCTCAGGCGCGATTTGCCCGTCTGGTAGATGCCTTCGAAATCCCAATCGAACGCCGCCGCCCTGGGCGCGCGCGCGAGGCGGATGCCGGGCGTGAACAGGCGGCGGTTGCGCGTCTGGTGATACGGCGTATCGCGCTCGTCGAGCTGATAGCCATGGATTTCGAGCGTCCCTCCCGCCAACACATTCGCCTTGGTGAACGAACCGCCATAGAATTGCAGCGCGAAACTCTCGCGGTCCCACTCCACCGGATTTTGCTGTATACGCGCAGGCTCGTCGGGAAGACGTCGCTGGGGCAGGGTGTAGAACAGCAGCAGCCTGTCCTTCGCCGCATCCTGCCAGTCGACCCGCGCACCCGTGAAGGCGTTGATCGTATTGCGGAACTGGTTGCGCGCAATCAGGCGTCGCGAGCCATCATCGAAGGTGAAGCGGCCGAGCGTCAGCGACCCGCGATTGGCCGCCCCGCGCCCGAAATCGAAGCCGATATAGGCCTGTCCAAGCTCGAACGCGTTGATCTCGGTAGTCCCAACAGACGAACGCGTCTTTTCAAAATAGCCGCGACTATCGAACAGCTCCGCGCCGAAGCGGACCGGCCCTGCGCTGTATTCGGCGAATACTGTGGTGCGCAACGACAGGAACGTGTCGCTGTGCGCGATCGGAGATGGGCGGAACTGATTGTCGATGCCCTCGCCGCGAATCCGGAACGTCCCTCTGATCCTCCAGTTTTCGGGCGACCCCAGCGCGGTATGAAGCGCGCTCTCGGGAACGGACTGTGCCTGTGCGGATGCCACGACCATCCAGGCGATCGCGGCGGCAATCATCCATCGCATCTGCGTCTCCGACAGCGTTGCGCAACCGCAACGCGCGCGATGTGGCCGATCCCCGCGCACCTGTATACAGACAAATATAGTTCACGCGGCAAGCGGGATCGAAACCGCGCAACTTGGCGCCGGGCCATCAGTTGGTCGGGATTTCCGGTGGCGGTGCATTGCTGCGCGCCGGGATCGGCTCGACGCGCAGGAGCGATTCAATCTCCGCGAGGGCTGGCCCATCGGCGACGCGTGCCAACTCGCCTTCGAGCGCCATGTACGCGGCGAGCGCGCGCTGGCCCGCCTCGCTCAGCCGTGCGCCGCGCGGCGCGCCGGTGGCAGCGGTATCGACCAGCCGCTCGGTGAAGCATCGGTTCATGCTGTCGACCAGTAGCCAGGCACGGCGATAGCTCATCCCGAGCGCGCGCCCCGCCGCCGAGATCGACCCTTCGGCGGCGATCGCGGCGAGCAGTTCGGCGCGCCCCGGGCCCATCGCGCGCTCCGCCCCTGCGAAAAGCTGTGCCTTGATCCTGAGCGCGCGGACCTGCATCGAACCGATGTCTCCACCAACCGTCCGCGTTCCTACCGCGTCCGCCGCCGCGAACGCGAGACATCCTTGACCCGCACCGCGCGTGGCCTAGGCTCGGGCTTTGCCGAACGAGGGGTATCCAATGACCAATCCGCGCCGCGTCTATCTGCTGGCGCTCGCCGCCTGTTGCGCGCTTCCCTCGATTGCGATCGGGTCGCCGCGCGCGTCGCTCGAGGCGCGCTTCGATGCCGCGATCGATCCTGCCGAGATGGGCGGCTGGATGAAGACGATGGCGTCCGAACCCAACCACGTCGGCAGCCCCCACGATAAGGCCAATGCCGAGTTCATGGCGGCCAAGTTCCGCGAATGGGGCTGGGACGCGAAGCTCGAAACCTTCGAGGTGCTGTACCCCACGCCGATCAGCGAAACGCTGGAGATGGTCGGGCCGACCCCGTTCAAGGCCACGCTCCAGGAATCCGCGATCCCCGAGGATGCAACCTCGGGCAACACCGCAAACGCGCTTCCCGCGTGGGTGGCCTTCGCGGGCGACGGCGATGTCACCGCTGATCTCGTCTTCGTGAATTACGGCATGCCCGATGATTACAAGGCGCTCGACCGCATGGGGATTTCGGTCAAGGGCCGGATCGTCATCGCGCGTTACGGCGGCGGCTGGCGCGGCCTCAAACCCAAGCTCGCGCAGGAACATGGCGCGATCGGCTGCATCATCTATTCCGATCCCGCCGACGATGGCTACGGCCAGGACGATATCTACCCGAAAGGCCCCGCACGCCCGCCGCAGGCATTCCAGCGCGGCTCGGTCGCGGACATGACGACCTATCCCGGTGATCCGCTGACGCCCGGCATCGGTGCGACGCACGATGCCAAGCGCTTACGGCGCGAGGATGCGGCCACCATCCTTAAAATCCCCGTGCTGCCGATCAGCTACGGCGACGCGCAGCATTTCCTCGCCGCGCTGGGTGGCCCGGTTGCGCCCAGCGAGTTCCGCGGCGCGCTGCCCATCGCCTACCATATCGGCCCCGGCCCCGCGCAGGTGCATCTGGCCACCAAAGCAGACTGGAGCCTGAAGACGATCTACGATGTCGTCGCCACGATGAAGGGCAGCGAATTTCCCGATCAGTGGGTGATGCGAGGCAATCACCACGATGGCTGGGTGTTCGGCGCGACCGATCCGCTCTCGGGCAACATCGCGCTGATGGCGGAAGCAAAGGCGATCGGCGCGCTGGCCAAGAGCGGCTGGCGGCCCAAGCGCACGATCGTCTACCTCGGCTGGGACGCCGAAGAGCCGATGCTGCTCGGCTCGACCGAATGGGCCGAGGAGCATGGCCCCGAATTGCAGCGCAAGGCGGTTGCCTACATCAACACCGATGGCAATTCGCGCGGCTTTCTGGCTGCGGGCGGAAGCCACAGCTATCAGCACCTGGTCAACCAGGTCGCCGCCGACGTGACCGATCCGCAGACCAGAGTAAGCGTCGGCGAGCGGTTGCGCGCGAAGATTGCGGTGGATGCGGCGCAGGGCAAGGGCAGCAAGGCTGAGAAGGACGAGGCGAAGGATGTCGGCGCGGGGCAGGATTTCCGCATCGCCGCACTCGGTTCAGGATCGGACTTCTCCGCCTACCTCCAGCATCTGGGGCTGCCGACGCTCGATATCAGCTATGGCGGCGAGGGCGAATCGGGCGGCGTCTACCATTCGGTCTACGATAGCTACGATCACCACCGCCGCTTCGTCGATCCGGGCTTCGCCTATGACGCGACGCTGGCGAAGACGGTTGGTCGGCTCGTGCTGCGCATCGCGGACGCGCAGGCTCCGCTGCAACGCTACGGCGATTTCGCCGATACGATCGCGCGCTACCGCGACGAGGTGAAGGAGCTCGCCGAGAGCGAACGCGATGCCTATGCCGCGCAAAGCAAGCTGCGCGCGAACGGCTACCGGCTGGCGGACGACCCGCTGCATTCACTCAAGGCCCCTGCCGACGAAGGGCCGGTGCCGTTCATCGAGTTCGCCGCGCTCGACAATGCGGTCGCGCATCTCAAGCGCAGTGCTGCGGCGTTCGATACGGCGCTGGCGGCGCGGAAAGCCACACTATCAGCGGCGAAGGCGGCGGAGCTGGGCGCATCGCTGCAGACGATCGAACAGACTATGCTGTTCGAGGGCGGGTTGCCTCGCCGCCCCTGGTACAAGAACCTCGTCTACGCTCCGGGCCGCTTTACCGGCTATGGCGCGAAGACGCTGCCGGGCGTGCGTGAGGCGATCGAGGAGCGGCGCTGGGCGGATGCGAACCGATATTCGGGGATGACCGGTGCTGCGCTCGAGGCGTATGCAACGCGGCTGGACCAGGCGCTGGCGGTGCTGGCGCGGTAGCGGCCGGGGCACCCCGATTGACACCCGCCCCCATTCCGCCGAAATCGTTTACGACAAGGCCCGATGGCGGAGTGGTTACGCAGCGGACTGCAAATCCGTGCACGCCGGTTCGATTCCGGCTCGGGCCTCCAGTCGCGGTGGCGGCGTGCGCCTGTCCGCCGCGCCAACCCCGGTTTGAGCCTTGATCCCCAACATCGCGCTGGTCGATGACGACCGCAACATCCTCGCCTCGGTCACCATCGCGCTCGAATGCGAGGGGTTCGCGGTGCGCGCCTACCCCGACAGCGTCGAAGCGCTCGCCGCACTCACCGCCGTCCCGCCCGATCTCGCGGTGCTCGATATCAAGATGCCGCGCCTCGATGGCATCGCGCTGATGGCCCGGCTGCGCGCCCAGCACCCCGTCCCCGTCATCTTCCTCACCTCCAAGGACGAGGAGGCGGACGAGGCCGCCGGGCTCGCGGCGGGTGCGGACGATTATATCGTCAAGCCGTTCAGTCAACGCCTGCTGATCGCGCGCATCCGTGCCGTGCTGAGGCGCGCCTCGGCGCGGCGTGGCGAGGCGCAGGAGGAACCCGCGCTTCCGCCCACGCTGCGCGGCAAGCTCGCGATCGATCCCGCGCGCCACCGCGTCGCGTGGGACGGGCACGATATCGCGCTCACCGTCACCGAATTCCTGATCCTCGAAACGCTCGCCACCCGCTCCGGACTCGTCAAATCGCGCGATCAACTGATGGACGCTGCGTATAAAGACGATGTCTATGTAGACGATCGCACGATCGACAGTCACATCAAGCGGCTGCGCAAGAAATTCCGCGTGGTGGACCCCTCCTTCAAGGCGATCGATACATTGTATGGCGTCGGCTACCGCTTCAACGCCGAGTGAATCGGCCCGGCCGTGGTCGGGCCGATGGTCGCTCTCGGCGCGCATCCTCGCGGTCAACATCATCGCCATTCTGGCGCTTGCGGGCGGCATCCTCTATCTGGACGGTTACCGCGGTCGCCAGATCGACGCCCGCCGCGCCGAACTACGCGCGCGCGCCGAGTTGATCGCCGATGGCCTCGCCGCCGGACCCGATAATCCTTCCCGACTGATCGCACGTTACGGCCGCCTCACCCGCGCGCGGCTGCTGATCTTCCGCGCCGATGGTACGCTCGATACCGATAGCTGGGCGCTCACCGGCCCCGGTTTCGCGCTCACTGATCCGGGCGGCGATCCGCTTCGGCGCAGGATCGCGCGCGGCATCGATCGCACCATCGGTGCGATCACCGGCGTGCGCGCCTTCCCCGTGCTCGGCGATCTCGGCGCGGGCACGCTCGCGCGCTGGCCCGAGGCGCGCGCGGCACTGGCGCAGGGCCGCGTGGTCGATGCGTTGCGCCGCGCGCCCGATGGCACGCCCATGCTCTCGGCCGCCGCCCGCGTCCCCGGTCGTGGCGTACTGCTGATGCAGACCGACGCGCGCGACATCACATATGCGGTGCGCGACGAGCGGCTGAACGCCTTCCTCGTCTTCCTCGCGGTGCTCGCCTTCTCGCTGCTGCTCTCCACCTTCCTCGCGCGCACCATCATCGCCCCGCTGCGCCGCCTGGCCGAAGCCGCAACGCTGGTTCGCGCGGGCCGCGAGCGCGCGGTGGTGGTGCCGCGCCTGCCGGGCCGCCGTGACGAGATCGGACGGCTCGCGCGCGCGGTTTCCGACATGGCGTCGGCCCTGCGCGCGCGGATCGACGCGACCGAGGCGTTCGCCGCCGACGTCGCACACGAACTCAAGAATCCGCTCGCATCGCTTCGCTCGGCGCTCGAAACCTTCGCACGCGTAACCGATCCTGGCCTCCGTCAACGCCTGCTTGCGTTGATGACGGACGATGTCGCGCGGCTCGATCGGCTGATCTCGGATATTTCGGAAGCCTCGCGGCTCGAAGCCGAGATCAGCCGCGCGCGCTTCGTCGCGGTCGATCTGGGCGGGCTCGCGCGCCAGTTCGATGGCGATCCGGTCCGCGTAAACGGCGAGGGCGCGGTGCTCGGCGATCCCGGGCGGTTGCGCCAGGTCGTGGGCAATCTGGTCGATAACGCGCGGTCCTTTTCGCCGCCGCAGGGTCGCGTGACGATCCGGGTAGCAGCGCGCGGTGCGATGACCGACCTGATTGTCGAGGATGACGGCCCCGGAGTGGCACCCGAGACGATCGACGCGATCTTCCAGCGCTTCTGGTCGCAGCGTCCGCTCGGCGAGCGCTTCGGCAAGCATTCGGGACTGGGCCTCGCCATCGCGCGCGCGATCATCGAGGCGCATGGCGGCACGATCGCGGTGGCCAACCGTGCCGAAGGCGGCGCGCGCTTCACCGTTTCGCTGCCCACCGCGTGATGCTGCTGCACGCAACCGGTGTCGTGCTGGACGGCGCGGCGGCTCTGCTGACCGGCCCACCGGGTGCGGGCAAATCCGATCTGGCGCTGCGGCTGATCGACCGTGGCTGGCGGCTGCTCGCCGATGATCAGGTGCGGATCGAGCGCGAGGGTGCGGCACTGATCGCGCACGCCCCAGCGCCGACGCGCGGACTGATCGAGGTCCGCGGCGTGGGAATTGTGCGCGTGGAGGCCGTAGCAGCCGCGCGGATCGCACTGGTGGTTGCGCTCGGCGTGGAGCGCGAAAGACTGCCCGAGCCGTCGCACCGCGTTCTGCTGGGGGTGGCGGTGCCGATGCTCGCGCTCGATCCCTGGGCCGCCTCCGCCGCTATTAAGCTGGGGTACGCTTTCACCGCCGCACGCACCGCGCTAGAGGCGGCGTGCGCATGACCGATCATCCCCTCTCGAAGCCCTCTGTCGGGCGCATCCTGCTGGTGACCGGCATGTCAGGCGCGGGCAAGACGACTGCGCTCAAAGCGCTCGAAGACATGGATTACGAGGCGGTGGACAGCCTGCCACTGGGGCTGCTGCAGCTGCTGCTCGCTACGCCGAACCGAACGCTGGGGCGGGCGGGTGACGATCGACCGCTCGCGTTTGGCATGGATACGCGCACCCGCGCCTTCGACGCCGAGGAGATCGTGCAGACGATCAAGCGCCACCGCGATGCGGGCGATCTCGAGGTGCGCGTGCTGTTCCTCGATTGCGCGGGCGACGAACTGATCCGCCGCTTCTCCGAGACGCGTCGCCGCCATCCGCTCGCGCTCGATCGCGCTGCGAGCGACGGCATCGCGCGCGAACGCGAACTGCTGGCACCTCTCAGGCGCTGGGCGGACATCGTGGTCGATACCACCGATTATTCGGTCAACGATCTCCGGCGCGCGGTGCGCGAACGGTTTTCGCGCGGCGATCACGATCATCTGACGCTTACGCTGACCAGTTTCGGCTTCGCGCGAGGTATCCCGCGCGATGCGGATCTGGTGTTCGATATGCGATTCCTCACCAACCCGCACTGGCGTCCCGACCTGCGCGCGCTGACCGGACTCGACGCCGCGGTGGGGGACTACATCCGCAGCGACGCGGGCTTCGTCACCGCGTTCGACAAGATCGCCGATCTGCTGACGACGCTGCTGCCGCGCTACCGGCACGAGGGCAAAGCCTATCTGACGGTTGCCTTCGGCTGTACCGGAGGCAAGCACCGATCGGTGTTCATCGCCGAACAGATGGCGGAACATCTGCGCAGCGCGGGCTATCAGCCCAGCGTCGCGCACCGTGACCTGAAGGGCCAGGGCGTCGATGCCGAGGAGTTCCGCCCGGTCGGCGTGGACGAGCCGACCGCGGATGCATGGATGGAGCCCGCATGATCGGCCTCGTCCTCGTCACGCACGGCCATCTCGCGCACGAGTTTGTCGCCGCGATGGAGCATGTGGTCGGGCCCCAGGTGGCGGTCGCGGCGATCTGCATAGGGGCCGACGACGATATGGAAGCGCGCCGCGCCGATATCGCCGCCGCAGCGACGCGCGTGGACGATGGTCACGGCGTGATCCTGTTGACTGACATGTTCGGCGGCACTCCCTCCAATCTGGCGATCAGCCTGATGGGCCAGGGCACGGCGCTCGAGGTGATCGCCGGGGTCAACCTGCCGATGCTGATCCGGCTGGCCACCGCACGGCGTGGCGCCAGCATCGCGGAGGCGGTCGCTGCGGCGCAGGAGGCGGGGCGCAAATATATCTCGGTGGCGAGCAAAATCCTCGAAGGAGCCGCGTGAGCGACGCCGAGCCCTGCGCCGCCGATGTGCTGATCACCAACAAGCGCGGGCTTCACGCGCGCGCCTCCGCCCGGTTCGTGACGCTGGCCAGCGGGTTCGATGCCACCGTCACCGTGGCGCACGACGGAGCGTGCGTGACGGGCACGTCGATCATGGGATTGATGATGCTCGCGGCCGGGCCGGGGGATACGATCCGGATTTCGGCGGACGGGCGTGAGGCGCAAGCCGCGCTCACAGCGCTAAAGGCGCTGGTCGAGACGCGCTTCGGGGAGGATCGGTGAACCACACCGTTGTAGGGCTGCTTGCGGGTTATCGTGATGGTCGGCTCGATCCGATCGCGGTCGCGCGCGACTATGGTGCGGATGGCGGCGAGGCCGCGCGCCGCTGGCAGAGTGGAACCCCGCGCGGACTCGAAGGCATTCCTGTAGTTGCGCTTGATGACGAAGCGCGCGCGTTCGCGGCTGAGCATGGCGCGATCGTGGTCGCCGCTGCCAGCGCGCCGCTTGGACTGGGCGGTGGCCCCGCCGGCATTGCCAAGGTCGCGCGCGCGGGTGGCACCGCGCTGCTTGCGCCCGGCCTGCCCGCGATCGCCGCGCCGCGTGCGGCGGAAATTGCAGGCGTGCTCGGCGCTCTGGGCCAAGCGGCTGGCGCGGCACCGGCGCGCGTCGCAAGGATCGCCGGATTGGCCGGCGCGACCGATGCGGCACGACGCGCGGACGATCTCGCGGCGAGCCTGCTTCGGGGGCTGGGGCTGGACGTCCAGACGCTTAGCGTCACGGGTGCCGGCCGGATCGGCGCGGTCGCTGCGGACGCGGATGCGTTGCTGATGCCGCTCGATCTGGCGCTGATGGCAGAAGCGATCGCTGCGCACCTCGCCCTGCTCGCACTACCGGGCGCGTGGAGCGGCGGCGGCCACCTCGGGCTATTGCTATGCGGCAAGGATGCCGCTGCGCTTGCCACACTCGGCGAGCGGCTGGCAGGCGCGATGGGGAACTGACGCGGATCCGGCGCGGCAGGCCCCTTCCGCGCCTTTGACGCTCCCTCGATGCATAGGTATGCACCGACGAAACCCGTCGCTTTGCGTCTCGATTTCGCCCCGGCCGCGTCCGTGGCGCGCGATCCGCCGCCCCGCCCTGCAAGGAGCCGCCATGACCAGTCCCGTCCACGATCTTGCGGCGCAGGGCATCTCGACCGGAACCGCACGCGTCCACTATAATCTGGATACCGCGCCGCTCGTAGAACAGGCGATCCTTCGGGACGAGGGGTTGCTAGCGGAGCATGGCGCGCTTGTTGTGGAGACGGGCAAATACACTGGCCGGTCGGCTGCAGACAAATTCACCGTTCGCGATGCCGAGACCAAAGATCAGGTCTGGTGGGGACGGTTCAACAAACCGATGTCGATCGAGGATTTCGCGGTGCTACGCCACGATTTCATGAAGCACCTCGAAACGATCGAGACGCTTTGGGTGCAGGATCTGTTCGGCGGCTCGCAGAACGAATACCGGGCTAACGTCCGCGTCGTCACCGAATATGCGTGGCACTCGCTGTTCATCCGCACGCTGCTGGTGCGCCCGGAAGCTGCCGAACTCGCGACGTTCCATCCTGAATTCACCATCATCGATCTGCCGAGCTTCCGTGCCGATCCCGAACGCCACGGCTGCCGCACCGAAACGGTGATCGCGGTCAACTTCACCGAAAAGCTGATCCTGATTGGCGGTACACGCTACGCCGGCGAGATGAAGAAGAGCGTCTTCACCATCCTCAATTACCTGCTCCCACCCAAAGGCGTCATGCCGATGCACTGCTCGGCCAATATCGGGCCGGACGGCGATACCGCGATCTTCTTCGGGCTGAGCGGCACGGGGAAGACAACGCTCTCCGCCGATCCCGCGCGCCAATTGATCGGCGATGACGAGCATGGCTGGTCCGATACCGCCGTCTTCAACTTCGAGGGCGGCTGCTATGCCAAGATGATCCGGCTTTCGGCCGAAGCCGAGCCCGAAATCTTCGCCACGACGCGCATGTTCGGGACCGTGCTGGAAAACGTGGTGATCGACTGCGACACGAGGCGGCTCGACTTCGACGATCCGAGCCTCGCCGAGAATTCGCGCGGTGCCTACACGCTCGCCTGCATCCCGAATACCACCACCGACAATCTTGGTCCGCCGCCCCGCAACATCATCATGTTGACTGCGGACGCGTTCGGCGTGCTGCCACCGATCGCGAAGATGACGCCCGATCAGGCGATGTATCACTTCCTCTCGGGCTATACCGCCAAAGTTGCGGGCACCGAAATCGGCGTCACCGAACCGCAGGCGACTTTCAGCACCTGCTTTGGCGCACCGTTCATGCCGCGCCATCCTTCGGTCTACGGCAATCTGCTGAAGGAGCGGATCGCGCGCGGGCAGGTGAATTGCTGGCTGGTCAACACCGGCTGGACGGGCGGGGCCTATGGCGTGGGCCGCCGCATGCCGATCAAGGCAACGCGCGCGCTACTGGGCGCCGCGCTTGATGGCAGCCTTGCGAAGGGGGAATTCTGCCGCGATCCTTGGTTCGGCTTTCAGGTTCCGGTGGTCGTGCCCGGCGTCGACAGCGCTATCCTCGATCCGCGCGGCACCTGGGCCGACGGCGCGGCTTACGACGCGCAGGCGAAGAAGCTGGTGGGGCTGTTCATCGACAATTTCGCCGAATTCGAAAGCCATGTCGACGCAGGCGTGCGCGGGGCCGCACCGAAGGCGGCGTAGGATCGAAAGTACCGGTGGCTGCGAGCGCACAAGCAGCGATAGGCAATGCGGATGGCGCATTGACGCCGCCACTGGCCACCCTAGTCTCTACGGGTAGGGAGATACGGGTGAGCTTGGGGGCGAAGGCACTGGCAATCACGTGTGCGGCGCTCTGCGCACCGATCTGCGTGACTGCGGCAGCGCAGGACACAGGGCACCTCATCGAACGTTATCCGCGCGCCGCAATTGACGAATATGCTCACGATCGACGCGTGGCAGCTCGCAGGGTCATGCTTGATTATGGTCGTTGCGTGTTGAAATACTCGCCCCGTGCCGCCGAGGCGTGGCTTCTTATCACGCCGGGATCAGAGGCAGCCTCAAAGAAGGGGCGCGACCTTGCGGTCGAAGACTGTCTGGTATCGGGGGAGGTCAGGTTCAGTCTGTCGCTGTTTCGCGGCGCTTTGTATGCGGCGCGCTACCAGGACCGCTATCGATCGATTCTGCCGGGCAATCTCTCCAAAGGGCCTGAGCCCGCGTTGTGGTCGGTAGACCTGGCTGACGCCCAACAGGTGACCGAGCTCGCGCTGGTGCAGGTCGGCGTGTGCGTCGCGCGATCCAGCTCGGAGGCGGCACACATGCTGACGCTTTCGGTCGCTGGAACGCGAGCCGAGACCGATGCCATCGCGTCGCTTACTCCTATGCTCGCGGCCTGCCTGCCCGGTGGTCGCGAGTTCCATTTCAGCAAGGATGTCATGCGCGCGGCGGTGGCGGAAGGCATCTATCGGCTGCGCGCGGCGGCAGAGCCTCAAATCGCCCACTAAGCGCCGCGGGGGGCATCAAGCCGCCTTCCGCGCGCGTCAGGCGGGTGATACGGACGACGCGAGACTACGGAACCGCGCGTACATGCCCAAACTCACCATCGATGGCCTTCAGGTCGAAGTTCCCGCAGGAGCCACCGTGCTTCAGGCGTGCGAAGCGGCGGGGAAGGAAATCCCCCGCTTCTGCTACCACGAGCGCCTCACCATCGCGGGCAACTGCCGCATGTGCCTGGTGGAACAGGAGAAAGCCCCCAAGCCCATCGCGTCCTGCGCGATGCCCGCCGCCGAGGGCATGATCATCCACACCGATACGCCCAAGGTCAAAAAGGCTCGCGAGGGGGTGATGGAGTTCCTGCTCATCAACCACCCGCTCGATTGTCCGATCTGCGATCAGGGCGGCGAATGCGATCTGCAGGATCAGGCGATGGGCTACGGGCGCGGCCACACGCGCTTCGACGAGAACAAGCGCGCCGTCACCGAAAAATACATGGGACCGCTCATCAAGACCGTGATGACGCGCTGCATCCATTGCACGCGCTGCGTGCGCTTTGCGCAGGAAGTGGCGGGCGTCGAGGAAATCGGCGCGATCGGGCGCGGCGAGAACATGCAGATTACCAGCTATCTAGAGAAGGCGGTCACGTCCGAGCTCAGCGGCAATGTGATCGATCTGTGCCCGGTGGGTGCGCTGACCTCGAAGCCTTACGCCTTCGAGGCGCGCCCGTGGGAGCTGCGCCACACCGAGAGTATCGATGTGATGGACGCGGTGGGCACCAACATTCGCGTCGATGCGCGCGGCCCGCAGGTGATGCGCGTTCTGCCCATCGCCAACGATGACGTGAACGAGGAATGGGCGAGCGACAAAACCCGCTTCGCGGTCGATGGCCTGTCGCGGCGTCGCCTCGACAGACCCTATATCCGCGAGAACGGCAAGCTGCGCGCAGCCACGTGGCCTGAAGCGTTCGCCGCCGTGAAGGCCGGGCTGGCGGGGCTTTCTGGCGACCAGATCGGTTACATCGCGGGAGATCTGCTCGCCGTCGAGGACATGCTCGCGTGGAAGGATCTTATCGCCAAGCTCGGCTCCACGCGCCACGAGTGTCGGCAGGACGGCGTGATGTTCGACCCCGCCAACCGGGGCTCCTATCTGTTTAACTCCACGATTGCCGGGATCGAAGCCGCGGACGCGATCCTGCTGGTGGGTACCAATCCGCGCGTGGAAGCTCCGCTGATCAACACGCGGCTGCGCAAGGCGGCGCGGCGCGGGGCCAAGGTGTGGGCGATCGGAGAGCGGGTCGATCTGACCTATCCGGTCGAATGGCTCGGCAACGATATCGGCCTGCTCGGCGCGCTGCCGCAAGCAGTGGCGGATGCGCTCGCCGCCGCCGCGCGTCCCGCCGTCATCCTGGGCATGGGCGCGCTGGCGTTTCCGGGGGTGGCGGCAGTGGCGGCGGTACTTCCGCTCCAGCGCGAGGGCTGGAACGGCTACAATGTGCTGCACACCGCCGCCGCGCGCGTGGGCGGGCTCGATATCGGGCTGACCGCCGAGGGTGGCGTCCCCGTGCTGGCCGCCGATGCCGCATCGGGCAAGCTCAACGCACTGTTCCTGCACGGCGCGGACGAACTCGACGCCGGCGCGCTGCGTGGCCCGTTCACCGTCTACATCGGCACCCACGGCGATGCGGGCGTGACCCATGCCGACGTGATCCTGCCCGCCGCCGCCTACACCGAGAAGGACGGCACCTATGTCAACATGGAAGGCCGCGTGCAGCGCGGCCGTCGCGCGGTGTTCCCGCCGGGCGAGGCACGCGCCGACTGGTCGATCGCGCGCGCGCTGTCCGACGTGCTGGGCGTGCGGCTGCCCTATGACGACGAGGCGGCGCTGCGCGCGCGGATATTGAAGGAGTGGCCGCATTTCGCGCACGATGGTGTTACGCCCGCCGCGTGGAGCGCGCCCCCCGGCGGCACGCTCGGCCCGGGGCCGATCCGCTACCCGGTCGAGGATTTCTACTCGACCAACCCCATCGCGCGCGCGAGCCCGACCATGCTCGACTGCCGGGTGGAGATCATGGGGCTGAGCCTCGCCGAGGCGGCCGAATAGGCGCTCTACCGGGCGAGATTGGTGAGGATGGCCTCCTCGGGAGCGGAAAAGGCGCTGCGGCGGCCGGGGTATTTCGTCGGATCGTCGCCGAGCCCGGTGATCAGGTACACATAGACGCGCGCGCGGGCGCGATCGATCCACAGGCCACCCAGCAGGCCATAGGCTTCGCCCAGATGGCCAGCCCACGCGACGGAGCGGCCGTCTACCGGCTGGTCGCGCTGACCGGGTTCGCCCGAGAGGAGTTGCGGACCGGACGCGTAGAGGCGCATCAGGCCCGCGTAAGTATCGCCCGAGGGCTGGCCAGTATCGCGCCAGACCGGGGCGAGCATCGCGTCGATTGTGGCCGGCTTGAGCAGGCGAACTCCATCGACTTCGCCCCGGTTGAGGATCAGGCGGCCGAGCGTGGCAAGGCCGAGCGCGCTGATCCGCAGGCCGCCTTGCGGGGAGAAAAGCGTGCCGTTGGTGCCGGGCACGTAGGTGGCGAGATCGCAAGTAACCTGGCCGCGCACGGGGCAGGTAGGAACCTCGGCGTGGAGATCGTCGACCTGCGCCATCCATGGTCCGGCGGGGTTCCACGCGGTTTCGTCCTTGCCCTTGCGGTAGAGGACCGCGGCGCTTGCAATCGCGGCGGGCGAGCAGCCCGACCAATTGTAGCAGGCATCGAGATGGAGCGGGGCGAGAACCTGTTCGCGCACGAGGCGATCAAAGCGCGTGTGGGTGACAGCTTCGAGGATGGTGGCGACGATGCCGTAGTTGAGGTTGGCGTAAGAGAAGCGCGTACCTGGCGTGGCGGTGGACCAGTGCTGTGCAGTCAGGCTGGCCTGGAGCGTGGCTGTCTGCGGGAAGCTGTAGCCGGGACCATCGTCGATACCCGAGGTGTGGCTGAGCAGCTGGCGCAGCGTGATGGGGATGTTCGGGTGCGCGGGGTTGCGCAGTGGCCAGCCCAGATAGGTCGAGACATCGGCATCGGGGGCGAGCTTGCCCGCTTCGATCAGTCGCCACGCGGTGAGCGCGACGACGAGCTTGGAGATCGACGCGACTCGCACCGGGGTCGCGGGGGTCAATGCGCGGGCGCGCGCGGGATCGAGGACGGCTTGGCCATAGGCCTCTGCGCGGATCGACCCGTGCGCATCGGCGACGACGATCGCGAGGCCCGCAAGCTCGGGGGAAAGGGCGGTTTTGCCTGCGACGATCTGCTGGAGCGAGGTCGGGTGCCCCGGGACCACGTGCGTCGGCCGCGCTGCCACTTCCCCCGCCGCGCCGCGGAGCAGAAGGAGGAGGGCGATCGCGAGGCGCTTCATGCGAGCCGCAGCCCTTGTGCGATGGTGGCATCGGGCCGGTCGGTCTCGACGCTCGCCACCGGCCACGCGCAATAATCCGCAGCGTAGTAGGCAGCCGGGCGGTGGTTGCCCGAGGCACCCACGCCGCCGAACGGAGCGTTCGACGCCGCGCCCGAGGTGGGCCGGTTCCAGTTGACGATGCCCGCGCGGATTTGCGTCCAGAAGCGATCGTAGAGCGCCTGATCGCCGCCGACGAGGCTGGCGGCAAGGCCGAAGCGCGTAGCGTTGGCGGCAGCCATGGCAGCGTCCCAATCGGGCACGCGGATCACCTGGAGGAGCGGGCCGAAATGCTCTTCGTCGGGCAAGGTGAGGCCGGTGGTGTCGATCAGGCCCGGCGATACGAAGGCAGGGCCCTGGGGAAGCCGCGTTAGCGCCCGGATTGGCTTGCCCCCGGCGGCGACCATCGCGGCGAAGGCGGCTTCCAGACGCTCGGCGGCGCGCGCGTCGATCACCGGCCCCATGAAAGGCACGGGATCGGCGAACGGTTCGGCGACGATGATCCGATCGATCAGTGCTGCGACCGCGTCCACCAGCGCCGGAGCGGCGGCCTCGTGGACGATCAGGCGGCGCGCGCAGGTGCAGCGCTGGCCGCTGCTGAGGTAGGCAGACTGGATCACGAGCGCGGCGGCGGCGGCAATATCGGGCGCGTCCCAGACGATCAACGGATTGTTGCCGCCCATCTCCAGCGCGAGGATCTTGTGCGGAGTGGCGGCGAACGCACGCGCGAGCGCGTAGCCGGTGGTAGCCGCACCGGTGAAGAGCAGGCCATCGATATCGGCGTGGCTGGCGAGCGCGCGGCCCTCATGGGCTGCGCCTTGCACGATATTGAGCACGCCATCAGGCAGGCCTGCCTGCGCCCACAGCGCGCCCATATGCTCCGCAGTGGCGGGGGTGAGTTCGCTTGGCTTCAGCACCACGGTGTTGCCCGCAATCAGCGCCGGGACGATGTGGCCGTTGGGGAGGTGCGCGGGGAAGTTGTACGGGCCGAGGACGGCGAGCACGCCGTGCGGCTTGTGGCGCACCGCCTGGCGTCCGGCGGCGACCTCGCCGATGCGCGTGCCGGTGCGCGCGTGATAGGCTTCGACCGAGATATCGACCTTCCCGGCGACCGAGTTGACTTCGGCGGCGGCGTCCCAGTGTGGCTTGCCGGTTTCGCGCGCGATAATGTCCGCGAAGGCGGGGGCGTTGGCGCGCACGAGATCGCGGTAACGGTGGATCACTTCGAGGCGCGCTTCGAGCGGCGCGGTGGCCCAGGCAGGGAAGGCGGCGCGAGCGGCGTTGACGGCGGCGTTCGCATCGCCATGCGGGCCGCGCCAGAGTTCGGCACCTGTGGCGGCTTCGTAACTGACGAGATCAGGCGGGGACACAGCGGACTTCCTCGTTGGCGGTGAGATCGTTCGCGTGCGCCAAGTGCCAGCGGTCGCCGACGCGTTCGGCGGGCGTCGCCCAAGCGCGAAAATTGCCCAGGCGGCCCGCTGCCACGAGGTGGCGCGTCGGCACCACAGGGGGTGCGGGGGCGAGCGGCAGGCTCGCGCTTTCCACCGACGTGCGGATGTGATCGGTCGAGACGCACATTGTTGGCCCGCCATCGAAAATATCGATGTAACGATCGTAGCGGAAACCCTCGCGCATGAGCAGGCGCATCGCAGGGATGCCGCTATCGTGCGGCTGGCCCATCACCGCCCGTGCGGTTTCGGGGAGCATCACGGTGTAGACGGGGTGTTTGGGCATCAGATCGGCGATGAACTGGTTGCCGTTTTCGGTGTTGAAGCGGTTCGCCTCGGGGAAGCCCATCTGGAAGAAGGGCCGGCCCAGAGCGTCCCAGAACGGGCTTTCGCCCTCGGGCGTAAGCCAGCCGCGCAGCTCGGCGATCAGCCGCTCGCCGAAGCGCGCGCGGTGCTGCGCGATGAACAGATAGCGCGCGCGGGCAAGAAGGTGGCCTAGGCCGGTGCCGCCGCTGCGCAAGTCCGCGCGCAGGAACAGGCCGCCGACTTCGGACGCGCCGCTGAACTCGGTGGTGAGATTGAGAAGTTCGCTGGTGATCGTGCGTTTGAGCGCCTTGGAGGTCTGCGCATAGCGGGCGATATGATAGGAGTAAAATGGCCATTCGACCCCGATCTCACCGAACAGCATCGCGGTGCCGCCGATCTCGCCCGCCTGGTTGGCCAGCACGAGCATGTAAAGATGATCACCCGGCGCTTCCAGCGCGGAGCCCAGACTATCCAGATGCCATGCGACGCGTGCTGCCATGCCATCATAGGCTTGCGGGATATTGGTGAAGCCGGGGCCGGTGAGCTGGGAGAGCGCGTGCAGCGCATCCAGGTCGGCGGCGCGCGCGGGGCGGACGTGCCACGTCATGCGGCAGCAAGGCGGTGGAGGAGCAGCGCGGACAGCGCCGCGCGTTCGACGAGCGAATCGGCGAGCATATATTCCTGTGGAGAGTGGATCAGCCCGCCGCGTGCGCCGAGCGTATCCACCACCGGCAGCCCTTCGGCCGCAAGGTTGTTGCCATCGCACACGCCGCCGGTTTCGCGCGTGGCATAATGCTGGCCGAGATCGCACGCGGCGGTCTCGACGACCGAGAACAGGCGTTGCTGGGTGGCGTCCAGGGGCTTGGGCGGGCGAGCGAAATGGCCGTGGAGGCGGATGCTAACGTCTCGCGCGGCCTCCACAGCCGCGATCGCCTGCGCGATTGCCGCTTCGGCGTGCGCGCGCGCCTCCGCCGTGCGCGGGCGACTGTTGAAGCGGAGCACCGCGTGGGCGGGGACGACATTGTTGGGGCCGCCGCCATCGATGCGCGCGGGATTCACCCGCAGATCGGGCCCGATCAGAGCCTCGAGCCGCAGCGCCAGATCGCATGCGGCGGCGACGGCGTTGCGGCCGTTTTCGGGATCGCGGCCCGCGTGTGCGGCGCGGCCGGTAATGGTGGCGGCGAAATTGCCTGATCCCCAGCGTGCGCCCGCGAGCGTACCATCGGGCAGGTTCGACGGCTCGTAGGTGAGGCCCCACTGCGCGGCGCGTGCGGCTTCGCGCAGGATGGGGTCCGAGGACGGGGACGCGATCTCCTCGTCCGAGGTGACGAGCACGGTCCAGCCGAGGTGGTTGGCGCAGGGGCTTCGCTCGAAGGCGGTGAGCGCTGCGAGCATGATGGCGATGCCGCCCTTCATGTCGGCGACGCCAGGGCCGTTCAGATGGCCGGGGGCGTCGAAGCGCGTGGTCTGGAAAGGATGATCGGCGGGGTAGACGGTGTCCATGTGGCCGGTAAGCAGCACCTGCACGGGGGCGTGCGGGCGCTGCACCACGCGAAGGTGGCGACCGTGGGGGCGCTGCCTTAACGCGCCGTCCGCAGCGACGACCTGCGAGGGCGCGGCTTCGAGCAGTTCGGCTCTGCCCAAGGGGGCGAAGGCATGGGCGAGCGCCTCGGCCTGAAGCGCGAGACCGGGGAGATTGTCGCTGCCCGAGTTGATCGCTGCCCAAGCCTGCACCTGCGCGACCATCACGGCGTCCGTGCCCTCGATCGGGGCGAGGAGCTTGGTTTCCGCAGGGGTCAGCATTGGTGGGGCTTAGCGGTCTGCCCCGCCGCCGTCACCCCCGGGGGTGATCAGCCGGGCAGGCGATACCCCGGCGCGATCTCGCGCGGATCGGTTTTGCACGCGATCAATGCTGCGCGGCCACTGGCGCGCGCGGCATCGAACGCGGGGGCGAAATCGCCGGTCTCGGTGACGTTCACGCTCCACCATCCGTAAGCCGCCGCAAGTGCTGCGAAATCGGGGTTGGTGAGTTGGGTGCCGTAGCCCCGCCCCGGGTAGGCGCGCGCCTGGTGCATCGCGATCGTGCCATATTGGCCGTTATCGACGACGATCACGATCGGCGTGGCCCCGTAACGCGTAACGGTTGCCATTTCATGGCTGGACATCATGAAATCGCCGTCGCCTGCGAAGCACACGACCGGGTGCCCCGGATGGAGCAGGCTCGCGGCGATCGCAGCCGGGAAGCCATAGCCCATCGCGCCCGATGTTGGGGCAAGCTGGGTGCCGAAGTTGCGGTGCTGGTGGAAGCGGTGGACCCAGCCGCAGAAATTGCCCGCGCCATTGGTGAGGATCGCATCGTGGGGCACGCTGGCGGTCACATGCGCGACGACGTCCGCCATGTTGACGCCCGATTGCACCATGGTGGGCTGGCTCCACGCCTCATATTCGGCGCGCGCGGCTGCGGCACCGCGATCGGCGGCGGGTGCGTGCGCGGCGATGCCGGCGAGCGCGCGCGCCGCTTCGATGACGCTCGACTGGATGGCGAGTGCAGGCCGATAGGGCTCCGCGAGCACGGCTGCATCGGGGTGGATCATCACCAGTTGCTGGGTGGGCACCGGCGGCTCGGGCAAGGTGTAGCCAGTGGTCGCCACTTCGGACAGGCGCGCGCCAATGGTGACGATCAGATCGGCGGCGCGCACGCGCTCGACCAGCTTGGGGTTTGCGCCCAGCCCCATCTCGCCCGCGAAATTGGGGTGCGCGTTATCGATCAGATCCTTGCGCCGCCACGCGCTGACGATGGGGATGCCGAGCGCGGCTGCCGCCTCGGTTGCCTGCGCGCACGCCGCCTGCGTCCAGCGCGACCCGCCGAGCCACAGGATGGGCGCTTTGGCGGCGGCGATCATCGCGGCAAGGCGCGCGGTATCGGCGGGGGCGGGCGCGGGTTCGGGGGCGACGAAGGCGGTGAGAACGGCGGGGGCGCTCTCCTCGCCAAGTACATCCTCAGGCAGCACCAGCACGACCGGACCGGGGCGGCCGCTCATCGCGGTGGCGATCGCGGCGGCGGCGAGTTCGGGCGCGCGCGCGGCATCGCGCAGCACGAACACCGCCTTCGCTAGCGGCGCGAACATCGCCTCGTAATCGACTTCCTGGAACGCGGAGCGCCCGAGCATCGCGCGCTCCACCTGCCCCACGAGCAGCAGCATCGGCGTGCTATCGTGCATCGCGGTGTGAACGCCGATGCTCGCGTGCGTGGCACCGGGCCCGCGCGTGACCAGGCACACACCGGGCTGGCCAGTGAGCTTGCCATACGCTTCGGCCATGTGCGCGGCGGTCGCCTCGTGGCGGCAGGTGATCAGCGTGAAGCGATCCTCCACATCGCGCAGCGAATCGAGCAGCGGGAGATAGGATTCGCCGGGCACGCCGAAGGCATGAGTAATGCCCTGCGCGAGGAGCGTATCGACGATGGCGCGTGCGGCGGTGGGCATGGGCGTGCGGGTGGCGCGGGGGCAGGCGGGTGTCAACTATGGTTTGCCGCGACCGCGTCCGTGCAGCGTTTCCCGAGCTTGCGGCGCAACTAGAGCTTGGTCGTTCGTGTGGTCTCGCGCTTAGCAGCGCCCGAACCCCTCAGCGTGCGAAGCGGCGAAAGAAGCTGTCGTTGTTCCACGTCGGACGGGCCGACGTATTAGAAATGTCGGTGATCAGATTGACGAGGTAGCCGTTGAACTTTCCGGCTGCAGCCCTGTCTACGGGCTGGCGGAGATCGTCCGATGGCGCATGGTAGCGATTGGCGAGAAAGCCCTTTTCCATCGCCTTTTCCTCGTCGTTCGCGGGCTCGAACTTCAGGCTGAGCGCGGGAACGCCGGTGCGGATGAAACTATACTGGTCCGAACGGACGAATAAATTGCGATCGGGCGCGGGATCGGGGGCGAGCGCGATGCCCGCCTTGTCGGCGGCGGACTTCGCGGCCGCGCCCAGGCTGCTCTGGTCTGCGCCATAGGCGACCATCCGGGTCAGCGGATAGAGCGGCAGGAACATGTCCATGTTGACGTCAGCGGCGATACTCGCGGCGGGGACGGTGGGGCGATTGGCGTAATAGCGCGAGCCGAGCAGGCCCTTCTCTTCGGCGGTGACCGCTAGGAAGATGGTGGAGCGCCTGGGCGGCGCGGCGGCGAGTGCGCGCGCGCATTCGAGCATCGAGGCGATGCCCGACGCATTGTCCATCGCGCCATTATAGGTTCGATCGCCGCCGACGGCCTCGCCGATGCCGAGGTGATCGAGATGCGCCGACACGATCACATATTGCGCGCCAAGCGTGCGATCGGTGCCCGGCAGGACCGCGACCACATTGGGTGCGGTCACCGGCCTGCGATGCGCGACGACGGTTCCCGCGAGACGCTGCTTGAGATCGAAACGCGGCATCGGCGCGCCCGCATCCGCGAGCGCAAGCAGATCGGCGAACCTGTGGCCCGCGGGCGCGAACAGCGCGTCCGCCTGCGCGGGATTGAGGCTGGCGCTAAACATCGCGCGGTGCACATCGCGCAGCGCCTGATCGGCGAGCTGCATGCCGGGCTGCGAGCCCGACAGGCGGATACGCGCCCAGGGGATGTCCATCGATTTGGGGTTGGCGATGGCGATCACCCCCAGCGCGCCCGCGCGTTCGAGCGCGGGGCCGAACGCGGCCGCACGGCTGTGCGATTTGAGCGCGGCGGAGAGCGTGGCCGGTCCACCATTCAGGTAGACGACGATCTTGCCCTTGAGATCGAGCCCCGCAAAATCGTCCGCGCCAGCCTCGGGCAGCGCGAGACCGTAGCCGATGAAGACAAGCGGGGCATCGATCTTGGGCGGCTGGGTAAAGCGCGTGCCGAGCAAGGCCGCATCGCCGATGCGCAGCGCGCGCGTACCCCCTGCGCCCGAGAGCGTCAGACGCGAGGTGGATTGATCGACCGTCTGCTCGACGAAAGCGACCGGCTGGAGATAGACTTTGGTCCCGGCGGGCTTGAGGCCGAGCGCCTTGAACTGGCCCACCACGTAAGCGGCCGCGCGGTCGTAGCCGGAGGTGCCGGTGAGGCGGCCCTCGTAGCGATCCGACGCGATCTCGGCGATGTGGCTCCACCAGCGCGCCCCCGCAGGATCGGGTGCGGGTGCGGGTGCGGGTGCGGCGGCGGTCAGCGCGAGGAGGGCGGTGAAAAGCGGTGCACGCATCGGAGGCTTCCCTGATCAGGGCGGATCAGGGAAAAACCTGCCCCGCACGCAACGTGTTGAAGCGTCCCGTTTACGCCGCCACCGACTGCCGTGCGAGCGCGCACTGGCTCCAGATGTCGGACAGCGCATGGACCAGCTTGTCGATGTCCGCATCCGAATGCACCGGCGAAGGTGTGATGCGCAGACGCTCGGTTCCCTTGGGCACGGTGGGATAGTTGATCGGCTGGACGTAGATGCCGTGATTGTCGAGCAGCCAGTCGCTGATCATCTTGCACTTGTGCGCATCGCCAACCATCACCGGGATGATGTGCGTGGGATTGGCCATCATCGGGATACCGATGGCGTTCAGCTTGCGGCGAACTTTTGCCACGCGCTCCTGATGACGCGCGCGCTCGAACGGGCTGGCCTTCAGGTGGCGGACCGAGGCCAGCGCGCCCGCCGCAATCGCGGGCGGCAACGCGGTGGTGAAGATGAAACCGGACGCGAAGCTGCGGACGAAATCGCACATTGCGGCCGAACCCGCGATGTAACCACCCATCACGCCATAGGCCTTGCCGAGCGTTCCTTCGATCACCGTCAGCCGGTCCATCAGACCTTCGCGTTCGGCGATGCCGCCGCCGCGCGGGCCGTAAAGGCCGACCGCGTGGACTTCATCGATATAGGTCATCGCGCCGTGAGCGTCGGCGACGTCGCAGATGTCCTTGATGCGGCCGATGTCCCCATCCATCGAATAGACACTCTCGAACGCGACGAGCTTGGGCCGCGTGGGATCGACCGAGCGCAGCTTGCGATCGAGATCGTCGGGATCATTGTGGCGGAACACTTGGCGTTCGGCCTTGGAGTGCCGGATGCCCTCGATCATGCTGGCATGATTGCCCGCATCCGAGAAGATCACGCAGCCGGGCAGTCGCGCGCCCAAGGTTGAGAGTGCTGCCCAGTTCGAGACATAGCCACTGGTGAACAGCAGCGCTGCCTCCTTGCCGTGCAGATCGGCGAGTTCGCGTTCGAGCAGCACGTGATAATGGTTGGTGCCCGAGATGTTGCGCGTCCCCCCCGCGCCCGCGCCACACTCGTCGAGCGCCTGGTGCATGGCATCGATGGTTTCGGGATGCTGGCCCATGCCCAGATAATCATTCGAGCACCATACCGTGACTTCGCTCGGCTGATCTTCGTGATCATGCTTGGTCGCACGCGGGAAGCTGCCCTTGTGGCGCTTCAGATTGGCGAACACGCGGTAGTTGCCGCCCGCGCGCAGGCCATCCAGCTCGCCCTGAAACAGCGCCTCGTAATCCATCAGTCGACCCTTCCAATCGTGACGTGAGCCCGCCCGAGCGACGGTGTATTGACCGGAACCAGCGCGGTTGCCGGCATCGCCCAGCGCCACAGCCGCGCATCGCGCAGCGGAAGTGCCAGGAAAGCATGTTCGACAAGACCCAGCAGGGTCAAGCCGGTAAGCAGCATATAGCCAGTCTGCGCGCCATCGGTATCCGCGCCAAATGCCGCGCGTATGCAGGCATAGGCGGTGGCGACGATCGCGACGAGCGAGAGCGGGAACAGCGGGTTCACGCGCGCGCGGCCGAAATAGCTGATCAGATAGCGATGACCGTGCGGCAGCATCTCGGTCGAGACGTGCGGCAGGCCGATGAAGATGTTGAGCTTGGTCGAAAGCCGCATTGCGAACAGCAGCCCGAAGGCGAGCGCGCCGGTATGATTGGGCCGATCCCAGCTGAGCCCGATGATCAGCGCAAGCGTTAGCGCAAGCGCGACTTCGTGGTGGATCAACGTGAGCGTTGCCATGCGGAAACGCCGCCAGCCGGTGATGCCGGGCGGCAGCGCGCTCCGGCGCGGGCCCATGATCGTGCCGGTGAGGAAGGCGAGTTCGTGCATCCCCCACACCACCAGCGCGCAGGTGAACCCCGCAAACGCGGCAACACTGCCCGTGGAGCGCGCGGTCTCGGCGAGGCACCAGAGCGCGAGCGCGGCAGCGAAGGTGGCAACACCGAGGCTGAGCCGGTGCGTGCCTGCGGGCCGCCGATCGAGCCACAGCACCGCGCCGGTTCCAACGAACCAGAGCAGCACCGCATAGAGCAGGGGGAGCGCGTGCGACATGGCTGCGATTACCGGGGGGCTACCAGGCGGGGACCAGGCGGACGTCAGCGGGCATTTCGTTCGATTCGACCGGCGTGAGGTAGAGTCCGAGGAAGGTGACAGCCGCGCTCAGCCCCAGCCCGACGCGGCGGAGCGCGCCCGCGATGCCGCCCTTGGCCTTGGCTTCGGCCATGCCTTCGGTGATGGCGCGCATTCGTTCCATCCCGCGCCTGAAGCCGGGATTGTCGATATCGAGCGTCATCGGGAAGGTCTGCTTGGTGATTTCCGAGCAGATACGGAATACGCGGTAATCATAATCGGTCGGATCGATGCCGAGCGCCTGATGGAAGGCGGGGCGCGCATGATCGCGCACATACATCGTCGCGTAAACCGCCACCAGGAAGAAGCGGATCCACAGCTTGTTCAGGCCGCGCGTGAGCCTGGGATCGGCGCGCATGATCAGCGCGAACGCGTCACCATGACGGAACTCGTCGTTGCACCATTGTTCGAACCACTCGAAGATCGGGTGAAACTTCTGGTTTGGATGGCGCTGGAGATGGCGGAAGATAGTGATGTAGCGCGCGTAGCCGATCTTTTCCGATAGGTAAGTCGCGTAGAAGATGAACTTGGGACGGAAGTGCGTGTACTTCTTGGTCTTGGTCAGAAAACCCAGATCGACGCCGATCTTCGCTTCTTTCAAGACTTCGTTGATGAAGCCCGCGTGGCGTCCCTCGTCGCGGCTCATTAGTTTGAACAGCTGCTTCACGTCGGGGTTGGTGAGGCGCCTGGCGAGTTCGGCATAGAGGATGCAGCCCGAGAACTCCGCCGTGAGCGAGGAGACGAGGAAATCGGTGAACTCGGCGCGCAGTTCGGGATCGAGCTTGTCGATGATGTTGTCGAACACCTGCGTGCGGCGGAAGTGGTTGCGATTGGGATCGGACGCCATTTCCGCGACGAGCGCGTCCCACTCGCGGCGCACGGGCGTGACATCGACCTTGTCCATCTCGGCGAAATCGGTGGTGTAGAACCGCGGGGAGAGCACGGTGTCGGCGCGGGCGGCTTCTAGCGACTGCGCGGACTTGTCGGCGGTACGCGCCATCGTGGCGGTTGTCATAAGGCCCTCCCGGGGCTGAAGCTGACTTCGTAGAGTTCGTCCATGCCTACATGCCCCCGCAGGCGCGTCCAGAGGCGCTCGATCAGCGTGGCGCGCAGGATTGTGGCGGTGCGGCGGAGCACGAGCTTTTCGCCGAACGCGAGACGGACCGGATCGCCGTTCACGCGCACGCGGTCTCCGGGGCGGATTACCGGATCGCCGTCCATCTCGACGTTGGCGATGCACCGGTAACCGGTCAGCTCGACCGCCACCGTGCAGCCATGAGTTTCGCGCGCGCGGATCATGCGCGCACACCCGATTTCAGGAAGACGCGGAACGCGGCGCGATTGGTCGGGCCAAAGCTGCCGAGTTCGATGTGGCGCCTCGTCGAAGGATCGTCGAGCGTCAGCGCGCCATTGGCGTAGCGGGTGAGCGTGAACGGCTGCTCGCGGCCAACATGGCTCAGATGCCGATCGCGCGCCAGGCCACGCATCACCCCGCGCACGAAGCCGTTCAGCGAACCCGGCGCGATCCGCCCCGCGAGACTGCCGTCGGCGGTATCGACCACATCCACCCCACCGTCGGTACGATCGACGAAGCGGATCGAGCGGGTTTCCACCGCCGCGATATTGGCACTGGCGCGTGCCTCGGTCGCGCTCGGCAGGCCTGCGATCACACCAGTACGCACTGCAGCCGTCGAGAGCAGCGCGGCAGCGATCATCGCGCCCGCGCCAAAAAGTATGCCCGGCGGAAAGCGGCCAGAGTCGATCTCACGGTGTTGCATCGCTGGCACCTTACGCTGCCACCGCGTGGCTGTAGGCGGGCGCAGTGTCGCGGGCCGGCTCCGCCGGCGCAATCTCGGTTGCCTCAACGCGGCTCCCGCCCGGCACCGCGTCCAGCAGCGCGCGCGTCAGCAGTTCGCCCACGCGCGTAGCTTCGGGCACGCAGCGCAGCACGGGAACGGGCGCGCGCGTCTGCCACGGCCGCGCGTGCGGCCACACCTGGAGATAACCGAGCTTCAACGGTTCAGTGAGCGTTAGCGCGATATCGCCAGTGCCGTCGGGGCCGGGATTAATCGCCGCCGTGCCGATCGTGCGCAGCGGAAGGTTAACGCACTTGGACAGCGCCACGCCAAAACGCAGCACGATGCGCCGGTTGGTGAGCGTGTAGATCGTGGTCTTCGAGACCGCCCAAGCGAACAGGCAGAGCAGCCCGACCCCGATTGTCCCGAGCGCCGCGGTGATCGCCGCGCCAAAGGGAGCCGATGGCGTCAGCACGCCCCACAGCGCGAGGCCTGCGAAATAGGCGGCCACCCAGCGCACCAGCAGCAGGCGACGCGCGAGCGGCCCCCACGCGGGCGATCCCTGCCAGAGGATGCGCTCGCCCGGTGGAAGGCGGCCCGGCAGGCCGCGCACGGGCTCGTGCTCATGCTCGGGCACCAGCGCGACGCTGCCGATCGCGGGGGCCGCGCTCACAGCAGCGGCTCCGAACGTTCGGGCGTCGCGTACAGCCAGCCGCCGCCGTAATAGCCCTGCACGCGCTCTTCCTCGTACAACGTGATCCGGTCCGCCGCCTCGATCGCGGGTACGTTGGCAAACTGTTCGGCGCGGATCGCGTCGCAGCGGACCGCGCGGCGACCCTTGTCTATGCGCGACATGAACATGGGTGCCAGCACCTTGCGGCCCGGCGCGCCACCGAACTTGCCGAGTTCAACCTCGTAATATCGGATCAGCCGGTCCGAGGTATCGACCCAGATGTCGGTGACCGTGCCCGCGATCATCTCGTCGCAGCCGACCACGGGCCAGCCGCGGAAATCGGGATCGCTGCGACTTACGCGGAAGGTCGGCGCGAGACCGATGGGAACGATGCGCGGATGGCCTTCCATGTTGAGATCGGGCCGCCGTGCGCGCTCGGCATAGGCACCCGGGCCAACACCCGATAGCATCGGATCGCCGTTGGGAACGAGCGGTGCCCCCGCCGACGCGAACGCCGGCCGCGCGTTGGGCGTTCGCGTGTCGCGCGCGTAATTGGGCGTCATCACCGTACCCAGACCAAAGGGCAGGCGATAGGATTTGAGGTGGCCCTCCTCGAGCCAGGTGCCAGTGCCGCCGAGTAGACGGCCGGTGATTTCGTCTTCCAGGGGATAGCCCTCGCGCCGGTCCTCGCGGCGCAGATAGATGATGAGGCCGAAGAAGAAGAGGCCGAAGGTCCAGAGGCACAGCTCGGCGAGATCGAGTCGGCCGACGATGAAGGGGTGGGGCATCGTACTTGTCTCCGCTTGCTATGCCATGAGCCCGGCCAAGCCGGGATCGGGTTGAGGACAGGGGTGGGGGGTGGCGTCGGCAAGTGTTTCGCGGCGCGCCAGCGGGCCGATCGCCGCAAGCGTACCGAAGAGGAGGAAAATTTCGAGCAGATACACCGACGCATAGCCCGTCGCCGGACCGGTGAGCGCAGGGCCGAGCGCGCCGCGCGCGGCGAGATGCGTGATCACATCGCGCAACGCCCCACCGATCAGAACCGCAAGGCCGAGTGCGCTCGCGTGGACCGCGCCCCACGCGCCGCACGCAAGGCCACCATCGCCGCGTTTGGCCAGCGCCATCGCAGCGGTAAGCGTGCCGACCAAGAATAGCCCACCCGAGAAACCGATCGCCGCCGCGCCGAGCCGTAGCGTGCCGACCGAGGCGATGGGTGCGGCCATCAGAACGATGACGAACGCCGCCAAGCCGATCGTCACGCCGTTGCCCGCCAGCCGATGCGGATCCGCCCCCGCGTTCAGACGCCGCGCGGCGAGCGCGAATCCGCCGAGCGCGCCGCCCGCCCACAGCGCGAGCAGCGTCGTGGTGCCGCCAACGGTGAGGCCGAACACCTGCCCGCCGAACGGCTCGAGCAGCACATCCTGCATCGAGAACGCCGCCGTGCCGAGGCCGACCGCCGCAAGCAGCCGCGCGGTGCGGCCGTGCGATACAAAGGCTCGCCAGGTGGCTCCGAAACCGGGCGCGCTGCTGGCGACGATCTGGAATCGGTTCGTGCTGCGCGGCTCCTGCTTCCACAGCGCAACCACGTTCAGGATCAACGTCAGCGCGGCGACCCCCTGGATCACCTGCACCAGCCGCACCGGCGTGAAATGCTGGAGCAGGCGGCCGATGACGAGCGCGGTGACGAAGGTGCCCACCAGCAGCATCACATACAGCAGCGCCACCACCCGCGGGCGCGCATCTTCGGGCGCGAGATCGGTAGCGAGCGCCAGCCCCGCCGTCTGCGCGGTGTGCATCCCCGCGCCCACCAGCAGGAACGCGAGGCCCGCGCCGAGTTCGCCCGGAAGCACCCAGCCGGTGTTATCGCCCGAAAGGATCAGAATGGCGAAGGGCATGATCGCAAATCCGCCGAACTGGAGCATCGTGCCGGCCCAGATGTAGGGAACGCGCCGCCAGCCCAGGATCGACTGGTGCGTATCGGACTTGTGGCCGATCAGCGCGCGAATGGGCGCCATGATCAGCGGCACCGCGACGAGTGCGGAGACGATCCACGCGGGCATGTGGAGTTCGACGATCATGACGCGGTTGAGCGTGCCCGTGAGCAGCACGAGCGACATCGCAACCGAGATCTGGAACAGGCTGAGGCGGAGCAGGCGCTTCAGCGGCAGTTCGGGCGTGGCGGCGTCCGCGAACGGCAGCCACTCGGTGCCGACCTTGCCCCAGTCGATCTTCATCTTCACGTGCGCCGCCATTCGAGCGCTTCGCTCGTGTAGAAGCTCGCGTTCACCCGGTGGCTGCGGCCCGCGTGCCAGCCGGGGAGCGCGGCGGCGATCTTGCGGTTGAGCGCGGCGGGGGCGGCAGGAATGATCGCGGGCGAACGGTCACTGCGTGGGAAAAGCTTGCCGACCGCCCACAGGATGTTGAGCGCGGGTGTGGCGGGCGCGATGGTGAATGCAATACTGCTGCGCGTGCGCTCGGCGAGCGACGCGACTGCGGCGGCGATGTCGCTGGTGCGGTAATGGATCAGGCTGTCCATCGCGACGACATGATCAAACTGGCCGAGGTGGGGGCTGGCCATATCGCCGACCTTGAAGTCGATGCTGCCATGGCCGAGATCGCGTGGCGCACGCTCGCCTGCGATATTGATAAGCTGGACCGAAACGTCGATCGCAGTGACCTTCGCGCCGCGCCGCGCAGCCTCGACCGCGAGCGCGCCGGTGCCACAGCCCGCATCGAGCAGCGTCAGCCCGGTCATGTCGGCGGGCAGCATGCCGAGCAGTGCGAGGCGCATCCGATCCCGCCCCGCGCGGACGCGCGCGCGTATGCGGCTGACGGGAGCGTCGCTGGTGAGCTTGGCCCACGCATCGAACGCGGTGCGATCGAAATATTGCGTGAGCGTGGCGCGGGACTGTGCGTAGGTGGTGGAGGTCATCATTCGAAGCCCAGGAACTCGAAGATGTCGCGGTCTTTCATCGGAACCGCGTCCAATGCGTCGGTGCCTGCCCAGAGCGTGGCGGCGAGGCGGAGATATTCCTTCTTGACCGCTTCGAGCTCGGGCGACTCGGGCATCTCGAACACGGTGCACTTCTTGAGGCGGCTGCGGCGGATCGCGTCCAGATCGGGGAAGTGCGCGAGCGTCTTGAGGCCGGTGGCGGCGTTGAACCGGTCGATCTCGTCGGTCTGCGCGCTGCGGTTGGCGATCACGCCCGCCATGCGCACCTCGTAGTTCTTGGACTTGGCTTTGATTGCAGCGACGATGCGGTTCATTGCAAAAATGCTGTCGAAATCATTGGCAGCGACTACGACCGCGCGCTCGGCGTGCTGGAGCGGGGCGGCGAACCCGCCGCACACCACGTCGCCCAATACGTCGAAGATCACGACGTCGGTGTCTTCCAAGAGATGGTGCTGCTTCAAGAGCTTGACCGTCTGGCCCACCACATAGCCGCCGCAGCCGGTGCCCGCCGGAGGTCCGCCCGCTTCGACGCACATAACACCGTTGAAGCCCTCGAACATATAGTCTTCGGGCCGCAGTTCCTCCGCGTGGAAGTTCACGGTTTCCAAGACATCGATGACGGTGGGCATGAGCTTCTTGGTGAGCGTGAAAGTCGAGTCGTGCTTGGGATCGCAACCGATCTGGAGGACGCGCTGGCCGAGCAGGCTGAACGCGGCTGACAAGTTGGACGAGGTAGTAGATTTACCGATCCCGCCCTTGCCATAGACTGCAAAGACCTTGGCCGAGCCGATGTCCATCGCGGGATCCATGCGGACCTGGACCGAGCCTTCGCCGTCCGATCCGCGGTCTTCGGCGCGAGGGGGGAGTTCGAGGAGCAGGCTCATGCGGCAATTCCTTCGAGGCGATCTTCGATTTCGTCGCTTGCGGCATACAGAGCGGCGAGGGTGGCGGCGTCGGGCGTCCAGTATTTGCGCTCGCTCGCCTCGATGAGGCGGTTGGCGACGCGGGCGCTGGCTTTGGGGTTGAGTTCGGCGAGGCGGGTGCGCATTGCATCGTCGAGCACGTAAGTCTCGGTGATGCGCTGATAGACCCACGGATCGACCGCGTCGGCGGTGGCGGACCAGCCCATCGTGTTGGTGACGTGCACCTCGATCTGGCGGACGCCCTCGAAGCCATGTTCGAGCATGCCTTCGTACCAACGCGGGTTCAGCATCCGCGTCCGGGTTTCGAGGCCTACCTGTTCGGCGAGCGTGCGAACCTTGCCCGCCCCTTGCGTCTGATCGCCGATGTAGACGGGTGCGGCTTGGCCCCCCTTGGCGCGCTTCACCGCCTTGGCGATGCCGCCCAGCGTATCGACATATTGGTCGATCGTGGTGACGCCGAGCTCGACCGAATCAAGGTTCTGGTAGGCCAGATCGACATGCGCGAGAACGCTGTCGAGTAGCCTGGGGCTCGACACCGGTCGGCCGTCCATGCCGTAGGCGAAGCCCTTGCGCTTCTGGTAAGCGTCGGCGAGTTCGTCGCCGGTTTCCCAGCAGCCCGCGTCGATCAGCTGGTTGACGTTCGCGCCATAGGTGCCCTCGGCGTTGCTGAACACCCGGAGCGCTGCGGTTTCCAGTGAGCCGCCGTTCGCGGTCTGGAAGGCGAGCGCGTGGGCGCGGATGGGGTTCATCTCGGCGGGCTCGTCCGCCTGCGCGGCGAGGAAGGCGGCTTCCGCCAGCATCCTTGTCTGCAGCGGGAGCAGATCGCGGAAGATGCCCGAGAGTGTGGCGATGACGTCGATGCGCGGGCGGGCAAGCTGCGCAAGCGGGACCAGTTCCGCGCCGCACAGCCGCCCGTAATTGTCGAAGCGGGGGCGGGCACCGATCAGTGCCAGCGCCTGCGCGATCTGGCCGCCTTCGGACTTCATGTTGTCGCAGCCCCAGAGCACCATCGCGATGCTTCTGGGGTAGGGCGCGCCGTCCGCCATGTGGCGATCGATGATGCGCTGGGCCTGGAGCGCACCGTCCTGGACCGCGAAGTTCGACGGGATGCGGTAGGGATCGAAGCCGTGGAGGTTGCGGCCCGTGGGCAGGATCGCGGGGGTGCGCAGCACGTCGCCGCCGACGGCGGGACGGATATAGCGTGCATCCAATGCGCGCACGATTGCGGCGAGTTCGGTGTCGTGCGTGAGGTGCGTGTTGGCGGCGGCGAGATCGGCGAACAGGGGGGCGGCTTCTTCGATGGGCAGGCCCGACTGGAGCTGGGCGACCTTGGCGCTGCTGCCGCTAACCAGCGCCTCGATCGAGGCACGCGTGGGGGCGAGGCCGCGGCCGGTGGCGATTTCGAGGAGCAGGTCGGCGCGCGCTTCGGGCGATGTGCCCTGGCCGATGATGTGGAGGCCAGACGGGATCAGCGTCTCCTCATACTCGTAGAGGCGCACGGCTAGCGACGCGACCTCGGCCTCGGGGTTGGCCCATGCCGGGGTGGCGGGGGTGAGATCGAGCGCGGACGCCTGGTCCTGGATCATGGTCGCCAAGTCTTCGCGGTCGGCGTCGCCCGAGCGCCACCGGGCGAGCGTCGCCTTGAGGTCGAGGAGGCCCTTGTAGAGGCCCGCGTGCGCGATGGGCGGGGTGAGGTAGGATATCAGCGTCGCGGCGGCGCGACGCTTGGCGATCGTGCCTTCGGACGGGTTGTTGGCGGCATAGATGTAGAAATTCGGCACGTCGCCGATCAGCCGCTCGGGCCAGTCGTTGGCGGAGAGGCCGGTCTGCTTGCCGGGCATGAATTCGAGTGCGCCGTGCGTGCCGAAGTGGAGGAGCGCGTGCGCGCGGAAATCCTCGCGCAGCCAGCGGTAGAAGGCGGAGAAGGCGTGCGTGGGGGCGAAGCCGCCCTCGAACAGCAGCCGCATCGGATCGCCCTCGTAGCCGAAGGCGGGCTGGACGGTGACGGCGATGTTGCCGAACTGGGCACCAAGCACGTGGATCGAGGAACCGTCCGACTGCTGGCGGCCCGGTGCTGGGCCCCACTGGCCCTCGATCTGCGCGAGGTGGGGTTCGCGCCGCACGTGATCGTCGGTGGGGATGCGCGCGAGGACGTTCGCGTCCGCGCCGTAACGCGCGGCGTTGCCGGCGAGGATGGCTTCGCGCAGGGCATCGACGCTGGCGGGAACTTCGACGGTGTAGCCCTCGGCGGCGAGGCGGGTGAGGGTGGCGTGGACGCTCTGGAAGACGCTCAGGTAGGCGGCCGAGCCGACCGCGCCCGCGTTGGGCGGGAAGTTGAAGATCACCAGTCCGATGCGGCGCTCCGCGCGCTCGGATTTTGCGAGTTCGATCAGGCGTGCGGTCTTGGCGGCGAGCGCGTGGGCGCGCTCGGGGCAGGGGTGCATCGCACGCGCTAGGCCGCTGGTGGGAAACTGGCAGCGGTTGCCGCAGCCAGTGCAGGGCTGCCCGCTCGCATCCGCGCGGCCGCCGAACATCGTGGGGGCGGTCGCGCCATCGAGTTCGGGGATGGCGACCATCATCGTGGCCTCGATCGGCATCAGGCCGCGACTGGATGCGCCCCATGCCTGGATCGTCTGGAACTCGAGCGGGTGCGCCGCGAGATAGGGGCGATCGAGGCTGGCGAGAACCTCTTCGGCGGCCGCGCTGTCGTTGTAGGCGGGGCCTCCGACGAGGCTGAAGCCGGTCAGCGAGACCATCGCGTCGATGGTGGGCTTGCCGTTCGCCACGAAGAATTTCTCGATCGCGGGACGCGCGTCAAGCCCGCTGGCAAACGCGGGGATCACGTTCAGCCCGCGCGCCTCGAACGCGGTGATCACGCCATCATAATGTGCAGCGTCGTTGGCGAGCACGTAGGAGCGCAGCAAAAGCAGGCCGACGGTGCCATTGCTGCCCGCCTTCGGGAGCGCAGCGGGGGTGTTGCTCATGCGGCCGGGCAGGCGCGGGTGATAGACGCCGGTTTCGGGATATTCGATCGGCGGCGCGGCTTTGAGGTTGCCCTTCCACGCGGCGCGTGCGCCGGTGGCGTAGCGATCGACGAGGTTGCGCACGAGCGATTCGAAATTCTCGTCGCTGCCCGACAGCCAATATTGCAGCGTGAGGAAGTAGGCGCGGACATCCTGTGCGGTGCCGGGAATAAACTTCAGGATCTTGGGCAGGCGCTTGAGCATCGCCATCTGCCCTGCGCCGGACGACTGGCCGGGCTTCTTGGGCGCGCCGCGCAGTTTCTTGAGCAGCGCCATCGGGCCCTTGGCGGGGGCATCCATCCGGTACGGGCCGAGCTTGGTGAGCTTGACGACTTCCGCCGCAGACATCGCGCCCACCATCGCGTCGCAGTCCTCGCGGCGCGCGGTGAGCTGCGGGAGGACTTTGGCGACATGCTCTTCCATGAAGAGCATCGTCGAGATGAGGATGTCGCCCTGCGCGATGTCCTCGTGGCAGCGCACGAGCGCCTGCGGGTCTGCGGCCCAGTCCGAGGCAGCGTGAAAGCCGATCGTGAGGCCGGGGTTGGCGACCGCGAGGCGAACCTGCGCGCGCTCCGCCGCACCCGACAGGTGGTTGTCGAGCGTGACGATGACAACTCGCACGGGGGCAACGGTGTCAGCGCGCATAGTGCGATTTCGCTTCATACAGCGTCTCGACGCCGATTGCGGCAAGTTGGCGTTCGGCGGCGTATTTCTCGGTGTTCCGTCGCGCTTTGCCGCGCACGAAGAAGGGTATCTTGCGCAGTTCGCGTTCGGCGTCGGGGTGCCAGGCGACCAAGATTGGGGCTTCGGCGAGACCCCCTCCGTCGGCTTCGCCGCCACCTCCCCCAACGGGGGAGGATCTTAGGTCCTCCCCCTCTGGGGGAGGTGCCCGAAGGGCGGAGGGGGTTTGGCCGTGGGCACCCAAATGGCTCGCCCCAGCCTCGTCGTGAAACTCGGGGTCTTCGCGGAACATCGTGAGCAGGTGTTCTTCCAGCCCCATCACGAGCGGATGCACCCACGTATCGAACAGCACATTCGCGCCTTCGAAGCCCATTTGCGGCGAGTAGCGCGCGGGGAAGTCCTGCACATGAACCGGCGCGCTGATGACCGCACACGGGATGCGCAGCCGCTTGGCGATGTGGCGCTCCATCTGCGTGCCGAGGATCAGCTCGGGCGAGAGTGCCTTGATCGCGTCCTCGACCTCCAGATAATCGTCGGTGATCAGCGGCTCGACACCGTATTTCGCCGCCGCCTCGCGCAGATCGCGGGCGAATTCGCGGTTGTAGCAACCCAGCCCCACCACCTCGAAGCCGAGTTCTTCGGTGGCAACGCGCGCCGCCGCCATGGCGTGCGTGGCGTCGGCGAAGATGAAGACGCGCTTGGCGGTGAGATAGGTCGAATCGACCGAACGGCTGTACCACGGGAGGCGACTGGGGGTGCCCGCGAGCGCTTGCGCAGGATCGATCCCCGCGACGGCGGCGATCTCGGCGATGAAGTCCTTCGTCGCGCCGAAGCCGATCGGGATCGTGCGGACGGTGGGCTGCTTGAACGTGCGCTCGAGCCAACGGCAAGCGGTGTCGGCGGTCTCGGGATAGAGGCAGATGTTGAAATCGGCCTCGCCCAGCCGGACGAGATCGGCGGGGGATGCGCCCATCGGCGCGGTAACGTTGATATCGACTCCAAGCGCGCCCAACAACTTGGTGATCTCGGCCACATCGTCCCGATGGCGAAACCCGAGCGCGGTCGGGCCCAGAAGGTTGGCGCGCGGGCTGCGGCCTTCGCGGGGGGAGGGCTTCAGCGAGCGGTCCGCGAGCGCGCGCACCAGCGCATGGAAGGTCTCGGCCGCGCCCCAATGCTCCTTGCGCTGGTAGCTGGGGAGTTCGAGCGCGATCACGGGGATGGGCAGGCCCAGCGCCTTGGCGAGGCCGGCGGGATCGTCCTGGATCAGTTCGGCGGTGCAGCTCGCGCCAACCAGCATCGCCTGCGGCTTGAAGCGCGCATAGGCGTCGGCGGCGGCGGTCTTGAACAGTTCGGCGGTATCGCCGCCCAAGTCGCGCGCCTCGAACGTGGTGTAGGTGACGGGGGGTCGCTCGCTACGGCGCTCGATCATTGTGAACAACAGGTCTGCGTACGTGTCCCCCTGCGGCGCGTGGAGGACGTAATGGACGCCCGTCATCGCGGTGGCGACACGCATCGCGCCGACGTGGGGCGGGCCTTCATATGTCCAAACCGAGAGCTGCATCAGACCGCGAGCCTTTCGCGGCGGTTGCCGGGGCGCGCGAACAGTTCGGCCAGATCGCCCGCCTGATCGAACCCGTGGACGGGGCTGAACACGAGTTCGATCGACCATTTGGTCGTTAGCCCCATCGCCTCGAGCGGATTGGCGAGGCCAAGACCGCACACGGTCAGATCGGGCCGCTGCGCGCGAGCACGATCGAGCTGGCGGTCGACGTCCTGGCCCTCGCTGATAAGCGCCTCGGCGGGGAGCGCCGCGAGTTCGTGCGCGAGGTGCGCCTTGTGAAGGAACGGCGTGCCGACTTCGACCGGGATCATGCCAAGTTCGTTTGCAAGAAAGCGCGCGAGGGGGATTTCGAGCTGCGAATCGGGGAAGAAGAAGATGCGCTTGCCTTCGAGCGCGGGGCGGTGGCGCGCGGTGGCGCGGTGGGCGCGCTCGCGCGGCGCGGCGACGACCTGATCGAAGCGGGATTGGGGGACGCCGAAGGCGGTGGCGGCGGCTTGCAGCCAGTGGGTGGTGCCCTCGGCACCGAAGGGGAACAGCGCGGGGAGGTGAGTGGCTCCGCGCGCTTCGAGCGCCTGCGCGGTGGCGGCGAGGAAGGGCTGGGCGAGAAGGAAGCGGGTGTTTGGGCCGATCGCGGGGAGGTCGGCGGCGCGGCGGGGGGGGAACGAGGCGACGTGGGCGATGCCCATTTCGGTGAGGAGGCGGCGGAACTGGTCTTCGACGACGTCGGGAAGGCTGCCGACGATCAGCAACGCTCCCTCTCCCTCGCTCCCCCGGCTCAAGGCCGGGGTCGCATTTCCCTCCCCCCGGTAGGGGGAGGGGGGGGCTGCGGGGCAGTTGGGGACCAGTGCCGCCAGGCAGGCGTCTTCGCCTTGGGTGAAGCTGGTTTCGATGCCGCTGCCCGAATAGTTGAGCACGCGGGCGTGGCCCGTGTGCTTGGCATCCAGGCGCGCCGCCGCCTTCGAAAGATCGAGCTTGATCACCTCACTCGGGCACGATCCCACGAGAAACAGCAGCCGGATTTCGGGCCGCCGCGCCAGCAGGCGATCGACCACCCGGTCGAGCTCCTCGTTGCAGTCCGCCATGCCCGCGAGATCGCGCTCCTCGATGATCGCGGTGGCGAAGCGGGGTTCGGCGAACACCATCACCCCTGCGGCGGATTGTAGCAGGTGCGCGCAGGTGCGCGATCCAACGACCAAAAAGAATGCGTCGGTGATCTTGCGATGGAGCCAGATGATGCCGGTCAGCCCACAGAACACCTCGCGCTGCCCACGCTCGCGCAGGATCGGACGGGGGTCGCGTTCGGCGACGGGAGGCGCGGCGGCGAGCGTCGTCACGCCGCCACCATCGCGGCTGACGGCTGGTTGCGTGTATCAATCCGGGCGGCGCGCAGTTTGAGGATGAACTGCGTCGCGTTGATTACATACGTTGCATACGCCGCAAGTGCGAGCCAGAGTCGCTGCTCGACGGTGCCAATGTGGGAAAGAAGCGCGATCAGATACGCGCTGTGGAGCGCGATCACGATCATCGAAAACATGTCTTCCCAATAGAAGGCGCGCGCGAACAGGTAGCGGCCGAACACCACTTTTTCCCAGATCGCTCCCGTAATCATGATCGTGTAGAGCGCCAGCGTCTTCACCACGACCGAGATCGTCGCAGCCGCTTCATGCTCGCCATGGCGCAGATAGCGCACCACCAGCACGAGACTGACGAGGAAAATCAGGAACTGCACCGGTGCCAGCACGCCCTGGACGATCGTCCACGGGCTCGCATCGCGACGCACGCGCTCGTCGGGCGTGTAGAGTGGCGCTCGCTCGATGGTCCGTCCCTCCCGCACTCGATGCACCGCCTGGCTTGTTGTGGATGACGCGAGATTGGTCCGGGGCGGGACTAGTGTCAAGCTGGCCTGTCGTCCAAATGTTTTGACACTTTCCAACGGGTGCGCCAAAAACCCTTTGCCACTGATCGAGGAACGGGCTTAGCTTGCGCGCGTCGGCAAAGAGATGGGCAGAACGCCCTCGGACCGGCGCGGCGCTTGCGGCGGGGATGCGTGCGAATGGCAACGATGCAGGGACTGGACTGGATCGATGGGACTTCGGCTCGCCGACGGCGAGTCGCGCCGCGCATGACCAACGGTCGCACGTATTCAGCCCGAAGTCCGCGCGATGCGCACGACGCCCAGACGCTGACACAGGTGATCGAGGGGGAGATTATTCCCCGATTGCTGCTCGCCCATCGCACCGATCCTGGCCGCACGATCACGCTCGGCACGCCGCCGGTGGGCGTGCTTGCGCTCGATGTGGAGACGATGGCGCCGATGGCGCTCGCCCTGGATACCTATGCGCTGCTGCGCCATGTGGAGGGCTTCCTTGCGCGCGGGGTGAGCGTCAAGGATGTGTTCATGGATCTGCTCGCTCCGGTCGCGCGGCGACTCGGCGAGTTCTGGGAAGCCGATGCGTGCGACTTCATCGATGTGACGATGGGCCTCTGGCGTCTCCAGGAAGTGGTGCGCGAGGTTTCGCAGCGGACGCCGGGCGTAGCGGCGACCGGTGTCGGCCGAACCGCACTCTTCGCGCCGATCCCGGGCGAGCAGCACAGTTTCGGATCGGTGATGGTGGAGGAACTCTTCCGCCGCTCGGGCTGGCAAACGGTGAGCGCGCTCGATGGGGACGAGCCGACGCTGTTGAGCATGGTCGGCGCGCAGGCTTTCGATCTGGTGGGATTGACGGCGAGCGTTGCGGACCATTTGTCCGACGCACGCGCGACGATCGCTGCGCTGCGAGCCGCATCGAGCAATCCGCACCTGGTGGTGATGGTGGGCGGCGCTGCGGTTGGCGGTCAGGCGGATCTTGCACACAGTGTGGGAGCCGACGGTACGGCGTCGAACGCGGCCGAGGCGGTCACGCAGGCCGAGCGGCTGATGTCGCAACGCGCGCAGCGGAGCGCCGCGCGGAGCTGAGCGCCGCGAGCGCCGGCGGCGCGCGGTGAACCTTGATCTGCCACACGGCGCGGTTGCGTTTCAGCGTTCGGGAGTGGGCGCGCTCGATGCGGATACGGCAGCGCGCGTGATCGCGGCGGTGGCCGATGTCGCAGTCGTGATCGATTCACGCGGCATCGTGCGCGATATGTCCTTCGGCGGCGCGGATATGGCCAAGGCTGCTCTGGGCGATTGGTATGGGCGTGCGTGGGCGGACACGATGGGGGTGGATAGCCGCGCCAAGGCAGTCGAAATGCTCAAAGACGATTCGGCGCGCTGGCGGCAGGTCAATCACAGTCTGGCCGACGGCGGCGAGCTGCCCGTGCGCTATTACGTCACCCCGACAGGGCACAACGGCAATCGGCTCGCGATCGGCCGCGATCTGCGCGCGACCGCGTCGCTGCAGCAACGCCTCCTCCAGGCACAGCAGGCGATGGAGCGCGATCATCTGCGCTCGCGGCAGTCCGAAACCCGTTACCGTGCGCTTTTTGATCTTTCAGCCGAGCCGGTGTTCATCGTCGATTCGGCGCGACGCCGCATCGTCGAAGCCAATCCCGCCGCGCTTCGCCTCGCGGGCGGACGGGGCGGAACACTGGTGGGGGAGCCATTTGCCGATCTGATCGTGCAGTCCGAACGCGATTCGGTGATGGCATTGCTGGGCGCGGTGGCGGCAGCCGAGCAGGCTGCGCCCGCGCCGGTGCGACTCGCCGGGGCAGAAGCGCACTATCAGATGGCCGCCACGCTGTTCCGTCAGGAGCGGGCGGCGTTTTTCCTCATCCGGCTGGTATCGCCCGAGACGACGCGCGCGGCGAACGGTCCGGACCGGCTGTTCGCCGAGATGCTCGATCGGATGCCCGAAGCCTTCGTGGTCACCGACGACAATCTGGCGATCCTCGCCGAGAACGCCGCCTTCCTCGATATGGCCGAACTCGCACGCGGCGGCGAGGTGCGCGGGCAGCCACTGGCGCGCTGGGTGGGGCGGCCGGGGATCGATCTGGCGCTGCTGGTGAGCGAGGTGCGCGAGCACGGCTCGGTGCGGAACTTCCCCACCATAATGCGTGGGAGCCACGGCGCTGAGGAGGAGGTGGAGATCGCTGCGGTGGCCGCGCCCGATGCGGACCCGCCTTGCCTGGGCTTTTCGATTCGCGGCGTCTCGAAGAGAACCCTGGCCGAGCGCCCCGCAGCGCCCGACATGCCGCGATCGGTCGAGCAGCTGACCGAACTCGTCGGGCGCGTGCCGCTGAAGGAGATCGTGCGCGAATCGACCGATCTGATCGAACGGCTGTGCATCGAGGCGGCGCTCGCGTACACCTCGGACAACCGCGCTTCGGCCGCCGAAATCCTGGGGCTGAGCCGCCAGAGCCTCTACTCCAAACTGCATCGCCACGGGCTGGGTGATCTGACGGAGACACACTGAGGCGCGAGCTCAGTGCTCCGGCCAATAGGCAATGCCCAGTTCCGCCGCCGCGATATGGAGCCTGCGATCGCGCGTCCACAAGCGCAGGCTACCTTCAAGCAGGCACGATGCGACGAGATGGACGTCCACATAACCGATGCCGCGCGCAAAAATACGCTGGCGCTCGATCAGCGCGCGGACTTCGGCGGGTGCGGCGACCGGAGCGAGTTGTAGATCTTCCAGATCGGAAAAGGTCGCTTCACGCTGCCTCAGCGATCCGAGCGCGATTTCGCCGATCACGAATGGATGCATGACAACCTGCCTGTCCGCGAGAAGCTGTGCCATCGCGGGATCGCTCGCGCCGAGGTGCCGTACCCAGACCGACGTGTCCGCGAGGATCACCCGAATCGACGACGCGGCGGTGCTTTGAGATCGGGCTGTGTCCCGCCCATCCGCGCGAGCCTGCGCGAGGCTTCTGCATGGACGAACTCCTGAAGCGCGTGTCGGATGAGCGCGCTTCGCTCGGTAATCCCGCTATATTCGCTCGCGCGTTCGAGGAGCGCGTCGTCGAGTGTGACAGTCGTTCGCATAATGAACTCCAAGCATGCGCACCATATAGCGCATCAGATGATGCTTGTGAAGATGCTGCAATGCGGCCTCAGCCTGGTTTGGTTTGGTCGTCCCTTGCGATTGACGCCCCAAACTGTCCAATCTAGTTTACACCCATGCCGTCCGCGCCCGCCCTCGCCGCGCCAGTGCCCGCCCCTGCGTCGCGCGATGTGCTCACCCTGCTCAAACCCGTCACTTGGTTCCCGCCGATGTGGGCGTTCATGTGCGGGGTGGTGTCCTCGGGCATTCCGCTCGGCCAGCGCTGGCCGTTCCTGATCGCGGGCATGTGCCTCGCCGGGCCGCTGATCTGCGGCACCAGCCAGGCGGTGAACGACTGGTACGATCGCCACGTCGACGCGATCAACGAGCCCAACCGCCCGATCCCGTCGGGGCGTATCGCCGGGCGCTGGGGGCTGGGCATCGCGATCGTCGGCTCGGCGATTTCGCTCGGAGTTGCAGCATCGATCGGGCGCTGGGTCTTCTTCGCCTCGATCCTCGGGCTGATCCTTGCGTGGGCGTACAGCGCGCCGCCGGTGCGCCTGAAGATGAGCGGCTGGTGGGGTCCGCTCGCATGCGGCTTCGCCTACGAAGGCCTCACCTGGTTCACCGGCGCCGCCGCGATGGCGGGCGCATTGCCCCACCCCAAGGTGCTGATCATGCTCGCACTATACGCAGCGGGCGCACACGGCATCATGACGCTGAACGACTTCAAGGCGGTCGAGGGCGACCGCGCGATGCGCATCCGCTCGCTCCCCGTCACGCTCGGCGTAGACCGCGCCGCGCGCCTCGCCTGCATCGTGATGGCACTCCCCCAGATCGCCGTGATCGCACTTCTCGCCCGCTGGGGCCTGCCGTGCCATGCGGCGGGCGTCGGCGTCGCGCTCGCCGGGCAACTCGCACTGATGACCCGCCTGCTACGCGATCCGCGCGGCCAGGCCCCCAAATACAACGCCACCGGCACCACGCTCTACGTGCTCGGCATGCTCGGCACCGCGTTTGGTCTGGGCTCGCTCGCATGAACCCGGCCACCGATACCAGCGTCTTCGGCTGGCCCACCATCGTCCGCCTCGGGCTGGTGCAGAGCACGCTCGGCGGCGTCGTGGCGCTGTGCACCTCCACATTGAACCGCGTGATGGTGGTCGAATATGCGCTCCCCGCAGCCCTCCCCGCAGCACTCGTGGCGCTGCACTATGCGGTCCAGCTCTCGCGCCCCGCATGGGGCCACGGATCGGACAAGGGCACGCGGCGCACCCCGTGGATCGTTGGCGGCATGGCAATGCTGGCGATAGGCGCGGTGCTCGCCGCCATCGCGACCACCCGGATGGCAGGCCCTGGCCTCGCGCTCGGCATACTTGCCTTCATCATGATCGGTGGCGGTGTGGGCGCGGCGGGCACCTCGCTGCTGGCACTGCTCGCGGCGGGCGTCGCGCCAACGCGGCGCGCAGCCGCCGCCTCGATCACGTGGATCATGATGATCTTCGGCATCGTGCTGACCGCCACCATCGCGGGCAAGGTGCTCGATCCCTTCTCGCCCGCGCGGCTGATCGAGGTGGCGGCGGGCGTGGCGGCCGTGGCATTCACAATAGCGACGCTCGCGGTGTGGGGTGTGGAGCGTGGCTCCCGCGCGCGGCCTGCCCCCGCCGGACCCAAGCCCGATTTCAAGGCGGCGGTCGCGGGCGTGTGGGCCGATCCCAAGGCGCGCATGTTCACCGTCTTCGTGCTTGTCTCGATGCTCGCCTACAGCGCGCAGGAGCTGATCCTCGAACCCTTCGCGGGCCTCGTCTTCCGCCTCACCCCCGGCCAATCGGCGAGCGTCTCGGCGATGCAGCACGGCGGCGTGCTGCTCGGCATGATCCTGGTGGGCGTGCTCGGCACCGTCTTTGGCAAACGCTCCGAACCCGTGCTGCGCCAGTGGACGGTCGCGGGCTGCCTCGGCTCGGCCGCAGCACTCGGCCTGCTTGCGGCGGGCGCGTCCGCTGGACCCGGCTGGCCGCTCGCGCCGACCGTGTTCGTGCTCGGCTTTGCCAACGGCATGTTCGCGGTCGCCGCGATCGGCTCGATGATGGCGCTCGCGGGCGCAGGCGCGCCGGGGCAGGAGGGCGTGCGCATGGGCCTCTGGGGCGGGGCGCAGGCGATCGCCTTTGCGGTCGGCGGGTTCTTGGGCGCAACCGGCGTAGACCTCGGCCGCCACGCGTTTGCCGCCTCGTCGAGCGCGTTCATCCTCGTCTTCGGCCTAGAAGCGGCCGTATTCCTGATCGCGGCTTTGCTGGCGCGCCGTGTGGGTCACAGGGGGCTGGACGAAAATGATTTTCCCGCAGGTTTGATGATCGAGGGCAATATATGAGCGATATCTATGACGTGGTGGTTGTCGGGGGCGGCCCCTCGGGCGCGACTGCAGCCGCCGATCTGGCCGCCAAAGGCCGCCGCGTGCTGTTGCTCGACCGTGCCGGGCGGATCAAGCCGTGCGGCGGCGCGATCCCGCCCCGTCTGATCAAGGATTTCGATATTCCCGATGACCAGCTTGTGGGCCGCGCCACGATGGCGCGCATGGTCGGCCCCTCGCAGCGCACGGTCGATATGCCGATCGAGGGCGGCTTCGTCGGCATGGTCGATCGCGGCCCGTTCGATGAATTCCTGCGCGCCCGCGCCGCCACCGTCGGAGCCACGCGCGCCACCGGCACGTTCGAGCGCATCGAACATCTCGACGATGGCGGCGCGGTCGTGCGCTACCGCACTCAGCGCGGCGGCGAGACGCAGAGCGTGAGTACCCGGCTGGTGATCGGCGCGGACGGTGCGCGCTCGGGCGTCGCCCGCCAGGCATTGGACGGCGCGGATCAGGTGCCGTGTGTCTATGCGTATCACGAAATGGTCCGCACCCCCGCCAAACGCCCCGACGAAGCCGGCGCGTTCGATCCCGCGCGCTGCGACATCTACTACCAGGGCCAGCTATCGCCCGATTTCTACGCGTGGATCTTTCCGCACGGTGATACCACCAGCGTCGGCGTCGGCTCGGCGAACAAGGGCTTTTCCCTGAAAGGTGCGGTGGGTGCGCTGCGCACCACCACCGGGCTCGATGGCTGCGAGACCGTCCGCTCCGAAGGCGCGCCGATCCCGTTGAAACCGCTCAAGAAATGGGACAATGGCCGCAACGTGCTCGTCGCGGGCGACGCAGCCGGCGTCGTCGCCCCCGCATCTGGCGAGGGCATCTATTACGCGATGCTGGCCGGAAGGTTCGCCGCCGACGCTGGCGACGAGTTCTTGGCGACAGGCAATGGCAAGGCGCTCGGTGGCGCGCGCAGGAAGTTCATGGCCGAACATGGAAAGGTCTTCTGGATGCTCGGCATCATGCAGCACTTCTGGTACAAGAACGACAAGCGCCGCGAACGCTTCGTCCACTTGTGCGAGGACGCGGATATCCAGCATCTCACGTGGCAGGCCTATATGCACAAGAAGCTCGTCCGCGCGAAACCGATGGCGCACGCGCGCATCTTCGTCAAAGATCTGGGGCATCTGATCGGATCACGGTAGGTGGACACGCTGGCGAGGCTCTTCGCCTCTGGCCACGCGGTCGATCTTGTCCTCGCGGTCATGCTCGCCGAGGCCGCCTACCTGCTCGCCCGCCGCCGTCGCCCTGCGATCGATCTCCTGCTCGCCCTAGCGCCGGGCGCGCTCCTGCTGCTCGCGCTGCGCGCCGCGCTCACGCAAATGGGCTGGGAATGGGTCGCGCTGTTCGTCGCGCTCTCCTTTCCAGCCCATCTGGCCGACCTTCGTCGGCGCGGCTTATAGGGCCTACTTGTTCGTCTTCAGATACGCGATCACGTCCGCGCGGTCCTGCGGTGCCTTCAGGCCCGCGAAGCCCATCTTGGTGCCGGGCACGTATTTACGCGGGTTTTCGAGGTAGGCGAACAGCTTGTCCTCGGTCCACACGATGCCCGAATTCTTGTTCGCGGTCGAATACATATAGCCCGGATACATTCCAGAATGACGACCAACCACGCCCTTCAGCGACGGACCCACCCGGTTCTGCGCGGTGACCACGTGGCAAACCTGGCACTGGTGAAACACGATCGCGCCGTGCGCGGCGTTGCCCGCCGGGATCGCGGCGAGCGCCCCCGCGGTGCCGAGCGCGAGCATCGCCGCAGCGGATGCGATCCTGGCGGCGGTGGAAACTTTGATCATTGCCTCTCCTTTGAACAACCGGTTCTGTTCAATCCGCGCCTATACACACCCCAAATACGGTAACAACGGCACGAAAACGTCGTGGCAACATGTGCACGCGCGGGTTTCGGCGGGGTGAACGCGCCAGCTTAAATCGGCTTAAGGGAACGGCCATGTCCGAGATGATCGCCACGCGCTCGGGCGAGGGCGGTACTTCGGCGGACTGCGCGTACATGACAGCAATGTGCGGAAGGCTGAGAGCAGCCGAGCCCGGGTCCAAAGTCATGATCGAACCACATCGCCTCAACTGGGCATGACGCTGCCCTTGGCCCGCCGCGCGCGCCGCCGCGCAGACATCAGGCCTGCCGTCGCGAGGCCGAACGCCATCGTCGCCAGCGTGGCCGGTTCGGGCGCCAAGACGATCTGATAGTCGAAGTTCTTCGTCACGTCCGGCACACCGAGAGGATAGGCATTCGGGCCATAGCCGAAGTCGAAGTTTAAGCCACCGAACTCAACCGTATACGTCGTAGTAACGGGTAGCTTGTAGATAAAGTCCACAGACGGCCTGATCGGATTGGGAACGCAATTTCCAGAAACGCAGAAATCGTTCAGTGGCAGCAGCAAATTGGCATACAGCGTGTTCTCGTCGACAGTGTCGACTGATCCGACGACAAGCGTCGGGCTGAACGCATCGTTTGCCGAGTGCGCACGTAGATGGACATAAGTGCCTGCGGTTCCACTGAACGTGTAAAAGTAGAAAGGCGAAGAACCCGTGTCGGCCGACGAGACGGAAAGTGAACCGAATGTCGGCTTGCCCAAAATAAGATCACCGGCGAACATTCCGGCGGCGACCGATGTGCTTACGAGAGTCGCAGCGATCGTCATGATGGTTGGAAGCGCGCGCATACAAAAACCCCTGTTCCGTTGTGCCGCCGCAATAGCACGGGACGGGGGGGGGGGGGAAGCCCAAAAGCCTACCCCCAACCACAACTAAGCCGCCTCCGCCGCCATCTTCTGCGCCTTTTCGACCGCCTGCTCGATCGTGCCCACCATGTAGAACGCGCTCTCGGGCAAGTGATCATATTCGCCCGCGACGATCGCCTTGAACGAGCGGACGGTGTCCTCGAGTTGCACGAAGACGCCGGGGAAGCCGGTGAAGATTTCGGCGACGTGGAAGGGTTGGCTCAGGAACCGCTGGATCTTGCGCGCGCGCTGAACGGTCAGCTTGTCGTCTTCGCTGAGCTCGTCCATGCCCAGGATCGCGATGATGTCCTGCAAGGACTTGTACCGCTGCAACACCTGCTGCACCGAACGCGCGACCTCGTAATGCTCCTGCCCGACCACGCGCGGATCGAGCACGCGCGAGGTGGAGTCCAAGGGATCGACCGCCGGATAAATCCCCAACTCGGCGATCGAGCGCGAGAGCGTGGTGGTGGCGTCGAGGTGCGCGAAGCTGGTTGCGGGTGCAGGATCGGTCAGATCGTCGGCGGGGACGTAGATCGCCTGCACCGAGGTGATCGAGCCCTTGTTGGTCGAAGTAATCCGCTCCTGCAGCGCGCCCATGTCGGTCGACAAAGTCGGCTGATAACCCACGGCTGAAGGAATACGCCCCAGCAACGCCGAAACCTCAGACCCCGCCTGTGTAAAGCGGAAGATGTTGTCGACGAAGAACAGCACGTCTTGGCCCTCCTCGTCGCGGAAATACTCCGCATTCGCCAGCCCGCTCAATGCAACGCGCGCGCGCGCGCCCGGCGGCTCGTTCATCTGGCCGTAGACCAGCGCCACCTTCGATCCCTCGCTGATCGGTGCGCCATCGGGCCCCTTGGCGATCACGCCCGATTCGATGAACTCGTAATAGAGATCATTTCCCTCGCGCGTGCGCTCGCCCACGCCCGCGAACACGCTCACCCCGCCGTGGCCCTTGGCGATATTGTTGATCAGCTCCTGGATGAGCACGGTCTTGCCCACCCCCGCACCGCCGAACAGGCCGATCTTGCCGCCCTTGGCGTAGGGCGCGATCAGGTCGATCACCTTGATCCCCGTCACGAGCACGCCCGCCTCGGTCGATTGATCGAGGAAACTGGGTGCCTGCGCGTGGATCGGCGACATATGCTCGTTCGAGATCGGCCCGCGCTCGTCGATCGGCTCGCCGATGACGTTCATGATGCGGCCCAAGGTGGCGGGACCGACAGGCACGCGGATCTGGCTGCCCGTATCGAGCACCTCCGCGCCGCGCACCATGCCATCGGTCGAGTCCATCGCGATCGTACGCACGACATTCTCGCCCAGATGCTGCGCCACCTCGAGCACGAGGCGACGGCCTTCAACCCTGGTTTCGAGCGCGGTCAGGATTTGGGGCAGATCGGTATCGAACTGCACATCGACGACTGCGCCGATGACCTGGTGGATGCGGCCGACATTGTTGGTGGTGGGGATGGTCATCAGTCTCTCTCCAAATCCAATTATCGGCCGCGCACGACCCGCCAAATTGTGGGGGCACCATCAATGACAGCAACCCGCGTCCGTGTTCCATAGATGTGCGCCACTCGTCGCGAGAGCAGCATATACAAAGTAATTGTTACGAAAAACCCCGTTTCAACGAGGACTGTGGGAGACGCCAAGAGTATACGGGGCGCGCTTGGGATGAGCGGTAGTAGATAACCAAAGAAGCTGCTATTGATCAGCAACGCAACCAGGCAGATTACAACAGCGATGGGCTTCCTTAGTTTGTGAATTGCAATGGCTGCGCTGATCGCCAAGACAGCTTGAACAATTACTGACCACATAAGGATCAACATAGTAACTCTCTGGCTTCCGAGTCGGCCGAATACGCTGTAGTCGTCAACATTATATAGCAGTGACACTGCATTCCGAGCAGCAACCATCTTTGCCGCGCCTAATACGACAAAAAATATAGAGATGCAAAGAAGCCAGATGCCAACAGGGCGCGTTTTAGCATTAACGTCCCTGTTCAAATCAGCACCCACTCGCCCTTCGCGGCGATCGCATCGTGCATCGCGTCGGGCGCGAGGTCGATCTCGCCGGGCCAGGTGACCGCGCCCAGATCGAGGAACACCTGAGCGAACAGCGCCGGATCGCGTAACGTCGCGAACATCCCCGCGCCGGGCGAATGGACCAGCCCCGCCATATCGACCGTCCCCGTCACCCCATCATTGTGCCGCACGCGCAGCCGCCAATCGGGCAACGCCTCCACCTCGGCCACGCGCCACGGGGCGCGCGGACGGACGGGCGGGTAGCTCACTCCGGAGGCGCGATCTTCAACGGCGGCAGGTTGGCTCGACATAACTCCCAATCCCCAAGCAGCTCGGCATGCCGCAGCTGCGCCCAATCCAGCACTTCGGCCAGCACGCGTCGCGGCAAGTCGCTCTCTAGCACGCGAACCGGGTCGATTGCGATCCGCGCTTCGAACTCGGCATATTGCGCGTGGAAGTGCGGCGGCGGGTGATCGGGCGCAAACATCTCGATCACGATCCCGTGCCACCGGCAAATCTTGGGCACTCACAACGCCCTCCCACACACAAACCCGTCATCCCGGCCTTGAGCCGGGACCCAGCTGCCTCGGCTCAGCCCGGTCGGGCCGAGAAAACTAGGTCCCGGGTCAAGCCCGGGATGACGGGGGGAGAGGGTGGCCACCATCACCTACAGCGCCTCCGCGCCCGAGATGATCTCGATCAGTTCCTTCGTGATCGCCGCCTGGCGGGTGCGGTTGTAGGTCAACGTCAGCCGCTGGATCACGTCGCCTGCGTTCCTCGTCGCGTTGTCCATCGCGGTCATCCGCGCGCCCTGCTCGCTCGCCGCATTCTCCAGCAGCGCGCGGAACACCTGGACCGCGATGTTGCGCGGCAGCAGCTCGGCGAGGATCGCCTCCTCGCTCGGCTCATATTCCGTAATCGCCCCTCCAGCCTCGACCGCCCCACCGGTGGGGAGCGCCACGGGGATCAGCTGCTGTGCGGTCGGCTCCTGCGCGAGCACGGACTTGAAGCGCGCGTAGAACAGCGTGGCGACGTCATATTCGCCCGCCTCGAAGCGACGGATCAAATCTTCGGCGATCGGTTTGGCGTCGGCGAAGACCAGCTTCTTGATCGCGGAGAGGTCATGATACGGGCCGATCTTCCCCGCGAACATCCGCTGCAAGGGCGCGCGGCCCTTGCGGCCGACGAGGTAGAACTGGATGTCCTTGCCCTCGGCGATCAGCGCTTCGGCATGTCTCCGCGCGGCGCGCACGATATTGGTGTTGAAGCCGCCCGCTAGCCCGCGCTCGCTGGTGGCGACCACGAGCAGGTGCCGCTTGTCGCTGCCGGTGCCCGCCAGCAGCCGCGGCGATTCGGGGCCGACGGTGACGCGCGAGGCGAGGCTGGCCAGCACCGCCTCCATCTTCTGCGCATAGGGCCGCGCGGCTTCCGCCGCCTCCTGCGCGCGGCGCAGCTTGGCGGCCGCGACCATCTTCATCGCCTTGGTGATCTTCTGCGTCGACTTGACCGACGCGATGCGGACTTTCAGCGCTTTCAGGGATGCCATGTGCGGGTGGTCCTACCGGAGTTCTTCGAAATACCGCGCCCGCTCGCGCGCGCACCAGCCCGCGAGCGCCCAATTCCCCGCCGGAGCAAACCGCGCCTGGCACTGCTCGAACGCCTCCTTCAGCGGCGGATCGGCCTGCGGATAGGCGTCGGCGAACTCGACATAGCCCTGCGTCCCCTGGCTCACGCACAGCGTCCAATCTTCCGAGCCCTTGGCGTAGGCGTGCGAGCAAAACGTCTTGATCGTGGCCTGCGCGGCTTCGAGCGTGGGCGGGGCGGCGTGGGCGGGCGCTGAGAGGACGGTGGCGAAAGCGGCGGTAACCATCTTCATCGCCTTGGTGACTCTCTGGGTCGATCCGACGGCGGCGAGCCGGACCATGGGAGATTTAAGGAATAGCATAACCCTATCTTCTCCGCGCGTTCACACGCCGAATGAATTTTAGGTCCTCAAAGTCCTGAGCTGGATCATACATTTTATAGAACGCTATCCCGAAGCCAATGACGCCAAAAACAAAAGCTATTGTGTTGCCAGGGAAGATGCGCATACTGGCACCGTATATCATGCAACCGACAAGAACCCCAGTAAATATGGCAATTGGCCTACTTGCGTTTCCCTGTTTGTATAGGATTTCTGCTCCACATCCCCTGCAGACGTTAGCCCCGTATTTAATATCGTCCGTCCGGCAATGGACGCACTCAAGAAATGGAGCGTGTCGACCGGAGATCACGCAAACGTCCGTACGAACTCGCCCAAAATCCCCTTGAGCCGCGCCTGCAAATCCTTGTCCAGATCGCGGCTCGACCGGATCGCGTCCATCACGTCACTATGCTTGGCCTTCATCTCGCTCATGAAGCCCGCCTCGAAGCGCGTCACCGCCGCCACGGGGACGTTGTCGAGGAACCCGTTCACGCCCGCGAAGATGCTCACCACCTGCTCCTCGAACGGCATCGGCTGATACTGGCCCTGCTTCAACAACTCGGTCAGTCGCGCGCCACGGTTGAGCAATCGCTGCGTCGACGCGTCCAGGTCAGACCCGAACTGCGCGAACGCCGCCATCTCGCGATATTGCGCCAATTCGAGCTTGATCGATCCCGCGACTTTCTTCATCGCCTTCGTCTGCGCCGCCGAACCCACACGCGAGACGCTAAGTCCCACGTTGATCGCAGGCCGCACGCCCTGATAGAATAACTCGGTCTCAAGGAAGATCTGCCCATCGGTGATCGAGATCACGTTCGTCGGGATATACGCCGACACATCGCCCGCCTGCGTCTCGATGATCGGCAGCGCGGTCAGCGACCCACCCCCGTTCGCATCGCTCATCTTCGCCGCGCGCTCCAGCAAGCGCGAGTGCAGATAGAACACATCGCCCGGATACGCCTCGCGCCCCGGCGGCCGCCGCAGCAGCAAGGACATCTGTCGATACGCCACCGCCTGCTTCGACAGATCGTCATACACGATCACCGCGTGCATCCCGTTATCGCGGAAATACTCGCCCATCGTGCAGCCAGTGTAGGGCGCCAAATACTGCAACGGCGCAGGCTCGCTCGCAGTCGCCGCGACGACGATGGTATACTCCATCGCGCCGCTCTCTTCCAGCTGCCGCACGATCTGCGCCACGGTCGAGCGCTTCTGGCCGATGGCGACATAGATGCAGTACAGCTTCTTCTTCTCGTCGTCGCCCGCGTTCGCGGTCTTCTGGTTGATGAAGCAATCGATCGCGACCGCGGTCTTCCCCGTCTGCCGATCGCCGATGATCAGCTCGCGCTGCCCACGGCCCACCGGCACTAGCGCGTCCAAGGCCTTCAGCCCCGTCTGCATCGGCTCACTGACGGACTGGCGCGGGATGATACCGGGCGCCTTCACCTCGACGCGCTTGCGCTCGGCCCCCACGATCGGCCCCTTGCCGTCGATCGGATTGCCCAGCCCGTCCACAACGCGCCCCAACAGCCCCTTGCCCACCGGCACGTCCACGATCGTGCCGGTGCGCTTGACCGTATCGCCCTCACGGATCGCATCGTCCGCGCCGAAGATCACCACGCCGACGTTGTCGGCTTCGAGGTTCAAAGCCATCCCGCGCACCCCGCCGGGAAACTCGACCATCTCGCCCGCCTGAACATTGTCCAGCCCGTACACGCGCGCGATCCCGTCGCCGACCGACAACACCTGGCCCACTTCGGACACCTGCGCGTCCTGCCCGAAGCCCTCGATCTGTTCGCGGATGACGCGGCTGATTTCGGCGGCGCGGATGTCCATTAGTCGGAACCTTTCATCATCGCCGCACCCACGGCGGCCAACTTGGATTTGATTGAAGAATCGATCAGCCGCGAACCGACCTTGACGATCAGCCCGCCCAGCAGCGACGGGTCCACGCGCAACTGCACGTCCACATCACGCCGCAGGTTGGCGGCCAACGTCGCCTTCAACGTCGCCACCTGCTCGGGCGTCAGCACATGCGCGCTCGTCACCTCGGCGGTCGTCTCGCCACGCTCGGCCGCAGCCCGCGCGCGGAACGCCGCGATGATCGCGGGCAGCGAGGCCAGCCGCCGCGCCCGCGCCGCCAAGCCCAGAAAATTGCGCGTGATCGGATCGACACCCAGCGCGTCCGCCAGCCCCAGCATCGCGCGCTCACCCTCAATGCGCGTCACCATCGGCGAATTGGTCATCGCGCGCATGTCCGCGCTCTCGCCCAATGCCCGGCCCAGCCGCGCAAGGCTCTCGCCCACGGCCGTCAGTTCGCCCTTGTCGCGCGCCAGCTCGAACAGCGCGGACGCATACCGCCCCGCCAGCCCAGCCGTCATGCCGCTCGAACCCTGCACCGGAACTCCACAGTTGAAATGCCCGCGCGGCGATATCGCGTCCCTGGCGGACGACCGCGTCGGTCGAGGGGCGGCTAGCATGGGTGCTGCGGTGCCGCAAGCCGATGTGAGCGCCATACCACCCGGCTCTCGGGTCACCGCAAATCTTGCCCGGATTGTCGGTAATTTTTACACTTCGTGAATCGTCATTTGCCACTCGTTAACCGAAACGAAGCATTTCCGCCAATTTTTGATGTTGCGGCAAATTGGCCCGATTTTTGCTTTGTTACGGACAGGCACGGAATTCGTCCGTCCACATAAGGGGAATTAATCATGAAGAGCATCCTTCTGCTCGCCGCCGCGGTCCTCGCGACGACAACAGCGGCACAGGCCGCAGGCACCGTCATCCTCGAAGGCAGCGATGCCGTCGGCTTCCACAGCACCGCTGGCAATGGTGGCGCGATCACCTATCGCGACGAGCTGTGGAGCGCTATCGGCGGCGCAAGCTCGCTACCCATTCTCGTCGTCGGCCCCGGCACGTTCGGCGTGATCGGCACGGGCACCCACGCGATCGTCAACGCCAGCACGCTCGACGATGCCAGCGTCGGCGCCCTCAGCCAGTATGTCGCGATCTGGCTCGGCGCGGGCGGCGGCTGCTGCAACTCGAACCCCGGCGATTACGGCACGCGCGCGGCTGATCTAACCGCGTACAAGAATGCGGGCGGCACCATCGTCATCAACGATTATGACGGCAATTCGGGTTGGGACTTCCTGACCGGTGGGTCGAGCAACAGCTCGCACGTCGCTGGCGTCGGCGGCGCGCTCGGCGGTCCGGGCTGCACCGACGCCGAGACAGTGACCCCCACTGGCACGATGAATGGCTTCGTCACGCCGCCCCCGATCGGCTGCTGGACGCACCAGGCGTACGACCGGCCCTACTTTGCCGCGCTAGGCTTCACGCTGAACTTCTTCGACTCCGACCCCGCGTTCGCTGCTGCCAACCCCGGCTTCGGTCCGTTCTCGAGCCTGCTGTCGACCGGCACGACCGTCTCGTTCGTTCCCGAGCCCGGCGCGCTGGCGCTGTTCGGCTTCGGCATCGTCGGCCTCGCCGCCGCGCGTCGCCGCGCCAAGTAAGCCAATTCTTCATGGCTGCGAACGGCCGTCCCTTCGGGGGCGGCCGTTTCGTTATGCGGCCTCTTGCATCCACACGGGCTTTCCCGACGTTGGCGCGCAATGAGAATGGCCCTGCTCCTCCCCGCGCTCGCGCTCGCTGCCTGCGTCGCCGCCCCGCCCCTCCCCGCGCTCGAAGCCGCCACGCCGGTCTTTGATCCAGCCGCCTTCTTCACGGGCCACACCGAGGGCACCGGCGATCTCCACGTCATCATGCGCGGCCACAGCGCGGTCCACGTCCACGGGCAGGGTCACCTCGCCCCCGATGGCACGCTGATCCTTGCGCAGACCGTGGAGCGCCCGGGCCACGCCCCCGCCGAGCGCGAATGGCACCTGCGCCAGGCCGCGCCCGGCCGGTGGGAGGGCACGCTCTCGGATGCACGCGGGCCCGTGCTCGCCACCGTAAACGGCAACACGCTCCACATCGTCTTTGCGATGAAGGGCGGCCTGCAGGCCGAACAATGGCTGTACCTCGCCGCCGACGGGCAAAGCGCACGCAACCGCATGACAATCCGCATGATGGGGATGGGCGTCGCGTCGCTCGAAGAGACGATCCGCCGCGTCCCGCCACCCGCTTGACCCGCACGTTCGCGCGTTGTTCTAACGCCTGGTGACAATCGTAAGCGCCGCCGAACCCGCCTATCTGAGCGGCCTCAACCAGCCGCAGCGCGAGGCGGTGCTCGCGACCGAAGGCCCGGTGCTGCTGCTGGCGGGTGCGGGCACCGGCAAGACGCGTGCGCTCACCGCGCGGCTGGCGCATCTCGTCGCCACGCGCCGGGCGTGGCCGTCCGAAATCCTCGCGGTCACCTTCACCAACCGCGCCGCGCGCGAGATGCGGCACCGGGTGGGCGAGCTGATCGGCGAGGCGGTCGAGGGAATGCCGTGGCTCGGCACCTTCCACGCGATCGGAGCACGGATGCTGCGCCGCCACGCCGAGCTGGTGGGGCTGAAGCCCAATTTCACCATCCTCGATACCGACGATCAGCTTCGCCTGATGAAGCAGGTGATCGCCGAGGCCGAACTCGACGAGAAACGCTGGCCCGCGCGCGCGCTTGCCGGACTGATCGATCGCTGGAAGAACCGAGGCTGGGTGCCCGCCAAGGTTCCCGCCGCCGAGTCCCAGGCGTTCGCCGACGGCAAGGGGGTGGCGCTGTACGCGCGCTACCAGGAGCGCTTGCGCCAGCTCAACACCGCCGATTTCGGCGACCTGCTGCTGCACAACCTGACGATCCTGACCGAACACCCCGCCATCCTCGAACAATATCAGCAGCGCTTCAAATATATGCTGGTGGACGAATATCAGGATACCAACGTCGTCCAGTATCTGTGGCTGCGGCTGCTCGCGCAGACGCGGCGCAATCTGTGCGTCGTCGGCGACGACGATCAGTCGATCTATTCGTGGCGCGGGGCCGAGGTCGCCAACATCCTGCGCTTCGATCAGGATTTCCCCGGCGCGACCGTCATCCGCCTCGAACAGAATTACCGCTCCACCCCGCACATCCTCGGCGCGGCGGGCGGCCTCATCGCCAGGAACGCCGGGCGGCTCGGCAAGCAGTTATGGACCGCGCTCGATACCGGCGAAAAAGTCGCGGTCATCGGCGTCTGGGACGGCCCCGAGGAAGCGCGCACGGTCGGCGAAAAGCTCGAAGCCCTCCAGCGTCAGGGCGCCACGCTCGACGATGCCGCCATCCTCGTGCGCGCAGGCTTCCAGACGCGCGAGTTCGAGGATCGCTTCATCGCCATCGGCCTGCCCTACAAGATCGTGGGCGGCTTTCGTTTCTACGAACGCGCGGAGATTCGAGACGCGCTGGCATACTTCCGCGTCACCGTCTCCCCCGCCGACGATCTGGCGTTCGAGCGTATCGTCAACCGACCCAAGCGGGGCTTGGGCGAAAAATCGGTCGCCAGCCTCCACCAGGTCGCCCGCGCGCGCCACACCAGCCTCGCGCAGGCCGCTGCCGATCTCGCGCAGACCGACGAATTGACGGGCGCGGCGCGGCGCTCACTCGCCGATCTCGGCCAGAACCTCGCGCGCTGGCGTTCTCAGCTCGAAACGCTCTCCCACACCGATCTGGCGCGCGTGATCCTCGAAGAATCGGGCTACATGGCAGCACTTCAGGCCGATCGTTCCGCCGAAGCCGCCGGACGCCTCGACAACATCCAGGAGCTGATCCGCGCAATGGAGGAGTACGAATCGCTCCCCGCCTTCCTCGATCACGTCGCGCTGGTGATGGATAACGACGCGTCCGACGCCGAGCCCAAGGTGACCCTGATGACGCTCCACGCCGCCAAGGGCCTCGAATTCCCCTACGTTTTCCTGCCGGGCTGGGAAGAAGGCGTGTTCCCGTCGCAACGCAGCCTCGATGAAGGCGGCAACGCCGCGCTCGAGGAGGAACGCCGCCTCGCCTACGTCGGCCTCACGCGCGCGCGCCGCCGCGCGTGGGTGCTGCACGCGGCGAACCGTCGGGTGTATGGCCAGTGGCAATCCTCGCTCCCCAGCCGCTTCGTCGCCGAACTGCCGGGCGAACACACGCACGAGGAGGTCACCATGACCGGCGGGCCATCCCTGTGGCGCGCCCACCTCGCCAACGACGATCCCTTCGCGCACCTCGCGCGCGCGGGCACACGCGGCCCCGGTTTCCAGCGCGCCGCCGCGATGGGTGGGCGCTCGATGGACAAAGGCCCGCTGATCGACGCGCGCGCAAGTTCGGTCACGGTGGGCGCGCCCGCGCGCGGCGACTTGCGCGTAGGTGGCCGCATCTTCCACCAGAAGTTCGGCTACGGCCGCGTGACCGGGATCGAAGGCAACAAGCTCGAAATCGATTTCGAGAGCGCAGGGGCGAAGCGGGTGCTGGACAGTTTCGTCACGCTCGCCGCCTGAACCGCCCCACCGTCCGATCGCACACCGTCAGGGAAACTCTCGCCCCCTCCGCCGTTGATCCCCGGCGCGGCCTTCGCCGCCCCCATGGAGACCCCGGCATGAGCGCCCACGATAGCCTGAAGGAAATCTACCTCGACGAGATGAAGGATCTCTGGTCCGCGAACGACCAGATGCGCCGCGCCTTGGACGCGATCACTCCCAAGGCGCACGACGCCAAGCTGAAGGCGATGCTGGAGAAATCCAAGACCGGCGTCGTCAAGCATACCGATATGCTCAAGCAGTTGATCGCTAGGCACGACACCGACGTGAAGAAAGACCATTGCAAGGGCATGGAAGGCCTCGTCGCCGAGGCGCGCAAGCACGTCCTCGACGAAGCGCCGCGTAAGCCCGAACTGCGCGATGTCGTCCTGATCGCGCAATATCAGCGGATGACGCACTACGGCATCGCGGGCTTCGGAACCGCAGCCGCCTACGCGCGCGCGCTCGGGCTGGAAGACGACAACAAGATGCTCGAGCAGGCGACCCAGGAAATCTACGGCGGCGATGAATACGCCACGCGGCTTGCCGAGCTATCCGTCAATCTGAAGGCCGAGCACGCCTAGCATCTGGGGCGACGCCCCGAGGATACACTCCGCGCTCCGTTCACCTCCCCCGCGCGGCGGGGGAGGTGACGAGCCGAGCGAGCGTCAACAACAGCTTAACGACGCCGCCCCAGGTACCACACTAAATCACGTGGAACAGATACAGCAGAATGATGATCGGGATCGGGATTCCCAGAAGCCAAAGCAGACCGCCCTTCATCGTTTGATGTCCTTCGTAACGGGGATGACATCGGCAAAACGGGCAGCGGACGCGGCGGTTCCGCGTCGCTTGCCAAGCGCGTAACCGCCCCGCAAACAGGCGCAATGCATACGCGCCTCACCTTCTACATCGCGCTCGCGCTCGTGCTCGGCATCGTCGCCGGGCTGGCGATCAATCTCGGGCTCGATCCGGCCACGCAGAAGCTGGTCGCCGCCGATCTCGGCATCGTCACCGCGCTGTTCCTGCGACTGATCAAGATGATCATCGCGCCGCTGGTGTTCGCCACGCTGGTCGCGGGCATCGCGCACATGGGCGATACCGCCGCACTCGGGCGGATCGGCGTGCGCACGCTGCTGTGGTTCCTCGGCGCGAGCCTCGTCAGCCTGACGCTGGGGCTGGCGCTGGTCCACCTGTTCGATCCGGCGGGCGCACTCCGCCTGCCGATGCCCCCCTCCGACACGGTGACCGGGCTGGCCAAGGCGCATTTCGATCTGAAGGAGTTCGTCACCCACCTCGTCCCATCGTCGATCCTCGATTCGATGGCGAAGAACGAGGTGCTGCCCATCGTCGTCTTCGCCTGCTTCTTCGGCGTCGCGGTGGCGGGATTGGGCGAGCGCGCCGCGCCGATCGCTCGCGCGCTCGATGCGCTGATGCAGGTGATGCTGCGCATCACCGGCTATGTGATGCGCGTCGCCCCCTTCGCGGTGTTCTCGGCGATGGCGGCGGCGGTGGCGACCGAAGGCGCGGGAATATTGCTTACTTTCGGGCGCTTCCTCGGCTCCTTCTACGTGGGCCTGTTCATCTTGTGGGCGATCCTGCTCGGCATCGGACGGCTGGTCGTCGGCCCGCAGATCGCGCGACTTCCGCGCTTCATCCAGCAGCCGTTCCTGATCGCGTTCAGCACCGCCACCAGCGAAGCCGCCTTCCCCCGGCTGCTCGAACAACTCGAGCGCTTCGGCGTGCCCCCGCGCATCGCGGGCTTCGTGCTGCCGCTGGGCTACAGCTTCAATCTCGATGGCTCGATGATGTACACCACCTACGCCTCGCTGTTCCTCGCGCAGGTCTACGGCGTGCATCTGAGCATCGGCCAGCAGATCACGATGCTGCTGATCCTGCTGATCTCGTCCAAGGGCATCGCCTCGGTTCCGCGCGCCAGCCTCGTGGTGATCGCGGCAACCATCGGCCAGTTCGGCATCCCCGAGAGCGGTCTGCTGCTGATCCTGGGCATCGATACGCTGCTCGATATGGGCCGCACCGCGACCAACGTGGTGGGCAATGCAGTCGCTACCAGCGTGATCGCGCGCTGGGAGGGACTACTCGGCCCGCCCGGCAATCCCGACGGAGATGCGCCGCCTGCGGTGGGGTAACGGAAAGCCGGCGTCGGCAGGCTTTACACTCTCGCCCCCGCGCCGGGCGCCGCCTGACGCAATTCCGGCATCTGCGGTCCGATGGCACGCAACTTGCTCCGCAAACGGGTGAAGCGCCGCCACCGCGCGCCGTTACTACTGCAAGGAGGGTTCAGCGTGCGCATTCCGCTCATATCGATCGCGCTGATCGCGGCCCCGGCTGTGCACGCGGGCGTCATCCCGTTTTCCGCGCGCACCGCGTTCGAGCGCGCCGCCGGGCCAACCGTTCACGAAGACTTCCACCGCTGCGTGCGGCACACGACCGCGTTCACCGGGCCGCTCGAACGCGGCAACGCCAATGCCGCGTGCAGCGCCGAAGCGATCGTGCCCGGACTGCAACTGAGCGACGATGGCGGACCCGGCAGCCGCGCGCTCTACCTCGCCGCGCCGCATTACGCGGGGAACCGCGAGTTCTCGGTCGGCCAGAACGGCGCGGCGAGCGACGCGCTCGATCTCGCGTTCACCACGCCCACACGCGCGGCGGGGTTCGATCTGTTCCAGAACTTCGGCGGCGGCGCGCAGCTCGGCCATGCGGCGGCGTTCGACGTCGGGGTCTGGTCGGGCGATACGCTGCTCGGCCAGTACATCGTCGAAGTGCCGAGCGCGCGCGGAGCCTTTTTCGGCGTGATCGCTCCCGATGCCCCCATCACCCGGATCGCGGTCAATAATCCGCAGGCCTATGATCTGGTCGGCAACATCACCCTCGCGGGTTCGGTCCCGCGCTTCGCGGCGCTTGCAGCTCCCGCTACCGAGCCTGGCGAGTTCGCGCTGCTCGCACTCGGCGCGGGCGTGATTGCGGTGGCCAGACGCCGCTGATCATTCCGGGCTTTGGCGCCGTCGCGTCCCGCGCTAGGAACAGCCACACAACACCAAGACTCCCGGGAGAGACCATGACCATGACCCGCCGTACTGCCCGCGCCGCGCTCGCGCTCGGCACGATCCTGACGCTCGCCGCCGCCGCCCCTGCGGGCAAGCCGCAGCTGGGTGCCTACGGTTTCGACACGGCGGGCATGAACCGTTCGGTGCAGCCTGGGCAGGATTTCTACGGCTACGCCAACGGCAGCTGGGACAAGACCACCGTGATCCCCGCCGATCGCGCCACCTACGGCATGTTCACCGCGCTCGACGATCTGTCGAAAACACGCACACGATCGATTCTCGAAGGCACCGCCCCCAAGCTCGCGCCCGGCACCCCCGGCCGCAAGGCTGGCGATTATTATCACGCCTTCATGGACGAGGCCGCGATCGAGGCGCGCGGTGCCGCGCCGCTCCAGGCCGAGATGGCCGAGATCGCCGCGATCAAGGATGCCGCCGGTCTCGCCCGGGTGATGGGCGCGCTCACGCGCACCGGCGTGCAGACCCCGTTCGCGTTCGGCGTGACGCTCGATTCCAAAAACCCGGACGCGTACATCCCCGGGCTGGAGCAGGGTGGCCTGGGTCTCCCCGACCGCGATTATTACCTCAAGGACGATGCTGCGCTCGTCACCGTGCGCGAGCAATATACGCCGCACATCGCCAGGATGCTGCAACTCGCGGGCTATCCCGACGCCCAGGGTAATGCGCGCCGCATCCTCGACCTCGAAAATGCGATCGCGAAGGTCCACTGGACGCGCGTCGAAAGCCGCCAGGCGGACAAGACCTACAACAAGCTCACCTTCGCCGAACTCCCCGCGCGCGCGCCGGGGTTCGACTGGGCGGCGTTCGCGCAAGGTGCCAATCTGGGCGGTACGGGCGATCTCCTCGTCGCGCAGCCGAGCGCGATCGCGGGCGAGGCGAAGATCGTCGCCGCCGCGCCCCTGGACACGATGAAGGCCTATCTCGCCTACAAGCTCGCCACCGCGCGCGCGGACGTGCTGCCGAAGGCGTTCGTCGACGAGAATTTCGCCTTCAGCGGCCATGTGCTGAGCGGCACCCCCGAGCTGAAGGCGCGCTGGAAGCGCGGTGTCGAGCAGAGCTCGGCTGCACTCGGCGAGGCGGTAGGGCAAATCTACGTCGCGCGCTATTTTCCGCCCGCCGCCAAGGCGTCGGCTGACGATCTTGTGCGCAACATCCTCGCGGCGATGAACGCGCGCCTTCAGACCATCCCGTGGATGGCATCCCAAACGCGCGCAAAGGCCGTGATCAAGCTCGCCGCCTTCCGCCCCAAGATCGGCTATCCCGACAAGTGGCGCGACTATACCCGCCTCGATGTCCGCGCCGACGACGCTTACGGCAACGACGCGCGCGCGACCGCCTTCGATTGGGACCGGCAGGTGCGCCGCATCCGCGACAAGACCGATCGCGGCGAATGGTTCATGACGCCGATGACGATCAACGCCTACGCCAACCCAACCTGGAACGAGATCGTCTTCCCCGCAGCCATCCTCCAACCCCCCTTCTTCGATCCCAATGCCGACGCGGCGGTGAATTATGGCGCGATCGGCGTGGTGATCGGCCACGAGATCAGCCACCATTTCGACGATCAGGGCCGCAAATACGATCCCACCGGCCGCCTCGCCGACTGGTGGACGCAAGGCGATATCGATCGCTTCGCCAAGCTGACCGATCGGCTCGCAGCGCAATATGATCGCTACGAGCCGCTCACTGGCGTCCACGTCAACGGCAAGCTCACGCTTGGCGAGAACATCGCCGATGTCGTCGGCCTGCAGGTTGCGCACGATGCGTATCTGCGCTCGCTCCATGGGCACCCCGCCCCGGTAATCGGCGGGCTGACCGGCGACCAGCGCTTCTATCTCGGCTTCGCACAGGTGTGGCGCACCAAATACCGCGAGGCGGCACTGCGAAGGCAGCTGCTCTCCAACGAACATTCGCCCGGCATGCAGCGCGCGGACGCGGTGCGGAACCTCGATCCGTGGTACGCCGCGTTCCGCGCGAAGCCAGGCGAGGCGCTGTATCTCGCCCCAGCGGAGCGCGTGAAAATCTGGTAAAGGCTAGCGCCGCGCACGGTGATCGTCTCCGCGCGTCGGAGAGGAGAGCGACGATGACCTATGTTTCGGGTTTCGTGATCGCCGTGCCGGAAGGCAACAAGCAGGCCTACCACGATTTTTCGATGAAGATGGCGGCAATCTTCCGGGACTTCGGTGCAGTGCGCACGGTCGAATGCTGGGGCGAGGATGTCCCCGACGGCACGGTCACCGATTTCCGCCGCGCGGTTGCGGCCGAGGCGGGCGAGGCGATCGTGTTCGCGTGGATCGAATGGCCTGACAAGGCGACGTCCGATGCGGCGTTCGCCAAGATGAGGGCAGATCCCGGGCCCGCAGAAGCCCCGTTCGATGGCAAGCGCATGATCTGGGGCGGTTTCACACCGCTGCTGGATACTGCGCGAGCCTGACCTCGCTACCAGCGCCCCGCCGCCGCCTCGTCCTCATCACGCGCCTCGACCCAGCGACTCCCCCACACGCCCTCCTCGCGCTTCCAGAACGGCGCGCGCGTCTTTAGCCAATCCATCAGATACGCCACCGCGTCGAGCGCGGCGGCACGGTGGCCGCTCGCCGCCGCCACCAGCACGATGCGCTCGCCGGGCCTCAGCCGGCCCACCCGGTGCACGATCGTGATCGCGGTCAGCGGCCAGCGCGCGTCCGCCTGTTCGGCGATGGCATGTAGGGCGGCCTCCGTCATGCCGGGATAATGTTCGAGGCTGAGCGCGCTCAGCCCGTCGCCGCCGCGCACGATGCCCACGAAGCTGGCGACCGCGCCCACTCCGGGCACATCGCCGGGCAGCGCGGCCAGTTCGGCCCCGATATCGAAATCCGCCTCCTGCACAGCAATCCGGATCATCCGCCCGTCACCGGCGGAAAGATCGCCACCTCGTCGCCCGGCCGCACGACCCACTCCTCCCCGCGCATCTCCTGATTGACCGCAAAGCGCAGCCGCGCGCGGTCGTGCAGCGCGGCCGCATACGCCCCGCCACGCTCGCCCAGTGCATCGAGCAGGGCGGCAAGGTGGACGGGTTCGGCGAGCGGATACTCCTCGCCATCGTGGCCAAGCTGTTCGCGCACCCAGGCGAAGTAGAGCAGGTGGATCATCGCGGCGGCTCCATGTGGCGCAGACCCGCACGCAGATAGGACCAAGCGGTGATCCAGGCGAGCAGGGCGGAGAAGGCCAGGATTGCGCCACCCGCCTGCGCAACGTAGAAAATCGCCGTGCGATCGAGCGACGGCGCGAGCACCGGTGCCGCCAGCAGCAACCCGATCGCGATCAACTGCAACGCGGTCTTCCACTTCGCCAGCGGCGAGACATGCAGCACCACATTCCTCGGCCCCAGATACTCGCGAAGCCCCGCCACCAGGATCTCGCGCGTGAGAATGAGGATCACCGGCCAGGTGCCGGGCGCGGGCAGCGCCGCGCCGCCGTCGCCATGCTCGGCGCGGACCGCCCGCGCGCCGAGCATCGCGATCAGCACGGCGGCCACGATCAGCTTGTCCGCGATCGGATCGAGGAACCGCCCGAAATCGCTCGTCTGGTTCCAGCGCCGTGCCAGCCAGCCATCGAGCCAATCGGTCAGCGCGGCGACAATAAAGAGCGCGAACGCCGCGTCCCAGCGGCTCCACAGGATTAGCGCGGCGATCGGAACCGCAGCGATCGTGCGCGCCATGGTCAGGAGATTGGGGATGTTCCACATGGCCGCTCCAGCCTTGGCCCGCCCCCGCGCGTGCGGCAAGGGTAGCGCGCAGCCGGTAGTGGCGCACACATGCCCACCCACGAGCGCTAGTGTCCCTCCGCCGGTTATCCACAACTTATTGTGCCTGCGGCCACTCTCCCCATCTTCGTTTTGCCAGCCTCTGTTACCATCGCTGTCCGCCCGGCGAGTCGGGCGAGCGATGCGAGGACACGACCCCATGCGCCTGCCCGACCCCGATACGCTCGACCGCGCCGCCGACCTCGACAGCGAACCCGGCGACGCGCCCGCCCTCGCCTCCGCACGCCCCCGCATCGTCACCGATCCCGCGCGCGACGCGCTGCTCACCGATTTCGGCCGCGCCACCTTGGACGATCGATATCTCCTCCCCGGCGAAACCTACCAGACGCTCTTCGCCCGCGTCGCCACCGCCTATGCGGACCCCGAAGCCACCAACCCCGGCCACGCCCAGCGCCTCTACGATTACATCTCGCGCCTGTGGTTCATGCCCGCCACCCCCGTGCTCTCGAACGGCGGCACCGGGCGCGGCCTGCCGATCAGCTGCTACCTGAATAGTGTCGACGACAGCCTGACCGGCATTGTCGACACCTGGAACGAGAATGTCTGGCTCGCCGCGCGCGGCGGCGGCATCGGCACCTACTGGGGCAATGTGCGCGGCATCGGCGAACCCGTCGGCCTCAACGGCAAGACGAGCGGCATCATCCCCTTCGTGCGCGTGATGGACAGCCTCACGCTCGCCATCTCTCAAGGCTCGCTCCGCCGAGGGTCGGCCGCCGTATACCTCGACGTCAACCACCCCGAGATCGAGGAATTCCTCGAAATCCGGAAACCCAGCGGCGATTTCAACCGCAAGGCGTTGAACCTCCACCACGGCGTGCTGATCACCGACGCGTTCATGAACGCGGTGCGCGACGGTGCGCCCTTCGATCTCGTCTCCCCCAAGACCGGCGAAAAGCGCGGAGAAGTCGATGCGCGCAGCCTCTTCCAGAAGCTCGTCGAAACCCGCCTCGCCACCGGCGAGCCCTATATCGTCTTCATCGATCACGTGAACCGCGCCATGCCCAAGCATCAGCGCGATCTCGGCCTCAAATGCTCCACCTCGAACCTGTGCTCCGAGATCACGCTCCCCACCGGCCGCGATCACCTGGGCAACAAGCGCACCGCCGTCTGCTGCCTCTCCAGCCTCAACATCGAGCTCTGGGACCAGTGGAAAGGCGACAAGCGCTTCGTCGAGGACGTGATGCGCTTCCTCGACAATGTGCTCAGCGATTACATCGAACGCGCCGAACCCTCGATGGCGCACGCCAGATACGCCGCCGAACGCGAGCGCAGCGTCGGCCTCGGCGTCATGGGCTTCCACTCGTTGCTCCAGTCCAAGGGCGTGCCCTTCGAAAGCGCAATGGCCAAGTCGCTCAACATGCAGATCTTCCGCCAGATCCGCGCCCAAGCCGACGAAGCCTCGATGCAACTCGCAATCGAGCGCGGCCCCTGCCCCGATGCGGCCGAGATGGGCGTGATGGAGCGCTTCTCCTGCAAGCTCGCGATCGCGCCCACCGCGTCGATTTCGATCATCACCGGCGGCACGAGCGCCTGCGTCGAGCCGATCCCCGCCAACATCTACACGCACAAGACCTTGAGCGGCTCGTTCGTCGTCAAGAACCCCTACCTCGAACGCCTGCTCATCGAAAAGGCCAAGAATTCGACCGAGGTGTGGAACACCATCCTCGCCACCGAAGGCTCGGTCCAGAGCCTAGATTTCCTCACCCCCGACGAAAAAGCCACCTACCGCACCGCCTTCGAGATCGATCAGCGCTGGCTGCTTGAGCTGGCGGGCGACCGCACGCCCTACATCGACCAGTCCTCGTCGCTCAACTTGTTCATCCCCGCCGACGTCGAGAAATGGGACCTCCTCATGCTCCACTTCCGCGCGTGGGAACTCGGCGTGAAGTCGCTCTATTACCTCCGCTCGAAGTCCATCCAGCGCGCCAGCTTCGCGGGCGGGGTGGAGGCGGACAACACCCCCGAACTCCGCACGATCGAGGTCGAGGTCGAGGTGAAGGATTATGACGAGTGTCTGGCGTGCCAGTGATGCTTGCTCTCTGGAAACAACGTCGGCGGATAATCGTGATGACGATGCTCGCTGTGGTGGCAGGGTGCGCACACCAGATTGCCGCTAGCGTCGAGCCGGAAGCACCCGGCTTTTGGCGAGGATTGTTTCATGGGATCGCCGTCATTCCCGCCTTCATTGCTTCACTCTTCTCGTCTGACTACGCTGTTTATTCCGTACCCAATAACGGGAACTGGTATAACTTCGGATTTGTTCTCGGTATCGGCGCGTTTAGCGGCGGCACCCACAGCACTCGTTAGGATCAGCCCCATGTCCCTTCTTTCCGCCCGCAGCCAGTACAAGCCCTTCGAATATCCTTGGGCCTATGAATACTGGAAGCGCCAACAACAAATCCACTGGATGCCCGAGGAAGTTCCCTTGGGCGAAGACTGCCGTGACTGGGCGCAGAAGCTCACGCCGCACGAGCGTAACCTGCTCACCCAGATCTTCCGCTTCTTCACCCAGGCCGATATCGAGGTGCAGGACTGCTACCACAGCCACTATGGCAGCGTCTTCAAGCCCACCGAAGTCAAGATGATGCTGACCGCCTTCTCCAACATGGAGACCGTCCACATCGCTGCCTACAGCCACCTGCTCGATACCATCGGCATGCCCGAGAGCGATTACTCGGCCTTCATGCAATATAAGGAGATGAAGGACAAGCACGACTATATGGCGAACTTCGGCGTTTCCACCGATCAGGATATCGCGCGCACGCTCGCCATGTTCGGTGGCTTTACCGAGGGGCTGCAACTTTTCGCCTCTTTCGCGATGCTGATGAACTTTCCGCGCTTCAACAAGATGAAGGGCATGGGCCAGATCGTCAGCTGGTCGGTGCGTGATGAAAGCCTGCACTGCGAAGGCATCATCAAGCTCTTCCACGCGTTCACCGCCGAGACTGGCTGTCTCACCAAGGCGGTCAAGGACGATATCGTCGATGTGTGCCAGAAGGTCGTCCGCCTCGAAGACGCGTTCATCGATCTCGCCTTCGAAATGGGCCCCGTCCCGGGCATGACCCCCAAGGACATCAAGCGCTACGTGCGCTACGTCGCGGACTGGCGCCTGAGCCAACTCGGCCTGCCCGCAGTCTACATGATCGAAGACCACCCGCTCCCCTGGCTCCAGCCGCTCTTGTCTGGCGTCGAGCATGCGAACTTCTTCGAAACCCGCGCCACCGAATATTCCAAAGCCGCCACCCGCGGCCAGTGGGGCGAAGTCTGGGACTCGTTCGATCGCCGCCAATCCGCCAAACTCGGACCCGCAGCGAACGAAGGCCAGGACATGGGGCTGTTGTTGGCGGGGGTGGCGGCGGAGTAGGTGATCGCGTTCGATCCGAGGAAGGACCGCGAGAACGTTGCCAAGCATGGCTTCTCGCTCGCGGCGGCCGAAGCGGTGTTCGATGGCCCCTATATCGAGCGCGTCGACGATCGCGCCGGTTACGCCGAGACCCGCTTCGTCGCCCTCGGCCCGATCGCCGATCTGCGCGATCGGCTGTTCGTTGTGGTATACACGTGGCGCGGCGGCGTTCGCCGCATCATCAGCTTCAGGAAAGCCAATGACCGCGAAGTCCGATCCTATCGTGACAGTGACCCCCGCGATGCGTGACGCAGCGCTCGCCGAGATGGTGACCCCCGAGTTCCTCGCGTGGTTCGACGCACTGAGCGACGCCGACATCGCCGCGCAGATCGCCGCCAACCCCGACGCCGCCCCCGAACTCGACGCCGCCTGGTTCGCGCGCGCACGGCTGGTCACGCCGTTGAAGGCGGCGGAGTAGGGGGATGGCATGAACACCGATCCTAGGCCCATTCGCCCCATCCGCCGTGGCCGGCTCGCGGGACCGGAAGCCCTTGCCGCGCGTCCCGATGTCGAAATCGATGTTAGCGCTCTTGTCGAGTCGTTCCGCGCGTCGGACTGGCATTGCGGGTTCAAGCGCCCTCGCCAGTTTCGCGGCATCGCGGTGGGTATCGACGCGGACCTGTTCGACTGGTTCCGCACGCACACCCCCGCGGGCGAAGACTTCACCGTGCGCATCAACGCGGCGCTGCGGGAGTATGTGGCGAAGGCGGGGGAGTAGCTTGTGGCGTGGGCAGAGCCTCTATGCTCCCGCGAGGAGGTGAATGCGGCAGCTAAAACAATACTGAAAGAATCTCTATCGGCAGCGAGTTCCGCTGAAGCATTGAATGTAATAAACAACTGGCGGGCTTCGCACAGTTTCCCTCTAAACACGTTTCAGAATGGACTTAGGTATCGCGGTCGAAGAATCTACCAAGGTATTATCGTCGCCCAACGTGTAAAGCGTTTGATCTCAATTGAGGCAAAGCTTCGTATCCGCCCGACTATGAAGCTGACTCAAATGCAAGACATTGGAGGCTGCCGAGCGATTCTGGATTCTGTAAACCAAGTTAGACAAGTCGTAGATAGTTACAGACATAGCGACGTCAGGCATAAACTGCTCACTTGCGACGATTACATCAGTCAACCAAGAGCGTCGGGTTACCGAGGTATACACCTTGTGTATTCCTACTATTCGGATCGCAAGGAAACATATAACGGCCTGAAGATTGAAATGCAACTCCGGTCCCAGTTGCAGCATACCTGGGCGACAGCTGTGGAGGTAGTGGGAACTATGATCCGCCAGGCGCTTAAATCGTCGCAGGGCGATACGGATTGGCTGAGGTTTTTTCAACTTATGGCGTCTGAGATTGCGCGCTTGGAGGATCAGCCGATTGTGGATAACACACCCTTGAATTCTTCAGATACGCGCAGAGAACTAAAGAACTTCGTAAAATCGACAAATCCGGTTAAACGCTTATCTGCTTATGGTTCTGCTCTAAAGTACTTTGAGCAGCAAGAAAACAGAGAGCACTATTTCATTTTGAGACTCTCTCCTTTAGACAACAATTTAACGATCTCGTCCTACCGGAGAGACGAGTCTGCTCGTGCGAACCTTGAGTATCTTTTGGTAGAAAAAAATTTAAACAAAGATGCAGGTGAAGAGGCCGTCTTAGTGTCTGTTGACTCGGTCGCGTCGTTGAGGAAGGCGTATCCTAATTACTTCTTGGATACTCAGTCGTTTTGTGCGCTCATTACCCAGTTCGCTAAATAGCCTTTTTTGGCGTCACCTTTGCTGCGGACGGCCATCCAGGGCTGTATACCCCTTGACAAAACAAACCAAATAGGCTAACCCCACCCCCAAGTCGCCTCGTGCTCCCGGCACGGGGTGGCGAAGAGCGCCCGATCAGGGTGGGTCGACTTGGCCCTGCCCGGGACCGGACGGGATCACGGCCAGGCGGATACCAGCCACACCAAGGGCTACCTCTCAAAAATCGCACCCGCATGTTACCCCGCGAACGCTCGCATGCGTGGGGCAACACGCGGATGAAGGCTGGGAAACAGAGAGCGGACTTCCCACCGCCTGGCCAACGCCCGCCCGCAACGTCGAAGGCCCGTCCGCCAGCCTCTCGGGAGGAGGCCCCGGCGGACGGGCCCGAGACACCCCCGCACCTCCCCACCCCCGGCCGCCCCCCGCGCGCCGGGCCACCCGCGCACGCCTAGCGCACGATCTCCGCCACCGCCGCGATCGTGCGCTCCACCTCTTCGTGCGTGTGATAATGGCACAGCCCCAGCCGCAGCAGCCCGCCCTGCTCCGCCAGTCCCATGCGCGCGACTGCCTCGACCGCGTAGAAATCGCCCGACCATGCGTAAATCCCCCGCGCCGCGAGCGCCTGCGCCATCGCATCGGGGTGGTGCGCGGCATGGGTGAAGCCGAACGTCGGCACGCGCCCGTCCATCCCCGCCACCCCCCACAGCTTGAGCGAGTTCAGCCCGCCCAGCCCCGCCAGCAGTTGCTCGCCCAGCGTGCGCTCATAGGCAACGCACCCCTCCATCGCCGCCAGCAGCCGCACCCGCCGTGTCGCGGCGCCGGGCGCAAGCTCGCCCCCCAGCCACTCCAGATAGTCGATCGTGCCGAGCACGGCGGCCTGCCCCTCGAAGCTCGGCGTCCCCGTCTCGAACCCATGCGCGGGCGGCGCGCTCGCAGCAGGGCGCACCTTGTACGGTCGCAACCGCGCGAGCAGATCGCCGCGTCCCCACAGCACGCCCTGATGCGGGCCGAAGAATTTATACGGCGAACACACCAGCAGATCGCAGCCGAGCGCGCGCACATCGGTCGGCAGATGCGGCACCGATTGCACCCCGTCCACAAACACCAGCGCACCCGATCCGCCATGCACGATGCGCGCGATCGCGGCGATATCGTTCACCGTGCCGATCGCATTGCTCGCCCCGCCCACCGCGACCAGCCGGGTGCGATCGGTCAGCATCGCGGGCAGCGCCTCCAAGCCTAGCACACCCGTTGCCGGATCGAAATCGATCCAGCGCACCGTCATCCCCCGATCTTCCGCCACCGCCAGCCACGGCGCGACATTGGCATCATGATCGAGGCGCGTGACGATCAGCTCGTCGCCTTCCCGCCAGTCCCGCGCCAACGCACGCGATACGCTCAGCGTCAGCGAAGTCATATTCTGCCCGAACGCGATCTCGCCCGGCTCCCCGCCCAGCAGATCGGCCATCGCCGCGTGCGCAGCCTCGCTCAAGGCATCGGTCTCGATCGAGGTCTGGAACAGCCCGCCGCTGTTCGCGGTGCCGCTCTCCAGATGCGCCGCCAGCGCGCGGATCGCAGGCGCGCACACCTGCGTACCGCCGGGACAATCGAGGTAGATGCGGCGCGCATCGCTGAGTGCGGGAAATTGCGCGCGGACCGCGTCGATGGGGAAACCCGTCATGCCGCCGCGCTTAGTCGCCCGCGTGGCCCACCGCCAGCGCCTACGCCTGCCTGCCCGCCACTTGCGCCTTCAGCCGCTCGAGCTCGGCCTTCACGCGCACCAGCTCGTCCGCCGGGTCCACCGGAGCCGCCACCGGCTCGGCCGCCGCAACCACCGGAGCGACCGCCCCCGCCAGCGGCGCGGCAAACATCGCGGCGGCGGTCTCGAACATCGCCATGTTCTGCCGCGCGATCGCCTCGAACGGCGTTCCCGCCACCGCGCTCAGCGCAACTTCCTTCACCTGTTCGCCGTTCTTCTTCAGCGCCTCCATCGAGGCCTCGAGATAGCTCGGCACCATCGGTCCCATCGAATTGCCATACATGCCGATCAACTGCCGCAGGAATGGCACGGGCAACATCGTCTGCGCGCCGTTTTCCTGCTCCATGATGATCTGGGTGAGCACCGTGCGCGTGATGTCCTCGCCGCTGCGCGCGTCGATCACCTTGAACTCGCGTCCGGCCCTGGTCATCGCCGCAAGATGTTCGAGCGTGATATAACTCGAAGACTCGGTATCGTAGAGCCGCCGGTTGGCGTATTTCTTGATCGTCACGGGAGTTGTTACCGGGGCGCTATTCGCAGGCATGGAAGGTCTCGCAACACTCATGGATGCTGCACTAGCACGCCCCAATGCTGCGCTGCAACGACGCGGCCCGCACCCCTTGCCGGGGTTTCTCGCCATGGCCTTGCGCGTCACCGGAGGGGACCGCGAGCGCATGGCCGCGGTGCTCGCAGGCGTGCGCGCGTACCAGGAGAGCAAGCACAAACGACCCGCATCGAAGCCCTCGGTCGCCGCGCGTGCGGGGGCGAGCCGCTTGCTCGATCATGGTGGCCACGGCCCGCCGGTGGTGCTGGTGCCGTCGCTGATCAACGCCGCCGACGTGCTCGATCTCGCGCCGGGCGCGAGCCTGGTCGAGCATCTGGCGGCGAACGGCTTCAACCCGCTCGTCGTGGATTGGGGCACGCCGGGCCCGTCCGAAAAGCCGATGAGCCTCGATACGCTCGTCACCAAGCGCCTGCTGCCCCTGATCGCCAAGCTCGGCGAGCCCGCGCATCTGGTGGGCTATTGCCTCGGCGGCACGCTCGCCGCCGCCGCCGCCCAACTCGCCCCCCCGCTCAGCCTCGCGCTGATCGCCACCCCCTGGGTGTTCGCGGGCTACGGCGCGGACCGCCGCGCGGGGATGGCCAAACTCTGGGCCGAGATCGCCCCCACCGCGCACGCGACCGGCGTCGTCCCCGTGGACCTGCTCCAGCCCGGCTTCTGGGATCTCGATCCCGAGCGCAGCGTCGCCAAGTTCGAACGCTTCGCAGCACTCGTTCCCGCCGCGCGCGAGGCCCGCCACTATGTCCTCGTCGAGGACTGGGTAAACAGCGGCCCCCCCATCGGCGTCGGCGCCGCCCAACACATATTCGAACGCCTCTACGCCGCCGACGAACCCGGCCACGGCACGTGGACGATCGATGGCCAAACCATCGCTCCGGCCACCCTCGCCTGCCCCGTCCTCAACATCGTCAGCACCACCGATCGCATTGTCCCCGCCGAAGCCGCGCCCATCGCTGGCATGCGAATCGACGTCGCGGCAGGGCACGTGGGGATGATGGTGGGGAGCCGGGCGCGGGAACTGCTATATGCGCCGCTGACGGAGTGGCTGGAAGGCTGATCCCCACCCCCCTGCGGGTGTGCCCCTACCGATCCCGGTAAAACAACGTCACCGTAATCCGCCGGTTCCGCGCATCCGCCGGGTCGGCCTCGATGAACGGCTCGCGGTCCGCCACGCCCTCGATGCGCGCGAAATGCGCCTCGGGAACGCCCGCGTCCTCGAACACCGCGCGCGTCGCCTCGGCGCGGTAGGCGCTCAATTTCCAGTTGTTCATGTCACCGCCCGCATAGCGCAAGGCATCGGTATGTCCGCGCACCGCGACCGGGTTGGGCGCGCCCACCAGCGCGCCTGCCACCGCAGCCATCAGGTGCGCAGCGCGCGGCACCAACCGGTCGGTTCCCAGCTCGAACATCGAAAACCCCGCACGGTCGATGATCTCGATGCGCAGCCCCTCGCGCGTCTCGGTGTACCGCACCTGTCGCCGCAAATCGCTCAGCGACTTGTCGGCGGCGAGCCTCGCGTCGATCGCCGCCTCGATCCGGTGGAACTGCGCGCGGTCCTCGCGCTGCGTCCGCTCGCGCTTGAGGTCGGCCGTCGTCCGGTCGGCGGCAGGGCGCTGTTCGCCCGTCCCGATCTCGCGCGGCAGTATGGAGGCGATCATGCCCTTGCCCCCCGAGGACGCGGCGGGCGCGCCGCCCTCGCTGTCGCGCACCGAGCGCCCCGCGAGCAGCCCGTTCGAACCGCTCGATTTGGGGCTCATCTTCACGAGCGTCGGCGAGAAATAGTCGGCGATGCCCTTGCGCTGTTTCTCGGTCGTCGCGCCCACGATCCACAGCAGCATGAAGAACGCCATCATTGCGGTGGCGAAATCGGCGTACGCCACCTTCCACGCGCCGCCATGGTGCGCGGCACCATGGCCAACGGCGCGCACGCGCTTGACGATGATGGTGGGCTCGGCGTCGGCCTGCGGGGCTTTGGGCGCGGCCACCTATCTGCCCTGAATCCCGGCGAATACGTCCGAAAAGCTCGGCTGGTTGTGGTGGCTGATCGAGGTCCGCGCCGCCTCGATCACCAACGGCTGCGGGTGCTTGTGCAGCGAACTCATGATGATCTGCTTGACGACGTGGTAGATCTCCGCGTCCTCCTCGATCACATGCTTGAGCCGCGCGGCGAGCGGCCCCACGATGCCGTAGGCCAGCAGCACGCCCATGAACGTGCCCACCAGCGCCGAACCGATCATGCCGCCCAAAATCGCGGGCGGCTTGTCGATCGACCCCATCGTTTTGACCACGCCGAGCACCGCCGCGACGATGCCCAGCGCGGGGAACGCGTCCGATAGCGTGGTCAACACCGCAGCCGGCCGCTCGGCCATGTTGTGGTGCGTGCGGATCGCGTTATCCATCACCTCCTCCACCGCGTGCATGTTGAGCGTGCCCGAAGAAATCAGCACGAGGCGCAGCGTATCGGTGACGAGGCTGACGAAAAACCGGTCCGCGAGCAGCTTGGGATACAGCCGCCACAGATCGCTGTTGCCAGGTTCCTCGACATGGCCCTCCACCGCGACCGGCCCTTCCACGCGCAGCATCTTCATCAGCTTGGACGTGAGGAAGATCGCCTGCAGATAATCGGGCCTCTGGTAAACCGGCCCTTTCACCGCGCGCATGATGCCGCCGCCGAGCGCCTTGATCCCCGGCAGGCTGTTGCCGATCAGCAGCGAACCCGCACCCGCACCGCCGATGATCAGCATTTCGTGCGGGATCGCGCCCAGCACCGCCATCAGATTGCCGCCGGTGATGGCGAAGCCGCCGAACACCATGACGATGATGACGACGAGACCGATCGCTGCGAACATTGCTGGCACCCGGGGTTACGCGAAGCCCGAGCGAATTCGGCCGCGCAGGTCTCACCCTAGGATGACGGCCGCGCCGCGACGGGGTTGCGGGAGCAGCTTGGCGCTCGGTTCCCGGTCGCGCGCGCCGCGCGATCAGGCGGCGTGCCGATGCGTGGCGGCAGTGGCATCCATCGCCGCCGCCGCCGCCGCCTCGAACGCAAGCAGGATCGAGGCGTGCCGCGCCCGGTAAGGCCGCGCAGGCGCGAGCACGTCGAGCGCGGGCCACGGCGGATCGCCCGCACCGCCCAGCCACCGGGCAAGCCCGTCGCGCACCGCCGCGAGCTCGGGCGCGCTCCGCCCGATCACCCCCGCGCCAAGGATCGCGGCGGACGCCTGCCCCAGCGCACACGCGCGCACCTCCTGCCCGAAGCGCGCCACGCGGCCATCCTCCCCCAGCGCCACGTGCGCGCTCACCCGGCTGCCGCAGATCGGGCTGACCCGCGTGACGCTCGCCTGCGCGTCCGCGATCCTGCCCTCGTGCGGGATCGCGCAGGCAAGACGCAGGATCGCGGCGTTATACAGTGCTTCGGACATCGAACCTCATCGTCCAACAGATCGGCGCGCCACCCGGCCCGCACAAGCCGCCGCCCGCACTACCCTCTCCCCTTGCGGGAGAGGGAGGGGCCCGCCGCGCAGCTGCGGGAGGGTGAGGGGTCAGCCGCGAGGATCGTGTCCGCCACAGCCTCCGCATTCGCCATGTCCGCATTCCAGAACCGCAGCACCGAGTAGCCGCGAGCCTCCAGATAGCGCGTTCGCGCGATATCGGAAGCCGCGTGCGCGGCATCGCCATGCTGCCCGCCATCGAGCTCGACGATCAGCCGCGCCGAATGCGAACAGAAATCGACGATATAGCGTGGCGCAAACGGCACCTGCCGCCGGAACTTGTGCGCGGCGAACGGCGGCCGTCGCAGCACTGCCCATAGCTTCCGCTCCGCCTCTGTCTGCTCGCGCCGCAGCCGACGCGCCACCGGCACCAGCGCCCCCCTCACCCTCCCATGCTCCGCATGGGCCCCTCCCTCTCCCGCATGGGGAGAGGGGATTGGCGCGCGTGTCGACATGGCGCTTCATCGCGGCCTGGCGTGGTCCGGCCAACCCGCCGGTAAACAACCCCTCTCCCCCTGCGGGAGAGGGAGGGGCCCACGCCGAAGGCGTGGGAGGGTGAGGGGTCGGCGCCTAAGCCCGCCGCCAGGTCGTGCCGGTGGGCCCGTCTTCGAGCAGGATGCCCTCGGCCTCGAGTTCGGCGCGAATACGATCGGCGGTGGCGAAGTCGCGGGCGGCGCGGGCGGCGTTGCGGGTATCCCGAAGTGTGTGAAGCCGCATTTCCATTTCACTAATCAGTTCGCCAGGACTACCCTGCAACCCGAATGTCGCTGGTTTAGGTCTAAGCACCGGTTCAAACCACCGTTCAGCCGTCTTGGTCAGGAGGCCCATGAGCCTCAAAGCGGAAGCTGCCATTGAGAGGTCCGATCTCTTCGCATCGCAATCTTCTCGGGATTTCCAATACGATAGCGCCGCATCGACTGTGGCGACTACCCAAGGAAGATCTAGGTCGTTGCAGTATCCCGCAGGGCTCTCGCCGTTGCTGAAAATTCCGGACAGGCTCGAGCGCGCTTCGTCAAGCGCTACATCCGCGTAACTACTCAACTGTCTATACCACCGGTCAATACGCGATTTGCTTTGTTCAAGCAGCTCTTGGCTCCACTCCAGCGGCTGCCGATAATGCGCGCTCAGCAGCGCCAGCCGCAGCACCTCCCCGTCCCACCCCTGCTCCAGCAACTCCCCCACGCTCACCACGTTGCCCAGAGACTTGGACATCTTGTCCGCGCCCATGCTCAGAAACCCGTTGTGCATCCACACGCGCGCCAGCTCGGCCCCGCCGCTCGCACACCTCGATTGCGCCGCCTCATTCTCATGATGCGGGAAGATCAGATCCTGCCCACCCCCATGGATGTCCACAGTTTCGCCCAGCAGCTCGCGGATCATCGCCGAGCATTCGATGTGCCACCCCGGCCGCCCGAACCCCCAAGGCGATTCCCATCTCGGCTGCCCCGCGACCGAAGGCTTCCACAGCACGAAATCCGCCCCGTCGCGCTTGTACGTGGCCACCTCCACGCGCGCCCCCGCGAGCATCGCCGCGCGGTCCCGCCCCGAAAGCGAGCCATAATCGGGATCGGCCGCAACCGAGAACAGCACATGGCCGTCCGCCACATACGCCACGCCCCGGTCGATCAGCGCCCCGATCAGCGCGATCATGCCGGGCACATGATGCGTCGCGTGCGGCGCCAGATCGGGCGGAGCTACCCCCAGCGCGCCCATATCCTCCACATAATGCCGCTCGAACCGCGCCGCGATCTCGTCGGTGCTCACGCCCTCGGCCACCGCCGCCGCCATGATCTTGTCGTCGATGTCGGTGATGTTGCGCGCGTAGACCAGCGCGTCTGCCCCATACAGATGCCGCAGCAACCGCGCGAGCACATCGAACACCACTGCGGGCCGCGCGTTGCCGATATGCGCGCGCGAGTAGACCGTCGGCCCGCACACATACATGGTGATCCGCCCCGGATCGCCCGGAACGAAGATCTCCTTGCGCCGCGTGCGGGTATTATACAGCCGCAGCGCGCTCACGTGCCCGGCTTGTCCTTGGGTGCCTTGTCGGGCGCCATCAGATCGCCCAGCGCATCGCGCGCGCGATCGGTATAGCCCTCGCCCTTGCCCGTTACCGGATGCCCGCGCCGCTGCTCCACCCAGTCGATCATCGCGTGCGAAGTCACGCGCAGCAGCGGTTCGGACCGCGAGGCGCTCAGCCATTCGGGCCTCGGCTCATCATGTCCCCACGCGGTCTCCATCACCAGCGTGATCGCCAGATACAGCAACGAAGCGCCGATCACCGCCTTCGCCGCCCCAAAGCCAAAGCCCAGAAACCGATCCACCGGCCCGATCACCGAATTGCGCGTCCGGTGCCCCAGATTGGTGGCGAGCGCGCGGAACACCGCAAACGTCAGCACGAACACCATCGCGAACGCCAGCACCGCGCCGCCGCTCGAAGTCCCTACCCAGCCCGTCGCCATCGCCGCCACCGGCTTGTAGAACAATCGCAGCGCCACCGCGCCCGCCACCCACGCCAAAAGCGACAAAACCTCGGTCACGAACCCGCGCAACGCCCCCATCGCCGCGCCGAGCACGATCATCAGCAGCACAACGATATCGAAAGCGGTAAAGGCGGGCATGTGTGTTTACGATTAGGCCGGCGGATGGCGAGGGGTCAACGCGCGTCCAGAACGGTCACAGGAACCGGCGAGTCCGGCCCGACGTCGCGGGGCAGCGCGCGGTCGAACGTGGCGAAACTCGCGCAGTCGCGCGCGGCTGCCACCTGGAGCATGTCGGCGAGGTCACCGCCAAGCGCGTGGCAACCCAACGCCCACTGCGCGTCCGGCCCACGCTCGACCACAACATTGGGCATTCTAAGCAGCTGCCCCAGCGCGCGCGCGACCGCGTCGCGCCCCCAGCCCATGCGCCCGCGCAGCACCCATTCCACTTCGAGCACCACCGTCTGCGAGAGGAACACCTTGCCTTCATCAAACCAGACGCGAGCCAACTCAGATTGCCGGGGATCGTCCCCTGCGAGCAGCCGCACGACGATGTTGGTGTCCGCTCCCCTCAACGTCGCGTCTTGCGCTCATAGCGTTCGGCCGCCTCGGCGAGCAGCGTCTCCTCGATCATCGCATCGGTGATATATGGCCCATCATATTTGGGCAGCGAAGCCAGCAACTCGTCCATCGTGATCGGCGGCCCCAGCCTGGCCTTCCAATCCTCTTGCTCGCGCTCAATGATCACCCTGCCACCCTCGGTCCGCACGCCCAGCGTATCGCCCGCACGCCAGCCCATCTGGGCGCGCACCTTCGAAGGGATCACACATTGCCCCCGCGAGGACAGCTTGGTTTGCGCGTTCATGATGGGTAAGATACGTCTTACTTCACCGCCCCGCAACAGGCCCCCCAATGCAATTCGCCCTCACCGAAGACCAGCGCGCCATCCAGGAAGCCGCCGCGCGCTTCACCGCCGACAAGCTCACCCCCCACGCTGCGCACTGGGACGAACACCACATCTTCCCGCGTGACACCATCCGCGCGGCAGCCGATCTCGGATTTTCCGCCATCTACGTGTCCGAAGCGGGCGGCGGCATCGGCCTCGGCCGCGTGGAGGCCGCACTCATCTTCGAGGCGATGGCCTATGGCTGCCCCAGCACATCCGCCTTCATCTCGATCCACAACATGGCATCGTGGATGATCGACAGCTTCGGCGCGCCAGACCTCAAAGCCCGCTACCTCCCCGATCTCATCGCGATGAACAAACTCGCGAGCTATTGCCTCACCGAACCCGGCTCGGGCTCGGACGCCGCAGCACTTCGCACCCGCGCCGATCTCGATGGCGATCACTATGTCGTCACCGGCTCCAAGGCCTTCATCTCGGGCGCAGGCGCGAACGAGGTCTATGTCACGATGGTTCGCACCGGCGGCCCCGGCGCAGCGGGCATCTCGTGTCTCGTGATCGACAAAGACATGCCCGGTGTCAGCTTCGGCGCGCCCGAGCGAAAGATGGGCTGGCACAGCCAACCCACCGCCCAAGTCAATTTCGACGCCGTGCGCGTGCCCGTCGCCAACCGCATCGGCGAGGAAGGCGACGGCTTCAAGATCGCCATGACCGGCCTCGATGGCGGCCGCCTCAACATCGGCGCCTGCTCGCTCGGCGGCGCACAACGCTGCCTCGACGAATCGCTCGCCTACACCCGCGCCCGCACCCAGTTCGGCAAAGCCATAGCGGACTTCCAGGCCACGCAATTCCGCCTCGCCGACATGGAAACCGAGCTGCAGGCCGCCCGCCTCCTCCTCTACACCGCCGCCGCCAAGGTAACCGAAAACGCGCCCGACAAAACCAAATTCGCCGCCATGGCCAAGCGGCTGGCCACGGACACCGGCTCGAAAGTCGTCGACGAAGCGCTCCAGCTCCACGGCGGCTACGGCTACCTCCAGGACTACCCCATCGAACGCTTCGTCCGCGATCTGCGCGTGCATCGCATTTTGGAGGGGACGAATGAGATCATGCGCGTCATCATCGCGCGCGAAATGCTGCGGGGGGTGAACTGACGTGGACGCTCACGCGCCTGGCGCGCCCACTTCGGCACCTTAGGCGGAGGTGGCAGGTCAGCGAGCGGGAGCGCGTGTACATGGCCGCGCGCACGAAGGATTCGATCAAATCGGTGTCGAGTTCGCCGCGACCGGGCTGATTGCTCGGCTCCCCCCATTGCTCTCGCGGTGAACCTGCGATAGTATTTCTGTGGGCACAACGGGAGGGTCGATCCATGCTCGGTGATCGAATTTTCGTCATTGTCGCGATGGTCGTCGGTTCTTCGGTCGAGGTCCGTGCAGGTCTGATCGGCGATAGTGTCAAGGTCGAGCTGATCAACACCGGCCTGGATGTCCAGGGTTCTTCGACTGCGGTGGTCGGGGCCGGCGTCGAGTTCCCCAGAAACGGCCCGGCCAGCAACGTTTTTGATATCGATTTCACCGACACGCAGGTGAGCTTCACTCTCGACCCGGGTTTCAATTATTTGATCAATCCGTTCGCGCATGTGAACTACCGGGTCGCGGACCTCACCAAGACGCTGTCTGGTGCGTCGGTCAACGCCGCGACAACGCTTTCCCAATTCACCAACTCGCGGCTGAGCCTCAGCAACGGCAGTCTGATCCTGGATTTCGCAGGCCTCGGGAACGGCTTCACGATCTCCAAGGGCAGCCGTGTCGTGCTCGATCTAACGGCGACCGCGCCGGTGACAACCTTGACCGCAGGTGGCCTCGACGTGCCACGCACCGGTCAGATTTCGGCGGTGCCGGGGGTCGTGAACACCAGCTTCGACAGTTCTGGTGGCGGCTGCGATACCGGCGGCCTGAACGTAACCGGCGCACCGACGATCGACACCGGAAACGTCCACTTTGTGCGCCTGTCGCCCACGGGCGATAGCAGTTGCTACCTGTCCGTCGGTTCGCCGACTGGAGCCGAAGCGCTGCTGTTCCTCGGCGATCCGCTCAACAGGATCACCAATCTCGGATTCTACTGGGGCAGTATCGACGCGTACAACAGCTTCCAGGTGCTCGACCTCAACGGCAGGCCGATCCCCATCGACGGCTTCGGCGACACTGTCACCGGCAGCGCCTTCTCCGCGTTCACCGGCCGATTCGCCCCGGATAGCGCCTACGTGAACTTGGCATTCGCCCCAGGCGCGCAGCCGCTGGCGCTGCGGCTTATCTCCAGCAACACGGCCTTCGAGATCGATAATCTGGGGATCAAGCACACGACGCCGGCTGCTCCAGCGAGAGCGGCCGCGAGCGCCGCGCGCGTTCCCGCGCCGCCGATCGCCTGGATGTTCGGTTCGGCGCTGCTGACGTTGGCGATCGGGCGTCGGAACCGGACTGCGGGTCGTATCGCTCACCCGTAAATCGGGAAACGCGCACACAGCGCCCGCACGCGCACATTCACTGCCGCTTCCACCGCCGCATTGCCTCCCTCCCCGTTCGTCGCCAGCCCATCGAGCACATCGGCGATCATGTCGCCGATGCTCGCGAACTCCACCGGGCCGAAGCCGCGTGTGGTGCCCGCAGGCGAGCCGATGCGGATGCCGCTCGTCTGCATGGGCGGAAGTGGATCGAAGGGGATGCCGTTCTTGTTGCAGGTGATGCCTGCGCGTTCGAGCGCCTCGTCGGCGGCTTTGCCGGTGAGGTTCTTGGGGCGCAGGTCCACCAAGGCGACGTGCGTATCGGTGCCGCCCGCGACCAGATCGCAGCCGCGATCTTTGAGCCGCGAGGCCATCGTGCGCGCGTTATCGATCACGGCCTGCGAGTAGAGTTTGAAATCGGGACGCAGCGCCTCGCCGAACGCCACCGCCTTCGCTGCGATCACATGCATCAGCGGGCCGCCCTGCAGGCCGGGAAACACCGCCGAGTTGCACTTCTTGCCGAGCGCGGGATCGTCCGAAAGGATCATCCCACCGCGCGGCCCGCGCAGCGTCTTGTGCGTGGTGGTGGTGACGACATGCGCGTGCGGGAAGGGCGAGGGGTGGACGCCGCCCGCGACCAGCCCCGCAAAATGCGCCATATCCACCATCATCAGCGCGCCGACCTCGTCTGCAATCGCCCGGAACTGCGCGAAATCCCACGTGCGAGGGTAAGCCGAACCGCCGCAAATGATCAGCTTGGGGCGATGCTCGTGCGCGAGCGCGCGCACAGAATCGAAATCGACCAGATGCGTATCGGGCCGCACGCCATAGTGCACTGCCTTGAACCATTTGCCGCTTTGCGCAGCCGATGCGCCGTGGGTGAGGTGGCCCCCCGATGCGAGGTCCAGACCCATGAAGCAATCGCCGGGCTGCAGCAGCGCGAGAAACACCGCGCCATTGGCCTGCGCGCCGGAGTGGGGCTGCACATTGGCCCATGCACAGCCGAATAGCTGTTTCGCGCGATCGATCGCGAGCTGCTCGACCACGTCCGAAGGCGCGCAGCCCTGATAATAGCGGCGGCCGGGATAGCCCTCGGCATATTTGTTGGTGAAGACCGAACCCTGCGCTTCGAGCACCGCGCGACTGACGATATTCTCCGAAGCGATCAGTTCGATCTGCGTTTGCTCGCGGTGCAGTTCCTGCGCGACGCCTGCGGCGACGGCGGGATCGGCCTCAGCAAGCGTATCGACGAAGAAGCGATCGGGAACGGGTTCGGGGCGGGTGCTCATGGCTGCATCTCCGGCGAGAGTTTGCGGACGCGCCCGGTGTGGCGGCCGCCGAGAAATTCGGTTTCGAGGAAGGCGTGGAGGCAGTCGAGCGCAACTTCAAGCCCGATCAGTCGCGCACCCAGCGCGAGCACATTGGCATCGTTATGGCTGCGCGCGAGGCGCGCCATCGTCGCGTGCGTGCAGTTGGCGGCGCGGATGTGCGCGTGGCGGTTGGCGGCAATCTCGATGCCGATGCCGCTGCCGCAAACCAACACGCCCCGGCCGGCACGGCCATCGGCGAGCGCGGCGGCGAGCTTGTCGGCGTAATCGGGGTAATCGACGCTGGCCTCGTCGAACGGGCCGAGATCGAGGATTTCGTGGCCTTGCGCGCGCAGGTGTTCGGCGAGCGCGGCCTTCATGGCGAAGCCGGCGTGGTCGGAAGCGAAGGCGATTGCGAGCATGGGCGACGCATAGCAGCAAAGCCCGGTGCGCCGAAAGTCGGTGGACTTGGCTGCGGCACCCGGCGCACTCACGCGCGATGACCATGATGACGCTGACCGGCCATTGCCAGTGCGGGCGCATCCGCTTCACCGCGAGCGATGCGCCGACCGCGACCGAACTCTGCCACTGCGCGATGTGCCGCCGCGCGGTGGGCAATATCCACATGGCGAGCGTCAGCGCGGCGCGGGCCAGCGTCACCTGGGTGGGCGAACCCGCCACCTACGCCTCGTCGCCCATCGCCACGCGCGGCTTCTGCGCGCATTGCGGCACGCCGCTCTACTTCGCCTACAACGATAGCGAGCGCATGGATCTGATGGCGGGCGCGATCGATCAGGCGGATGCGCTGCGACCCGCATCGCAATTCGGAGTGGAGGGCAGGCTCGAAGCGTTCCGCGATCTCGATGGGCTGCCTGAGGCGCGGACCGATGATGACGCGCAAATCATGGAGCGCTGGGCGCAAGCCTGAGCGCGGCGGCGTCCGCGCGCGCCAGCATCCGGCGCACCGCAGGACGCAGCGCCAGAAACACCAGCGCGCCGCCACAGACGATCCCCGCGTGCATCGCCCAAAAGCGCGTATCGCTCATGCGCTCGTACAGCCCGCCCAGACGCCCCGAGAGCGTGCTGCCCACGAACGCCGCGCTGCTGTTCAGGCCGATCACCATCGCGCTCATGCTGACGGGGGCAGCGCGGGCATAGAGGCCGACCACGATCGGCGTGAAGAACAGCCAGCCGGTATTATCGATCAGGTGGAACACCAGCGCCCAGGCGAGCGGCACGCGCGCGCCGAACAGCGGCGTGGCGGCGGCGAGCCAAAGCATCGATGCGCCGAAGATCAGGCAGCCGATCGCCATCTTGGTGATCGCTTCGGGCTCCGCCCCACGCGCCGCCTGCCAGCGCCACAACGCGATCACCGGGGGAAGGAAGACCACCGGGACGACCGCGTCGACCGCCTGGAACCACGGCACGGGCATTTGCCAACCCATGATCTGGAGATCGACATGGTCCCGGACCCAGAGATTATAGACGTTCCACACCTGGCTCTGCGCGATCCAGAACGTGCCCGAGACCGCGACGAGCAACACGAGCAGCGCGACCGGTCCGCGTTCGCCGTTCGGGCGGGGCGCGGGAGCAGCCACGCGCGGGGGATCGGCGGGAAGCTCGCCGCGCGCGATCGCGTAGGTAATCAGACCGATCAGCATCCCCGCACCCGCGAGTGCGAAGGCGAGATGCCAAGCACCCGTCGCCGCGATCACTCCGCACACCAGCGGCCCCGCGAAGGCTCCCATATTGTAGAGTGCGTAGAAAATCTGCAGCCCATCGTCTCGCCGCCGGTCCGCGCCGGGATACAGCAGCCCCACCTGCGCAAACAGATTGGGGCTGATCAGCCCCGCTCCGAGGACGCCCAACAGGAGGCCGATCAGAAAGCTCTGGTCGAACGCAAGCGCGAGCTGACCCAGCGCGATCAGCGCGCCGCCGAGGAACGCCGCACCGCTGCGGCCGAGCAATCGATCGCCCATCAGGCCGCCGAGCAGCGGCGCGAAATAGCTAAGGCCGACCGAGAGGCCGAAGAGCTGCACCGCGAAGGCCTGGTTGCTCAAGTGGCCGGTGACCGCCTCGATCGCCGCGCGCGTGGGCGCGAAGCCTGCGATGTGCTCGATACGGCCGGGCAGGAACAGCGCACCCACCATGTAGAGCACGAGCAGCGCCTGCGTGGCGAAACGCGCGAAGGCCTCCCAGAAGACGGTGGCGCACAGCCAGGTGAGCTCGCGCGGCTGGCCGAACAGATCGGCCGGACGTTGCCGAACGGCGGCGATGGTGGCCAAGCGCGTGTCCCCCTGGGTGCTGCGCGGAGACTACCCCGCTTTGACAGGCGCGCAACGGCTGGCTGGACTTGCGTGGCGCTTCCCTGCGAAGGCGTCGAGCTATGGAAACCGCCACCGAGCCGCACCGCTTTGCCTCTTTCGATGGGGCCAGGATCGCGTGGCGCGAGCTGGGCGACGGGCCACCGGTGATCCTGCTGCACGGACTGTTCAGCCACGGCGAGATGAACTGGCTGAAGTTCGGCCACGCGCAGGCGGTGGCGGACGCGGGATTCCGTGTCATCCTGCCCGATTTCCGTGCGCACGGGCTGAGCGCCGCGCCGCACGACGCGCAAGCCTATCCCGATGACGTCCTCGCGCGCGATATCGAGGCGCTGGTGGCGCATCTGGATTTGGCCGAGTTCGATCTGGGCGGCTATTCGCTCGGCGCACGCACCACCGTGCGCCTGATCGCGCGCGGCATGACGCCGCGGCGGGCGGTGCTCGGCGGGATGGGGCTGGAAGGGATCACGCACGGCCTGCGCCGGAGGGACTTTTTCCGCGACGCGATTGGCAATCCGGGCGCGCATGCGCCCGGCTCGGCGGCGTTTTACGCCGTGCAGTTCGCGCGCGCGACGGGCACCGATCTGGAAGCGGCAGCCCACCTGCTAGGCTCTTTCCGCGACACGCCCGGTGGCGAACTCGAGGCGTTCACGATGCCGACGCTGGTAGTGTGCGGGGTGGACGACCGCGACAACGGCTCGGCCCCCGCGCTCGCCGCCGCGCTGCCGCGCGCGACGCTGGTCGAGATCGAGGGCAATCACATCACCGCGGTCTCGCGCCCCGGGCTGGGCGCAGCGGTCGCGGCGTTCTTGAACGCTTGAGACAAACCGCTCGTCGCAACTCTCCGGACGGGATGGAACCGTGTGGCGCGGCGTTGGTTTTATTGTCGTGAAGGCCGCTTAAGCCACCCCCCTGGCAGGCCTTCACAACTGTCCTGCCCAAAGAGCCCCGGTCCGGATTCCCCCCTCCCGGCCGGGGCTCACCCCTTTTTTCGCAACAGGTCCGGCGGCCTTCAGCCGTCGTCGCGCCGATAGAAGTCGGTGCCCGACAAGCTCAGCCGCTGCGGCCGGCCGTCGATTACCCCGTCGAACCATGCGCGCTCGGGCCACCACTGCTCGTCCCCCGCCCGCCAGCTTCCATCGGCCAGTCGCGTCAGCGGCGTCACGCCATCGGCAAATAATTTGTCACCGCGAGCGATGATGCGCGTCACTCCGCCCCAGACATTGTCCGTGTCATAACGTCCCGTCAGCGCGGCGAGTTCGGGCGCGGGTGCGGGTTTGGCCGGTGTGCCCCGCGCGGCATACCAGTCGCCGCCATACCACAGCCCGCTGACCTTGCCGCCCACGCGCTCGGCCTGCAATGGAAAGCGGCCAAACGCGGGGTGACGCACCGCGAGCAGATCGGGGGCAGGCCCATCGACCGCTGCCGAGCCGCCCGCGAACCGGGCGCGCAGCCCGCCGGGAACCGCACTCAACACGATCGTGCGGCCATCGTCAGCAGCGAAGCGGCCGACATAATCTCCCGGTGAATTGAATGCCGCGCGCGTCGGAGCGGGCGTCGGCGCCGCACCTCCGTCGCGCGCGACGCGCAGCATCTGGCAAGCGTAGGACGTGATGTCGCGCGGGCGATAGCCAGGCATGCCGGTCAGCGTGGTACTGGCGAAGCACGCGGTCCCCGCCGCCGCATCGACATGGATCGAAGAGGTGAACGCGATCATCCCGCCCGTGTGGTGCAGCATCGTGCGGCCATCGATGGGAACCGTGGCCAATCCAAAGCCATAGCGCGATCCCGGCTGCGCCCAGCCCGGCGCATCGATCGTGGCGGTGGTAAAGCGGCGCGCGTCCGCGTCCGAAAGCAGCGGCGCGCCGTGGCCCCGCGCCGCCGCGATCAGCCAGCGCGCATATTTTGCCATGTCGTGCGCGGTCGCCGCGATGCAGCCCGCCGCAAATGTCACGTCCGCCCACGGTGCCACGCCGAGCCGATCGCGGTCGCTCCAGCCGAGATCGCCCGCATACGGCGTATACCCCTGCGCGTAGAGCGCACGGTCCTCGGCACGGATCGCGCCGCGCGCGGTTCCCATGCCCAGCGGCTCGAACACCAGCTCGCGGACGAGAACCTCGAACGGTTTACCGCTCGCCCGTTCGAGCGCCTTGCCGATCAGCGTGTAGCCGAGATTGCTGTAGGACCAGTGCGTGTGCGGCGCGTAGCCCTGCCACAGCTTGCCGCCGGTGGGGCGCGGGAATAGCGGCGCATCGTCGGGCAGGCCGCTGCTATGCTCGATCAGGTGCATCAGCGTGATGCCGCGCGGCACGTCGATCCCGGGCACCAGCGCCACCACCTCTGCGTTCAGGTCGAGCTTGCCGCGCGCGCTCAGGATCAGCGCGCACAGCGCCGCGAAGGATTTGCTGATCGATCCGATCTGGAACAGGTGGCCGGGACCGACAGGCTCGTGCCGATCCACGTCCGCCAGCCCTGCGCGGATGAAGCCCGCGAACCCGTCCGCGTCGACCATCGCCACCGTCATGGCGGGGATGCCGTGATCGGCAACGTGGCGATCGACCTGCGCGCGCACTGCCGCCACGGCGGGGCGATAATCGCGCCCTGGGAGGCCCGCATGTTCGATTCCGTCGGCGGCGGCGTGGGCGGTGCGCGCGACAGCGGCGGCGGCGGCGAGCGTTGCGGTGGCGGTCAACAATTCGCGGCGGTTCATCGGTGTGTCCCCTGGCGGCGGCGCAAGGCTGGCACGCGCAGCCGTTTCATGTCCAGCGGCTTCAGCGTGGACGGGGCGGGACTGGGCGGCTAGCACGGCAGCAATGATCGAGAAGACTTTCGACCCCGCCGCCATCGAGGCCAAATGGTATCCGCACTGGGAGAGCACCGGCGCGTTTCGCCCGCATCGCCCCGATGCCGAGCCCTTCACCATCGTCATCCCGCCGCCCAACGTGACCGGCTCGCTCCACATCGGCCACGCGCTCGATAATACGCTGCAGGACATCCTCATCCGCTACCAGCGGCTGTGCGGCAAGGATGCGCTCTGGGTGGTCGGCACCGATCACGCAGGGATCGCGACGCAGATGGTGGTCGAACGCCTGCTCGACGCGGAAGGGGTGAAGCGGACAGACATGACGCGCGCCGAGTTCGAGGCGCGCGTGTGGAAGTGGAAAGAGGAGAGCGGGGACACCATCACCCGTCAGCTCCGCCGCCTCGGCGCGTCCTGCGACTGGGCCAACGAACGCTTCACCATGGACGAGGGCTTCTCCGCCGCCGTCCGCAAGGTGTTCGTCCAGCTCTACAACGAGGGCCTCATCTACCGCGCCAAGCGCCTCGTGAACTGGGACCCCAAGCTCAAGACCGCGATCAGCGACCTCGAAGTCGAAACGCGCGAGGTCGCCGGCCAGCTCGTCCACTTCCGTTACCCGCTCGCCGACGGCAGCGGCCACATCACGGTTGCCACCACGCGCCCCGAGACGATGCTCGGCGACACCGGCATCGCGGTCAACCCGGCAGACGCGCGCTACACCGCGCTGGTTGGCAAGATGGTCCGCCACCCGTTCGACGGGCGCGAGTTTCCCATCGTCGCCGACGATTGGGCCGATCCCGAGTTCGGCTCAGGCGCGGTCAAGATCACCCCCGCGCACGACTTCAATGACTTCGAGGTCGGCAAGCGCAACAACCTGACCGCGATGAACATCCTCGAAGCCGACGCGACGATCGGCGGCGAGCACAGCGGCGATTATCGCGGACTAACGGTCACCAAGGCGCGCGAGAAGATCATCGCCGATCTCGAAGCCGCAGGCCTGCTCGACCGCATCGAGGACCGCACGATCCAGATGCCCTACGGCGACCGCTCGGGCGTGGTGGTCGAGCCGTGGCTGACCGATCAATGGTATGTCGACGCGGCCAAACTCGCCGAAGCCCCGATGGCCGCCGTGCGCGCGGGCGAGACACGCTTCGTGCCCGAAAACTGGAGCAAGACGTTCTTCCAGTGGATGGAGAATATCCAGCCATGGTGCATCAGTCGGCAATTGTGGTGGGGGCATCGGATACCGGTCCTTTATGGTCCGATGCGAGATGATGTGAGCCTGTCAATAACGGGACGCATTTACGACTTGGCTCCAGACACAGACAAACGAGCTGTTTTCGTTGGCTTAGATGAGGTGGATAGGCTTGATCAGGCCGAAAAGTACTATGAGGGGGTCGCAAAGAGAGAAGACTTTGAGGTTTACGATAGTTGGTCTGACGCTTCAGGTGAACAGGTCAAGGCATGGATAACAAAGAAAAAGGAGCTTTCGCTGGGGCGTGACTCAGACGTTCTCGACACCTGGTTCTCCTCCGCCCTGTGGCCGTTCGCAACCCTCGATTGGCCCAAAACGAACGAAACCCTCACCCGCCACTACCCCAATTCCGTCCTCGTCACCGGGTTCGACATCATCTTCTTCTGGGTCGCGCGGATGCAGATGATGGGCCACCACATCATGGGCGAAGCGCCGTTCGCCACCGTCTACTGCCATGGCCTCGTGCGCGACGGCAAAGGGCAGAAGATGTCCAAGTCCAAGGGCAATACCGTCGATCCCTTGGGCCTGATCGACAAGTACGGCGCGGACGCGCTGCGCTTCTTCATGGCCGCGATGGAGACGCAGGGCCGCGACATCAAGATGAGCGAACCCCGCGTCGAGGGCTACCGCAACTTCGCCACCAAACTCTGGAACGCCGCCCGCTTCGCCCAATCGAACGGCATCGGTGGCTCGGCCCACCTCGAACCCCCGCAAGCGCACGAGACCGTCAACGCCTGGATCATCGCCGAAACCCTCGCCACCATCACCGCAGTCGAACTCGCACTCGCCGACTACCGCTTCGATGCCGCCGCGTCCGCGATCTACCAGTTCGTCTGGAGCCGCTTCTGCGACTGGTACCTCGAACTCACCAAGCCGATCCTCGCCGAGCCCGGCGCGCTAGCCGACGAAACCCGTATGGTCGCAGGCTGGGTGCTCGATCAGATCCTCGTAATCCTCCACCCGTTCATGCCCTTCATCACCGAGGAACTCTGGCACGCGCTCGCCCCGCGCCAGCATGATCTGATCCTCGCCAAGTGGCCCAAAGCGGACGCGCGCGCGCTCGATCGGGACGCGCCCAAGGCGATCGACTTCCTCATCCGCCTGATCGAGGCGACGCGCAGCGCGAGGAACGAACTGAACGTGCCACACGGCGCGAGCCTGCCGCTCCACATCGCCGAAGCCTCCCCGCAAGCCCGCGCATGGCTCGCCACAGCTGCCCCCGCGCTCGCCAAAATGGCGCGCGTGTCCGAACTGCGCTTCGATCCCGCCCCGCCGGGCGGTGCGGCGCAGATCATCCTCGCCGAAGCGACTGCCGTCATCCCTTTGGAAGGCGTGATCGATCTCGCCACCGAACGGGCCCGCCTCGAAAAGACGCGCGACGCCGCCATCAAGGAAGCCGCCACGCTGACCGGCCGCCTCGCCAACGAGGGCTTCCTCGCCAAAGCCAAGCCCGAGGCGGTCGAGGAAGCACGCGAGAAGCTGGCCAGCCTCACCGCCGAAGCCGAACGCCTCGCCGCCGCGCTGGCGAGGCTGGGCTGAAACGCGTATATCGGCGCGATGGCAACCCGGCTCGCCCCCCCTCCCGCCTCCACAGACGCGGGCTATGACGAGGATTTCGCGCTCTGGTCCGCCGAGCAGGCGGCGCATTTGCGGGATGGCCGGTTCGATCTGATCGACTGGGAAAACATCGCCGAGGAGATCGAGAGCTTGGGCAAGTCCGACCGCCGCGCGATCACGAGCCACTTCCGAACGGCGAGCGCCCATCTGATCAAGCTCGCATTATCGGCGGACAGCAATCCGCGTCGTGGCTGGTGGAACACTGTGCGACGCGCATGGCGCGACGCGGAGGCGCTGCTGGAAGACAGCCCCTCGCTGCGCCGCGAAGTTCCGCAGATGTTCACCAAAGGCTGGTCGCTTGCAGTCGCCGACGCGGCGGACGGCTTGCGAACGCCCGAGGAGCGAACGCGCGCGGCCAAACTTCCCACACCCCCGGTGGAGCTAGCGATGAGCGTGGCCGACGAGGTCGACCTGCTCGCGCTCCTTCCCTAACCCCGTTGCCCTCCCCGCCCCCGATGGTGTAGCGGCCACCAATCCAAACACGCGCGGGCGTGGCGGAATTGGTAGACGCGCTGGATTTAGGTTCCAGTGTCCACAAGACGTGGGGGTTCGAGTCCCTTCGCCCGCACCAACACTCCAGGAATCCATCCCTTGCACATCGCCGAAACCCTGAACGAGGGCCTCCGCCGCGAATATTCGCTCACCATCCCCAAGGCGGACATCGACGCCCGCGTCGACAAGCAGCTGGCCGAAGTCGCGGGTCGCGTCGCGATGCCCGGCTTCCGCCCCGGCAAGGTGCCAGCCAATCTGGTGCGCAAGATGCACGGCGCGGCGCTGCGTCAGGAGGCTTTGGAGGGCGCGGTCAAGGACGGTGTCCAGCAACTGCTGAGCGAGAAAAACCTCCGCCCCGCCACCCAGCCCGAAGTCGAGCTGATCACGGAAGACCCGAACGCGGACGTGGGCCTGAAGGTCACGGTCGAATTGCTCCCCGCAGTCGAGCCGGGCGAGATCGACGGCATCGCGCTCGAAAAGCTGGTGGTCGAACCCAATGACGAAGAACTGGACGCAGCACTCGCCCGCCTCGCCGAACAGCAGAAACGCTTCGATGCCGCCCCCGCCGATCACGCTGCCGCCGCGGGCGACGTTGTCGTTTGCGATTTCGAGGGCAAGGTCGATGGCGAGACGTTCGAGGGTGGCAAGGCCGAAGGCATCGCCATCACCCTTGGCGAAGGCCGCCTGATCCCGGGCTTCGAGGATCAGCTGGTCGGTGCCAAGGCGAATGACCAGCGCGAGGTGAAGGTCACCTTCCCCGCCGATTACACCACCAAATATCTGGCCGGCCGCGACGCGGTGTTCGACGTTCTGGTGAACGAGGTGCGCACCGCCGCCACCCCCGCGATCGACGACGAGTTCGCCAAGGGCCTGGGTCTCGATGACCTCGCCGCACTTCGCGAGATCATGAAGGATCAGGTCGAGAGCGAACTGACCGGCCTCACGCGCACGCACATGAAGCGCAAATTGCTCGATCACCTCGCCGCGAGCCGCGATTTCGCGGTGCCGCACGGCATGGTCGAAAGCGAATTCCAGCAGATCTGGAAGCAATTGGCGGACGAAGCCGCGCGCGAGGCCGATCCCGCCAAGGCGATGGCCGAACTCGAAGCCGAGCGCGCGGACTATCACACCATCGCCGAGCGCCGCGTGCGCCTTGGGTTATTGCTGTCCGAGATCGGCCGCCGCGCGGGGATCGAGGTCAACCAGACCGAGATGAACCGCCTGATCGGCCAGGAAGCCGCGCGCTACCCGCAGAACCAGCAGCAGCAGGTGGTGAAGCTGCTCCGCGAGAACGCGATGGCGGCAGCCCAACTGCGCGCGCCGCTGTACGAGGAGAAGGTGGTCGATCACCTGATCGCCAAGGCCAATGTCACCGAGCGCGCTTCAACCCGCGCCGAAATCCAGGCCGCGCTCGAAAGCAAAGAGGGCGCGCTGGGCGGCATGGCGCTGCCCAGCGGCGAGCCGATGCTCGGCGACGATGGCCATGTGCACGGGCCGGACTGCGATCACGATCATGATCACGAAGGGCACGCGCACGGGTAAACGACGTCCGGCAGCACCCGCCGCTACCGCCGGGTGCCCGAGAACAGGAACCAGCCCGCGCTCCATTCGAAGCGGTTGATCCCAAGATGGCCCGCGAGCTTCCTGGGGTCACTGCGCATCCAGACGCACTGGCGCAGCCACTGCGCGGCCGACATGCCAGCACCCACCGGCTTGGCGAAGCGCTCGATGCGATCGATCGCAATCAGCCCGCCATAGCGCGCCTCGACCTCGGCCTCGCTGCGGAACAGGCGCACGTGCGTATCGGCATCGAAATTGGGCACCGTGCACACCACGCGCACGCCCGGATTCCAAAGTGCCACCACATCGGTATCGCGCTCGACATGTTCGAGCACCTCGGTGCACAGGATCAGATCGTGCGGCTCGCGCGCATAAATCGCCGGATCGAGCGCATTGCCCTCGAACACCAGATCGTCGCTCCCCAGACGCGCACGCGCCTTGCCGATTGCCACCTTGGAAAAATCGAACCCCCGGTAACGCACCGCAGGCAGCGCCTCTCGCAGGAGTTGGGCCACGCCGCCCGCACCGCAACCCACTTCCAAAACCGCCTTGGGCTGATAGGTGAGCGCGGTCTTCACCACACGCTTGAACAGCGGATAGTAAAAGCTCTTCTGGATCGGCTGCACCGCGGAGGCGAAGCTCTCATATTTGCCGTCGTAGACGGAGGCATCGGCTTCGGGTTTCATCTGGGCTCGCTCGGTTGGGCGGGGTGGCCGCGTCCAACCCCTAATTCGCGCGTGTGACAACCCCTATCGCGCTTGGCAGGCGCGGATGCGCCGGTTAGGCGTGGGGGATGTCCGTCGATGCGCCAACCGTCCGCAAGATCGCTCGCCTCGCGCGGTTGAAACTCGATGAGGCCGAGGTGGAGCCGCTCGCGGGCGAGCTCAACCACATCCTGGGCTGGATCGAGCAGTTGGCCGAGGTCGATTGCACGGGCATCGAGCCTATGACTGCGGTAATGCCGATCGCGCTCAGATGGCGCGACGATGTGGTGAGCGACGGCGAGCAGGCGGACAAGGTGCTGGCGAACGCGCCCGACGCGCGCCACGGATTTTTCGCGGTACCCAAGGTGATCGAATAGTGGCGGATCTGACCGGGTTGACGATCGCCGAGCTGCGCGATGGCTTGCGCGCGCGCCGGTTCAGCGCACGCGAGGTGGCGGGGGCGTATGTGGCCGCCGTGGAGGGAGCACGGGGGCTGAACGCCTATCTGGTCGAGACGCCCGAGCTGGCGCTGGCGGCGGCGGATGCGGCGGATGTGGCTTTGGCGGAGGGAGTCGCGGGGCCGCTGGCGGGGGTGCCGCTGGGGATCAAGGATTTGTTCGCGGTCGAAGGCGTGCCGATGACGGCGGGCTCGCGCATCCTCGACGGGTTCCGGCCGCAATACGAATCGACCGTGACCGCGCGGCTGCGCGGCGACGGCGCGGGGGTGCTTGGCAAGCTCAACATGGACGAGTTTGCGATGGGCTCCTCCAATGAGACGAGCGCCTATGGGCCGGTGCTGTCGCCTTGGCGGTCGCGCGGGAGCAATCAGGCGCTGACGCCCGGCGGATCATCGGGCGGGAGCGCGGCGGCGGTGGCGGCGAACATCGCGGCAGGGGCGACGGGGACCGATACGGGCGGCTCGATCCGCCAGCCCGCCGCGTTCGTGGGCATCTGCGGGCTGAAGCCCACCTACGGGCGGTGTTCGCGCTGGGGGGTGGTGGCGTTCGCGTCGTCGCTCGATCAGGCGGGGCCGATGGCGCGCTCGGTGCGCGATTGCGCGATCCTCTTGCAGAGCATGGCGGGGTTCGATCCGAACGATTCGACCTCGCTCGATTTGGCGATGCCCGATCTGGAGGCGGCGCTGACGGGCGATCTGCGCGGCGTGCGCGTGGGGATTCCGCGCGAGTACAGGGTGGATGCGATGCCGCCCGCGATCGATGCGCTGTGGGAACGCGGGGCGGCGATGGCGCGCGATGCGGGGGCGGAGATCGTGGAGGTGTCGCTGCCGCACACCAGATACGCGCTACCCGCCTACTACATCATCGCGCCCGCCGAAGCCTCCTCCAACCTCGCGCGCTACGACGGCGTGCGCTTCGGCCAACGCGTGCAGCCTGCGAGAGCCTCGCTTGCCGAAATGTACGAAGCAACACGCGCGGCCGGCTTCGGGCGCGAGGTCAGGCGGCGCATCATGATCGGCACCTATGTGCTGAGCGCGGGCTATTACGACGCCTATTACCTCCAGGCGCAGAAGGTCCGCGCGCTCATCGCGCGCGACTTCGAACGCGCATGGGAGCATTGCGACCTGCTGCTGACCCCCACCGCGCCAAGCGCCGCCTTCGCGCTCGGCGACAAGTCCGCCGATCCGATCGCGATGTATTTGAACGATGTGTTCACGGTGCCGTCCTCCTTGGCGGGGCTGCCCGCGATCTCGGTGCCCGGCGGCGTGGACGAGGCCGGGCTGCCGCTGGGGCTGCAGGTGATCGGCAAGCCCCTGGACGAGGCGGGGGTGCTGAATGTGGGGTATGCGCTGGAGCGGGCGGCGGGGTTTGGGGCGCGGGCGGAGCGGTGGTGGTGATGAATGCTATAGGGCCGAGCGCGATTGATCGTAACCTACTATCAGGCGAGCGCGTCCTCTGGCGTGGCAAGCCGCTGCCCGGGCTTACGTTGGCCGGGCGTGACGCCTTTCTGATCCCGTTCAGCCTGTTGTGGGGGGGGTTCGCGGTGTTCTGGAACGCGTCAGTTTGGACAACCGGAGCCCCGCTCGAATTCAAGCTGTTCGGGCTGCCGTTTTTGGCAATGGGTCTATACATCACGGTGGGCAGGTTTTTCGTCGATGCGCGAACGCGGCACAGGCTGGAGTATGCGGTAACAGACAAGCGCGTTCTGATCGCAAAGGACGGCTCTGGTTCAATCCGGTCGGTGGATCTCAAGCATATGCCGGTGCTGGAATTCAATGAACGCTCCGACGGCACGGGGACCATCCAGTTCGGCGTTTCGGCGTCACCATTCGGTGGTGGGGGATTACAATTTTTAATCCCCGGGATGGACCCCACGCCTCAGTTGCTGAGGATCGCGGACGTGCGCAAGGTGTATGGGATTATCGCTCGCGCGGCCGGTACATAGGCCCGGTCGGACCCTTCCTCACCACGGCGGCTTCGGGGGGAGGTAGGCAAGGCGCTTGGGTTGGCGCATCCTCCTGTCAGGGAGACCCGGCATGTTGTCCATTGAACGCCGTCACATGCTTTCGCTCGCGCTTGCCGCGATCCCCGCCGGGGCGCTCGCGCAGACACCCACGCCTCCCCCGCTGCCCTCGCCCGGGCTGGTGCCCGCCGCTGCGGACCGGGAGGGGCGGGCGGCGCGGTCGATCGGGCTCAGTTCGACGGCGTATAAGGTGCTCACGCGCGATACCGGCGGCGCGATGTTCGTGATGGAGCAGACCAATCGCAAAAAGGGCGGCCCGCCGCGCCATGTGCACCACAATGAGGACGAACTCTTTTTCGTGCTCGAGGGGGATTATGATGTCGAGGTGGGTGGCAAGCGCGTGTCGCTCCACGCGGGCGATTGCATTTTGGGGCCGCGCGGCATCCCGCATGGCTGGGCGCATGTGGGCGATACGGTGGGGCGGCTGCTGATTTCGTTCGCGCCGGCGGGCAAGATGGAGGCGTTCTTTGCGGCGAGCGAGAAGATGCGGGAGCCGGGCAAATATGTGGCGGGAACGGCCGACGGCGACACGCTGATGCGCGAGTTCGGCATGGAGCATACCGGGCCGTCGCTGATCGTGTGACTGCGTGTCGGGCCGCCCCCCCGAGGGGCGGGGGGCCCCCCCCCCCCGGGCCAAACTGCGGACGGGTGTGGGGCCGCACCA
>JBBSFH010000011.1:0-118059 GCA_038238915.1 Sphingomonadales bacterium
CGCAACCCGCTCGCGCAAGTCCTGCGAATACGCCCTCGCCATCCCATGCCGGCCTCCGTCCCCGGCCAGCCGCTTGAATCAGATCACCCCGCGCTTGGGAATCCCCCAAACGATTCAAGCGGGACGAGTCAGACTCTAGGTCCTACGTAGCGGCAAGGTACGCGCGAGCCACCCCCTCCGTCTCGCTTCGCTCGCCACCTCCCCCAAGGGGGGGGGGTGGGTCCTCCCCCGCCGGGGGCGGTGCCCGAAGGGCGGAGGGGGCGGCCGGGCGCGCTGCAGCGACGCGTTGCGCTACACCGCCACCGCCACCGAAACCGCGACGCCGGTCTTCGCGTGCACTTCGTCCACCGCGACGCCGGGCGCGAGTTCCACCAAAGTCAGCCCGCCTGGCCCCACATCGAAAACCCCCAGATCGGTGATCACCCGGTCCACAACAGCTGCCCCTGTCAGCGGCAGCGTGCAGCGCTCCAGCAGCTTGGGCGTGCCGTCTCTGGACGTGTGATCCATCACCACCACCACGCGCTTCACGCCTGCGACCAGGTCCATCGCGCCGCCCGGACCCTTCATCACCTTGCCGGGGATCGTCCAGTTGGCGAGATCGCCGTTGGCGGCCACCTCCATCGCGCCCAAAATCGTCAGATCGATGTGCCCGCCGCGGATCATCGCGAAGCTGTCCGCGCTGCTGAAGTAGGACGAGGTCGGCAGCGCGGTGATCGTCTGCTTGCCCGCGTTGATCAGATCGGGATCAGCCTCGCCCTCGTACGGGAAGGGGCCGATGCCGAGCATGCCGTTCTCGCTTTGCAGCGTCACCGTCATCCCTGCGGGCACATAATTCGCCACCAGCGTCGGGATGCCGATGCCGAGGTTCACATAATAGCCGTCGCGCAGTTCCAGTCCGGCACGCTCCGCCATCTCGTCACGGGTCCAGGCCATCAGGCGCGCTTCCTTTCGGTCAAACGTTCGATCCGCTTTTCGTAGTGCTCGCCCCTGATCAGCCGATCGACATAGATGCCGGGCGTGTGGATACAGTCCGCATCGAGCTGGCCGGGCTCAACGATTTCCTCGACTTCCATGATCGTAACCTTGGCGGCGGTGGCCATCATCGGATTGAAGTTGCGTGCGGTCTTGCGGTAGATGGTATTGCCTTCGGGATCGGCCTTATAGCCTTTGACGATGGCGAGATCGGCGCGCAGCCAGCGTTCCATCAGATAGGTCTCGCCGTCGAAATCCTGCGTTGGCTTGCCCTCGGCGACGATGGTGCCAACGCCCGTCTTGGTGAAGAACGCCGGGATACCAGCACCGCCCGCGCGAATCCGCTCGGCGAGCGTGCCTTGCGGATTGAGTTCGAGCTGGAGCTTGCCTTCCAGATACAGCGTCTCGAACAGCTTGTTCTCGCCGACGTAACTGCTGATCATCTTGTCGATCTGGCCGTTATCGAGCAGTTCCCACAGCCCGAAATTATCCGCGCCGCAGTTGTTGGAGATGATCGTCAGCCCCTTCACCCCCGATCGCGCGAGCGCGTGGATCAGGTTTTCGGGGTTGCCGCTGAGGCCGAACCCCCCGCTCATGATCGTCATGCCATCGTGCAGCACGCCCGCGAGCGTGGCATCGGCAGTCTCGAAGATTTTTCCCATGCGACATTGCATGGCATCGCGTCCTCGCGCGCTCAAGCCTTTCCCGCAGCGCGTGCTGCCGATAATGGGACGGCATGGCTGTATCCTGCGATGACACTTACGACGACACCAACATTTTCGCGCGCATCCTGCGTGGCGAAATCCCGTCCACGAAGGTGTACGAGGACGCCGCCGTGATCGCGTTCCGAGATATCCATCCGCTCGCGCCGACGCATGTGCTGGTGATCCCGCGCGGGGCGTATGTGGGGCTGCCCGATTTCGCGGCTGTGGCGAGCGACGCCGAACTCGCGGGCTTCGTGCGCGGTGTGGGCGCTGCCGCGCGCGCGCTCGGGCTTGAAGCGGAGGGGTACCGCGTGCTGATCAACGCGGGCGGCAACGCGGGGCAGGAGGTACCGCACCTCCACGCGCATATCTTCGGTGGCCAACCGCTGGGGCCGATGCTGGCGCGGTGAGGGGCTGCGCGGCGCGTGGCCGTGTCCCGGACGCCACGCCTCGGGTGCGCGGACGCGGCGTGACCCCGCCCGCCCTTGACGGCCGCACGCCGATGCGTGCCTATCGCAACCGAAAACACAGCCCGCGCGAACGTGGGTGAGAGGGACTGCCGAATGCAACGCCGCGTAAAATCCCTGGATGCCATTCTGGCGACCGCCGAGAAGAAATCGCTCAAACGCTCGCTAAGCTGGCCGCAACTGACCATGCTCGGCATCGGCGGCATCATCGGCACGGGCATCTTCGTGCTGACTGCCGAGGCCGCGCAGAAGGCCGGGCCGGGCATGATCATCTCGTTCGTGCTCGCCGCGACGGTCTGCGGGCTGGCGGCGTTATGCTATGCCGAGATCGCGGCGATGATCCCGGTTGCGGGTTCGGCCTACACCTATTCCTACGCCACGTTCGGCGAGTTCTTCGCGTGGATCGTGGGGTGGGCACTCGTGCTAGAATATGCGGTGGCGGCCTCGGCGGTCGCGGTCGGCTTTTCGGGCTATCTGGTGGGGCTGCTCGATCACTCGCTCGGCATCGTCATCCCGCACGCGCTCGCGGTCGGGCCGTATGCGGGGGGCATCGTCAACCTGCCCGCGGTGCTGATCGCGATCGCGGTGACGTTACTGCTCATCCGGGGCACGCAGGAAAGCGCAAACGTCAACGCATTCCTCGTGGCGATCAAGATCCTCGCGCTGACGATGTTCGTGATCCTCACGCTGCCGCTCATCGATTCGACGCACTTTCACCCGTTCAACCCGCTCGGCTTCCTCGGGAGCGAGGGGTCGAGGCTGGGCGAGAACGGCATCATCGGTGCCGCCTCGTCGATCTTCTTCGCCTTCGTGGGTTTCGACGCGGTGTCGACCGCCGCCGAAGAGACCAAGAATCCGCAGAGAAACGTGCCGATCGGGCTCGTGCTTAGCCTGGTGATCTGCACGATCTTCTACATGCTGGTCGCGGCGGGTGTGATCGGATCGGTCGGCGCGCAGCCGGTGTACGATGCGATGCACCAGTGGGTCTCGCCGGGCACGCCCGCGCTCACCGATGCGTGCAGCGCGGTCAACAATGGCCCGATCGTGTGCAGCCACGAGGCACTCGCCTATGTGCTGCATGTGGTGCACTATCCTTGGGCGAGCGTCGCGCTGGGCGTGGCAGCCACGGTCGCGCTCCCCTCGGTCGTGCTGATGATGATGTACGCGCAGACGCGCATCTTCTTCGTGATGAGCCGCGATGGCCTGCTGCCGCGCGGCCTCTCCAAGGTCCATTCGCGCTACAAGACGCCGCATGTCGTGACGATGATGACGGGCGCACTGGTTACGGTGGCGGCGGCTTTCTTCCCGGTGGGCAAGCTCGCCGACATCTCCAATGGTGGCACGCTGTGCGCGTTCCTGTTCGTTGCGCTGGCGATCATGGCACTCAGGCGCAGCGATCCACTGCGGCACCGGCCGTTCCGCACGCCCGCCGTTTGGGTGATCGCGCCGCTGGCGGCAATCGGATGCATCACACTGTTCGTGTTCCTGACTCCGGACGCGAAAATTGTCTTCGGCGGATGGCTGGCGGCGGGGCTGGTGGTGTATTTCGCCTACGCGCGGCAGAATTCAAACCTTGCCAAGGGTGTGCTGGAAGTCGGCGAACTAAGCCCCGATGCACCGCCAATCGGCCTCGCGCCGATGCCGGGCGCGCACACGCCGGGATGGAAGGACGCCTAGCACGCGCGCGGACGCCCGGCGCTTGATCGCGCCGGCCGCCCGGAAGGCCGAGCGATGACGCGCCTGATGGGCGTGCTCAACGTCACGCCGGACAGTTTCTCCGATGGTGGCCGTTTCCCTGGAGCCGCAGATGCGTGTGCCCGGGCGCGAGCGCTGGTGGAGGAGGGGGCGGATATCGTCGATATCGGTGGCGAATCGACTCGGCCAGGCCACACGCCGATCGACGCCGAAACCGAAACCGCGCGCGTGGTGCCGATCATCGCCGCGCTCGCGCCGACCCTGGGCGTGCCGATCTCGATCGATACGAGCAAGGCGATCGTCGCCGCCGCGGCGCTCGGCGCGGGCGCGCGGATGGTCAACGATGTATGGGGGTTGCAACGCGATCCCGACATGGCGGCGGTTTGCGCGCACGCGGACGTGGACGTGGTGATCATGCACAACCGGGCGGTGATCGATCCGGCGATCGACATCGTCGCGGACATCGAGGCGTTCCTCGAGCGCTCGCTCGCGCTGGCGCGCGGGGCGGGGATCGCCGACAACCGCATCCTGCTCGATCCCGGCATAGGTTTCGGCAAGACCCCCGCGCAGAGCCTCGCCGCGCTGCGTGCGGTTCCCATCCTCAAGCGGATGGGGTTCCGTGTGCTGGTCGGCGGATCGCGCAAGGCGGTGATCGGGCACGTCACGGGTCGCGCCACTGCGGATCGTCTTGCGGGGACGCTGGCGCTGCACCTTTGGGCGGTGCAGGCGGGAGCGGACGTGATCCGCGCACATGATGTGGCGGCGCACCGCGACGCGCTCGCGATGTACGCCGCGATCGCTCGATGAGCCGATCGGTCGCGCTGGGGCTGGGCAGCAATCTCGGCGATGTTGTCGCCAACCTTGCCGAAGCAATGCGCAGGTTGTTCGCGGGGGGAGCGCTCAGCTTTGTCGCCGCCTCGTCCATCTATCGAACCGTGCCGTGGGGAATCGTCGATCAACCCGCGTTCGCCAACGCGGCGGTGCTTGCGCTGACCACGCTTACGCCGGACGCGCTGCTCACCGCCGTCAAGGCGATTGAGGCCGCGATGGGCCGCGCGCCTGCCGAACGCTGGGGCCCTCGCCTGATCGATATCGATATTCTCGACATGGACGGCGTCGCGCTGGCGACACCCGCGCTCACGCTGCCGCATCCACGCGTGTTCGAGCGCGCCTTCGTGCTCGTGCCGCTCGCCGAGATCGCGCCCGATCGGGTGATCGCGGGCCGCCGCATTGCGGTTGCCGCGCACGGGCTTGCCGCCGGGCCGATCATCGCCCCGCCTTGGCGGGCATGACGGTTGCTCACGCGGTGCGCCATGCCTAGTGTGCGGACGCCGACGCCGGGCTGAACGGCGCGGTCGAAGCGGGTGCGCCGATGCCCGCCAACAAAAGGACCACGCGCCATGGCCGACAAGTCCAACAATCTTCAGGATATTTTCCTGAATACGGTCCGCAAGACCAAGACCCCGGTAACGATGTTCCTCGTCAACGGAGTCAAGTTGCAGGGTATTATTACCTGGTTCGATAATTTCTCGGTTCTGCTCCGCCGTGATGGTCTGAGCCAGCTCGTCTACAAGCACGCGATCTCGACGGTCATGCCCGCTGCGCCCATTCAGTTGACCGACGCCGATGACGACGATGTGGAGAGCAGCGACTGACCCAGATCCCCGCGCAGACTATCGGCCGCCTCGATCCTGGAACGGGGTTGCGGGTTGGCCAACGCGCGATCGTCGCGCTTGCCGATCTGGGCACCGCGAATGCGCGCGACACGGCGGCGAGGCTGGAGGAGGCGAGCGGGCTCGCGCGGGCGATCCAGCTCGAAGTCGTCGAGGCGGAAGCGTTCAGGGTGCGCCAACCACGCTCGCAGACGCTGCTTGGGGTTGGACAGGTCGAGAAGATCGCAGCGCAGGTCGCCGAGCATCAGGCGGCGGTGGTGGTGATCGACGGCGTCGGCCTGTCGCCGATCCAGCAGCGCAACCTGGAAACCGAACTCAAGGCCAAGGTGATCGACCGCACCGGGCTGATCCTCGAAATCTTCGGCGAGCGCGCCACCACGCGCGAGGGCGCGCTGCAGGTGGAACTCGCGCACCTCACCTATCAGCAGGGGCGGCTGGTGCGATCGTGGACCCACCTCGAACGCCAGCGCGGCGGCTTCGGATTTCTGGGCGGTCCGGGTGAGACCCAGATCGAAGCCGATCGCCGCCTGATCCGCGACCGCATCGCGCGCCTCACTCGCGAACTGGACGATGCCAAGCGCACGCGCGGCCTGCACCGGCGGCGGCGGCAGGAGGCGCCCTTTCCGGTGCTCGCGCTCGTCGGCTACACCAACGCGGGCAAGTCCACGCTGTTCAATCGGCTGACCGGCGCGACGGTGCTGGCCAAGGACATGCTGTTCGCCACGCTCGATCCCACGATGCGCGCGATCAGGCTGCCGGGGTTCGAGCGCGCGATTTTGTCCGACACGGTGGGGTTCGTGAGCGATCTGCCGACGCAACTGGTGGCCGCGTTTCGCGCGACTCTGGAGGAGGTGCTGGAGGCGGACGTGATCGTCCATGTCCGCGACATCGCGCACCCCGATACGGAGGCGGAACGCACCGACGTGCTGCGCGTGCTCGCCAGCCTGGGCGTGGCCGAGGGGGAGGGGGCGGCCCCGATCATCGAGGCGTGGAACAAGGCCGATCTGCTGCCCGACGCCGAGCGCGCCGGGGTGGCCGAGGCGGCGGCCAAGCGCGAGGATGTGGCGCTGGTCTCCGCGCTGAACGGAGAGGGGGTTGATGCTCTGCTCGGCGAGATCACCGCGATGCTGCAGCGTGGTACGCGGGTGCAGGTGATCGAGATCGGCCCGGCGCAGGGTGCGCGTTCATCGTGGTTGCACAGTCACGGCGAAGTCCTCGCCCGCGAGGATCACGACGATGGCGGTGCAACGCTGACCGTAAGGCTGGGCGAGGTCGCAAAGGCGCGCTTCGACGCGCTTGGGCAGGATTAGACTAAGCCGCCACCCTTCGATGCAGCCCGCATTCCCTGTCGCCCGTTTCCCACCACCAGCGGCCTGCGCGCTCGTCTTCGCCGAGCTTCACGCCACGCGTGCACGGCGCGCAGCCGATCGAGGGGAAGCCGCGATCGTGGAGCACGTTGTAGGGCAGATCGTGGATGCCGATATAGGCTTCGACCTGTTCCTTCGACCAGTCGGCGAGTGGTGCGAACTTGAACAGGCCCTTCGCCCCGTCCCAACTCACCATCCTGGTCTCGCCGCGTCCCTCGGACTGGCTCGCGCGCAGGCCGGTGATCCATGCAGCGGCGCCTTCGAGCGCGCGCCCCAATGGCTCGACCTTGCGGATGTGGCAGCAGCTTTCGCGCGCCTCGACCGATTGACGGAAGCCCAACGCCCCGTCGCGCGCCACCAGATCCTCGATCGCGCGCGTGCCGGGTGCCACCGGCCGGATCGTGCGGCCGAAGCGCGCCTCGGTCGCCGCCCACACGTCCAGCGTCTCGGGGAACAGGCGGCCGGTATCGATCGTGATCCACTCGGCGCGGCTGCCCGCGCCGTGCAGCGCGTGCGCGATCACCTGACCCTCCACCCCGAAGCCGGTGGTGAAAATGATGCGCCCCTCGACCGTGCGTTCGATCAGCGCCAGCCGCTCGCGCAGGCTCATGCCCGCCATCTGCTCGGACAGGGCGGCCGCTCGCAGGTGCGGATCGCAGGGCGGAGCGAGGCGAAGGTGGGCTGCGGTTTCGGTCGTCATAAGCCACCAGAAAGGATGGCTTGCTCGCTGCCGCAAGATGCGCGCATGCAAAAGCGATAGAGTGGTTGCGTAATAGCCTCGTGGTAGCAGGCCATTCTCTTTCGCGCTGCAACAAAGCAAAATCGTTCGGGTTGATCGCGCGCGTCTTTCGCCGACATAGATCGCCATGGCCCAGCCCGCTCTGCTCCCCATCACCGCGCCGTTCGATGCGCCCACGCGCTCGGCGCTGGATACCGTGCTGCTCGCCAGCACGCCGATGCAGCGCCACTGGCTGGCGGGATTCCTCGCCGGTCTCGAAGCAGCCTCGGGCGCGGCTCCAGCGGCGCAGCCGGTCCCGGCTGCTTCGGCGCGGCCCGCACAGCCGCTGACCATCGTCTATGCAACCGAGAGCGGCAACAGCGAGAGCCTCGCCCATGCCGCCGCCGCCGGGGCGCGCAAGCAGGGCTTCCGCCCGCGCGTGGTGGATATGGCCGATCTGGATGTGGCGTCGCTGGCGAAGGAGCGCGACCTGCTGGTGATCGCCGCCACCTGGGGCGAGGGCGAGCCGCCCGCGCGCGCCGTGCACCCCTATGCCGCGCTGATGGGGGACGGCGCGCCACGCCTGCCCGATACGCGCTTTTCCGTGCTTTCTCTGGGTGACAGCAGCTACGCGGGCTTCTGCACGATCGGCAAGGAAATCGATGCGCGGCTGGAGGCGTTGGGCGCGCGCCGCGTCGCCGATCGCGTCGATTGCGATCTGGACTTCGCCGCGCTGGCCAAGACCTGGACCGCCAACGCGCTGAAGGCGCTCGCCCCCGCCGAAACTGTCCCCGCCGCCGTCGTCGACAATGTCGTCGCGGTCGATTTCACGCGTGAGGTGGCGAACGAGCCGTTCACCGCCGAGGTCACGGGCAAGATCAACCTCAACTCCTCGCGCTCGGACAAGCAGACCTTCCACCTCGAACTCGATCTCGGCGGCGCGCGGGGGTACGAACCCGGCGACAGCCTCGAACTCCATGCGCCGAACGATCCCGCGATGGTCGACGCGGTGTTGCGCGCGGCGCGCGTCACGGATGACGATCTCGCCGCCGCGCTCACCAACGATCGCGACGTCACCACGCTCTCGGTCCCGGTGATCGAGCGCTACGCCAAGCTCGCCGCCCGCGCCGATCTGAACGTGCTGATCGAAGCCGGCGAAGCCCGCGCTTGGGCCAACGGTCGCCAACTGGTGGACCTGCTCGAAGCCTTTCCCGCCGATCTCACCCCCGAAGCGCTGACCGGCCTAACCCGCCCCTTGCCGCCGCGCGCGTACTCGATCGCGTCCAGCCGCGCGGCGGTGGGCGATGCTGAAGCCCACCTGCTGATCGCCGCCGTCCGCTACGAAACCCACGGCCGCGCGCGCGCCGGAGTCGCTTCCACCCACGTCGCCGATCGCCTCCCGCTCGGCGCCAGCATCAAGGCCCGCGTCAAACCCAACCGCCACTTCCGCCTGCCCGCCGATCCCGCGACCGATATCATCATGATCGGCCCCGGCACCGGCGTCGCCCCCTTCCGCGCCTTCGTCCAGGAGCGCGCCGCGCACAGCGCCACGGGCCGCAACTGGCTTTTCTACGGCGATCGCCGCTTCAGCCATGATTTCCTCTACCAGCTCGAATGGCAGAGCGCCTTGGAGGAAGGCACGCTCACCCGCCTCGACCTCGCCTTCTCCCGCGACGGCCCCGCCAAACGCTACGTCCAGCACGCCATCGCGGAGCGCGCGCGCGACCTGATCGAATGGCTCGACGGCGGCGCGCGCCTCTACGTCTGCGGCGACGCAGGCGCAATGGCCAAGGACGTCCGCCGCGCGGTGGTGGGGGCCTATGCGGGGGTGAAGGCGTTGGGACCGGAAGCGGCCGAGGCGGCGGTGGTGGCGCTTGAGAAGGAGCGGCGGTTTTTGACGGATGTGTATTGAAGTGAGTACTTTGCTTCAAAGCTTTCGGAAGGCGATTCATGCCACAGGATATAAGCCCATTCGCGAGTGGTGCAGCCGCGATACTCGTTGGGTTTCTCGCCTCTCCGCTCTTAGAATATTTTAAATCTTGGCTCACAACGAAAAGCGTGCGCGCGATAGCGAAGCGAGACCTTGTAGCGAAGCTAAGAGTAGCCTTTGGCTATTTGGACGCTTTTAAGGTGCATGTTGACCATGCAGTGGGCCATAATCCCGAAGCAATGCAAATGCAGCACCGTCATTTAGACTCTTGGAAAGCGATGCAGACTTTTGACCTTTCGCCGATTGTCGCAATGATCCAAGATTTGGCTAAACTTGAGCTTGATATCTCGTCGAAGTCTGCCGTAAGTCAGAGTTTAGTAAAAAGAATACTATTGTTATTATCTGGTTTTGAGAACCTGAAGACGTTATCGCCCACATTTCGTGAAGGTTTAGGGCCACGTAAATTGGAGCTACAACATCATGGCCTGGACCTAGGCGCAGTAGAGGCTGTAAAATACGCTCGTCGCATAGACACGGACTTGAGGCGCTTCGTTTCGGGACCATATTCAAAAATTCTCGGTATCAATGGCCTATCCTTTGTCTTGGATTCGGAAGTTTTTGCGCATGACGTAACCATGATGGCATATGATGAAAACGAGAGCGCCAAGAAATTGGCTGCATCTCACGAAACCTATAAACAGTTGCGTGCTGCACCAGAATCTTAAGCCGCGCTCAAGTCTGCTCACAATACAGGAATTAAATGACCACCCTCTCCCCCAACGAACGCATAAAAACCGCCAGCCAGGGCCTGCGCGGTACGCTGGCGCATGGCCTCACCCAAACCCACACCGGCGCGATTGCCGAGGATGATCAGCAGCTCGTCAAGTTCCACGGCATGTATCTGCAGGACGATCGCGACCTGCGCCCCGAACGCACGCTGAAGAAGCTCGACAAGGCGTACACCTTCATGCTGCGCCTGCGTATCCCGGGCGGTGTCATCGCCCCCGATCAATGGCTCAAACTCGACAAGCTCGCCCACGATTACGCGGGCGATGCGATCCGTCTGACCACGCGCCAGACGGTCCAGTATCACGGCGTGATCAAGACCAACCTCAAGGCCACCATGCAGGCGATCGACGCGGCCGCGCTCGACACGCTCGCCGCCTGCGGCGACGTGAACCGCAACGTGCTCGCGTCGACCAACCCGCACATCACCGCCGCGCACGCGGATGCTTACGCGCTCGCCACGCGCATCTCGGTCGATCTGCTGCCGCACACCGGCGCCTACCGCGAGATCTGGCTCGATGGCGAGCCGCTCGTGGGCGAGCCCGAACCCGAACCGATCTACGGCGCGACCTATCTGCCGCGCAAGTTTAAGGCGGTCGTCGCCGTGCCGCCCGATAACGATGTGGACGTGTTCGCGCACGATCTGGGCTTCATCGCTATCGTCGCCCCCGATGGCGCGCTTGAGGGCTGGAACGTGACCGTCGGCGGCGGCATGGGCATGACGCACGGCGAACCCGATACCTACCCGCAGATCGCCCGCCCGCTCGGCTTCATCGCGCCCGAATATGCGATGGCGGTCGCCGAGGCGGTCGTCACCACGCAGCGCGACTGGGGCAACCGCGCCAGCCGCAAGCACGCGCGGCTCAAATACACGATCGACACCCACGGGCTCGACGCGTTCCGCGACGAGGTCGCGCGCCGCGCCGGGATCGCCTTCAAGGCCCCGCGCGCCTACCACTTCGACGACAATCTCGACCGTTACGGCTGGGTCGACGGCGACAACGGCCGCCAGCACCTCACCCTCTTCGTCGAGGGCGGCCGCCTGCGCGATATCGAAGATGGCCCCCAGTGGCTGACCGCGCTGCGCACCATCGCCACCATGCTCGACGGCGAGTTCCGCGCCACCGCCAACCAGAACCTCATCATCGCCAACGTGCGGCCAGACCAGCGCGCCCAAATCGACACCATCCTCGCCGATCATGCCATCGCCACCACGGCGGGACGCTTGCGCCGCGCATCGATGGCGTGCGTCGCGCTCCCCACCTGCGGCCTCGCGCTTGCCGAGGCCGAACGCTACCTCCCCGGTCTGATCACGCAGATCGAGGCGCTCGCCGCCACGCACGGCCTGTCGGAGCAATCGATCACGATCCGCATGACCGGCTGCCCCAATGGCTGCGCGCGACCCTATATCGCCGAGATCGGCTTCGTCGGGCGCGGCCCCGGGCGCTATCACCTGTATCTGGGCGGCTCGCCCACCGGCCACCGCCTGTCCAAGCTCTACGCCCCGGATGTCGATGAAGCCGCGATCCTGTCGCACCTCGACGCCCTCTTCGCCGCCTACGCCGCCACCCGCAAAGTGCGTGAGCCCTTCGGCGACTGGGTCATCCGCGCAGGTCACGTGGCCGCAACCCATGAAGGCCGCGACTTCCACGAAAACACGGGGGCGCTGAAGGCCCTCGCCGCATGACTCCTGTCCCCGCCACTCCCACCCGCCCCGCCCGCCTCGCGCCGATCCCCAAACTCCCCATCTTCCTCGATCTGATGGGCAAGCCCGCGCTGGTCACCGGCGGTGGGCCGGGCTCGGCGTGGAAGGCCGAACTGCTCGCGGCTGCGGGCGCGCGCGTGGTGGTCTACACGGCCGATCCCTGCCCCGAACTGACCGAACTCGCGGTCGCCCATCCCGGCCAGATCGTCATCGTCTCGCGCCCGTGGACCGACGCCGATCTCGCCGCCGCCGCAATCGCCATCGGCGGCGAGCCCGGCGAGGAAGCCGCCCGCCTCGCCACCGCCGCGCGCCGCCTGCGCGTGCCAGTGAACGTCATCGATACCGGCGCGCTGTGCGATTTCCAGTTCGGCAGCATCGTCAACCGCGCGCCGCTGCTGATCGCCATCTCGTCCGACGGCGCGTCCCCCGTCCTCGCGCAGGCAGTGCGTCGTCGCATCGAAGCCATCCTTCCACAGGGCCTCGCGCGCTGGGCCGCAGCCGCGCGCGGATTCCGCCGCAACGCCGCGCGCGCGCTGCCCGATCGCGCCCAGCGCCGCCGCTTCTGGGACAAGGTCGCAGCCGCCGCCTTCGCCCCCGGCCCGTCGAACGATCCCGCGCTCGCCCTCGCCCGCCTCGCCGCCGAACCCACGCACACCGGCGGCGAGATCGTCATCGTCGGAGCAGGCCCCGGCGATCCCGACCTCCTCACGCTCGCCGCCGTGCGCGAACTCCAGGCCGCCGACGTTATCCTCTACGACCGTCTCGTCGGCCAAGCCGTCCTCGACCTCGCGCGCCGCGAAGCCCGCCGCATCCAGGTCGGCAAACGCGGCCACGGCCCCTCGGTCCCGCAATCGGAAATCACCGCCGAACTCGTCCGCCTCGCGCAGGCGGGCGAGCGCGTCGTGCGGCTGAAGGGCGGCGATCCCGCCTATTTCGCGCGCACCGGCGAAGAAGTCGCCGCCGCCCGCGCGGCCAACGTCCCCGTGCGCATCGTGCCCGGCGTCACCGCGCCCTCGGCCGCCGCCGCCGCACTCGGCCTGTCGCTCACCCACCGTGCCCACGGCAGGCGGGTCCAGTTCGTCAGCGGCCACGATCTCACGGGCGCGCTACCGCTCGGCCTCGCCCTGTCTGACCCCGAAACCACCACCGCCGTCTACATGGGCCGCGACACCGCGTCCGAACTCGCCGCGAACGCGCTCGCCCAGGGCCTGCCCGGCACCACGCCTGCGATCCTGCTGTCCGACATCGGCGGCGCACACGAAACCCACATCCGCACCCACCTGGCCAACCTCGCGCGCGACGCCGCGCGGCTCGATCCCGCGTACCCCGCGCTGATCCTGCTCGGCGCGGCGCTCGCCGAGGATGCAACGATTGCCCGGCCCGCCGCGCTGGCGGCTTGACCGGACGGCATCGACGTGTATTGTCCGAACAACACACAAACCGGAGTCCGGATCATGCGTACCGCCTTCATCGCCGCCGCCTTGCTCGTCCCCGCCGCCGCTCACGCCGATCAGCGGATATGGTCCCCCGCGCGTTTTGACCGGGTGGCATCCTCGGGCTCCTTCGATGTCACGGTCGTTCCCGGCCCGGTCGCCTCGGTGCGCGCGGAGGGCGATAGCGAGGCCGTCGCGCGGATGCGAGTGACGGTCGAGAATGGTGGCCTCGAGATCGGCAGCGAACATGGCTGGCATATGGGCGGCTGGCATTTGGGGCGGGTGCACGTGACGGTTACCGCGCCGGTCCCGCTGCGTGCCGCGTCGCTCGCGGGATCGGGGAACCTGCGCGTCGCCCGCGTCGATGCGGCGGAGTTCGAGGGCCACGTCGCGGGATCGGGCGATCTGCTGCTCGATAATGTCGCGGTGCGCACGATCTCGCTCTCGATTGCGGGGAGCGGCAACGTGCGCGCGAGCGGCCATGCGGATCATTTGAGCGCGAGTGTGGCGGGATCGGGCAACGCCCAGCTCCGCGATCTGCACGCCGCCGAGATGACCGGCAATATCGCTGGTTCGGGCAATATTGAGGCGTTCGCCAATCGCTCGGCAACGCTTTCGATCATGGGTTCGGGCGATGCCCGCGTGCGCGGCGGCGCGCGGTGCACCGTCTCCAAGATGGGAAGCGGCAGCGGCGTGTGCACAGCGTAGGCTTCTGACGCCGTGCCCGCCCACGTGCGCAGCCGCGCGACCGGGCACCGGATCGTCCATCAGGCCAGCCTCGGTCAAGATCACGGGTGGTGTGTGGGGTGCTTCATCGGCTAGTCATCCGCCGCGCGCAGTGACGCTGCGTTGATCGCCGATCAGGATGACGATGGACTCCCTCACGCCGCACCCGCTCGTTGCTGAACCTGTCGTCGTGCGGCGCTCGCGTCCGTGGGTATCCGCCGCAATGGTTCTGCTGGGCATCGCACTGGTGGCGCTGCTGGCATGGTGGCTCGCGCACCGCGCCAAGAACAACGCCGCCGCCGATGCGGCGGGCGGTGGTGGCGGTGCGGGCGGACCTCCCGGTGGGTCATCTGGTGGCCCTCATCGGCCGCCTTCGGTCGTCGCGCTCGCGCAAGTGGTCGAGGGCGAGGTGCCGGTGATCCGCACCGCGTTGGGCACGGTGACACCGCTCGCGACGGTGACGGTCAAGCCGCAGGTGAGCGGGCAGCTCGTTGGAATCGATTTTGCCGAGGGCCAGCATGTCACGCAGGGCCAGTTGCTCGCAAGGATCGATCCCCGCCCGTTCCAGCTCGTGATCGATCAGACGCGCGCGGCGCTCGCGCGCGACGAGGCGATCCTCGCGAACGCGCAGGTGGACATGCAGCGGTATGCAACGCTGCTCAAACAGGATTCGATCGCGCAGCAGCAGGTTGCGACGCAGCAGGCGACCGTGCGGCAAAGCGCCGCCGTGGTCGCTTCGGACCGGGCGACGCTTGGCTCAGCGCAGTTGAACCTCACGTACAGTCGCATCAGTGCTCCGGTCTCGGGGCAGGTCGGGCTGCGGACGGTCGACGTCGGGAATTATGTGAGTGTCGGGCAGGCGAGCGGAATCGTGACGCTCACCCAGACCGCGCCGATCGATGTCGCCTTCACGCTGCCCGAGGATCAAATCCCCGCCGTCCAGGCACGGATGCGGCGCGGCGCGGCGCTGCCGGTGGCGATCTTCGACCGCGCGCGCACTCGGCCGCTCGCGCAGGGGCGGCTGCTGACGCTCGACAACCAGGTCGATGTGACGACCGGGACGCTCAAGGCCAAGGCGCGCTTCGCCAATGCGGACGGGGCGCTGATTCCCAATCAGTTCGTCAATGTCGATCTGACGGTCGATACGTTGACCGGAGTGGCGCTCGCGCCCGGCGCGGCGTTTCGCCACGGATCGCAGGGCGATTATGCTTATGTCGTGACACCCGACCGCGTCGCTCATGTGCGCGTCGTGAAGCTCGGTCCGTCGAGCGGCGATCAGGTTGCGGTGCTGGCTGGGCTGCGCGCGGGCGAGCAGGTGGTGACAGAGGGCGGCGATCGGCTGACCGATGGGGCGAAGGTGATGCTGCCCGGCGATCGTCCGCATGGAGGCGGCGGGCGACGCCATCGAGGTGGCGGCGGTGGCTGACGTGGAGCCCGTTCTCCCCCGCATCGCGGGGGAGGTGGCGGTGCAGCCGACGGAAGGGGCGGGGGCGGCCACGGTAGTCGGTCCCATGCCCCCACCACCCCCCGCTGCGCGGGCGGTCCCCCTCCCCCGCGATGCGGGGGAGGACCAGCACGGGCTGAGCCCTTCGGCACCATTTATTCGGCGGCCGGTGGCGACGAGCCTGCTGATGGTGGCGATCTTCCTCGCGGGATTGGTCGCGTTCCGGCTGCTGCCGGTCTCGGCTTTGCCGCAGGTCGATTATCCCACCATCCAGGTGACGACCTATTATCCCGGCGCGTCGCCCGACGTGATGGCGACCAATGTCACGGCGCCGCTGGAAGTGCAGCTCGGGCAGATGTCCAACCTCGCGCGGATGAGCAGCACGAGCGCGAGCGGGGCGAGCGTGATCACGCTTCAGTTCAACCTGACGCTGCCGCTCGATGTCGCCGAGCAGGAGGTGCAGGCGGCGATTAATGCCGGGCAGAACCTGCTGCCGCCGGATCTGCCCGCGCCCCCGGTGTACGCCAAGGTCAACCCCGCCGACGCGCCGATCCTGACGCTGGCGCTCACATCCAGGACGCTGCCGCTGACCGAGGTGCAGAGCCTCGCCTACAACCGGCTGGGCCAGAAGATCAGCCAGTTGCCCGGCGTCGGCCTGGTCACGCTGGCGGGCGGCCAACGGCCGGCAGTGCGCATCCAGGCGAACCAGCCGGCGCTCACCGCCTATGGCCTCAGCCTCGAGACGCTACGCTCGGCCATCGCGGGTGCCAACGCCAACGGCGCAAAGGGGACGCTCGATGGTCCGGCGCGCAGCTACACGATCGATGCGAACGATCAACTGCTCACCGTCGAACAATATCGCAATCTGATCGTCGCCTACCGCAACGGCTCGCCCGTCCGGCTGTCCGATGTGGCGCGCACGGTTGCGGGCGCCGAGAACAGCGTGCTCGGCGCGAGCGTCAACGCGGTGCCCGCGATCGTGCTCAATGTGCAGCGCCAGCCCGGCGCAAACGTCGTCGCCACGGTGGATGCGATCAAGGCCGAGCTGCCCGATCTGCAGGCGGGGCTGCCGCCTGCGGTGCAGGTGGCGGTGCTATCCGACCGCACGACCTCGATCCGCGCATCGGTGTCCGATGCCGAGTTCGAGCTGGTGCTGGCGGTGGCGCTCGTCGTGCTGGTGATCTTCCTGTTCCTGGGATCCGTGCAGGCGACCTTTATCGCCGGGATCGCGGTGCCGCTCTCGATCGTGGGCACATTCGCGGCGATGCATCTGATCGGATCGTCGCTCAACAATCTGACGCTGATGGCGCTGGTAGTCGCGAGCGGCTTCGTCGTGGACGATGCGATCGTGATGATCGAAAATATCGAACGGCTGATCGAGGATGGCATGAAGCCCTTCGATGCGGCGATCACGGGCGCGCGGCAGATCGGCTTCACCATCGTGTCGCTCACCGTCAGTCTGATCGCGGTGCTGATCCCGCTGCTGTTCATGGGCGATGTGGTGGGGCGGCTGTTCCGCGAGTTCGCGATCACACTTGCGGTGACGATCGTGATCTCGGCGGTGGTGGCGCTGACGATGGTGCCGATGCTGAGCGCGCGCTGGCTCAAATCGCACAAGAGCGAAAGCCGGGTGGCCCGCACCTCGCGCGAGACGTTCGCCCGGCTGCAGCGGCGCTACGATGGCGCGCTCACATGGGTGCTCGCGCGCGGGACGGCGACACTGATCCTGTTCGGCGTGACGCTGGCGGTAACCGCGCTGCTCTATGTGTTCATCCCCAAGGGACTGTTTCCCACACAGGATACCGGGCTGGTGCAGGGCATTGTCACCGCCGATCAGTCGATCAGCTTCGCGCAGATTGGCAGCCAGGTGAATGCGCTCGATCGCGCGCTGATGGCGGACGCCGATGTCGCTTCGGTTTCGAGCTATACGGGGGTGGATGGATCGAACGCGACGCTGAACAGCGCGCGGCTGCTGATCGCCTTCAAGCCCAAGGCGGATCGCAGTGCCAATCAGGCCGCGATCATCGCGCGGCTGCGCGAGCGCGCGCGCGAGGTGCCCGGGCTGACGCTCTCGATCCAGCCGGTGCAGGATCTGACGATCGACGCGACGCAGGGCCGAGCGCAATATCAGATGGCGCTGCAGGGGATTTCGTCGGCCGAGCTTGGCGTGCAGGCGGCGCGGCTGGTCGATGCGATGAACGCGCTGCCGCAGGTGCGCAACGCGAGCAGTACGGTCCAGAATGGTGGCCTCGCGCTGTTCGTCGACATCGACCGTGACGCGGCCGCGCGGCTGGGGGTGACCGCGCAGGCGGTGGACGATGCGCTGTACGATGCGTTCGGCCAGCGCATCATTTCGACGATCTTTACGCAGACGACGCAGAGCCGCGTGATCTTGGAGAGCGGGCGCACGATCGATGGGCCGACCGCGCTGCGCAACCTGTACCTGACCTCATCGAGCGGGCAGCCGATCCCGCTCGCCTCCTTCGCCAGCGTGCGTTCGGGTACCGCTCCGCTCTCGGTTGAACATGTGGGCCAGTTTCCAGCGGTGGGGATCAGTTTCGATACCGCACTCGGCTATAGTCTTGGCGATGCGGTCGCGGCGATCCGCGCGGCGCAGACGCGGCTTGCGGTTCCAGCTTCGGTGCAGACGGTGTTCCTCGGCGCGGCGGACGCGTTCCAGTCCTCGCTGTCGGGCACACTGTGGCTGCTGCTGGCGGCAATCGTGGTGGTCTACATCGTGCTGGGCGTGCTCTACGAGAGTTTCATCCATCCGTTGACGATCCTCTCCACGCTGCCTTCGGCGGGGATCGGAGCGCTGCTCGCGCTGTGGATCGCGGGCGAGGATCTGGGGATTATCGGCGTGATCGGGATCGTGCTGCTGATCGGCATCGTCAAGAAGAACGCGATCATGATGATCGATTTCGCGCTGGAGGCGGAGCGCCACGCGGGGCTTGGGGCGCGCGAGGCGATCCACCAGGCGGCCCTGCTGCGCTTCCGCCCGATCCTGATGACGACGCTGGCCGCGATCGGCGGGGCACTGCCGCTGATGCTGGGCGCAGGCGAGGGGGCCGAGTTGCGCCGTCCGCTGGGGCTGGCGATCGTGGGCGGGCTGCTGCTCAGCCAGCTGCTCACCCTGTTCACGACGCCGGTGATCTACATCGCATTCGATAATCTGGCGGCGCGCTTCGGGCGTGAGCGCGCCGATACGAAGCGCGACGTGCCTGCCGCGGTGGCCGCGTGATGAACATCGCGGCACCCTTCATTCGTCGTCCGGTGGCAACGATCCTGCTGACGCTCGGCCTGCTGATCGCGGGGATCGGTGCGTTCCTGTCGCTGCCGATCGCGCCGCTGCCGCAGATCGATTTGCCGGTGATCGGCGTGCAGGCCAATCTGCCGGGCGCGAGCCCCACGACGATGGCGTCCTCGGTCGCCACGCCGCTCGAACGGCGGCTGGGGACGATCGCCGACGTGAACGAGATGACCTCGCATTCGGGGCAGAACAGCACGCAGATCATCCTGCAGTTCGGCCCCAAGCGCGATATCAACGGTGCCGCGCGCGACGTGATGGCGGCGATCAACGCGTCGCGCGCCGATCTGCCCACCTCGCTGCGCTCCAATCCGAGCTACCAGAAGTTCAATCCAGCCGATCAGCCGATCATGATCCTGGCGCTCACCAGCGCCACGCGGACACCGCAGCAGATTTTCGACGCCGCCTCGATCATCCTCCAGCAGCGCGTGCTGCAGGTGCCAGGTGTCGGCGATGTCGAGCTCGGTGGAGGCGCGCTGCCTGCGGTGCGTGTGGAGTTGAACCCGTTCGCGCTTGCGCGCATGGGGATCGGCTTAGAGGACGTGCGCGCCGCGATCGCGTCGGCGAACGGCAATCGCCCCAAGGGCGTGGTCGAGACGGGGACGCAGCGCTTCCAGATTTTCACCAACGATAGCGCGCGCACCGCGGCGGTCTATCGACCGCTGATCGTCGCCTATCACAATGGCGCTCCGGTCCGGCTGCAGGATGTGGCCGAGGTGCTCGACGGGCCGGAGGATCGGCGCACGACCGGGCTGTTCAACGGCAAGCCCGCCGTTGTCGGCATCATCCGCAAGGCACCGGGCGCGAACATCATCGAGACGGTCGATGCGATCAAGGCGCAGGTGCCTTCGCTGCAGGCGGCGCTGCCGCCCGACATCCGGCTTTCGGTCGCTGCCGATCGCACGCGCACGATTCGGGCCTCGGTCAATGATGTGGAGATCAGCCTCGTGGTGGCGACGATCCTCGTCGTGCTGGTGGTCGCCGCCTTCCTGCGCTCGTGGCGGGCCACCATCGTGCCCGCCGTGGCGATCGTCGCCTCGCTGATGGGAACGCTGGCGGCGATGTCTCTGCTCGGTTTTAGTCTCGATAACCTGTCGCTGATGGCGCTGGTCGTGGCGACGGGCTTCGTCGTCGACGACGCGATCGTGGTGCTCGAAAATATCGCGCGCCATGTCGAGGCCGGGATGCCGCGCATGGAGGCTGCGCTGCAGGGCACGCGCGAGGTTGGGTTCACCGTGGTGGCGATGTCGGTCAGCCTGATTGCGGTGTTCATTCCCCTGCTCTTCTTCGGCGGGCCGCTCGGGAAACTGTTCTTCGAATTTGCAATGACGCTCGCGCTCTCGATCGTGTTCAGCCTCATCATCTCGCTGACAACGACACCGATGCTCGCCGCGCGTCTGTTGCGCCCCGTGCGCCCGAGCCGGATGGCGCGCGCCTTCGAGGGTGCGTTTGCGCGGATGGAGCGGGCCTATGCGCACGGGCTGGACTGGTCGCTCGCGCATCGGAGACTTGTGCTGTTGATGATGGCGGCGACGATCGGGCTGAACGTGTTCCTCTATGCGAACACGCCCTCGGGACTGTTTCCGACGCAGGATACGGGTCAGCTCGCGGGGGGGCTGCGCGCGGACGAATCGATGTCCTTCGATGCGCTCGGCGGCAAGATCGGGCGGTTGGTCGGCATCGTCAAGGCGGACCCGGCGGTCGCCAACGTGGTCGCGTTCACTGGTGGCCGGCGCGCGGGAAACGGCTTCGTCTTCGTGACGCTCAAGCCCAAGGGGCAGCGGATCGCCTCGGACGCGGTCGTCGAGCGGTTGCGTCCCAAGCTCCGTCGCGTGACGGGCGCATCGCTGTTCCTCAATCCGGTGCAGGATCTTCGCTTTGGCGGCCGATCGGGCAACGCCACCTATCAATATACGCTGGTGAGCGACGATCTCGATGCATTGCGCCTGTGGACCGATCGTCTCGCACGCGGCCTCAAGGGATCCAGGGTCGTCACCGATGTCGATACCGATCTCGACGACACCGGCGTGCAGACGCGCCTTACGATCGATTATGACGCCGCCGCGCGGCTGGGGATCAGCAACCGGGCGATCTCCAACACGCTCTACGATGCGTTCGGGCAGCGGCAGGTTGCGACGATCTACAACGAGGTCAACCAGTATAAGGTGGTGATGGAAGTCGCGCCGCGCTTCGCGCGCGATCCTGCCGCGCTGCAGAACATCTACGTCAGTGGCGCTTCATCAAGCGGCATCGGCGCGTCTGCGTTCCAGGTCGGCAATAATGGCGCGGCAGCGTCGGCGGTATCGTCCGGCCCGGCGATCCCGCAGCCGGGTGCGGGGCCATCGAACGTACTGGCTCCCGCGCTTGCCACGGTGGGCGCGGGGGCATCGAGCGGGCGTGCGATCTCGACAACCGCGCAGCGCGCGATCCCGTTATCGGTGATCGCGCAGCCCGCGCTGTCCTCCGCGCCGACCGCAGTCAACCACCAGAACACCGATGCGGCCGCGACGATCAGCTATAATCTCGCACCGGGCAAGGCGCTTTCCGACGCCAAGACCGAGTTCGAGCGCGTGCAAACCGCGATCGGGATGCCAACAACGGTGCGCACGGTGGACGCGGGCACCGCCAAGATCTTCCAGGACAGTTTCAAAAGCGTGCCGATCCTGTTCCTGACCGCGCTTGCGGTAATCTACCTGACGCTCGGCATCCTGTATGAAAGCCTGATCCACCCGCTGACCGTGCTATCGACGCTGCCGAGCGCGGGCGTCGGCGCGCTGATGGCGCTGCTGGCGATGGGGATGCAGCTCGACATGATCGGCGTGATCGGCATCATCCTGCTGATCGGCATCGTGAAGAAGAATGCGATCCTGATCATCGATTTCGCTCTCACCGCCGAGCGCAAGCGCGGACTATCCAGCCTAGAGGGCATCCGCGAGGGCGCGCTGATGCGCTTTCGCCCGATCATCATGACGACGCTGGCGGCGATCTTCGGCGCATTGCCGCTGGCGATCGGGCTGGGCGAGGGGAGCGAGCTGCGCCAGCCGCTGGGTGTGGCGATCATCGGTGGCCTGATCGCGAGCCAGATGCTCACGCTGTTCACCACGCCGGTGGTCTATCTCTATCTCGATCGGCTGCGCGGCTGGAACGCGCGCCGTCACGCCCGGCGCCACGCGCGACTGCGCGCGCGCCGCGCCGAGGCTGCGGCGACGGATTTCGGCCCGCAGCCCGTGCCCGCGCAGTAGCCATGCCGAACCACTCAGCCCGCTTCGCGCTTGGCGCGTTCCTGATCCTCGCCGCGTGCAAGGCGGGGCCGAACTATGTGCGCCCGGCTGCGATCCAGTCCTTGGGCTACAAGGAAGCCGCGCTCTTTCGCCCCGCCTCGCCCGCCGACGCGCTCGATCGCGGGCCGTGGTGGCGGCTGTTCGGCGATCCCGATCTCGATGCGCTGGCCGAGCAGGTGGCGGCGAATAACCAGGACGTGGCCGCCTCGGCCGCCGCCTACCGCGAAGCGCTTGGACTGGTGCGCGAGCAGCGAGCCGCGCTTTTCCCGACGGTTGGTGCCAACGCCGACTACACGCGCAGCGGCAGCCTCGGCAGCACGTCCACCAGTAGCCGCGCCGACCGTTTCAATTTCGGCGCGACCGCTTCGTGGACGCCCGATCTCTTTGGCGGCACGCGGCGCGGGCTAGAGGCCAGCCGCCGCAGCGCGGAGGCGAGCGCCGCCGATCTCGCCAACATGCGCCTCGCACTGCAGGGCGAACTGGTGATCGACTATCTCCAGCTACGGTCGTTCGATGCCGAGCGAGCCGCGCTCGACGCAACGATCGTTGCGTACAGGCGCGATCTGGAGATCACCAATAACCGCTATAAAGTGGGCGTCGCCGCCAAGACCGATGTGCTGCAGGCCGAGACGCAACTGCTGAACGCGCAGGTCTCCAGCGCGGATCTGGTACGACAGCGCGGTGTGCTCGAACATGCGGTGGCGGTGTTGGTGGGCCGCGCCCCCGCCGATGTCGCGATCGCTGTGCGCTCCACCTGGACGCCGACCACACCCGCGCCGCCGCCGGGCATCCCGTCCGCACTGCTCGAACGGCGGCCCGATATTGCGGCGGCGGAGCGGCGTGTGGCCGCGCAGAATGCGCGCGTCGGCGTGGCGATCGCGGCCTTCTATCCCAATGTGACGCTGAGCGCTTCGGGCACCCAATCGGCGGGCGGGATCGCTTCGCTGTTCGCCACGGCGGCCAATAGCTGGTCGCTCGGAGCCAATATCGCGCAGACGCTGCTCGATTTCGGCGCGCGCCGGGCGCGCGTGGCGCAGTCGCGCGCGCTCTATGATCAAACCGTGGCGCAATATCGATCAGTCACGCTCGCGGCGTTCCGGCAGGTCGAGGATCAGCTGCTGGGCACGCGCGTGCTTGGTGACGAATATGTGCTCCAGGCGCGCAGTGCTGCCGCATCGAGCGAGGCGGAAGCGTTGACGCGCAACCAGTATAAGGCGGGGCAGGTGGGCTTCACCAATGTGATCGTCGCCGAGACGCAGGCGCTGACCGCGCGCCGCGCGACTATCCAGGCGGGTTTTGCGCGGCAATCGGCGGCGGCGCAGCTGATCCAGGCGCTTGGGGGTGGGTGGTCGGTGGAAACTGCGCTGCCGCCGGTTCGATAGCGGCGGCTAGAAGACGAGCTTCGCCAGCGCCACGCCCGCGCCGATCAGCGCCGCCATGGCGAGCGCGCCTTGGAAAAACATCTGCGGGGTGGCGAGGCGCGTATCTTGCGTGATCTTTTGCGTTTCGGCCATGAACTTCTGCAGCTCGGCTTGGGTCCGATCGATCCGAACCAGCTGTTCGCGCAGATCGAGCGGCGGATCGGAGTTCGGAACGGTCGCCATGCACGCCGTATAGCTGCGGAACGGCGAGGACGAAACGTCGCCGTTCCGCCCTTGCCCTTCGCGCCGCGATCCGCGAACAGCCACGCATGCCCAGCCCCTCCGCGCTTCTTGCCACCCTCGCTGCGTGGATCGTCGCGGTCATTTCCGCCACCGGCTATGTCGGCATCGCGCTGCTGATGGCGATCGAGAGCGCGTGCCTGCCGCTGCCGTCCGAAGTCATCATGCCGTTCGGCGGCTATCTCGTTTCGACTGGCCAGCTCAACCTGTTTTGGGTGGCGACTGCGGGCGCGATCGGCTGCAATTTGGGATCGATTGTCGCCTATGAGCTGGGGAAGCGTGGCGGACGCGCTTTCGTCGCCAGATATGGCCGCTATGTCCTGGTCGATGTGGCCGATCTCGATCGTGCCGAGCGCTTCTTCAAGCACTATGGCGGGCTGGCGGTACTCGTGTGCCGGTTGCTGCCCGTGGTGCGGAGCTTCATCGCGCTCCCGGCGGGGATCGCCCGGATGCCGCTGGTGCGGTTCCATATCTACACCTTCGTCGGCTCGTGGCCCTGGTGTTTCGCGCTCGCATGGGTCGGGATGAAGCTTGGCCACGCGTGGGATACCGATCCGCGCGTGAAGGCGGTGATGCACCGGGCGGACGGTGTGATCGTGGTGGCGGTGCTCGCCGCGATCGGCTGGTTCGTGTGGCATCGCCGCCGCAAGGCGCGCACGGCGACCGCCACGGCGGACGCGTAAGGATTACGCATACGAATACCTCGCCGCGCGGCCTACGCCGCATTGCCCGCCCCGCCCCGGTCGTGCAACTTGGGCTCAATGATCGGCCGACGCGCACAAGTCGGCACGCCCGGGAGGAAGAATGGACGTTCTGCATCGCGGGCTGGCAGGCATCGATATCGCGGTGATCGCCGCATATGCGTGCGTCGTGATCGCGTTGGGCCTTTATGCGGGGCGCAAACAGGCGAGCGGGACGGACTTCTTCCTCGCCTCGCGCGAGAGCACATGGCCTGTGGTCGGGCTATCGCTGCTGGCATCCAACATCTCGTCCGCTACGCTGATCGGTCTCGCGGGCGCGGCGTATATCAGCGGTATCGCGGTTTATAATTACGAGTGGATGGCGACGGTCATCCTCGTATTTTTCTGCATCTTTTTCCTGCCGTTCATCCTGCGCGCCAAGATCTACACTATGCCCGAATTCCTTGAACGGCGTTACAGCCGTCCGATCCGGGTGTATTTCAGCGCGCTGACCATTTTTCTTTCGGTGTTCGTGGACAAGGCGGCGACACTGTACGGCGGAGCACTGATGCTCTCGCTGATCCTGCCCGGCGTGCCGCTATGGGTCACGGTGGCGATGCTTGCGGGGTTGGCAGGCATCTACACGATCGTCGGCGGGTTGAAGGCTGTGCTGTATACCGAAGTAGTGCAGGCGGTGATCCTGCTTGGCGCTTCGGTGGTGCTGGCATCCTTCGCGTATAGCAAGGTCGGCGGCTGGGATCATGTGGTCACCCACGTCGCGGCGGCCAAGCTCAGCCTGTTTCGCCCGGTGGACGACAAGTTCCTGCCTGGGCTGGGCGTGCTGGTGGGCGTGCCGATCCTTGGCTTTTATTTCTGGTGTACCAACCAGTTCATGGTGCAGCGCGTGCTTTCGGCCAAATCGGTCGAGCATGGGCGCTGGGGGAGCCTGTTTGCGGGCCTGCTCAAGCTGCCCGTGTTGTTCCTGATGGTGTTGCCCGGCACTTTCGCGATCCTTCTATACCCGGGTCTGAAGAACGCCGATTCGGTCTATCCAACGCTGATCTTCGATCTGTTGCCCACGGGCCTGCTCGGGCTGGTGGTGGCGGGGTTCCTCGCGGCAATCATGTCGGCGACCGCCTCCACCTTCAATTCGGCCGCCACATTGTTCACCATGGACTTCGTGCGCCACTGGCATCCCGAGATGGAGGGCAAGCGCCTCGTGCGCACCGGGCGGCTGGCGACGCTGGGCTTCCTCGTGATCGCGGTGATCATCGCGCCGCAGATCGTGCGGTTCGGATCGGTGTGGCAGTATCTGCAATCGATGCTGAGCTACACCTCGCCGCCGATCGTCGCGGTGTTCCTATGGGGACTGTTCTGGCCGCGCGCCAATGCGCGCGGGGCGAGCTGGGCGATCTACACCGGGCTCGTCCTGGGCGTGGGGTTGTTCGTTGCGATCAACGTGACCGAGAGCTTCTACCTCCACTTCCTTTATGTCGCGCCGCTGCTGCTGATCGCGTCGAGCATCGCGCTGGTGGCGGGCAGCCTCGGCGCGCCCGCACCCGATCCCTTGCATCTTGCGGGGCTGCTGTGGAACCGCGCTTTCTTCGATGCTGAAACGGTGGAGCTGCGCGGTACCCCGTTGCTCTACAACTACCGTGTGCTCTCGGTGATCCTGCTCGTGCTGACCGCGATCATCGTCTACGATTTTAGATAAAGGGATCTCAATGGCGCTCGCCCCCACCTCGTCCACCGATCCCGCCGGTTACGCGCCGTCCGCCACCGACAATCCCGGGACGGCGGACCTGCGCTACTATGTATTTGCGCTGTTCTTCATCTTCGGCGGAATCACGAGCCTGAACGATGTGCTGATCCCCAAGCTCAAGGGCCTGTTTGCGCTCAGCTACTTCGAGGTGATGCTCGTCCAGTTCGCATTCTTCGCGGCGTATTTCATTGTTTCGCTTCCCGGAGCGGCGCTGGTGAAGCGCTTCGGGTATATGCGAACCGCGAGCATCGGGCTGCTTGTGATGACGGCGGGGTGCCTGCTCTTCGCCCCCGCGAGCTTTTCGGGTGCGTTTCCGCTGTTTCTGGGCGCGCTGTTCACGCTCGCAGCCGGGATCACGATCGTTCAGGTCGTTGCCAATCCGCTGATCTCGATGCTCGGCGCGGCTTCGAGCGCATCGTCTCGGCTCACCTTCGCGCAGGCTTTCAATTCGCTCGGCACCACCATCTTCCCCTATGTCGGCGCGCGCGTGATTTTGGGATCGCTGAGCAAGGTCGATGAGAAGACGCTGAGCGGCGATGCGCTGACCGCGTTTCGCGCGACCGAGACCGCGATCATCGCCAACGCCTACATGGCGATCGCCGCAGCGCTCGCGCTGGTCGCGGTGCTGGTTTATCTTGGCCGGACGCGCCTGCGCGAGGCTCCAGCCACCGCGACCAGCCTCACGGGCGGCTTCGATCTGCTCAGCCGTCCGCGCTTCGCGTTCGGCGCGCTTGGCATCTTCGTTTACGTGGGGGCCGAGGTTTCGATCGGAAGCCTGCTCACCAACTATCTGATGCAGGCCGACACGCTTGCGCTTGCCGCGGTGCAGGCGGGCAAGCTCATCTCCTTCTACTGGGGCGGCGCGATGATCGGGCGCTTCGTGGGCGCGGGGCTGCTGCAACGCTTCCAGCCCGCGCTCGTGCTGCTCGCCGCCGCATCGCTCGCGGGTGCGCTGCTGATCCTCTCGGGCGGGACTGCGGGTGCGGTCGCGGGCTATGCGCTGATCGCGGTTGGTTTTGCCAATTCGATCCAGTTTCCCACGATCTTCAGTCTTGCCTCGGCGGGATTGGGGTCGCGCACGGCGGATGGATCGGGCATCATCTGCATGGCGATCGTTGGCGGCGCGATCGTGCCGCTGATCACAGGGTACGCCGCGGACGTCTCGACGCTGCGCATGGCGCTCGCGGTGCCGTTTGCGTGCTACGTGATCATCGCCGCGTTCGCGCTGTTCTGCAGGCGGCACCCGGTGACCGTGTGAGCGGTGCGGAGGGCGATCGGCGCATTCGCTCGATCTGTATCGTCGGCGGCGGATCGGCGGGGTGGATGGCGGCGGCCGCGCTCTCTACTGCGCTCCAGGGCAGCGTGCGCATCGATCTGATCGAATCGGACGAGATCGGGACGGTGGGAGTCGGCGAGGCGACCATTCCGCCGATCCGGCTGTTCAACAACCAGCTCGGCATCGCCGAAGACGAGTTTCTGCGCGCCACCAAGGGTAGCTTCAAGCTCGGCATCGAATTCGTGAACTGGGGGACGCTGGGTCATCGCTATTTTCACCCGTTCGGTACCTTCGGCGCGGATTTCGATCGCGTCCCCGTGCATCAATGGTGGCTGCGCGAACGCGCGCGCGGCGATCCGTCCAGCCTCGATGAGCTGAGCATGGCGTGGGTCGCGGCGCGTGAGGAGCGGTTCGCGCACCCCACGCGCGATCCGGGGCTTGTGCAATCCACATATGATTATGCGTATCATTTCGATGCGGGGCTGTACGCGCGTTACCTGCGCACGCTTTCCGAAACGCGCGATGTCACGCGGCACGAGGGCAAAATCGCGCGCGTGCGGCGCGCGGGCGACGCGGGGCTGATCGAGGCGGTGACGCTTGCGGACGGGCGCGTGTTCGAGGCGGATCTGTGGATCGATTGCTCGGGCTTTCGCGGGCTGCTGATCGAGGAGACGCTCCACGCGGGCTATGAGGATTGGTCCCACTGGCTGCCGTGCGACCGGGCTGTGGCGGTGCCGTGCGCGCATGTGCAGGGCCTGACGCCGTACACGCGCTCGACCGCGCAGTCGGCGGGCTGGCAGTGGCGCATTCCGCTCCAGCACCGGGTTGGCAATGGGTACGTCTATTGCAGCCGCCACATTTCGGACGACGAGGCGACGGCGACACTGCTCGCTGGGCTCGACGGCGAGGCCTTGGCGGAGCCACGCCCGCTGCGCTTCGTTACCGGGCGCAGGCGCAGCGCATGGACGGGCAATTGTGTGGCGATCGGCCTTTCGGCGGGGTTCATGGAGCCGCTCGAATCGACCAGCCTGCACCTGGTGCAATCGGGATTGCAGCGGCTGCTCGCGCTATTCCCCGATCGGGACTTCGATCCGATTGTCAGCGACGAGTTCAACGCGCTCACGCGCATGGAGTGGGAGCGCATCCGCGACTTTCTGATCCTGCACTACAAACTCACCCGGCGCGACGACACTCCGCTGTGGCGCGAGTGTTCCGCGATGCCGATCCCGCCCGAACTCTCGCACAAGATCGCGCACTTCAGGCGTTACGGTCGCCTCGTCTCCGAAGGGCCCGAGCTGTTCCTCAACCCGAGCTGGCTCGCGGTGCATATCGGCCAGGGAAACCTGCCCGAGCGTTGGGAGCCGATGGTCGATGCGCGCACGCATGTCGATGCGCCAAAGATGCTGGCGGGGCTGCGGCGCGTGATGCGCGACGCGGCCGGGGACATGCCGCACCATGCCGATGCGCTGGCGCACATCATGCGCGCGCGCGCCTAACGCCCGCTCGATCGCCTTTCGACCAGCCGCACCGGCAAGACCTGGCTTTCAGCGGGTTCGCCGCCCAGCCCCGCGAGCAGCGTTTCCACCAGCGCCCGCCCCGCCGCGCGCGGATCCTGCGCCATCGTGGTGAGCGGCGGATTGGCGAGCGAGGCGGCGGGTAGATCGTCGAAGCCCACCACCGCGACATCGTCCGGCACGCCGAGCCCGGCCTGTGCGAGCGCGCGCAGTGCGCCGATTGCGATCAGATCGCTCGCCGCGAAAATGGCATCGAACGGCTGCCCGCGCGCGATCAGTTCGCGCGCGGCCGCATAGCCCGCATCCTCGGTGGTAATCGCATCCACGCGCAGCGCCGGATCGACATCGAGATCGGCCTGCGCCAGCGCAGCCGCATAGCCGCGCCAGCGTTCGAGCACTTCGGGGGATTGCAGCGTTGCGGTGCCGAGGAATGCGATCCGGCGTCGCCCGCACGCGATCAGATGCCGCGCGGCGTCCATCCCACCCTGCGCATTGTCGCTGCCCACCACGGGGCCGAGCTGTCCGCCGCGCGACGATCCCCATAGCACGAAATGCGTGCCCTGCCGCACCAGCGCTTCCAATTTAGGAAGGAACTCCAGATAGTCGCCGTAGCCAAGCAGGATGATGCCATCGGCTTTGCGGCTGTCTTCGTAATCCGTGTGCCAGTTGTCTGAAAGCTGCTGGAACGAGGTCAGCAGATCGTAGCCGTGTGCCGCGCAGGTGCGCGTGATTGAACCCAGCATCGACAGAAAGAACGGATTGATCAGCGAATCGTCGGGGGTGGGATCCTCAAAGAACAACAGCGCCAGCGTGTGCGATGATTGCCGGCGCAGGTTGGATGCGTTCTTGTCGACCGTGTAGTTCAACGACGCGGCCGCTTCGATCACCCGCGCGCGCGTCGCCTCGCTGACGGTGGGGCTACCGCGCAGCGCGCGACTGACGGTGGGCTGCGAGACCCCTGCCAGCGCGGCGATATCGAACGAGGTGGGACGTCGCTGCAAAATAGGCCTGCCTCACTCGTCAGGGCCCCGATGCGAATTGGCCACAGTGGTGCGGCCGATTCGCGTGAACGCCGGTTGAATACGTATACGAGCGCCCGCGGTCGCTTGTCATCCCGCGCCACAACGGCGCACGATACGGCTTTAGAAACGGGCATTCGCGCAATAATTGGGCACGGTGCCAACGGCTTTTGGGGAGTTGACGATGATCTTGACCAGCACTGCGCGCACGCAGCGCATGACCGCGATGGCGACCGCCATGCTCCTGCTCGGCACCGCGCACGCCGCGCTCGCGCAGCCCACCCCGCAGCAGTCCCCGCAGGACAGCGGCCCGTCCGCCAGCCCCGCCGCGACCGCCGCCGAGGCGGGCACGCCCACCGGCTCGCAGGGCAGCGTTGCGCCGAGCGCGGACACCGGATCTGCAACCGACGCTATCGTGGTGACGGGCTTCCGCCAGTCGCTGCGCAGCGCGATCGACAGCAAGCGCGTCGCCGACCGCATCGTGGAAACGATCAGCGCCGAGGATATCGGCAAGCTGCCCGACAACTCAATCGCCGAAGCGCTCGCGCGTCTGCCGGGACTTACCACACAGCGCCTCGACGGCCGCGCGCAGGTGATCAGCATTCGCGGGTTCGCGCCCGATTTCTCGACGACGCTGCTGAACGGCCGCGAGCAGGTCTCGACCGGGGACAACCGCAACGTCGAATACGACCAGTATCCGTCCGAAGTCATCGCCAAGGCGAGCGTCTACAAGACGCCCGACGCCAGCCTGGTTGGCCAGGGCCTTTCGGGCACCGTCGATCTGGAAACCATTCACCCGCTCGCTTACGGCAAGCGCGTGCTGTCGATTTCGGCGCGTGGCGAGCTGAACGATAACGGCAGGCTCAATTCGGGTACCGACAACAAGGGCTACCGCATTTCTGGCATCTATGTTGGCCAGTTCGCCGATAACACCATCGGTCTCACACTGGGCGTAGCGTATGAAGACAGCCCCACGCAGATCAAACGCTTCAATAGCTGGGGCTATCCGTCTTTCGGGTTCGATAATCCTACCTATGGTAATCTGGTTGAGGGCACGGGCGTTGGTAACAACAATCCGGCCAAATATACAGTCAAGCCCCAGTACGCCAATTATGTCGGCGCGAACGTGATCGGCGGATCGAAGTCCTACATTGATTCGACCGATCTCAAGCGCACCGCAATCAACGGCAGCCTCGAGTTCAAGCCCGACGATGTCTTCACCGGCCGCATCGACGGTTTCTACTCGCACTTCAAGGACGATCAGGTTCTGCGCGGCGTCGAACTTCCTCTGTGGTGGGGTGGCGGCGGCTCCTATCCCGGCACCCCCGATCGTCCCGGCCCCGTGCTTCAGCCCGGTGGCACCGTGGTCGGCGGTCTGATCAACGGTACCTTCACCAATGTGAAAGGCGTGGTGCGCAACGACGCGAACCGCAAGGAGTCCGATCTCTATTCGTTCGGTGGGAACGGCCAGTGGAAAACCAATGGCTGGACCGCAGTGATCGACGCGAGCTATTCGGGCACCAATCGCAAGGAGCTCATCCTCGAAACCTACGCGGGCACCGGCCGCAATACGCTCGGCGCGCTCGATACGATCGGCGTTACGCAGAATGGGCAGGGCGCGATCTTCAGCCATGTGCTGAACTACGGCGATTCGAACCTGATCCGGCTGACCAGCCCGCAAGGATGGGGCGGCAATGTCCCCAGCCGGGATGGCGGCCCCACGATCACCAACGGGCAGGATGGCTATTACAACAATCGCAAGGTCAAGGACGATCTCTACGCCTTCCGTGGTAGCCTGGAGAAGAAGATCGAGAGTCCGCTTTCTGCGATCCAGGTTGGAATCAACTATACCGATCGCAAGAAAGCCTTGACACCGGATGAGTTCTTCTTGGGTCTCAAAGACAATGTCGATGGCTTGACCAGCGTTGCAGTGCCTGAAAAGTCGCTGCTCAAGCCTAGCAATGGTTCGTATATCGGTCTTGGCCCGCTGATCAGCTACGATCCGGTCACGCTGCTGAACAGCGGCATCTATAACCTTGTCCGCAATCCCAATTCGGATGTTAACACCAAGGGCTGGCAGGTCTACGAGAAGATCACTACTGGCTGGATCATGGGCAAGATCGACGCGCACCTTGGCGACGAGACGCGGCTGACCGGTAACGTCGGCGTCCAGTTCGTCAACGCGGACCAGCGCGGCGATGGTCTTCGCTCGACGGGCTCGCCCGCCGCGACGACCATCCCGTTCCGCGACGGCGCGAATTACACCGACGTGCTTCCCAGCCTCAACCTGTCACTCCGCCTGCCGAGTGATTTCGTTATGCGCGTCGGTGCGGCGCGGCAGTTGATCCGCCCGCGCCTCGACGACATGAACCCGTCGATCAACTATAATTTCAATGTCAATGCCAACACGCCGGAAGCGATCGCCGCGGGTCTGTCGCCATGGAGTGGCGGCGGCGGAAACGCCAAGCTGCGCCCGTGGCGCGCCAACGCGGTCGACGTTACGGTCGAGAAGTATTTCGGCAAAGACGGCTACATCGCAGTCGCGGGCTTCTACAAGGATCTCGTCAGTTACATCTACACGCAGGTGCTGACGCAGAACTTCTCGGGCATCCCCACCCCGGGCAACGTCGTCCCGCTCACGAACACTGGCTTTGTCAACGTCGCGGCCAACGGCAAGGGTGGCAGTATCTACGGTGTGGAAGCGTCGGGCACGGTGCCGTTCAGCCTGTTTACTCATCACCTCGAAGGCTTCGGCATCACCGGCAGCTTCAGCTACACGCAGAACAAGATCAAACCCTCGCCCAACGACCCGCCCGAGTCGCTCCCTGGCTACTCGAAGTACGTCACCAACGTGACCGGCTATTTCGAGCGGGGCGGCTTCTCGGTGCGCGGCTCGCTCGCAAGCCGCTCGTCGTATCGCGGCGAACTCACCGGTTTTGGCGGCGGGCGCGAGCGCCGGCTGGCCCGGGGCGAGGCGGTCGTCGACACGCAGGTCGGCTACGAGTTCAAGGACGGGCGCCTGAAGGGTCTCGGTATCCTGTTCCAGGGGCAGAACCTGACCGACGAGCCGTTCGCAACCTTCAACCCCGGCCATGGCAATCAGATCATCGATTACCAGCGCTTCGGCCGCCGTTTCCTGTTCGGCGCGAACTTCAAATATTAGGATCGTTATCGCATAGCGCGTTGTCATCCCGGGCTTGACCCGGAACCTGCCTTCTTCCCGGTTCGAGAACGCCCCAAGGGGAGGCAGCCAAGTTCCGGGGCAAGCCCGGGATGACGGTGGAAATCGAGAGCGCAACCATGACTACCACTCCGCTGCGAACCATCGTGATCGTCGGCGGCGGCACGGCGGGCTGGATGTGTGCGGCCGCGCTCGGCCGGTTTCTGGAGACCGGCTGGCGCATCCGCCTCGTCGAATCGGACGAGATCGGCACGGTGGGCGTCGGCGAATCGACCATCCCGCAAATCCGCCTGTTCAATGCGGGGCTGGGGATTGACGAGGATCAGTTTCTCAAGGCGACACAGGGCACCTTCAAGCTCGGCATCGAGTTCGAGGGCTGGCTGCGCCCCGGCCACCGCTACATGCACGCCTTCGGACCGGTGGGCCGCGATCTGGGACTGATCGGCTTTCACCATTACTGGCTGCGCGGCCGCAATCTGGGCGTGGCCGAAAAACTCGGCCGCTACAGCCTGAACGAAGCCGCCGCACACTCGGGCCGCTTCCGCCGCGAGCCCGCGCAGGTGCAGGGCCTGCCCGCGCTCACCTACGCTTTCCAGTTCGATGCGGGGCTCTACGCACGCTGGCTGCGCGGCTATGCCGAACACCGCGCGGTCGAGCGCATCGAGGGCCGGATCGTCGAGGTGGTGCGGCACGGCGAGACGGGGGACGTGGCGGCGGTGCGCCTGGAAAGCGGCGCATCGATCGAGGGCGATCTGTTCGTCGATTGCTCGGGCTTCCGCGGACTATTGATCGAACAGACTCTCGGCACGGGGTATGAGGATTGGTCCGAGTGGCTGCCGTGCGACCGCGCCTATGCGGTCCCGTGCGCGCCGGGCGGTCCCTTCACCTCCTACACCCGCGCCACCGCGCGCCCCGCAGGCTGGCAATGGCGCATCCCGCTCCAGCACCGCACGGGCAACGGCTATGTCTATTCGTCCGCGCACCTGAGCGACGACGAAGCCGCCGCCACGCTGCTGGCGAACCTCGATGGCGAACCGCTCGCCGATCCCAAGCCGCTGCGCTTCACGGCGGGTCGTCGCGCCAAAGCGTGGAACCGCAACGTCATCGCGCTCGGTCTTGCGGGCGGCTTCCTCGAGCCATTGGAATCGACCAGCATCCACCTCGTCCAGTCTGGCATCGCGCGGCTGCTCGCCTTTTTGCCCGATGGGCGGATCGCGCCCGAAGCGGTCGCCGAGTTCAACCGGCAGTCCGCGTGGGAAATGGAGCGCATCCGCGATTTCCTGATCCTGCACTATCACGCGACCGAACGCGCCGACACGCCATTTTGGGATCACGTCCGCACCATGCCCATCCCGCCCGACCTAGCCGAACGCATCGCGCTCTTCCGCGCCACCGCGCGCCTCAAGCGCGAGCATGATGAGCTGTTCACCGAAGTCGCGTGGCTCCAGGCCTTTATCGGCCAGGGGATCGTTCCCACCGCGCACCACCCGCTCGCACGTCTGCTCGATGACCAGGACATCGCGGGCTTCCTCGGCAGCCTGAGCGGCGCGATCGCGCGCGAAACCGACGCGCTCCCTACCCACCGCGCCTTCATTGATCGCCACTGCGCGGCGGTGGCGGCATGAACCGCGCGATCGCCCTCGCTCTCGCTCTCCTCCTGTTCCTCCCCCGCCTCGCGGGGGAGGTGTCGGCGCGGCCGATGGAGGGGGTCAAGGCGGCCGATTACCGCGCGCGCCTGCTGCAGGACGAAATCCTCTACTTCGTCCTCCCAGATCGCTTCGACAACGCCGATCCCTCGAACGATCGCGGCGGGTTGACCGGCGACAAACTCGCCACCGGCTTCGATCCGACCGACAAGGCCTTCTACCACGGCGGCGATCTCAAAGGCCTCGCGCGCCGCCTCGATTATATCCAGCGTCTGGGCGTCACCGCGCTCTGGATCGCTCCCGTGTTCAAGAACAAGGCAGTGCAGGGCGCGTCCGGCCAGGAAAGCGCCGGCTATCACGGCTACTGGATCACGGACTTCACCCGCGTCGATCCGCACTTCGGCACCAATGCCGAATTCAAGGCGCTGGTGGATGCCGCGCACGCGCGCGGACTGAAGGTCTATCTCGACATCGTGGTCAACCATACCGCCGACATCATCCACTACCGCGAATGCCCGATGAGCGCGTGCGAGTACCGATCGATCGCGGACTATCCCTATACGCGCCTCAAGGGTCCGAACGGCCCACCCATCAACGATGGGTTCTTCGGTGACGCACTGCAGACGCCCGAAAACTTCGCGCGCCTCACCCGCCCGGATTATGCCTATACCCCCTATGTGAGCCCAGACGAGCGCCACATCAAAGTCCCCGATTGGCTGAACGATCCCATTTACTATCACAATCGCGGCAACTCGCTCTTTCGTGGCGAATCCTCGACCTACGGAGACTTCGGCGGCCTCGACGACGTGATGACCGAACACCCGCGCGTCATCGCGGGGATGATCCAGATCTACAGCGAGTGGATCGACGATTTCGGCATCGATGGCTACCGGATCGATACCGCGCAGCACGTCAACCCCGCCTTCTGGCGCGCCTTCGTTCCCGCGATCCTCGCCCGCGCCCGCGCGCACGGCATCCCCAATTTCCACATCTTCGGCGAAGTCGCCACCGGTGACGTGGACGTCGGCCGCCTCGCGCGGCATACGCGCCAGGATCACCTCCCCGCCGTACTCGATTTCGCCTTCGAAAATGCCACGCGCGCTGCGATCGCGGGCAGCGCGCCGACCTCGATTCTCGCGCGCGTCTACGAGGATGATCCGCTGTACGAAGGCGGAGCCGAGGCCGCGCTCCGGCTTCCCACCTTTACCGGCAACCACGATGGTGGCCGCTTCGGATACTTCCTCGCGCACGATCGCCCCGGCATCGGCGCGGACGAACTCCTCAAGCGCGATCTCCTCGCGCACGCGCTGATCATGTTCGGGCGCGGCGTGCCCACGATCTATTATGGGGACGAGCAGGGCTTCGCAGGCCATGGCGATGATCAGGCCGCGCGCCAGGACATGTTCGGCAGCACGACCGCCAGCTACAATGATCAGCCGCTGATCGGCACCATTGCCACGACCGCAACGCCCCGCTTCGATCCCGCGCACCCGCTCTACCGGGCGTTCGCCCGGATGGCGCGCATTCGCGCCGCGCACCCCGAACTGCGGCGCGGCATCACGCGCGTGCGCGCGGCGGGTGACGCGCCCGGCCTCTTCGCTTTTTCGCGCTCGATCCCCGGGCAAAGGGGGGAAACGCTGGTTGCGATCAACACATCGAACGCGTCCATCACCGCGCAGGTGCTTGTTGATGCGACGTTGACCCGCTGGAGCGCGTTGATGGGCATATGCGCGCCCGGTGTCGCCGCGCCCGCGAGCTATACGATCACCTTGCCCGCGCTCGGCTTCGCCGTGTGCACCTCGACCGGAACCGCCCAGTGACGATGACCCAGACCCTGTATCGCGCCAGTGAACCCGCGACCTCGACCGAGTGGTGGCGCGGCGCGACCATTTATCAAATTTATCCGCGCAGCTTCGTCGATTCGAACGGCGACGGCATCGGCGATCTCGCGGGCGTGACCGCGCGGCTGGATTATGTCGCCTCGCTCGGAGTCGACGCGGTCTGGCTCTCGCCCTTCTTCACCTCGCCCATGAAAGACTTCGGCTACGACGTCGCGGACTATCGCGGCATCGATCCGATCTTCGGGACGATGGCGGATTTCGACGCGCTCGTCGCGCGCGCGCACGCGCTCGGGCTGAAGTTGATCATCGATCAGGTCTACAGCCACACTTCGGACCAGCACCCGTGGTTCCGCGCGAGCCGCGAAGATCGCACCAATCCCCACGCCGACTGGTATGTCTGGGCGGATGCGAAGCCCGATGGGTCGCCACCCAACAACTGGCAATCGGTCTTCGGCGGGCCGACGTGGACGTGGGACGCGCGGCGCGGCCAATATTACATGCATAACTTCCTCGCCGAACAGCCGCAGCTGAACGTGCGCCACGGCGAGGTTCAGGACGAACTGCTCTCGGTCGCCCGCTTCTGGCTCGATCGGGGCGTCGATGGCTTCCGGCTCGATGCGATCAACTTTGCGATGCACGATCTGGCGCTCACCGATAATCCGCCGGCACCTCCCGGCGGCCCGCGCACGCGGCCGTTCGATTTCCAGCGACACCTGCACAACCAGAGCCAGCCCGAGATTGCGGGCTTTCTGGAGCGCGTGCGCGCGGTGGTCGATCGGTATCCGGGCGGGTTCACGGTGGCGGAAGTCGGAGGCGAGGATCCCACCGACGAGATGAAGCGCTTCACGCAGGGCGAGCATCGCCTGCATAGCGCCTATGGCTTCGATTTTCTGTCCTCGCCCGATCTGACCGCCGATCTCGTTCGCCGCACGATCCGTGCCTGGCCGGGCGGCGTTGGCGAAGGCTGGCCGTCGTGGGCGTTCTCCAATCACGATGCGCCGCGCTTCGTCTCGCGGTGGGCGAAGCCCGAGGACCACGATGCGCTGGCGCGGGTGGCGCTTTTGCTGCTGACTGCGCTTCGCGGCACCGCAATCCTTTACCAGGGCGAAGAACTGGGCCTCACGCAGGCGCACGTGCCGTTCGATCGGCTGCGCGATCCCGAGGCGATCGCCAACTGGCCGCTGACGCTCGGCCGCGATGGCGCGCGCACGCCAATGCCGTGGACCGAACAGGCGCCCGGCGCGGGCTTTTCGAGCGCCGAGCCATGGCTGCCGATTGCAGCCGAGCATCTGGGTCTCGCGGTCGCGCGGCAGGAGGGCGATCCGCGATCGGTGCTCGCGCTGACCCGGAGGCTGCTTGGCGTCCGGCGCGAAAACGCCGCGCTGCGCACGGGCACGATCCGCTTGCACGATACACCGGGCGAACTGCTGCTGTTCGAACGCGGCGAGGGCGATGAGCGGCTCTTGTGTGCGTTCAACCTTGGTGATGCCGCGATCATCTGGGGTGCGGGCGAAGGCTGGGCAGCCATCGCGGCGACCGGGGATGCCGGGCCCGATTACGACTGGCTGCCACCGCGTTCGGGCTTCATCGCTGGACGAGTGGACCGGCGGAACGGCTGAGCGATCGTTGGTGCCTGCGTGCCGCCGATGCGCCGGATACTACGCTACCGCATCGTCACAAACGGCTCTGGACCACACGCTGCTCGATCGTCCCGAACGGCAAGGCTGCGTTGCCTTCAATGCGCGCCACCATCGCAACCGTGTCGCCAGAACGCAGGAAACTCGTGCTGGCTTTCCCACTGCCAATGGTCTCGATGGCGCGCCGCTCGGCGATGCAGCACGATCCGGTCCGCCTATGATCGGGCGAGGAGACGGTGCCCGATCCGATGATCGTGCCCGCACAGAGTATGCGAGTGCGCGCGGCATGCGCGACGAGATCGTGGAAGCCGAACGCCATGTCCGTCGTCGGCACCGCGCCAAAGACCGCGTCGTGGAGCCGGACCTCCAGCGTACACTCGATCCGGCCGTCTCTCCACGCCCCGCCGAGTTCGTCAAGCGTCACCGCCACGGGTGCCATGCTGCACGCGGGCTTGGCCTGGACCCAGCCGAACCCGGTTTTCATCTCGATGGGCGCGATGACGCGCAACGACCAGTCGTTGATCTGCACGGCCAAGCGGATCAGGCCGAGCGTGTCGGCGGCGGCCGTTCCCATCGGCACCTCGCCCGTGACGATGCCCAGCTCGCCCTCGAAATCGATGCCGTCGGCTTCAGACGGGAAGGGGACATCCTCGGTCGCGCTCAGGAAACGGTGGGACATGCCCTGGTACATGAGCGGCCTGTCCGTTTCGATTAGGGGCAGATCATAGGCCTGCTGCATCAGCGCGCCGTGCGACGGGAACGCCGATCCATCGAGCCACTGCCAGGCGCGCGGCAGGGGGGCGGCCATCGCTTCGGGCCGGAAGGACGAACCCGCACTCGCATCGGCGTGCAGTGCCGCCGAGCGTGCCTCCAGCGCGGGCAGCACTCTATCCCAGCGGTCGAGTGCGGCCTGCATCGTAGGCGCGATGTCGTGCGCGGAGATGCAGCGCGTCAGATCGCGCGAGACGATCAGCAATTGCCCATCGGGGTCGTGCGTCCGCAAGGTGGCGAGCTTCATGTCAATTCCCGTCCGAGATCAGCGTGCCGCCATCGATCACCAGCGTCTGCCCGGTGATGAACGCCGCGCCCGGTCCCGCGAGAAACAGCGCGGCCGCCGCTACCTCCCAGGGTTCGCCGATGCGCCGCAGCGGGGTCTGCCGCATCCGCGCGGCGGTCGCCTCGGGGCTGCTCAGGATCGCGTCCGCCCACGCGGTGCGGATCAGGCCTGGCGCGAGCGCGTTGGCGCGCACCCCCGAAGGCCCCCACTCGACCGCGAGATTGCGCGCGAGCTGCGCCAGCGCCGCCTTGGTCAGGCCGTAGAGGCCGAGCTTGGCATTGCCACGCAGCCCGGCGATGCTCGTGGTAAGGACGATACACCCCCCACCGCGCCCCGCCATCAGCGGAGCGACGCGGGTGGACAGGTGCAGCGGATGCAGCAGGTTCACCGCGAAGAGTTCGTCGCGCGCCGCGTCGGTCGCCTCGCCCATCGCTCCGAAATGGCCCGCGATGCCCGCGTTGCAGACGAGAACATCGATGCCGCCGAAGCGGTCCACGGTCGCCGCCACGAGCGCGTCGAGCTGCGCGGTGTCGCGCACGTCGGTCGCCACCCCGATCGCCTCGACGCCGCGCGCGCACAGGTCCGCCGCGAGGTTGGCGCAGGCTTGCGCCTCCTCGCTGGCCACCGCGAGGCGCGCGCCCACATCGGCAAACGCGTGTGCCATCGCAAGGCCGATGCCGCGCGTCGCCCCGGTCAGCAGCACCGTCCGCCCGGCAAGACCGAAGTATCGCGCGAGGCCGTTAGCCACCCGCGAGGCCCCCGAGCGTGTTCGTCACCAGCGTCCCGAGATCGCCGTCATGCACGAAGCCGAGTCCGTCCGCCGCAGGCGTGAGCAGGTGCGGCAACCGCCCGAAATGCGCCTCGGTCGCCGGATCGGGCGCGTACACCACGTCCGCCTCCCGCCCCGCCCCGCGCGCGACCGTCGCTACGAGCGCCGACATCTGGACGCGCAGCGCGGGCAAGGTCAGCACGCACGCGGCGGGCACGCGCGGCACCGCAGCCGCGTGCAGCAGCGCATCGGCGGCGGCGCGGGCGGAGAGCAGCCACATCGTCGCGTCCGGCCCCACGGGGACGATGCACCGCCGCGCTTCCCGGATCGCATGGAACACCTCGCTCATGAAGGCGGACTTGAGGCCGCTTGGCGCAGCCGGGCGCGCGACGATGCCGGGCAGGCGGAGCGCGATTCCGTCCACCACGCCGCGCCGTACCGCATCCGCCAGCGCGACTTCGATCATGAACTTATGCGCGCCATACGTCATCGCCGGACGCGGCGGTGTCCCGTCGTCGACCGGGTCGGGCAGCGCGTCCCCCAGCGCCGCGATCGAACTCGCATACACAAGGCGCACTGGGACGGACCGCGCCGCCAGCAGGTCGATCAAATCGAGCGTGGCATCGAGATTGATCCGGCGCGACGCTGCCGGATCGGCCTCCGCCGCGCCGCCGGGCAGCGCCGCAAGATGGATTACGCACTCGGCCCCGTCCAGCGCGGCTGCGAGCGCGGCGCGGTCGGCCAGATCGGCGGCGACCGGCTCGAACCGGGCCGACGGCGCGTGGGGCGCGACACGGTCCACCAGCCGCACCCGGCCGGGGACGCCGACCGCGTCCATCCGGGACACAAGCGCGCGGCCCACGAAGCCCGCCGCGCCGGTGACGACGGTCAGCACGCGTCTACGCCAGCTCGGGGTCGAACACGCCGTCGATCAGGATGAACGCGATGCGGCAGTTGCGGTCCGAGCGGTTGGCCCAGCCGTGGTTGGTGCCGCGCTGGATCACGATATCGCCCGCGCGCACCACGGTCTCGCCCTCGTCCATAATCAGCACGATCTCTCCGTCGAGCACGATGCCGTAATCGATCGTCTGCGTCCGGTGCATCATCGCGTGCCGCGCGGGCTCGCCCGCGTCGAAGGAGGAGGCGGAGGCCGCGCCGATCTCGGCGAAATGCGCGCGCGCCTCCTCGGGCGACATCCCCTCGAAGTTGTCGCCCTCGGGCGGGATGTCGAGCACGCGGATACGGGTGCCGTTGGCGGGCGGGACAAGGACGATGCCGGTTTCGGGCGGTTCGCCCCCCGCGCGGTCGATAGGTGCGGGCGTGGCGCGCGTGTTCCACACCTCGTAGAACATCGGCCCATGCTCGCCGCCGATCCGCGCCACGCGCGGAGGCGGCGCGTCCTCCTGGACAATCGCGCGTCCGTGCGCGTCATGCCCGGTGACTATGCGGCGGAACGGGGCGATCATGCGGTGTGGCCTCCCAATGTCTCGGCAAACCAGTCGGCGATATAGTCCCGTCCGAACGCCATGTTGTCGACGCCCACATGCTCCACCCCGCCCTCGCGGTCGGTGACGATCTTCAGCTCGCGGCGCGGCGAGTTCACGAGCTGATCGTAACTGCGGCGCGCGTAATCGACGCTGATCTGGCGATCGTTAGCCCCATGCAGCACGAGGAAGGGCGCGCGGATACGGCCCATCACGCCATCGAGCGTCATGCCCGCCGATTTCTCCATGAAGTCCGCCATGTCGCTGGCACCGAAAACCCACATTACATGCGCCCAGTAATGCGGCACGGGGTTCTCGCCCTCCCGGTTCAGCCGCCCGCGCTGCACGGCGGCCCAATCATGGTTCGCGCCCCACACCGCGCCGCTCGCGAAGCGCGGCTCGAACGCCATCGCGCGCGGGGTATAATAGCCGCCGAGCGAGATGCCCGCCATGCCGATGCGCGCGGCGTCCACATCCGCGCGCGCCGCGAGCCAGTCGAACAGCGGTGTCGCCCAGCGTTCGGCCTCGTGCGTCGCGGGGATGCCGCCCGTCCGCAGCGTCTCGCCCGTGCCCGGCTGATCGACGCTGAGCGTGGACACGCCGCGTCGGGCCAAGGCCCGGGGCAGGCCCGACCAGTAAAGCAGCTCCTTGCAGCTATCGAGACCGTTCACATAAAGCACGGTGGGCGCGGGGCCGCTCACCCCCTCGGCGCGCGTCAGCAGCGCGGGGATGATGCCGCTGCCCACCGCAATCTCGAACCGCTCGACGTTGTCGCGCCCCAGCGTCATCGCGCGCCGGAACGCGTCCTGCGCCTCGCCCCAGGTCTGCGTGCGGCCGGGCGCGCCATGCCCCTGCATCCGCTCGGCGGTAAAATAATACAGTGCCGCACGCTGCAACTTGGTCCCCGCCGAGAGCGCGCGGCCACACGCCTCATCCTCGCCCGCGAGTCCCACCAGCTTGTCCGCCATCCGCACCCATTCGAGCAGGAATCGGCCCGTGTCTGCCTTCTCGGCCCCCTGCGCCGCGTCGAGCAGCGGGCGGCACATTTCCTCGATCTCGCCGATCTTCGCCCCGCTCTCGATCGCGATATCGACCGAGAGGTTCCAGACGTAATTGCCCGGGAAATACTGGAACATCGCCACCGCCGCTCAGACCCCGGCGGGCTGAAACAGCCCCGCGTCCGCATGCGGGTGCGGCATCGTCTGCGGTCCGCCGACGCCGATGCCCCAGCGATCGATCGTCTCGGGTCCGGGGACGTGGACCTTGGCGGTCCAGTTCTCGTCCACCTGTTCGAGCTCGGAAGTGTACTCCACCGCCAGCCCGTTGGGCGTCACGAAATACGCGAAACTGTTATTGCCCGCCGTGTGCCGTCCCGGTCCCCACGCGATGGGGATCGCGCTCTTCTTCAGCCGCGAGATGCCGCGCATCATGTCGTCGACGCTGAGCATGTCGTAGGCGACGTGGTTCAGACAGGGCGGTCCGGGCAGGAAGGCGAGCCGGTGGTGCCACTCGTTGCAGCGCAGGAAGGCCATGAAATCGCCCAGCCAGTCCGAGAGCTGGAAGCCGAGCACGTCGATGAAGAATTGCGCGGCGGCTTTGTGGTCGGGCGAGTGCAGGACGATGTGGCTGATCTTCTGCGGGATGCCCTCCCAGCGTTCCAGCGGGCGCGACGGCCCGCGTGCGACATCGCTCGAAATTTCGAACGGCAGGCCGTCAGGGTTGAAGAAGCGGAAGCCATAGCCGCCGCCGGGGCTGGCGAGTTCGTGCGGCGGGGCGATGATCGTGCAGCCTGCGGCCGTCACCCGGTCGCGCAGCGCGTCCACGTCCGCGCGGGTCGCGGCGGCGAGGCCGATCGCATCGATGCGGTGCTCGGGCGCGTGACGCAGGCGCACGACATAGGGTTCGTCGTGGCCTTCGGTCGCGAAATGGACGAGGCCGTCGTGCTCTCCGGCTTCGCGAAGGCCGAACTTGTCCCGGTAAAAGGCGCGTTCGGCGGCGAGATCGGGGACGCCGTAGGCGACGAAGCGGATTTCGGTGACGGCGGCCATGGGGTCCTCTCAGGCGGCGATGCGCGCGGGCGCGGTCCAGATGTCGATCTGCAAGCGGTGCTCGGCCGCGTCGATCAGCGCGCCGAGTTTTGCGGCGGTGGCGTCGCCGCTCTGCTGGAGCGCGCCGATGGCGACCGAGCTTTCGACCACGTCGCGGCAGCGCTCGAAGCGCAGGTCCATGAAGCGCGCGAAGGCGTCCTCGACCTTGTCCGCTTGCGCAAGCAGCCGCGCAAGCAGCACCGCATCCTCGACGGCGATCCCCGCGCCCGACGCCAGATGCGGCGTCGTCGCGTGCGCCGCATCGCCGATCAGGATCGCGCGGCCCCGGTGCCACGGGCGCGGCACCAGCACCGCTTCGAGCGGCCGGACGTTGATGATCGAGTTCGCAGTGAGCCCACCGCGCAGCCGGCCGAGCAGCCCGCCAAACGGAGCCATGATCCGCCGCAGCGCCGCGGGCTCGGACCCCGCCTCGATCCGGGCCTTCTCGGCACGCGGCTCGAGCAGCCACATGTACATGGCTGTCTCGGATGTTGGCACCAGCCCCGCGAAGATCGGCGGGGCGGTGTAGATATGCGCGCGGTCGATCTCGGGCGGGCGCTCGGCGACCAGTCGCCAGCAATATTGGCCGGTGTAGGCGGGCGCGGGGCAATCGGGGAACAGCGCAGCCCGGCCCGGCGAGAACGCCCCGTCCGCGATGATGAGCGCGGCATGGTCGCGCACCGTTCCGTCGCTCAGCGTCACCTCGATCCCCGCCGCCGTTTCGCTCCACCCCTGCACGGTCACCCCCAGACACACCCCCACCCCCGCCGCCCGCGTCGTGCGCGAGAGGATTTCGTGCAGGACCGGGCGCATGATCCCGCCGATGGGCGGCAATCCGGGGCGCAGCGGCGCGGCGGCGATGTCGGCGATCGGCGCTCCATCGGCGGCGCACAGGCGCGTGCCCCCCCGGCTGCCGAAACCGCGCCCCTGCAGTTCACCCAGCAGCCCCAGTTCGGCGAACGCGCAGTAGGTCGCCCCGGTAATCGTGATCCCCGCGCCATAGACGCGCCAATCGGGATCGATCTCGACCAGATCGACCGCGCAGCCCGCCCGCGCCAGCGCGATGGCGGCCGACATGCCCGCGATGCCGCCGCCGACGACCAGAAAGGGAAGCGGGTGCCGCACAGGTGTTAGAACCGCACGCTGGCGCGAATGCCGTAGGTGCGCGGCGGCCGCAGCGGCGAACTGACCAGCGCCGCGCCGACGAGCGGGTGCGGGAACGCATCGGTTTTCACGACCGCGTCCTCGATATTCTGCACAAAGCCGGCCAGCGAATAGCGATCGCCCGGCAGGTTCCACGTGAGCTGCGCGTTGCTCATCCAGTAGGCGCTCTGCCGTTCGCTACCCAAATATTCGGCCCCGACGAAGATATCGGTCTGGTATTTGGTGGCGGCATTGAGCACCAGGTCGCCCGCCGCGCCGATCGGGATGCGCTGCTGCGCGCTGAGGTTCAGCGTCCATTCGGGCGACTGCGGCGCGCGCTTGCCGCTGCAATCGACGAGGAACGTCGCCCCCTGCGGCGTGGCCGCGCAGTTTTCGACGGGCGGACCTCCCAGATTGGGTTCGACGAACCGATAGCCATCGTATTTGGCGTCGAGATACTGGACGTTGACGCCGACGGTGGTCAGCCGCGTCGCCGCATACAGCAGCTCGCCCTCGACCCCCCGGATCGTCGCGCGGCCGACATTCTCGGTGGCGAACACCACCGCGCCCGCGCTGTCGCGGGTGATGTGGGAGATCTGCTGGTCTTTATACTTCCACCAGAACGCCTCCAGATTCAGCTGAAGCTTGTTACCCAGAAACCGGTTCTTCGATCCGATGGTGTAGGCAGTGATCGTCTCGGGGTTATAGCTCGGACGCTCGTTGCCAAAGAAGAAGCCGCCCGCCTTGAACCCCGTTTCGGCCGACGCATACAGCAACGATCGCGGCGCGATATCGAACTCCGCCGCCGCACGCCACGTCGTCTTGGTGAAGGTCCGGCTCTGGTTGTAGGCGACGGGCACCGCCACGATCACGGTTCCCGTCGGGCCATACGGCACCGGGAAGCCCGAGGCGACGGCCGCGTTGAACTCGGGCGGCGGATTGGGCGAATAGGGGAAGCCCGGCGCGCCCGCGCAGGCGAACGGATTGCCGGTGGCGAACGCGGGAAAGCACAGGATGTTGGCGATCGCGCCATTCGCATCCAGGCTCTTCTTGTCGCGCGTATAGCGCACACCGCCCGTCAGCCGGAACCGGTCGGTGACTGCCCAGGTCAGCCGCCCAAACCCCGCAACAGACTCGACCGGCAGGCTCAGCCGCTGGTGCGAAAGGTTGAACTGGCTGTTGTAATCGAGCGCCGAATGCGCGGTCTCGTTCAGATAATAGCCGCCGATCAGCCAGCGCAGCGGGTGCGTATCCTTCGAAGCAAAGCGCGCCTCGACCGAACTCTGCTCGCTGACCGTGTTCTCGATCACATGCAGCCCCGGCAGCGCGGTGCGGTAATCGACCGTGCTGCGGCGGAAGGCGGGCAGGATCGTCAGCGTGCCCAGCTCGCTGCGCCATTCGAGATTGGCGTTGAACCCCCAGTAATTGTCGTTCGAGCGCGCGTCGTCGGGGATCGAGGGCAGGAAGCTGCCCGAAGGGAAGAACAGCGTGTGCTCGTACACCGCCTGCGCGCGCGGATCGGTGTTGCCGATGCGCGCGTTCGTGAACCCGTCGCGCACCAGCACCGCGCCGCTGCGGCCGCCCTGGTGGTAGTAATCCGCGCCGATCTGGATGGTGAAATCGGGCGTCGCTTCGAGCTTGAAGCGCAGCCGACCCGCGCGACCCTGATCGGTATCGGTGCCGTCGGACAGCCACGCATCATGATCGCTCACCAGGAACGCGGCGCGCAGCGCGGCCTTGTCGCCCAAGGGCAGGTTGATCGCGCCGTCCACCTTCTCGGCGTTGTAATTGCCATATTCGCCCGTCAGCGAACCGCTCAGCTCGCCGAGCTTGGGGCCGCGCGTGATCACGTTGATCGCACCGCCGGTGGCGTTGCGGCCGTAGAGCGTGCCCTGCGGACCCTTCAGCACCTCCACGCGGTCCAGATCGTAGAACACCCCCGAGGTGGAGGAGGGTCGGCTGATGGCGATCCCATCGACATTGAACGAGATCGCCGAATCGGACAGCGGGTTGACGTTGAAGCTGCCCACGCCGCGCAGGTAGAACAGATTATACGGCCCCGCGCCCGATGCGATCTGCACCGCGGGAATGACGTTGGTCAGCGCCTGCGCGTCGGTGATCCCCTGCCGCGCGAGCGTGTCGCCGGTGACCGCGCTGACCGCGAGGCCCGCCTTCTGCAGGTTCTCCGAACGACGCTGCGCGGTGACGACGATCTCTTCGAGACCCGGCGCGGCCGCCGGGGGCGTCGCGGGGGCGGACTGCGCGTGCGCGCCCGGAGCCATCGCGGCGATCACCGCCGTCGTCGCAAGCAGTCCGCCGGTTCGCATCTGGTCCTCCCCGAGAGCCTTGCTCGACGGGGCACCCGTCGGCGGCTGTTACGGGGGTGGATGCGCCGAAGCCGCTGATCGGCCAAGGCGTTTGTTCAGATGGTTTGTATCTGCGTCGGCGATAGCTCGGGCGAGTGGCGGTCGCAGCGATTTGCCATCCCGCATGCTTCACGGGGTGACGCGGTCCATGCAACGCCTGCGCCGTTGTGTCCCCGCCCGAACCGGGGAAAATCCACGGTTCGATCAGGCGATTGGGTCGTCTGCAACCAAGACGCGAACGTCCGGGAGTGGTGGTGAGCGGTCGTTGAGCAGGTGGGATCGTAAGGCTATAACGGTCGCATGATCAAGGCGCCTCGATGACTGTCAGACCAGACGACTGGAAGCGCCTCCCGTTTGAGGAGATGGTCGCGATCCCCTATCGTGCTGCTTTCGACCACAAGCAGTTTGCAAAGCTATCTGCAGGCCTGCTCCCCCGAGCTATGGAAGATAAGTGGTTCGTTTACCTCGCCGGTGATGAACTCTGCTTTCACAGAAGCTGGACTGGCCAAGGCGTTTACCAAGTCACAATGGCGCAAGATCGTGAAACATATAAAGTCAACAATGCGCTCTGCTCAAACAAGATGCTGGTAGAGAATGATCGAGAGTATCAATCCCAACTTCTTGATTTTCTGATCTGTAACTTACTGCTTGGTGAGGCCAAACCATTCCCTCGGCCCACGGGCGTAACCGAGCAGCTTCCGGGCATTTATCAGCACGCGATCTCTGGCACTGGCTATCGAGAAAAAGTAGTCGCCAAAAAGCCGTGGTGGAAGCGCTGGACCTGATGTCCGCTTATGGGGCGAAAGCAGTCGCTGCTGAGCCGCGAGTTTGCAAATGACCTTCTCGCCTTCGAAAAGCTCATCATGACCGGGCGTATGGTGCCAAAAGCCTCACCACAAACCGGCTCTAAGCCGCACCCAACCCCCCCGCCCCCGCCTCCAGAACCCCTCGAAACCAGATCATCGCCGGATGCCGGTCGCTGAAGCGGTTCCACTGCAACGCCTCCACGATCGGCGGCATCTCGAACGGCAGCGGGTGGATGCGGATCGGCAGGTGCCGGGCGTAATGCGCCGCGAAGCGCCGGTGCACCGTCGCCAGCCGCTCGGTGCCCACCACGAAATGCGGCAGCATGGCAAAGCTCATCGCGATCACGTCCACACGGCGCGCGCGCTCGAAGCGTTCGACGAACCATTCGTCGAACGCCATGCTGCGCTTGGGGCCGAAGCGCGCGACGACGTGGCCGAGTTCGAGATAGGTATCGAGATCGGGATCGCCCGCGATCCGCGCATTGCCGTCCCACGAGATGCAGACATAATCGTCGGCGAAAAGCGGCGACGATGGATGGCCCTTCGACAGATATTGTTCGGGCATGATGAGGAAATCGATGTCGCCGCGTTCGAGCGGTTCGTGCGGCGCGGTGCCGTGCGGGATGACTTCGAGCACGACCCCCGGAGCCTCGCGCGCCAGCCGCTCGGCCACGCCCGGCAGGAAGATCGTCGCCACATAGTCCGAAGCCATGATCGTGAAGGTGCGCCGCGCGGCACCGGGATTGAACCCGGGGGTCGTGTCGATGAGCGTATGTGCCTGCAGCAGAATGTCCCGCACGGGCGCGATCAGCGTCTGCGCGAGCGGGGTCAGGACCATCTTGCGGCCGATCGGCACCAGCAGCGCATCGTCGAAGAACTCGCGCATCCTCGTGAGCGCGGTGCTGGTTCCCGATTGGCTGAGGTTCAGCCGATCGGCAGCGCGCGTGATGTTGCGCTCCTCCAGCAGCACGTCCAATGCGACCAGCAGATTGAGATCGAGGCCGCGCAGGTGCATCGCCGCTCAGCCGTCCGGCGCGAGTGCTGCGAGCACCGAATCGACTTCGCGCTCGACCGCGCCCGGGTCGGCACTTTCGATCCCCAGCAGTCGCCGACCAAAATAGCCGCCCATCAGCAGCGCCAGCAGTTGCGCCGCAAAGCGCACGGGATCGGGGATGCGCTCAGCCCCGGCGAGGCGCGCGATCTTGGCGAACCGGTCTTCGATCCACGTCAGGCCGCGTTCGTGCAGCAGCTGGCCCAGCTCGGGAAAGCGCGGGGTGAGCGCGACGACCATCCGGTACATCTCGATCGAATCGCTCTCGGTCGCCGCAGCGAGGAAGCCGGTCGCGCTCAGCCGCAGGCGTTCGTCCGGCGGTCGTGACACATCGTCACCGACGAGCGCACGTTCGGTGAAGCGCTCGATCCCGCGCCGCATCGTCGCGAGGAAGATTTCGTCCTTGCTCCCGAAATTATTATACACCGAAGCGCGCGCCACGCCCGCATGCCGCGCCACCTTGTCCATCGTCGCGCGCTCATAGCCTTCCGCAAGGAATGCGCGCTCTGCACCTTCAATGATCGTTTCGACCGCGCGCGCGCGCCGCGCAGCAATCCTCGCGCTCACCGGTCAGACGGCCGCGTGCGGGCGCTCGCGTTCGACGAGTTCGGCGTTGCGCAACCGGCAGCGCAGCGCGGCCGCGTCCGCCTTGACGCTATATTCGGGGCCATATTGGCCGGTCTCCTCGAACAGGGTCTGGATCGCACTTATCGCAACATTGTCCTGCTCGAACACCCGCCAGACATAATCGATCGCCGCCTGCGGCTGCTTGCCCGGATAGGAGGTGGCGGTGGCGACGAACTGGTGCGTGGTGTTCATCGTCGCAGGCGTGATCCCGAACGGCGAGATCAGCACGCGCGGCGGCGCGTCGGGATGTTCGAGGTCGATATGCGTGTTGACGATCACGCAGAGCGACGGCGGCATCGTCCAGGTGACGAGCGTGCGCGGTAGCGCTTGCCCTCTTCGAGCGAGAACGCAAACGCGGTGCCCTGGTTCGCCACCTCCTCCACCTCGCGCGAGATGGTGATGCGATCGGGCGCGAACTTCACGTCGGTTCGCGCCGGGCCGACGCTGCCATCGTCGAGCAGCCCCGGGTGCAGATAGCTGATGTGGCTCACGTCGAGCAGATTCTCGTGCAGCAGCTGGTAGTTGCCCGGAATGTCCATACGGAACATCTCGGTCACCTCGTAGCCCGGCCGTTCGAGCCCGATCTCGGCATGATCGGCAATTGTCGCCGGATCGGCGTTGGCGGGATCGCCCATCCAGATCCAGATCCAGATCGATTTCTGCACAAGCGGATAGCTGTGCACCCCCATGCCCGCCGGAACCGTCGCCTGCGAGGGCACGTGGACGCAAGCCCCCGACGCTCCGAACGCCATCCCATGATAGCCGCAACGCAACGTATCGCCTTCTACGATCCCATGCGAGAGCGGCAGCCCGCGGTGCGGGCAGCGGTCGGCGAGCGCCACAGGATCACCGCCCGCGGTGCGGAAAAACACCACAGGATCGCCGAGCAGCGTGCGCTTGAACGGCACCCGCCCAACCTCGCTCGCAAACGCCGCCACATACCACTGCTCCCGCGCAAACCCCATCGCCGCCGGACATCCAAGCATTCGTTCCCTAGCCACGAACTGTCCCCGATTTTTTCCTAGACTGGATCGTACAGTCCACTAACGCACTTTTTTATGGTGGTGCAAGTGTTTCTTGAGCGATTCACGCCTGACCGAAGCTGTTCCGCCTCAGCCGCAGCGGGGGGCAACCTGAACAAACTACCGGCCTAAAGCATTCGTCTGCTCAACACCCCCAGACGGCAAGCGGCCAATCTCCTGCCGGGCGGCTTGGTGCCCAATCTCAGTCGTTGCGGTCCACTCTCGCTGGTCCCGCTGCCGGCTGGCAGAGGCGGTAGCCGACGCCCGGTTCGTTCCTGAGCAGGTCCGGCGTCGCGGTCGATTCCAGCTTTTGCCGTAGCGCCCGCATCACGACACGCAGATACTCGATGTCGGCCTCGTGCGCGGTACCCCAGACGGTTCGCAACAACTGGGTGTGCGTGACGACCCGGCCGGGATGAGCCGCGAGCGCGGCAAGCACACCCCATTCCTTGGGTGTCAAATGAACGGGCATCCGACCGCGGGTCACCTGCCGCGCGACCAAATCGATCGAAACCTCGCCAAGATCAACGACGCATGCGTCGTTCGCAGCTGCCGCGCGACGGCGCAGGCTGGCACGGATACGGGCGAGGAGTTCTTCGCTATCGAAGGGCTTGGTCACGAAATCGTCCGCACCCAGATCGAGCGCGGCGACCTTCTCGGTCGTAGCGTCGCGCGCGGACACGACGAGCACGGCCGGGCCGCCAACCTTTACCATGATGGGAAGCAGTTCGAGACCATCGCGGTCGGGCAGGCCGAGATCGAGCAGTACGAGATCGGGCTTGTCGATGGCGAGCGCGTTCAGCGCTTCGCGCCCATCCGCCGCCTCGACCACACGGTAGTCCGACCGTTCGAGCGCGCGCGCGAGCAGGCGGCGGATCGCGGGCTCGTCGTCGACGATAAGGATTTTGGGTGCAAGGCTCATGCCGCCCGCGCCGGGGTGCTGGCACGCACGATCAGATCTTCTGGAGCGATCAACGTGAAACGCGCGCCCTGCACGTCGTTTCGGTTGGCAGCGGTGACGGTAAAGCCCATCGCTTCGGCAAAGCCGCGCACGATCGCAAGGCCAAGGCCGGAGCCATTGCGTTCGCGGTCCGAGCCTTTGAACTTGGCAAACGTATCCCAAACGCGCGACTCGTGTCCCGGAGGCAGGCCCGGTCCCTCGTCCTCCACGCTGAGAGCGATGCCGCCCGGCGTACGTGCCGCCCTGATCCCGATGGGCGTGCCAGGCGCGGCAAACTTGCCCGCATTGTCGAGCAGGTTGAGGAGACAGTGATGCAGCAGCTGCGGATCGGCGCGCACCAGCGGCAGATCGGGCGGAACGTCGAGCGCGATTGCGTGTCCTGCGAGCGCGGTGCGCGCGTCTGCGGCGGCGCTGGCGACCGCGTCAGTCAGATCGACCGGCTCGGAGTTGAGGCGCAGCGCACCCGCCTCGACACGCGCCATATCGAGGAGGTTGGTCACGAACCTTTGCAACCGCAGGGTTTCGCCATGCAATGCGTCCGCCACAGGATCGTGCCCGCGCCCGGCAATCTCGCGCGCTGCACCCAGGATCGTGGTGAGCGGGGTCCGCAGATCATGGCCGACGCTGGCGAGCAACGCCGCGCGCAGCCGGTCGCGCTCCTCGAGCCTCGCCACCCTTCCCAGATCGGCCTCCGAACGGATACGAGCGAGCGCCAGCCCTGCCTGCTCGGCGAGCGCGGACAAGGTGGCGCGGCGATCCGCGCGCACCGGATCGCGCCCGTCTTCCCGGCTGAGCCCCAGAACCGCACGCGCCTGCGTGCCCGCCATCACCGGCACGAACAGCCAATCGGCAGCGGGCAGCGTGTCCGAGCCGCGCCCGGCAGGCTGCGCGCGATCGACCACCCATTCGGCCGCCGCCCGGGCGACATCGTTGATACGCGTTTCGGGCGGCACCGCCGCGACGATGGCGAGCGTGCCGTCGCGCGGAGACAGGAACAGCGCGTGCGCATCGAACAGGCGCGCGCATTCGCCCGCAAGCGCCTGGGCAAGCTCCGCCTCGGTTGCGATCGCACCCAATTGACGAGCAAAGCCCGCAAGTGCGGCGTTCTGGCGTGCACTCGTCTGCGCGAGATCGGCCTGCGCGCGCACGCGCGCGGCAAGCTGGCTGGTGGCAAAGGCGACCGCGAGCAGCACCAGCAGCGTCACCGCATTCTGGGGATTGGCGATCGTGAAAGTGTAGATCGGCGGAAGGAAAAAGAAGTTGAAGGCGAGCGCGGAAAGCACGCCCGCGAGCAGGCCCGGCCAGAGCCCACCGCGCGACGCGGCCGCCATCACCGGCAGCAGGTAAAGCAGATCGACGCCCTGCACGCCAAGCGCATGACCAAGCAGGACGCCGATCGCGGTGGTCAGCGCAACCAGCGCGGCGGCGCGTGCATATTGGGTGGCCGAGGCGTCCGGCTCGGTGCCGATCCGTGCCGCGCGCGGGGTGGACCCTGCGAGCGACACATCGGCGGGCGTCGGCAATACATGGATCGCCACTCCCTCGATCTCGCGCACCAGGTGATCGACCACCGAACCGTGCCTCAGCTCAAACCACCGCGAGCGGCGCGATTTGCCGATCACGATCTGCGTTGCGCGGGCGTCGGTGGCATAGGCGGTAAGGCCCTCGACCACGCTCTGGGCGGGAATGGTGGCGGTTGCCGCGCCGAGTGAGGTGGCAAGCGCCAGCGTATCCGCCAGTCGCTGGCGTTCGGCCGGGGCAAGCCCGGCGGCGCGGCGCGTCTCCGCATGCAGCGCGGTCCAGGGGGCCTTCAGTGCATCGGCCAGCCGCTTGGCGGCGCGCACCAGTTCGGGCGCGCTGGCAAGTTCACTCACCGCCACAAGCACGCGCTCGCCCGCCGCGTAGACACCGGCCAGCGCCTGCGCCTTCAGATCGATCAGCATCTGGGCGTCCACCGCCTGCGCGGCACGACGCAGCGCGAGTTCGCGCAGTGCCGTCAGATTGGAACGCCCGAAGAAGTGGCCGAGCGCCCGGCTCGCTTCTTCGGGGATATAAACCTTGCCCTGCTTCAGGCGCTCGATCAGCTCATCGGGGGGAGGTCCACCACCTCGATGTCCGCACCTTCCAGAACGCGATCGGGGACGGTTTCGCGCACACGCACGCGGGTGAAACTGGCAACCACGTCGTTCAGCGATTCGATGTGCTGGATATTGACGGTTGTGAAGACATCGATATCCGCCGCCAGCAGCTCCTCGATATCCTGCCAGCGCTTGGGGTGGCGCGAGCCGGGTGCGTTGGTGTGCGCCAGTTCGTCAACCAGCACGAGCTTGGGTTTCCGCGCGAGGATCGCGTCGAGGTCCATCTCGGTCAGGCGGCGGCCTTCATACTCGATCTCCCGGCGCGCGATGGCGGGGATCGGCCGCGCCATCGTTTCGGTCTCGGCGCGACCGTGCGTTTCGACGATGCCGATCATCACATCCGCGCCTTCGCCCAGCCGCGATGCCGCATCGGAAAGCATCTTGTAGGTTTTGCCGACGCCCGGAGCCGCGCCAAGGAACACCTTGAGACGGCCACGCCCTTCCGCGCGTGCGGCGGCGAGGAAGGCTTCGGGCGGAGGTCGATCCGGATCGATCACTGTGCCGGCGTAGCGCCGATCCGGTCCAGTTGTCGATTGAGCGCGAGCACGTTGACGTGGGGCTCGCCAAGTAACCCCGCGAGTGGGGCGTGTGTCTCGCCTGCCACGAGCGCGCGGACTTGGTCCCTGGACAAACCCCGCGCTTTGGCGACGCGGGCAACCTGCGCCAGCGCGGTTTCGGGCGAGATGTCGGGATCGAGGCCCGAGGCGGATGCGGTGACCATGTCGGCGGGGACCGGGCCGGTCAGGCCATCGGCGCGCGCGACCTTGAGATCGCCTTTGACGCGATCGATCAGGCCCTTGGCGGCGGGGCCAAAGTTGGACCCGCCCGAGGACAGGCCGTCATAGCCCTTGCCCGCCGCCGAGGGGCGGCCGTGAAAATAGCCGGGTTTCGCGAAGTTCTGGCCGATCAGTTCGGAGCCGATGACTTGGCCATTGGCGGTGATCAGGCTGCCGTTTGCCTGATGCGGGAAGACCGCCTGGCCGATCACAGTGATCAGTCCTGGATAGATGACGCCGGTCAGCAGCGTGAACAGCAGGAGCATCATAATGGCGGGGCGGAGGGCGGAGCGGAGATCGCTGGACATTGGGGTTCCTCAGACGAGGTGGAGCGCGGTGACGAGGAGATCGATCAATTTGATGCCGACGAACGGCGCGACGATGCCGCCGAGGCCGTAGACAGCGAGGTTACGCGCGAGAAGCAGACCCGCACCGATGGGACGGTATTCGACGCCCTTGAGCGCGAGCGGCACCAGCGCGGGGATGATAAGCGCGTTGAAGATGATCGCGGACAGGATCGCCGAGGCGGGGCTGTGCAGGCGCATGACGTTCAGCACGGAGAGGTCGGGATAGAGCACGACGAAGATCGCGGGGAGGATGGCGAAATATTTGGCGACATCGTTGGCGATGCTGAATGTGGTGAGCGCGCCGCGCGTCATCAGCAACTGTTTGCCGAGGCCCACGATCTCGATCAGCTTGGTGGGGTCGCTGTCGAGATCGACCATGTTGCCAGCCTCGCGCGCGGCCTGCGTGCCGGTGTTCATCGTCACGCCAACGTCGGCTTGCGCCAAGGCGGGCGCGTCATTGGTGCCGTCGCCGCACATCGCCACCAGCTTGCCGCCCGCCTGCTCCTTGCGGATGAGCGCCAGTTTGTCCTCGGGCGTGGCCTGCGCGAGGAAATCGTCCACGCCCGCCTCCGCCGCGATCGCGGCGGCGGTAAGCGGGTTGTCGCCGGTGATCATCACGGTGCGGATGCCCATGCGCCGCAGTTCGGCGAACCGCTCGCGCATCCCGGCCTTGATGATGTCGCTGAGCGCGACGGCGCCCATGATACGGCCATCGCGCACGACCGCGAGCGGCGTCTTGCCCGCGCGCGCGAACTCGTCGGTGATTCGCTTTAATTCAGCGCCGATCGTGGGATCGATACGGCCGTCGAGCGACTTCAGGACGCTATCGACCGCCCCCTTCTCGATCAGCGTTTGACCGAAGCGCAAGCCCGAGATGCGGGTGGCGGCGCTGAACGGGATCACTTCGGCGTCTGCGGGCATGGTCGCAATCTGCCCATGCTTTTCGCGAGCGAGCACCACGATCGAGCGGCCTTCGGGCGTCTCGTCGGCGAGGGATGAGAGGAGCGCGGCTTCGGCGAGATCGTTCATGGGGACGCCTCTCACCGGCCGGAACTCGGTCGCCTGCCGGTCGCCGACCGTGATCGTGCCGGTCTTGTCGAGCAGCAGCACGTCCACATCGCCCGCCGCCTCGACCGCGCGGCCCGATTTGGCGAGCACGTTGAAGCGCACCAGCCGGTCCATACCCGCGATACCGATCGCGCTCAGCAAGGCAGCGATCGTGGTCGGGATCAGCGTGATCAGCAGGGCTGCGAGCATCACCACGGGCACGTTGCCGCCCGCATAGTGCGCGAAGGCGGGCACGGTGCCGACCGCGATCAGGAAGATGATCGTCAAGCCGACGAGGAGGATAGTGAGCGCGATCTCGTTCGGGGTCTTCTGACGCGCCGCGCCTTCCACCAGCGCGATCATGCGATCGAGGAAGCCTTGGCCCGGACCGGCGGTGACGCGCACGCGGATGCTGTCCGAGATCACCCGAGTGCCCGCGGTCACCGCCGAACGATCGCCGCCCGCCTCGCGGATCACGGGCGCGCTCTCGCCGGTGATCGCGGCTTCGTTGACCGAGGCGACGCCCTGCGCCACTTCGCCGTCCGCCGGGATCAGGTCGCCGGTTTCCACGAGCACGATGTCGCCGACCTTGAGAGCGGAGGCGGGCACCTTCTCCACCCCCGAGCCAACGACGCGCTTGCCCACCAGCTCGCCCTTGGTGAGCCGGAGCGAGGCCGCCTGCGCCTTGCCGCGCCCCTCGGCGATCGCCTCGGCGAAATTGCCGAACAGCACGGTCAGCCATAACCAGACGACGATCTGGATCTGGAAGCCAAGGCTCAGCCCCGAGCCGCCGGTGAACAGCAGGACGGTCAGCAACGCGGCGACCGTGGCGGTCACGAACATCACCGGGTTTTTGACAAGCGTCTGCGGCGCGAGCTTGCGGATTGCATCGCCCAGCGCGGGCACGGCCAATTGCGCGGAGAACATCGAGGGGGCGGCAGCTTTGGCCATCGTCATGCGATCCTTAAAACGGTGTGCCGCTGCGCGTCGCCAGATGATCGGCGACCGGGCCGAGCGCGAGACCGGGAATGAATGTCAGCCCGCCCACGATCAGGATGATGCCGATCAGCAGCCCCACCCACAGCGGTCCCGTGGTGGGGAACGATCCCGGCCCGGCGGGCACGGTGCGCTTGGCGGCGAGCGATCCCGCGATGGCGAGCACGGAAATCACCACGAAAAAGCGCCCCAGCCACATCGCAACCGCCAGCAGCCCATCGTAGAAGGGGGTCGATGCTGTCAGCCCCGCGAAGGCCGACCCGTTGTTCCCGACCGCGCTGGTGAAGGCGTACAGGATTTCGGTGAAGCCGTGCGGCCCCTGGTTGTTGCGGCCCGCCAGACCCTGCGGCAGCAGTGATGCAAGCCCCGTGAACGCGAGGATCACCAGCGGCAGCACCGCGATCGCCAGCACGGCGAGCTTCACCTCGCGCGCTTCGATCTTCTTGCCCACATATTCAGGGCTGCGGCCAACCATCAGCCCCGCGACGAACACCGCGAGGATGCAGTAGATCAGGAAGCCGTACAGACCCGATCCGACTCCGCCGAAGATGATCTCGCCCAGCTGAATGTTGAACAGCGGGATCGCGCCACCGAGTGCGGTGAAGCTATCGTGCATCGCGTTGACCGCGCCGCATGACGCGTCGGTGGTGACGACCGCGAACAGCGCGGAAGCGGCCGCACCAAAGCGCACCTCCTTGCCTTCCATGTTCGCGCCCGGGATGCCCAAAGCGTGCAGGTTGGGGTTTCCTGCACTTTCGGCCCAGTAGACCAGCCCCGCGCCCGCGAGGAAAAGCACGAACATCGCCGCGAAGATCGCCCACCCCTGCCGCCGATCCCCCACCGCGCGGCCGAACAGATGCGTCAGCCCCGCGCCTAGCGCGAAGATCGAGAGCATCTGGAGGACGTTTGTAAGTGCGGACGGATTCTCGAACGGGTGCGCCGAATTGGCATTGAAGAAGCCGCCACCGTTGGTACCCAGCATCTTGATCGCCTCCTGCGACGCGACCGGCCCGAGGCCGATCGTCTGCCTGACGCCTTCGAGCGTGGTGGCGACCACCGATTGATCGAACGTCTGCGGCACGCCGAGGGCGACCAGCACCAGCGCGTAGACGATGCACGCGGGAAGCAGCAGGTAGAGCGTGACGCGCGTAATATCGGCCCAGAAATTGCCGATTCCCGTCGCTTCCTTGCGCGCAAACCCGCGCACCACCGCGAAAGCGACCGCAATGCCGGTGGCGGCGGAAAGAAAGTTGTGGACCGCGAGCCCCACCATCTGGGTGAAGTTGCTCATGGTCGCTTCGGGCGCATAGCTCTGCCAGTTGGTGTTGGTGATGAAGCTGACCGCAGTGTTCATCGCCAGATGCGAATCGACAGCCTTCAGCCCTTCGGGATTGAGCGGCAGCACGCTCTGGACACGCTGGATCGCGTAAGTGAGCAGCACGCCGAACAGGCTGAACACGAGCATGTGAACCGCATAGCGGCGCCAGCCCATATCCTCATCGGCCCGGACGCCCGCGACCGCGTAGAAACCGCGTTCCATCCAGCCGAACGGCGCGTGGAACACCGTCCGCCGCCCCTCGTAAAGCGCGAACAGCCACGCCCCGAACGGGCGCGCCATTGCCACTACGAGTGCGGCGAAGACCAGAATCAACAACCCGCCATTGAACGTCATGGGATCGGCCTTCCGCCTAGAACCGCTCGGGGCGGGCGAGCACGAGTACGAGATAGACGAGTATGCCGACGAGCGTTGCTGCACCGAGCCAAAGATCAGTTGTCATAACTTCAAGCTTTGTCGGCGAGTGAAACGTAGAGGAGACTGAGCAATACCAGCCCACACAGGACGCCGATCCAGATTAAATCCTGCATTGTTGCAGTACCTTCTGTTGATGTGAATCGCCAACTCCCCCGATCAAAGACAAGTTGGTGCGCGATACGTGTATCGATGCATCGAGGTAATTCCCTATGTTGGTCACGGCCATGTGGAAGTACGCTCGTGAGCATAAGGAAAGCGTAAGGAACGGTGGCCGGTCGCGAGCGCCCGAGTGCCAGTCTGGCCAATCCGGCATCAAAAGCCTGCAAAGACCAGCCCGGATCAAGCCTGTCCGAACCGGATGCGCGCGTTTGGGTTGACCGGCGCGATCCTGGGAGCGGTCGTTTGATCATTCGGCAGGCGCCGCCCGGCAGAGTACACGCCGGCCCAGGTCCACGTCGGCGATCAGATGCGCGTGGACCCCGTCACAAGGGGGCGGCATAACGTCGGCAAAATAGCCGGAGCAGTATTATGTCGTTTTCACTTTATGATGCCGTCGTTCCTTCCAACCTCCAGATTTTAAACGCGATTGACGCCATGCTCGACAAGGCGAAAGCGTTTTGTGCGGAAAACGGCTGGGCAGAGTCGGATCTGATCGACGCGCGCCTCGCGCCCGACATGCTACCGTTCGGCTATCAGGTAAAATCCTGCGCCGCCCATTCGGTCGGAGGAATCGAGGGTGTGAAGGCGGGCAGTTTCTCACCAGACATGTCACCGTGGCCAACCGACTTCGCAGCGCTCCATGGCGTTCTGCAAGCGGCAGTCACCAGCCTGAACGCGCTGGACCGCGAGGCTTTCGACGCGCTGGCGGAGAATGATACACAGTTTGCGTTCGGCGAAACCAAACTACCATTCACGGGGGCGAATTTCCTGCTTTCGTTCTCGCAGCCGAACTTTTATTTTCACGCGACCACTGCGTACGCGATCCTTCGTGCAAAGGGTATGAAGTTGAGCAAGCGTGACTTCCTTGGCACGCCACGTGTCAAGCGATAGCGCGGGCCGAAGTCGCGCACGGGAATCGCCCTCGCCGAGATCTGTCCGGCACCAATACCGGTCGCGCGGCGTGCTATGAGGACAGATCGAAAGCGGACCATCGACGAATAGCGAGACAACCGCGTGCAAGTCGTCGGTAAATTCGCTGCATCAGGGATGCCAAAGCCGAAGATATAGACGATGGCGAGCACCTGCCCATTTATCGCGAAATGTGCTTACAGGCAGGTTCGGTGTGGAAACTGCCGGGCGGCAGCAGCTTAAAACCGGCGTCCGTCGGCGTCTCGCCGTAGCCCAGACACCAATGGCCCGAGGCGAAGCACTTCGTTCTGCCGACGAACGCTATAAGCCTGATTACTATGTGATTGCTTTCTCACGACTGTGCCCATCGGAACGGTGGGGCTCGATGAAAATAGTCAATGAAAACCGCGGAAAACCGTGGTGGATGCTGTAGGGCTTGAACCTACGACCCGCTGATTAAGAGTCAGCTGCTCTACCAACTGAGCTAAGCATCCCGCCGGGTCGCGCGCTTTGCGGCAGCGGTGCCCACGCTGTCAACCCGTATCCGCCTCGCGCGCGACGGACATCACGATCGCCAGCGCGATCAGCACGGTCATCATCGCCGATCCGCCATAGCTTACCAGCGGCAGCGGAATGCCGACCACGGGGGCCAGTCCCATGACCATCAGCAGGTTGATCGCCACGTAGAAGAACAGTGTCATCGTCAGGCCCGCTGCGGCGAGGCGAGCGAACGGCGTGCGGGCGCGCATCGATACGCCCATGCCCCACCACAGCACCACGCCAAAGCACAGCAGGATGAACACACCGCCCGCAACGCCCCATTCCTCCGCCATCGTTGCGAAGATGAAATCGGTGTGGCGCTCGGGCAGGTAATCCAGATGGCTCTGCGTGCCCTGGAGGAAGCCCTTGCCGAACAGCCCGCCCGATCCGATCGCGATCTTGCTCTGCGTGATGTGATAGCCAGCGCCGCGCGGATCGGCACCGGGATCGAGGAAGATGGTGACGCGACGCGCCTGATAACCGTGGAGGAAGTGGAACAGCACGGGCACTGCGCCGCCTATCGCTGCAAGGCCGCCCGCAAACCACCACCACGGCAGCCCGGCGAGGAACAGCACCGCCACGCCCCCCACCGCGATCATCATCGCGGTGCCGAGATCGGGCTGTGCCATCACGAGCGCGGTGGGCGCGAGGATCAGCGCGAACGGGATCACCAGCGCCGACAGGCTGCGGATGTGCGTGCGCGGCAGATTGTGGAAATAGCGTGCGAGCGCGAGCACGATCGCCAGCTTCATGAACTCGCTCGGCTGCAACCGCAGCACGCCGGTATCGAGCCAGCGACGGCTTCCGCCCGAGACCGCGCCCAGCGCCTCCACGCCGATCAGCGCCAGCAGCACGGCGGCATAGATCCAATAGGCATATTTGCGCCACAGCGCTGGATCGACCTGCGCGAGCGCGATCATCGCAACGATCAGCACCGCAAAGCGCACGCCCTGCGCCATCGCCCATGGATGAAGCGAGCCGCCTGCCGCCGAGTAGAGCACGAGCAGGCCGAACGCTCCGAGCGCGGCGACGGCGGCGATCATGCCCCAGGGCGTGGTGCGCGCCCAGAGCGGCAGCGCGGAGGTCATACAGGCACCGTCGGCGGAGCGGCGGCGGCTTTGGCGGCGGCATCGGCAGCGGCCTCGGCGGCGCGTTCGGCCGCGTCGCGCCGCCATTGCTCGGCGAGTGCACGCTGTCTCCGATCGCCTTCGACCGTCTGCAGGCTGGCGAGTGCGGCTGCGGGCTCGAACAAATAGGTCATGACATCACGCGCGATCGGCGCGCACACCACGCCGCCGTGACCACCATGTTCCACCAGCACGCTCATCGCGTAGCGCGGCGCGTCCGCGGGCGCGTAGCAGATGAACCACGCATGGTCGCGCAGCGACCATGCGAGAGACTGATCCTTCCGGACGCCGTGGCGTCGTTCGGCGGCGCTGATGTTGCGGACCTGCGCGGTGCCGGTCTTGGCCGCCATCTGGAAATCCTGCCCCAGTTTCGCCCGCTTGGCGGTGCCGTGGTTCACCACATCGATCATGCCTTGGCGAACCAGTGCGAGATGCTCCTCGGGTAGTGTCAACGCGGGCGCGGGCGTGGGCGGCCCGTTGACGATCAGGCGCGGCATGACCGTGCGCCCGCTAGCCACGCGCGCGGTCATCACCGCGAGTTGTAGCGGATTGGCGGCGACATAGCCTTGGCCGATCGCGCAGGAGAGCGTTTCGCCGGGCAGCCAGCGCTTGTCGTAGCGCGCCAGTTTCCAGGCTTCGTCGGGGATGATGCCTTTGCGCTGGCCGCCGATCGGCAACGCGTAGCGCGCGCCCATGCCGAGTTCCCGTCCCGCCTGTGCGATCGCATTGATGCCCGCCAGACGGCCGAAGTGATAGAAATAGACGTCGCAACTCTGGATGAGGCCGGTGCGGAGGTTGACCGATCCGTGGCCGCGTTTGAGGTGGCAGTGGAACACGCGCCCGCCAAAGCTGTAACCGCCGTTGCAGTGCACCGTCTGATCGGGCGAGATGCCTGCGCCCAGGATCGCGAGCGCGGTTACCGGCTTGAACGTCGATCCCGGCGGGTAAACGCCGCCGACGCATTTATCGATCAGTGGATGCCGCGGGTCGCTCTGCGCCGCCGCCCACATCGTCTGCGTGATGCCGTTGGAAAACGCATTGGGATCATAGGCGGGCATCGAGACCATCGCCAGAATGTCACCGGTCCAGCAGTCCATCACCACGACACTGGCCGATTCGGCCCCGATGCGGCGCGCGGTATAGTCCTGCAGATCGCGGTCGATCGTCAGGCGCACCGTATGCCCCTGCGTATCGGGCAGCGTTTCGAGCGCGCGCACCGGATGGCCTCCCGCGGTCACTTCCTCGCGGCGTGCGCCCGGCTTGCCGCGCAGCACCGGATCGAGCGCCTTCTCGACGCCTTCCTTGCCCACCTTGAACCCCGGCAGCAGCAGCAGACGATCATGCGTGCGCGCATATTCCGTGTGGGTGGGCGCAGCCATGTAGCCCATCAGGTGGGCATAGGGCGCGCCGCCCGGGTAAGCGCGCGCGAAACCGCGCACCGGGCGCACTCCGGGGAGTTCCGGCATCCGCACGTTGATCGCCGCGAACGTCTCCCAACTCAGATCGTCCTTGATCTCCACGGGCAGGTACTTGGGCCGTCCATCCATATCGTCCCGGATGCGCGCGAGATCGGCGGGCGTCAGCGGCACGAGCACCGCGAGCCGCGCGAGGATCGCCTCCACATCGCCCGCCTCGTCCGGCTGCATTTCGAGACGGTAGGCGGGCCGGTTCATCGCCAGTGGCTTGCCCGCGCGATCGACGATCCAGCCGCGCCGCGGCGCGATCAGTCGCAGCGCCACGCGGTTGCCTTCGGCCAGAAGCTTGTATTTCTCCCCCTCGCTGACCGCTAGCTGGAGGAGGCGCGCACCTAGCAGCAGGCCGACCGCGCCCTGGCCAGCGCCAAGCAGCAGCGCGCGGCGCGCGAAGCTCTGCTGCTGGATCGCGTTCGAATTCATCACTGGATCCCGATAATTCGCTGTGTCCACGCCGCCAACCGCGCCACCGCAGGCAGGATCGCCCAACTGAGGAGCGTCTGTGCGACGAGCAGTCCCGGATCGCGTGGCGGCCCGATCAATCCCGCAAGGCCAACCGCAAGCGCCTGATAGACCGCGATCACCAGTCCCGCCAGCAGCCAATCGAGTGCGAACGGGCGCGGCCCTGCCCATATCCCGCCCGCGCCCAGCAGCAGCGCCAGCAGCGGCATCAGCGTGGCGTTGATCCCGAGCGGCGTTGCCATCGCAAGATCGCTTGCCACGCCCACCAGCAGCGCCGCCCATGGCGGCATCAGACGCGGCTGGTAGACGCTCCACACCATAACGCACAGCAGCGGCAACAGCGGCACCACGGGAGCAGGTGCCAGCATCGGTGCTGCAACCGCCACGCACGCCGCGAGCGCGACGAGCAGCGGGAGCGCGCGCCGCCATCGGATAGGCCCGCGCGGCAATCGCTGATCGCTGATGAGGTCGGGCCAGGGCTGGCTCATGGATCGATCATCGCGGCCATGCGCACCGGGTGCGGGGGCGGCACCCCCGTTACCGCGACATCGCGCGGGGCGGTTGTGGGCATCCACGCCGCCTCGATCACCGCGAAACCAAGCGTGTCCGCGCGTGCGAGCGGGCGCGCATGTGCGGTTTCGCCCGTAATCGACGTCACGCGCGCGACCGGAATATCGGGGGCGAACAGTCCGCCCTCGCCCGAGGTAACGATGAGATCGCCCGCGCGCGGCGCGGCATCGGGGCCGGCGCCGACGAAGCGCAGCTCCGCCATTCCGCCGCCCACTCCCGCGAGCACCGCGGGCGCACCCGTGCGCAGCACGCGCACCGGCACGCGGCTTTCATTGTCGCTGACCAGCAGCACGCGCGAGGCGTGCGCCGCGACTTCGGTGACGCGCCCCAGCAGCCCGGCATCGGTGGTAACCGGCTGACCCGGGCGCACGCCCGCAGCTGCGCCCGCACTGACGATCGCGGTTTCGACGAGGCTCGCGCCGGATCCGCCCGCAACCCGCGCGACCGCGACGCGCCTGCGATCGGCTTCGGCGAAGCGCAGCAGATGTTTCAGCCGCCGGTTTTCCGCTTCGAACAGTGCGGCGCGCGCGCTCTCGCGCTGCGCGGCGGCAAGTTCGGTCTCGAGGCGGCGCGCGTGGCCCACTGCATCCCAATAATCGCCGATATCGGCGGCCGAGGCCATGATCGCACGCGCCGGGCCGCGTGCCGCGCCCCAGATCGGCGCACTGAGCTCGAGCGCGCCCGTTCGCAATCCGGACAAGCGCTCGGGCGCAAAGCGGCTGAGCGACAGCAGTAGCAGACCGATCGCAACCGCCGCGACGCTTGCAACCACGCCCAACAGTTGACCGCGCGCTTCACGCCGCGAGCCGGTCGATCGCTTCCGTTTGGTAGGCCACGCCATCGCTTGTGCACTGCTCCACGCCCCCGCCGGGCGATGCTTCATGCCGTCGTCAACACACCCCGGTAGATCGGATCCTCGAGCGCCTTGCCCGTGCCAAGCGCGACGCACGTCAACGGATCTTCGGCGACGCTCACATGCAGCCCGGTCGCCTCGCGGATCGCCAGATCGATGCCGTGCAGCAACGCACCGCCGCCGGTCAGCACGATGCCATGATCGACGATATCGGCCGCAAGTTCGGGTGCCGTATTCTCGAGCGCAAGGCGCACGGCCTCGATGATGGCGGCGACAGGCTCGGACACTGCTTCGGCGATCTGCTCCTGGTTGATCAGGATTTCCTTGGGGATGCCGTTGATCAGATCGCGCCCCTTGACGAAGATCACCTTGCCTTCACCTTTGACTGGCGGGATCGCGGTGCCAACCTCTTTCTTAATGCGTTCGGCGGTCGATTCGCCGATCAGAAGATTGTAATTGCGCCGGATGAAGGAGACGATCGCCTCGTCCATCTTGTCACCGCCCACCCGCACGCTCGACGTATAGGCGATGCCGCGCAGGCTTAGCACCGCAACTTCGGTGGTGCCGCCGCCGATATCGACCACCATCGATCCGAGCGGCTCGGTCACCGGCATCCCCGCGCCGATCGCGGCCGCCATCGGTTCCTCGATCAGATAAACCTGGCTCGCGCCCGCGTTGGACGCCGCATCGCGGATCGCGCGGCGTTCCACTTTGGTCGAACCGCTGGGTACGCAGATGACGATTTCGGGGAACGAGGCGAACTTGCGGCTGTGGACCTTGCGGATGAAGTGATTGATCATCTGCTCGGCGACTTCGATGTCGGCGATGACCCCGTCACGCAGCGGACGGATGGCTTCGATGTTTCCGGGCGTTCGGCCCATCATCACCTTGGCGTCATTGCCGACCGCGCGCACGATTTTCTTGCCGCCCACGGTTTCGAGCGCAACGACACTCGGTTCGTTAAGCACGATTCCGCGGCCACGGACGTACACCAGCGTGTTCGCGGTGCCGAGATCGATCGCCATATCCTGGCTGAGGAAGTTGAAGAGACGGTTGAACATCGGAAGCATTGGAACTCCGGCCGAACGGATGGGTCGTGACCGGACGCTTGGGGCGCGACCTGCGCCCGACCACTTTCGTGGAGCCCGATCACGCCGGCCGAACCGCCCATTTAGCGTGTGCGGCGCACCATGGCGATGTTTATCGCCCAAAAACAAGCGTTGTTTCTAATGCCGGACACGCAAAAGTGCGGGAGCGCCTCCGCGCGATCAATCGCGCACAAGCGTAACGAAAGCAAAGCCGGGGCGATCGTCTTGCGCGTCATGCTCCTCGCGCGCAGTCTCGCGCCATACGCGCGGATCGGGAGCGGGGAGGAACGTGTCGCCCGGCGGCAAGGCATGGATCTGGGTCAGCTCGAAGCGGCGTGCATGCGGCAGCGCCAGCGCGCACAGTTCCGCACCGCCGATCACCATCAGCTCGGGCGCGTCGGCCACGGCCGCCAGCGCGTCCATGAGGCTGGCGATGCGTTCCGCACCGGGCGCGGACCACGCGGCATCGCGCGTCAGCACCAGATTGCGCCGTCCCGGTAGCGCGCGGCCGATCGAATCCCACGTGCGCCGCCCCATCAGCACGGGCTTGCCCAGCGTCAGAGCCTTGAAGCGTTTGAGATCGGCGGGCAGCCGCCACGGCAGCCCGCCATCGCGCCCGATCACGCCGTTTTCCGCGCGTGCGATCACGATGACGATGGCAGTCACGTGCGCCGTGCGGTGAGTGCGAAGGCAACCCCCGCCCCGGTTAGCGCCGCACCGCCCACCGACCAGGCAGTCCACGCGAAACCCTCGAACCAGCTTGTGAGTATCATTGCGATCACGGGAGTGATCATGTTCACATAGGCCGCGCGGCCCGCGCCGATCTGCCGGATGAGCGGGTAGTAGAATAGGAACGCGATCACGGTCGCGACGAGCGCCATGAAGGCAAGCCCTGCGATGTAGCTTGGCGTGAAACTGAACACCGGCGGGCCGGCGGTGATCCACGCGACCACGATATCGAACAGCGCGCCGTAGCCGAGTGCGGCGGCGAGCAGCGCGAGGAAAGGCAGCCGTCGCCCCAGCGGCCCCGCCTGCGCGACATTGGCGGTGGACGCGCACAGCATGCCTGCGACTGCGAGACCGAGCCCGATCACCCCCGAACGCGAAAGTGCAAGCTGATCGTGGAACATGAGACCCACCCCCACAACGCCGACCAGCGATCCGCCAAGGAAACGCGGAGTCGGGCGGTGGCCGAGGAAGGCCCAAGCGAGGAGCGCGTTGGGGACGAACATCAGCGCGAATACCACCGCGACCAGCCCCGAGGCGACGCGCGCCTCGGCGGCGTAGACGAGGTTGAAGTTGAGCACGAACTGCGCGACGCCAATCGCGGCCGCGAGCAATTGCCCGCGCCGCCCGAGCGCGCTCGGCTGGCCGGTTAGGCGCACATAGGCACCGAGCGCCAGCGCCGCGAGCACGAAGCGCCACGCGACCGACCATGCGCCGGGAACCTGCGCGATCTGATCGCGAATGACGATCCAGGTGCACCCCCAGATCGCCGCAATCACCAGGAACCGCCCAAGCTGCGGGCGCGTCATCATTGGGGCCGCCTCACAACGCCGCGAGCGCGTGCGTCATGGCCTCGATGTGCGCGTCGGACGTATCCCACGCGACAACGATCCGTCCCGCATGGGGTCCGTCCGCACCCCAATCGTAGAACTCGAAGCCCTGCGCGCGAAGTGCGGCGGCGCCGTGCGCGCCGAGATCGACGAACACCTCGTTCGCCTGCACCGGGTGCAGCAGCCGCGCGCCCGCCGCCGCGCCGAGCCGCGCCGCTCCCGCGTTTGCCGCTTGCGCGTTGCGTGCCCAAACGCCGCTTTCGATCATCGCGATCAGCTCGGCCGCACGGAAGCGCCCCTTCGAAGGCGTTTGCCCGGCGCGCTTGCGGCGGAACGCAACTTCCTGCGCGAAGGCGGAATCGAACAGCACCAGCGCTTCCGCGCCCATGCCGCCGTTCTTGATGCAGCCGAGCGCGAGCGCGTCCACCCCCGCGCGCCACGTGATGTCTGCGGGAGAACAGCCCAGGTGGACGAGCGCGTTGGCAAAGCGAGCGCCATCCATGTGCACCCGCCAGCCGCGCGCGTGCGCCGCGCCTGTGAGCGACGCCACTTCGTCGGGCGTGTACACCGTGCCGCTCTCCGTCGCCTCGCTGAGCGATAGAGCGCGCACCGGGCTTTCATGCACGTCGCCGCGCAGCCGCGCGATCTCGGCCGAAAGCGCGTCCGGGGAAAGTTTGCCGTGCGTGCCCGCCACCGGTCGCAGCTTCAGGCCCCCACCGAAAAACTCGGGCGCGCCGCATTCGTCGGTATTGATATGCGCATGGCGCTCGCACAGCACCGCGCCGTAGGGCGGGCAAAGCGCGGCGAGCGCAAGGCTGTTGGCGGCGGTGCCGGTGCCCACCGCGAACGCACGGCAAGGTGCGCCGAACCAGTCCGATAGCACGCCATCCAATCGCGCCGACCACGCATCCGCGTCATACGCGTGGCCGGGCGTATTCGCCGCCGCCACCGCCGCCATCGCCTCGGGGCACACGCCCGCCGCATTGTCCGATTGAAATCGCATCGGGTCCGGATGCGTGGCGGGGGAGGGAGCGTCAACCCTCGGCTGGTCCGAACCGCATGTGTCGCATAGCATGGCTGCCATGTCCGATCCGGCCTCGCGCACGCGTCACAATCTCGATCGGCTGGTCTTCTTTTCCGACGCGGTGTTCGCGATTGCGATCACACTGCTGGTGATCGATCTGCGCGTGCCCGACCGGCTACCCGCGCTGACCAATGCGGGACTGACGCAAGCGCTGGGTGAGATCGTCCCCGCGCTGATCGGCTTTGTCCTGAGCTTCACCGTGGTCGGTGTGTTCTGGGCAAGCCATCACCGCGCGTTCGGCCTGCTCGCGCGCAGCGATGAACGACTGTTGCGGCGCAATCTTCTTTTCCTGTTCACGATCGCGATCATGCCGTTCCCGACCGCGCTGCTGAGCCGCTACCAGCCGTTCCCGATCGCCCAGCAAATCTATACCGGCGCGCTGTTTATGGCCGCAATGTTGCAACTTCGCCTGTTCCGCCTCGCGCTCGCGCCCGGCCGCTATCTCGCGGCCGATGTCGATCGGCACGAGGCGGCGCGCATCGTGCGCCGCGCCTGGGCGGTGCCGATCGGTCCCGCGCTCGCCTTCGCGGTGGCGACGTTCACACGCTCGCCGTTCAGCATGATGGCGCTGATCACCATGCCATTGGTGATCCGCATCGCCGAGGCGGAGCCATGGCGCAAACGTCAGCCGTTGGCGTCAGGCTGACGCTCGGGTCGCGCGGCCTGAAAGGGGGCGAGCGCGCACAGCGCTGCATCAGCAGCGACGAGGCGCGGAAAGCGAGCGAGGTCCACACCAAAGCGGCGCGCGTTCATCATCTGCGGCACGAGGCACACGTCCGCGAGCGTCACGCTGTCCGCCAGCAGATATGGCCCATCGCCCGCCATCGCCTCGAGCGCCGCGAAACCTTCGGCGATCCAGTGCGCCGCCCATTCGTTAGTCGCGGACTGATCCGCTCCGAACCGGGCGTGCAAGTATCGAAGCACCGACAGATTGCCGAGCGGGTGGACATCGCACGCGATGATCTGCGCGGCCGAGCGCACCCGCGCGCGCGCTGCGGGATCGGCGGGGAGCAGTGGCGGCGCGGGGTGGGTGTCTTCGAGATAGTCGATGATCGCGAGCGATTGGGCGATCACGATCTCGCCGTCCACGAGCAGCGGCACGCGCGCCTGTGGGTTGTAGACGCGGTAGTCGGGCGCGATCTGGGCATTGTCGCGCAGGTTCACCGGGCGGCTCTCGTAGGCGATACCCTTCAGCGCGAGCGTGATGCGCACGCGGTATGCGGCGGACGAGCGCCAATAGCCGTAGAGGATCACGCCCCGTGCCGCGCCACGGTTTGTTCGATCGCGCCGAAGATGCTTCGCCCGTGCGTGTCCAGCATCTCGATGCGAACCGTATCGTCGAACTTGAGGAACGGCGTTCGGGGCGCACCCTCGGCGATGGTCTCGATCATCCGCACCTCGGCGAGACAGGCATAGCCGGGACCGCCCTGCGCGATCGGGCGTGCGGGCGCCCCGTCTACCTTGTTCGACACCGTGCCCGAGCCGACGATCGCCCCGGCACCGAGCGCGCGCGTGCGCGCGGCGTGCGCGATCAGTTCGGGGAAACCGAAAACCATATCCTGTCCCGCGTCCGGATAACCGAACGCGATACCATTGATCGCCGAGCGCAACGGCAAATGGACACGGGCACCGTCCCACGCCGCGCCGAGTTCGTCGGGCGTGACCGCGATGGGGGAGAAGCCGGTGGCGGGTTTGGACTGGTAGAAGCCGAAGCCCTTGGCGAGTTCGCCCGGGATCAGGTTGCGCAACGACCAGTCGTTGACGAGCACCACGAGGCGGATGCGGTCAGCCGCAGCGTGGGCATCGGTGCCCATCGCCACGTCGTCGACGATCACCGCGACCTCGGCCTCCAGATCGATGCCATGCGCTTCGTCGACGAACGGCACTGGCCCGACGGGCGCGCAAAAATCGTCCGAACCGCCTTGGTAGACGAGCGGATCGGTCCAGAAGCTCGGCGGAAGTTCGGCTCCGCGCGCTCGGCGGACGAGTTCGACATGGTTCACATAGGCCGAGCCATCGACCCACTGATACGCGCGCGGCAACGGGGACAGGCACCGTGCGGGATCGAACGCACGCCCGCCGCCCGCCTCGATCGCACGCGCGGCGACGCGGAGCACGGGTTCGGCCGACTGCCAGTCATCGAGCGCGGCCTGCATCGTGCGGACCGGGGCTTCATCGCAGCGGCCAAGATCGCGTGAGACGATCAGCAGCCGACCATCGCGCGATCCGTCGCGAAGCGTCGCTAGTTTCATGGGCAACGGGTAAGCCCGAAGACCCTCCCGCCACAAGGCCGTGGCAGCGCAGTCAGGCGATGTGCAGCCCTGTCCTGCGGTGCGCGTCAGCGCAGCGCGGGGCAGGGGGGCTCCTGCGTGCGGACGGTGAATGCGCCGAGCGAAGCCTCGTCGGTGAGGGGGCGCACGGCGCCTGCGGTGCCTCCAAAGGCGAGCGTGTGGAATTGCCGCGCGCGATATTCGCGTGGTGGGGCCGGACCGTTAGCCAGCGCGGCGATCAGAGTGCGCGGGCACACCGTGCTCGCGGTGCCGACGATCCGCAGCACGCCGTTCGCCATCGGGGCGAGCGTCATGCTTCCCTGAACCACCGAACCCCCGGTATCGGAGAGGCTGAAGCGCCGCAGTTCCAGCGTTCCGCTCTGAGCCGCCCAGCCGCGCACACTGCGTAGCGGGGCGGCAGCCGTGAGCGCGACCGCAGCTTCGAGCGTCAGTGGCGCGCTGCGGCCGATGCGCAACGCGGTCGCGCGCACAATGATTTCGGCCTGCGTGGGAAGAGTCGGTCCGGTTGGAAATGCGATGGGGGCGACCGGCGTCTCGCGCAGATGGATCTCGAGGTGCTGTGCGTGAAGTGTCGGCGACACAATGCCGAGCGCGATATCGGCGGCGGCGAACTCGGCCGAAAGCCGGTTGAGGCGGCCGAAAGTGCGGTTGATGCTTGCTCGGCCCGTGGGTGCGGCGATCCTCAGGTTCGCCCCCGCGAAGGCAGTCGCGCGCGCGCGCAGACGGGGCTGGGCGGCACCGATCACGCTCAGCGTCCGCACGAACGGCTGACGGTGGATCGTCACGCGTTCGGCGGTGAAGCCGAGCGATCCGTCCGATCCTTCCGACGACAGCGCCAGATGATCGAGATCTGTCGCAAGCCGGTAGGGAAAGCCGCCGACGTCGATCGGGACGCCAGACCCCAGGACTGCCACGAGTTCGGCACGGAACGATGCGCTCTCGCCCTGCCACCAGCGCCAATAGAGCGCCGCCGCCACCACGAGCGGCAGAAGCGTGAGCCAGAGCGGCAGGCGGCGACCAAAAAGAGTCATCGATGCGCTCTATCGCAGGATCGCACGATGCGGAACCGGCGGACGCAGACGTGGCACCGTGGCGGGCTTGATTGGTCGGCGCGGAGCCTGATCGCCGGATGCAGCCGAACGCGCTGGCGAAGGCGGCGATAGCGGCGTAGGGAGCGATCGCGGCGGGGAACGGTCGGTCTCGACACGCCGCCCGGCGCGTGCGTCACCGCACGACCGTGTCGGCAACCCCAACCCTTCCTATCTGCGAGCCATGCCCACCCATCACGAATCCCGCCGCCTGCGCTACACACCCGAGCAGTTGTTCGATCTGGTGGCCGATGTCGGCCGCTACGGCGAGTTCCTGCCGTGGGTGATTGCAGCGCGGGTGATCCAGCGTTCGCCCGAGGCGCTGACGGCCGACATGGTGGTGGGCTTCCAGTTGCTGCGCGAGAAGTTCACCAGCCGTGTGCGTCTGGATCCCCCCAACGCGATCCATGTCGAGTATGTCGATGGGCCCCTCAAGTATCTGCGCAACGAATGGCGTTTTCGGCCGCATGAAGACGGCGGCACGATGATCGACTTCGTGGTCGAGTTCGAATTCAAGTCGCGGATCTTCGAGACGATCGCTGGGGCGGTGTTTCAGGAGGCTTTCAGGACGATGGTCGCCTCGTTCGAAAAGCGTGCCGCGCGGCTTTATGGGTTGCCCGGGACGCAGTCCGCGCCTTCGCCCACCGGCATCAGCAGTTCGAGCGCGCAGATCACCGCCTGACGCCGGATTTCGTCGCGCCCCAGATCGCCGAAATCCTTGCGATCAGCGGTAATTTCGTTCGCGTCCGCGGCGCGCCGGGCGCGCGCGAAGAGAACGGTGCCCACCGGCTTCTCCTTCGATCCGCCATCCGGCCCGGCGACTCCGGTGATCGCCACCGCGACGTCCGCGCGGCTTCGCTCGAGCGCGCCCTGCGCCATCGCCCACGCGCATGCGATCGAAACCGCTCCGAAGGTTTCTATGACATCGCGGGAAACCGAGAGTTGCTCCTGCTTGGCCTCGTTCGAGTAAGTGATGAATCCGCGGTCGAGCACCGCCGACGATCCGGGAACATCGGTCAGCGCGGCACACACCAGTCCGCCGGTGCAGCTTTCGGCGACCGCGACGGTCAAGCCGCGCGCGATGTTGGCGGCGATGACCTCGCGCGCCTTCGCCCGGACCTCGTCATCGATCATCTGGGCGCCGAGCTGGAGCAGGGGCGCAGTCCCACCGCCATCATGCGCGGATCGAGCAGCGCCAGCCGGATCAGCGCGGCACCGATCGCGCCGATCTGCCCATCGCTGAGCGGCAGCACCGCTTCGAGCACGGTATCGGTCGCAGTGCACGTCCGCGCATCGAGCTTCTTCGCGACTTCCTGGCTTAGCAGCGTGGTCACGAAGGCGCGCGCGAACGCCTCGCTCTTGCCGATCTCGCGGCGGGCCTGATCGAGCTTGGGATCGCGACTGTTCGCCACCCAGTCACGCACGATCGGCCAGGCGACGTCCGCATTCGAGCGAAAGCGGCCCGCGAGTGACGACCGGTTGCGAGCGACAGTTGGCGCATACGCCGCGAACTCGCCGCCGCACTTGTCCGCGACTGCGGCCATCAGCGGCGGCAGCACCAGATCGGCGACCGCGCGGCTAGTGGCGGAATCGATGCAGTCCGGCTGCGCAGCGACGGGAGTGGCGGCGAGCCCAAAGGCAGCGCTGGCAAGGAGAACATGGCGGATCATGGCGCTATAACTCCTCGCGGGGCATCCGGATGCTTGCCACCGCCTGCGCCGCGATCCCTTCGCCGCGACCGGTGAAGCCGAGACCTTCGGTAGTGGTCGCCTTCACGCTGACTGCGCCTGGTCCCAGGTTCAGGATCGAAGCGATCCGTGCCTGCATCGCCGCGCGGTGCGGGCCGATCTTGGGCCGCTCGCAAATGATCGTGATATCCGCGTGATCGATGATGCCGCCCTGCTCGCGGACGAGCGCGGCGGCGTGGGCGAGGAACTGGTCCGAGGCTGCACCCGCCCAGCGCATGTCCGAAGGTGGGAAATGGTCGCCAATGTCCCCAAGCGCAGCCGCGCCGAGCAGCGCGTCGGTGAGCGCGTGGAGGCCGACATCGCCGTCCGAATGCGCGACCACGCCGTGGGTGTGCGCGACGGTGATCCCGCAGATCATGAGGCTTTCGCCGGGTCCGAAGCGGTGGACATCGAACCCGGTGCCGACCCGGGGGATGTGGTGCGCGGCCAGCAGCGCTTCGGCGCGCGCAAAATCTTGCGCTTCGGTCAATTTCATCGCCATCTCCTCGCCGCGCACGAGCGCGACGGGAAGCCCCGCGCGATAAATCAGCCCCGCATCGTCGGTCGCGGCGTCGTCGGGCGCGGCGCGGTGCGCGGCGAGGATGGCAGCATAATCGAAGCCCTGCGGGGTCTGGACGCGGTGGAGGCCCAACCGGGGCACGCCCTCGCCGTTATCGCGCACGAGTGTATCGGTGACGGGCAGTACGGGGCACGCACCCGCCGCGCCCGCATCGATCGCGCCCAGCACGCGGCCGATCATATCGTGCGGCACCATGGGCCGGGCGGCATCGTGGATCAGCACGCGGGTGGTGCCCGCGCTCGCCTCCAGCCCCGCGCGCACCGAGCCCTGGCGGGTGGCGCGGCCCATGACTGGATCGGCCAGAGGATGCCCGTGGGTGGCAGCGGCATAGAGCGCGCGATCGTCCGGGTGGATGACGCAGCGCACGATATCGATGCCGGGGTGGCGCAGGAACGCGCGGACCGTGCGCCGGATCACGGGTTCGCCACCGAGCGCGCGATATTGCTTGGGCAAGCCTTCGCCCGCACGTGCGCCGCGGCCGCCGGCGACGATGAGGGCAAGCGTGGTCATGTGAGCGGGATAGCGCGGGGTGCGATGAGGGCAAGCCCTAGACCGCGACGCGCCAGCCTGCGGGGATCGAGCGCAAGCCTTGACGATCGCGGCGCAACCCGGTTCAGCGGTGCGATGATCAACTTCGACCTCGTCTCGCCTGAACGCCGCCTACGGAGCGGCCCCGCCCATATGGTCGTCGTGCCCGGCGGGGCGGGCGATTTTGGCGTGCTGGTGGGGCACGCACCGCTGATCTCGACGATCCGCCCCGGCGCGATCGCGATCTACGCCGAGCCGGGCACCACCGCGCCCGAGCGCATCTTCGTCGATGGTGGCTTCGCCGAGATTGGCCCCGACGGCCTGACCGTGCTCGCCGAACATGCGGTGCCGGTGGGCGACATCGATCCTGCGAAGGTGGCCGAAGACCTGGCGGCGGCGAAAGCGGCGGCGGACGAACCCGCGATCGAGCGGTTGACCGCGATGCTCGCGGTGGTGGCGCACTAGCACGCCGCCGCCGTCTGCGGCCTGCGCCTCACCCTCGCCCGATCAGGCGGCGCGCCATGCGGTCCGCCACTTCGCCCGGCGGCAGGTTTTCGCGCGCGGCTTCGTCGAACACGGTCTCCAGCCGCGTCTCGATCCCGTGCACCTGCGCCATCACCGTGCCCGGATTGGTTTCGCCCAGATACTGCGCGGTGACGTTGATGATGCCGCCCGCGTTCAGCACGTAATCGGGCGCGTAGAGGATGCCGCGCGCGTGCAGGCGCTGGCCGTCCTGCGCGGTTTCGAGCTGGTTGTTCGCCGCGCCCGCCACCAGTTTGCAACGCAGCGCGGGGATCGTGCGTGGATTCAGGATCGCGCCCAGGGCGTTGGGGCTGAACACGTCCGCCTCCACGGTCATGATCTCGTCTGCATCGACCACGGCGGCTCCAAGCCGCTTGCTCAAAGCGTCCGCGCGCGTGCGGTCGATGTCCGCAAGCGTCAGCCGCGCGCCAGCCGCCGCGAGCCGCTCGGCGAGACCCTCGCCGACCGCACCCACGCCCTGGATCGCGACATGGACGCCCTGGAAATCCTCGCGCCCGAGCGCGCGGCGCAACCCGGCGCGCATGCCGACGAACGCGCCCTCGGCGGTGGCGGGGGAGGGGGTGCCCCCTACCTCGCCCACCCGAACAGGCAGCCCCGCAACATGGCGCGTGGCGCGCGCGATATTGATCATGTCTTCCGATGACATGCCCACATCCTCGGCGGTCACGTAACGGCCGTTCAGGCTATCGATCGCGCGGCCGAGTGCTTCCATCAGTTCCGCGCGCTTAGGCGATCCGCCCGCGAGCAGAACCGCCTTGCCGCCGCCCGCAGGCAGGCCCGCCATCGCATTCTTGTAGCTCATGCCGCGCGAAAGCCGCAGCGCATCGGTGATCGCGGCCTGCGTGTTTGCATATCGCCAGTAGCGACAGCCTCCCGAACCCGGGCCGAGGTGGGTGGAATGGAGCGCGACGATGCAGCGCATGCCGGTCTGGGCATCGTTGAACAGGTGGAGGGCTTCGTGATCGTCGAAATCGGGCTGGTCGAACATCGGGTGGTCCTTGGGTCGTGATCGCTCGGCGGCGGGTAGTTAATAATCCTTGGAAACGCGAACACTGACCCGGTTGCTGCCCTGGCTCGCCACGCTCGAGAGCACCGAGAGCCAGCGGGTGAGGCTGATCTCGATCTGGGTGGCGGTGTAGCCCTTGGCGTCGCTCGCGAGCTCCACATAGACGTTGCGGCCGATATATTTGCCCGCGGCCACGCTGGTGCCGCGTCCGGTTGTCTTGTCCGCACCGTTGACCTTCAATCGATCGAGCCCGGTGGCGCGGCGGAGCGCGTTGACCGGGTTCAGCCCGCCGCCGTTGCCGCCGCGCAGCGATGCGACGGCTGCGGCGAGCTGCAACGCCTCGGGAGCGGACAGGTTGGTGACCGACGATCCGAACAGCAAGCGGCTCAGCACCTCGTCTTCGGGAAGCGCGGGAGTGGAGGTGAACGCGATCTCGGGCTTGAAGGCGGTGCCGCCGATGTTGAGCACTGCCGTCAACCCGGTCACGTTTGCGGTCGCCTGGATGTCGATGCTTGGGTTGGGCGGATATTCGCCGGTGAAGCGGATATCGCCGCGATCGAGGCGGAAGCTTTTGCCCGAGAATTCGTAGGTGCCGCGCGCGAGCGTGGCGCGACCGGTGATGCGCGGCTCGGTCGCGGGACCGGTTACACGCACGTCCGCGCCCCAGTCGCTATCGAGCCCAAGTCCGCGCACGTTGAAGCGGCTGCGGGCGATGGCGTGCACCGCGAGCCGCCACTGGGTATCGGTGCTGGCGGGCACGCGTCCGGTCGGCGGGCGTGTGCCGATCTCGCGCACCCTGAGTTCGGGCACCTGTTCGGCGGGTTTGGTGCCGAGCTGGTAGCGCGCGCTGTCGATGCGCAGGTCGCCGCCGATCACGCCGCCGGTCTGATCGAGCGTGATCGTGGCGGGGCCGGTGACCGCCGCGCGCAGCGTATCGGTCTTGAGCATCAGCGCGTTGGCGAGCGTTGCCTTGATATCGGCGGTCAACCCGCTCGTTTCGCTATAGCTGACTCGACCCGAGCCCACCAGCGTGCCATCGCCCGCCTTGCCAGTGAAGCGGGTGAGGGTGAGGGTGGGCCCTTCGAACCGCCCGTCCACGTCGAGCGCGGTGATCGTGGTGCCGACCGCTGCAGCTTCGAGGCGCGCGCCGCTCGCGCGAACGATACCGCGGATCGAAGGCTCGCCCAGATGCCCGCCAAGTGTCGCATCGACCAAGATCGGCCCGCGCAGATCGAGCGCGTCCACACCCGCAAGTGGCCAGATCGCCTCTGCCGGAGCTTGCAGGCGCACCTCGCCCCGGAGCGGCGCGGCGAGCAGGCGCTCGGTCGTGCCCTGCGTGGCGTCGCCCTGAATGGGGTTCAGCTGCGCCTGGAACGCGCCGAGCACCTTGCCCTCGCGCCGGATATAGCCCCGTATCGCGCCTGCGGTGCCCTTGAGCGCGGCCGCCGCCTCGATCTCGACGGGAAGCGAAGAGACCGCGAGCCCCGCGCGGGAAAAGCGGCTGATGTATAGCTGCGCGGTGCCTTGGGGCAGGCCCGCAGCCGGGATCAGCAGATCGGCGGTGCCCGATGCGCTGCCACGCACGTTGAGCGCGCCGATCGCGGTCAGATCATCGAGCTGGATTGCTTCGAGCTTGGCATTGAGGTGCGTCTCGCCGTCAATTGTTCCCGATACGGTCGCCTTGCCATCGGCGATCAGCAGCGTGGATGGTGCAAGGTGCCAGCCCGTGCCGACGCGCGTGGCGATGGCGGGCGCGGCGAGACTGACGGGCTGGCCATCGATATCCCCCTTCGCAGCCACGCTCATCCGCCCCGGGGTCAGGCCGAGATCGGCGGTGAACGCGAAGGGGGCGTTGGCCTGGCCGGTGGTGGCCAGATGCGCGCTTCCCTGGCCGTGCGCGTAGCTGCCGCGCGCGGCGAGCGTGCGCAGCAGGAACGTGCCGCGTGTGACATGCGTAAGATCGATGGTGGCGCTGCCCTCCGGCCCGGAAGCGGGCAACAGCACGATCGCGGCGACGCGGCCCTGGCCGATCGCGAGCGTGGCATCGACCGGCAGCAGTCGCGCCTTGTTGAGCGTGAGCGCGAGATCGGCGCGCTGGATGTTGCGTTGATCGCTGAGCTTTACAGTCCCAGTGATTCCCGATCCCGAGATCGTGAGGTCGCCAGCATAGACCGCGCCTGCGGGCACGATGCGGCCGTGCGCGGTGATGCCAGCGAGCGTGAAAGCGCGCAGATCGAGCGTGAGGCCGCCCTGGGTGGCGATCCCGGCCTCGGCGACGAATGGCCCGTAGGTGGAGCGGCCGCGCGCGTGGAGCTGGAAGCCCTGCGCATCGGGCAGGAGGTGCGCGCGCACGTCCGCGAGGCCCATGCCCAGCCCCGGATGCGCGAGCGCCAGATCGATCGCGGGGGCGGTGGTGGTGCCGGACAGCCCGAGTTCGACCGGGCCATAATCGGCGGAGCTGCCCGCAAGGTGCGCGGTGACGCCGTTGTTGGGTGCGAGCGCCGCCATGCCCGCGAGGCGCAACCGGGGCGCGGACAGCACGAGATCGTCGATGCGCGGGTTTCCAGCGGCGGAAAGCGTCGCCCGGCCGGTGACGATCGGTAGCCCCCCCGCGAGCGTGCGCAGCGCGCTGCTATCGAGGCGCGTGAAGCGCGCGCGCACCGGGCCGACTGCGGTGATGCCCGCGCCGCCGGCACCGGGCGTGACGCGCACGTCCGCGGCGAGATCGGCGACGCCGATGCCGGCGAGCGCATAGCCCGGCAGCGCGCCCGTGATGCCTAGCGAATAGGTTCCGGTTGCGAGCGCATAGGCAGCCGAGGCGCTAGCGCTGAGCCGTGTCGTGCGAATTATCAGGCGATCGGCGCGAACGACACCGCCCGTGATCGCCACCGGCCCTTCGATAACGATCCCGTTGACGAGAGGATCGGCTTGCGTCCCCAGCCCGGTTGCCCGCGCCGCGACGAGTCGCAGCGTGCCGCCCGGTGCGCCTCGCCCCAGCGTTGTGCGCGCGGTGAGGCGCGGCTCGACCAACGTGACGCCGCCCGCGACGAGCGACGCCGCCCCGGCGTCGCCGGAGATGGTGAGGAGGCCCAACGGCCCGCGCACAAGGGCGCTGAAATCGATTGGCTGCGAGCCCGCGAGCGTTGGTGCCAGCAGATCGGGCCGTGTGACGCGGCCGGACACCGCCAAGCCATCGACCACCCCGCGCGCGAGATCGATCGGACCTGCCGCGCGGGCCGTCAGCGCGGCCCCGTTGATGCGGGCATCGAGTTGCAGCCGCGAGTTCGCCATCGCGGCGCGCACATCGACGCCGAGCAGCGGCCCGCTCATTCGTGTGAGCGCGCCCGTTCCCACGATTGCGCCCGGCGCGATCCGGCCGGTGGCGGTGAAGCGCCCCTGGTGGGCGGTGAGCGCGATGCGGGCGAGAGACAGGGACCCGGTTGGAGTGCCGATGTCCGCCGCCAGCCGCCCCTGCCAACGCGCCCAGCTCCCCGCGCCGTCGACCCGCAACGTCGTAGCGCGGTCGATCCCCGTGACGCCCGCGACCAGCCCCATCCGGGGCGCATCGAGGCGCGCGGTCAGCGCGAAGCGATCATCATCGGGGCGCGCATCGAGATCGACCGCCACCCGGTCGCCGAGCGTGCTGCGTGCGTCCGCGCGCACCACCGCGCGTCCGCCTGCGACATCGGCATGGCCGCCGAGCGCGACGATCGCCGCGCGCCCCGCAACTGCGGCGTCGATGTGGAGGCGATCGACGCGCAGGTGCCCGAGCGTGATATCGAAGCTCGGCAGCAGCGGCTGGTCCGGGAGCAGCGAAGGCAGGAAGTGGGGCACGCGCAGCAGCCGCGCTTCGGGTGCATCGACCGCGCGCAGGACTAGGCGATTTTGGGCGAAGGCGAACGGTCGCCAATCGACGCGAAGTTCGGGGATGGTGAGGAATGGTCCGGCGGGATCGCTCACTACGACATCGTGTGCGACGAAGCGCGTGACCGGATTGCCCTCGATCCGCCCCACGTGCACGCGCAGCCCCGAGTGCGGGCGGATATGAAAGACCTGCTCGACGACGAACGCGCGCCCGTCATCGGTGCGCAGCCATTCGAGCGCGATTCCCCCGGCCGCAAGCGCCAGAAGCGCGAGCGCGCCGATCATCAGCACCGCGCGGCCGCCCGCGCGCAGGGTGGCGTCCCAGCGCATCAGAACGCCCCTCTTTTCAAAAGGCCTGGCCGATCGAGACATAGATCGCGATCTTGGAATCGCCCTTGCGCGGGTTGAGTGGGGTCGCGGCATCGAAGCGGATCGGGCCGAACGCGCTGTAATAGCGCACGCCCAGACCCGCGCCGTACTGGAACGCGCTGAACTTGGGGATTTGGCTGGTGTAGAGCGCTCCCGCGTCGAAGAATGGCACCACGCCGATCGTCTTGGTTACGCGGTAGCGCAGTTCGAGCGCGAGTTCGGTCGACGAGCGTCCGCCGACCGGACGGTTGTTCGCATCCTTGGGGCCGATGTCCTGATACCCATAGCCGCGCACCGAGCCGCCGCCGCCGACATACAGGCGTCTTGAAGGAGGGATGGCGTTCAATGGCGCTCCATCGATCGAGCCCAGCACCAGACGCCCGGCGACGACGAGGCGCGATCCGAGCGGCTGGTAGATGCTTCCCTCCGCGCGCAGCCTCACGTAGGTGAAGCTGCCCTCGAGGCTGAACTCGGGGCTGGCGCGACCTGCGAGGCGAAAGCCGCGCGTGGGATCGAGTACATCGTTCGAGCCATCGTAGCCAAGCGTACCCGGGAAGGCGACGAGGAAGAACTGGCGTGTCTGATCGGTGAGTGTCAGCAAGCCGTGATCGCGTTCGCGCGAGGCCGCGACCTCGACGCCGTAGCTATACGTCCAGTCTTTCTGGAAGATGAGCGTGGTGCGGCGCTGCACGCTCGCGCCAAGATCGAGCGTGTAACTGTTGAAGGCAGCGGTGTTGAAATGGCCGAGGCTGGACGTGAGCGCGAGACTTTGATCGCGCCGCCGCCAGTTGGAGAATATGAGATCGCCGCCGATCGACTGTTCGCGGTCTCCCAGCACGACGCGGCCCGTAACCGCGCCTTCGGGTGGAACCAGATTTCGGTGTCGCCAGCTCGCCTCGATGCGTATGCCGTCGATCGTGTCATATCCCAGCTCGCCCGCTACCGTGCGCGGCTTGGCGGGCGTGACGCGCACCGAGAGATCGGCCAGCGCAGTGCCATCGGGCGCGAGCTTTTTCTCGGGCAGCACCTGCACGCTGGAAAACAGGCTGGTCGCGATCATCGCGCGCCGCAGATCGTCCACCAGCGCCTGATCGTAGATCTGGCCGGGCTTGAAGCGGGCGATGACGCGCAGATGCTTTTCGCCCAGATCGGGTTTGCCCCGGGTGGCCAGCGCACCGAAACGCGCGCGCGGACCGGGCGTAACCGCGAGCTTGTACTGCGCGCGGCGCGTATCGTGATCCACCACGATCTCGGGTTCGGCGATGCGCGCGAACGGATAGCCGATGTTGGGAAGCGCGATCAGGACGCGGTCGCGCGCATCGATCGTGGCGGCGGCATCAACCGGCGCACCCGGCTTGAGCGCGAGCGCTTGGCGGATCGCATCGGGCGGGATGATCGGCGCACTATCAATTACGATCGCATCAAACCTGTAACGCTCGCCCGGCGTGACTGCGATCATCACGCTCACTGCACCGCCTGCCGCCGGGGCGGGCACGATCTTGCTTGCGACCGTCGCGCCGTAGAAGCCGTGCGCGCGCAGCAGCCGATCGAGCAGCGCCTCGTCCGCGCGCGTGCGCAGCTCGATCTGCGCCAGGTTGGCGCGTTCCTTGGTCGTGCGCAGCGCGGACAGCGTGCGGAACTCTTCGGCCGCTCCGGTCGGCTCGAGTCCGGTCACGCTGAAACGATACTGGACGATCGCATCGCTTTCGGGTGCCGCATCGGCAGGGGCGGCGGGAGGGGCGTCCGCGGTCGGCCAGCGCACGCCGAGATCGGGGAGCGGGGGCAGGGGGAGCGATGGATCGATCACGGGTGCGGCGGGTGCCGCCTTCACCGCTGCCGCTGGCGCTGGCGCTTGCGCATTCGCACAGGTGGCAAATGCTGTCGCACCGAACAGCGCCACCAGCACCGCACTGGACAAGCACGCGTTGCCGCCACACCTGCGCTTGGCGCGGGCATCTACGCGCGGCGGAGACATTTCAGCTATGCCAGTCGGCGGCGGTATTTTCCTGTGTATCGCACTGATCGCAGGGTTCCTGATCGGTGTGCGCGAAGGCCAGGGCACGGCGGGAATGCTCATCGGATTTGGCGTGGGGCTCCTCGGCGCGATCCTGGTCGGCGCATGGGATGAGCGCAGGCGCAAGCGGAACCGCGCCTGAACCGCAGCAAAACCGCAGCTCACAGGAATTTTCGGCCAGCCCATACGACGCGCCCAACGATTGTGAGCGCGGCCGCGTCGCATCCCACCCAATCGGGATAGGATTGGTTGTCGCTGGCGACCGTGGCCGAGCGGCTTGCGGGGTTGATCGCGAGGCGCTTGACGATCAGCGCGCCATCGAGGCTGAGCGCGTAAAGGCCGTCGCGCAGGCACCCTGCACCGTCGCCGGTATCGATCACGAGGTGATCGCCCGGCACCAGCGTGGGCAGCATCGCATCGCCCTCCACCCGAAGCAGCGCGAGCGCGTCGACGGCACCCGACGCGAGTTCGCCCACCCAACTTGCGTGGAAGGCGAGACCGAATGCCGCGGCCGCTGGTTGCAGTGCGCGGATGCGAACGAAGTCGGTAGGCGCGGCCGCATCCGAGGGACGCGCGGCGACGGGGAGCGGAGTTTCGTCCGGCTCGCCGATTGCTGACGGTGCGATGCCCAAATGCCGCGCGATCTTCTGACGATCGACCGCTTCGAGCATGCGCGGCACGCCTCGGCGCACATATTGCTGGATATACGTGGGGTTACGGCCGAGCAGCCGCGACAGCGACGCATAGGTGTGGCCGTGCGTGCGCAGCTCCCGATCGAGCGCAGCACGAGCTTCGTAATCATCCATGTCCCGCTTTTACTTTACTTGTCGTTACTGGGGTAAAAACAATAAAGCTAGGTTTTTCCCTAGACAAGTAGGAAAGCACGACCACTATGGATGTATTGTGAGTCGGGGTTGGGAATGCAGATGGCGGCGACTTTGTTGCGAGCGATCGAGCTGGGTCTGGCGCGTGCAAGCATGAAACCCTCGCGTTTTGGGCGCGAGGTCGCGGGCGATCCCCGGCTGGTGTTCGATCTGCGTAACGGGCGTCAACCGAGCGCGCGCGTCGAGGCGCGGGTTCGCAATTACCTAGAGCAACTTGAGCAGGAGAGCGTTCAATGAAACCCTTCATCCAAGACGGTCACACCCTCGCGCTGCGCGCGGTTCGCACGCTGATCGGCGAGGGGGACGCGCTGCGCCTGATCGTCGAATCGATCGAGACGACCGATTGGGCGAGCGCGACGTTTGTCGGCAAGCGCCACGGCTGCGATCTGCGGATCGAAGGGGGTGAGGCGGGGGTCGTGGCTGCAATCGATCGTCTGCGGCGCGATCTGCCCACGATCGATGTTGCGGCGTGCGGATATTTCCTGGCGGACGCCGCGCTCGAAGGCTTCGCGTTGACGCTCGACGGTGCGCGGACGGTGGCGAGCGTGACGGTGGGCGCGCTGACGATCGAGGATTGAGCGTTCACGCGAGGTCGGAACGATCGCCAAGCCCGGCGCGCAGGTTGCGCGCCGCCTGCGCCAGCGCATGGCGCAGCGCAGGATCGCCTGGCGGCGGCAGCGCGCGTGCGGATGGCGCGGCGGGCTGGGCGCTGATCAAAGGGGTAGGCGTGCGTTGCAGCGCACGCACGGTTCCGGCGATCTCCGCGAGTTGCTGCGCCATCTGCTGGAGCCGTGCGTCGAGCGAATCGAAGCGATTCGACACGCCGATCGGGCCGTGCTGCGACAGTGCGGCAAGCGCGGCCTCGATCCGCGCTGCTGCGTCGCCGGTGGCTGCGCCATCGACGGGGAGCGGCGCGGGCGTGGGCGGTTCGGTAGAGAGGGCAGGGGCTTCGTGGCGTTCGAGCGGGGCGGGCACCGTGGTATCGGCCACCGGCGCTTCTTCTGCAGGCGCAACCGGTACCGTCGCGACGATCACCGGTTCTTCCGCGACGGGCACTTCGGCAACTATCGGTTCCTCTCCGACAGGCGCGGCGATTGGCGCGGCCATCTGTGCGGGCGTGCGCCAGCCGCTCATGTCCGAGACTGCCGTCGCGAGGGGCGGATCGAACACCGCGTCCTCGTCCTCCAGCTCCGCCGGACGGCCGAACAGGCGGCCGAGCACCCACGCAAGCACACCGCCGAACACGAGCGCACTGGCTGCCAACGCCAGTCGCGCCGACTGGCCGAGCGGCGGCGCAGCGCGCGGCGTGAGCCGTTCGAGCCCGAGCACTGCGACCGCGTGATCGAGCACCTCGCCCGGGACGATCAGCGCGGCGGTTGCCAGCGCAATGCCCACGGCCAAACCTGCGATCCGCCACTGCGTCGAACTGTTCATAATGGTTTTCCTTGCATCAGCCGCGCATAGACGGGCGCATAATTGGCGACCGATCGATCCCAGTTACGCTCCGCCGCCACAAACGCCCGCGCGCGTGCGCGGCGTTCGGGCCAGGAGGCGCGATCGGCGAACAGATCGCCCACCGCCTGCGCGAGCGCATCGGGACTGTCCGGCTCGAAGAGCGTACCCGTCTCGCCGTCAGCGATCAGCTCGCGGTGCCCGCCGACATCGCTCGCGGCGACGAGTTTCTCCTGCGCCATCGCTTCCAATGGTTTCAAGGGCGTGACCAGTTCGGTCAAACGCATCGCCTTGCGCGGGTAAACGAGGACATCCACGAGGCCATAGTAGCGCTCGACATGCGCTTGCGGAACACGCCCGATGAAATGAATGCGCGCGGCCGCTGGGGAGGCGGCGGCGGCGGTCTTGAGCATGGGTTCCATCGGTCCGCCGCCCACCAACAGCAGGTGCAGCGTGGGCCGCAGCGCCACCAGGCGGGGCATGGCGGCGATCAGATCGTCCAACCCCTCGTAATCGTAGAAGGAGCCGATGAAGCCGATGACCTCGGCGCCCGCCAGCCCGAGTTCGGCGGCGAGGGCATCGTCGCGAGGGCCGGGCTGACCGAATTGTTCGAGATCGACCGCGTTGGGGATGGAAAACATCTTCGCGGGATCGATGCCGCGTCCGCGCAGGTCCGCGAGCAGCCCGTCGCAGATCGCGCCGACCGCATCCGCACGCTCACACACGCGCGTTTCGAGCGCCTTGATGGCGCGGTATCGCAGCGAGCCTTCGCGCCCGGTGCCGTTGCCCACCGCAGCATCCTCCCAGAAGGCGCGGATTTCATAGACGAGCGGCAGTCCCCGCCGTTTCGCCACGCGCCCCGCCGCCATCGCGGTCAGCAGCGGCGAGTGCGCGTGCAGAATATCGGGCCGTGTCTCCTCGACCAGCGCATCGAGCCGACGCTCGGTCGCCGCAATCTCGGCGAGTTCGCGCCACGCCGGCGGCCGCTTGGGCGGCGCGGGGGTGCGGTGGAACACCAGACCGTCGGCGGTTTCGGGATCGGGGCCCGCCATCGTGTGGCGCGGCGTGGTCAGGTGCACCGTCTCCCACCCGCGCCGTCGCTGGCCGAGCATCAGCGCGCGGCTGCGAAAGCTGTAGCCGCTGTGCAGCGGCAGCGAGTGATCGAAGACGTGGAGGATTCGCATCTAGAGTGCGATGCCGAGCGTGCGCGCGAACGCATCGATCGCCGCGAACTGGTGGCGGCGATCATAGCGATCGACATCGGCTACCGGCAGATCGGGCAGGCGCGGATGCATGCCCTTCTGGGCCAAGCGCGCGCGCAGCCACTCGGCGATCGTCGCGGGATCGTTCGAGACCAGCCCGAAGCCGCCCTCGCGCACGATCGTCGCCGCCTCGCCGGTCTCCGAGCCGACAGAGAGGATCGGACGACGCGCGCCGATATATTCGAACAGTTTGCCGGGAATCACATCGTCCTCGCGCGGATCGTCCCAGCGGCAGAGCAGCAACACGTCCGCCTGACGCTCGATGCGCAGGATGTCGCGGCGCGGCACGAGCGGGTGGAACTCGACGCTGGCTTGGAGGCCGAGTTCGGCGACGACGCGTGCGACATAGGCGCCTTCGTCATGGTGGAAGCGCACGAGCACGCGGGCGCGATCTGGTGCATCGAGCCTTGCGAGCGCTTCGAGCAGCGGCCTCGCGTCCCGCCTGCCCGCGTAGATCACCCCGGCGTGGAGGATGGTCAGGCGCGCAGGATCGAGCGCGGGCTCGGCGTCGAGGCCCGCGTAGTCATCGGGATCGAAGCCATTGAACGCGGTGATGGTGGGCTTGGCGTGATCGCGGCGCAGCGTTTCGGCTGCGCCCTGCGTGACCGCGACAAAGCCAGTGGCGTGGCGCAGCACCGCCTCCGCCATCCCCTGCGACCGCGCGAGCAGCCAGCCGGGGCGATCATCATAGGGGTTGCCGGTCCACAGATCGCGCAACTCGGCGATCCAGGGGGTCGGCGAGGCGGAGGCGAGCCGCGCGGCCAGCCGGTGCGAGGATTGCGGAGGACCTGAGGAATAGATCAGATCGGCTGGCCATGCGTCCGCCATCCGTTGGGCGGGCATCGCCCACGAGCCAACCCAGCGGCTGTAGCGATCGGGCGTCGTTTTCCACTGCTGATAGAGTGTCTTCAAACGAGCAAGCGGGCCGGGCGCGGAGGATGGGGCGGTGAGGGCAGGTGCCGCGCGTTCCGGCGCGGGTCGATCGGCGGCTTCGGTCCACGGCAGATGCGCAACCTCAACACCGTTCGCCTGCGTGAAGGCAATCGGCGCGCCGAAGTGATTGGTCGCAGGCGGCGGCATCGCGCCCGCGATCGCATGGCCCGAATCGCGCCAGAGATCGACATTGCGTATCGACAGTATCCGCACCGAATGCCCCGCCGCTGCCCAGTGCTGCGCGAGTTTGGGCGGACGAACCGCGCCGACCGGAGCGAAGGGGGGATAATAGCCCGAGACGAACAGGATGCGCGCCACTCAGGCCGCGTGCGCGGCGAGCAAAGCGGCGGCATCGCGGCGCGCGCGAAGATCGGCAACGCATCGCTCGGCGGTATGCCCGTCCCAGCGATCGGGCCGCCGACCCGCTCCCGGCGGCTGCGCCAGCGCCGCATCGAGTTCCTCGAGTGCGGTTGCGAGCGTGACGAGCCGGTTGGTCCCCTCGCTGACCGTAATCGGCCGTTCGGTGTTTTCGCGCAGCGTGAGGCATGGGATGCCCAGGAACGTCGTCTCCTCCTGGATGCCGCCCGAATCGGTCAACACCGCGCGCGCGCCCGCGAGCAATCCCATGAAGCGGTTGTACGCCTGCGGTTCGACCAGCTTGACGCCCGCCGCTTCGAGGCGTGGCACGAACCCCGCCGCGTCCAGCCGGGGACGCGTGCGGGGATGCACCGGGAACACCAGCGGCAGCCGCGCCGCCGCCGCGACGAGCAGATCGACCAGCGGCCCGAGTTGCGCGGGATCGTCGACATTGGACGGCCGGTGCAGCGTGACGATCCCATAGCCGCCGGGTTCCAGCCCGAGCGATTGCGGCGCGCGTTCGCCCGCGATCCTCGGCTGCGCGGCCACCAGACTATCGATCATGATATTGCCAACGCGCGTGATGCGCGCCGCCGGAATCCCCTCGGCGATCAGATTGGCGTCCGCATCGGGGGAGGGTGTCCACAGCACATCGGCGAGCACGTCGGTCACCAGCCGGTTCACTTCCTCGGGCATCCGCCGGTCGCGCGAGCGCAGGCCCGCTTCCAAATGCACGGTGCGCAGGCCGAGCTTGGCTCCCACCATCGCGCACGCGGCGGTGGGGTTCACGTCGCCCACCACCACCAGCCAGTCTGGCCGGTCCGCGAGCGCGATCGCCTCGTAGGCGATCATCACGCCGCCGGTCTGCTGCGCGTGGCTGCCGCTGCCCACGCCCAGATGGTGATCGGGCTTGGGCATGCCGAGATCGCGGAAGAAATCGTCCGACATGTTCGCGTCATAGTGCTGGCCGGTGTGGACCAACACCGGCGTGAAATCCGCTGCGGTGTGGAGCGCGCGCCACAGCGGGGCGACCTTCATGAAGTTCGGCCGGGCGGCGGCGATCAGATGCACTCGTTCCACGCGTCACCCCGGTCGCCGCCAACGTGTCGCGCCTTAGCGCCGTGCGGCCGCCGCTGGCAACCGCGACGAACCTTTGCCGTCGCTCACCGCTTCTGCTACCCGGCCAAAAGCCACAGACGGGGGACCGCCATGCTCGATAATCTCGCTCTGTTCTTCGTTCATGCCTCGCTCGGCATTCTGGTCTACCGGCTGATCACGCGCCCCGATCCCGAGGATTTGGCAAGCCCGCGCGCCAAACCGATCGATCGCTTCGCCCGGCGTCCCCGAGGCTGAGCCGATGCGCGACATTTTCATATTTCTGTGTCTGATCGGCATGGCCTCGGCGGCGCTGTGGAAGCCATGGCTGATGACATTCACGTATCTGTACACCGATCTGATCCAGCCGCAGCGGCTTAGCTACTATCTGTTCCGCGGCGTGCCGCTCAGCCTGATCATCGCCATCGCAGCCGTGCTGTTCTTCATCGCGGATCGCAAGAAGAACCTGCGGATCAACATCGTCCAGGTGCTGTTCGTGCTGTTCGTGCTGTGGTTCACCTTCACGACCAGCCGCGCGCTCATCCCCGATGCGCGCGCATGGTTCAAATGGGACGCAGCCTGGAAGGCGGTGATCTTCGGCGGCGTCTTCCTGCCGATGGTGCTCTCGACCCGACGCCGCATCGAGGCGGCGGTGCTCTTGACCGTCCTGTGCGTCGCACTTGTTTCGACGAGCGGTGCGATGAAGACGTTATCGGGGGGAGGTGGCTACAAAGAACTGAAAATGATCGTCGACGTAAACAAAGGGCTCTACGAAAGCAGCACGATCGGTGCAGTTTCGGTCGCGATCATTCCTTTGATGCTCTATCTGTTCAATCACAGCCCGCTGGTCGGCAAGAACATCTGGACGCGGATCGCTTTGGTCGGCCTGATCGCATCTTCACTGTTGATAGTCGTCGGAACCGAGGCTCGTACCGGTCTGGTTTGCCTGGTGGCAATGGTACTCATGTATTTCGTGCGCTCGCGCAGCAAGGCGCTGTTCGCCGTGGGCATCGTGGTTGCAACCGCGATCGCAATCCCGGTCCTGCCGCAAAGCTTTAAGGATCGGATGCTCACCATCGCGGCACCCGACGAGGAAATCTCGGCCGCGACGCGGACCAACGTCTGGCACTGGACGCTCAACTTCGTGAAAGATCATCCGTTCGGTGGTGGTTTCGAGGTCAACCGGATCACGCATTTCGAATTCCAGCTGCCAGTGAGGGGCCCTGACGGAACGGTCTTGCGCGAAAGGACGGTCGTGGAGAAGGCGCGCGCGTTCCACAGTTCCTATTTCGAAGTCCTAGCCGAGCATGGTTGGATTGGTCTCGCGCTGTATGTTTCCTTTCTTGGCGGAACGCTGATCCAGCTCGGCGCGATGATGCGGCGCACCGCCAGGGATCCACCCGAGGAGCGCTGGCGTTACGATCTGGCGCAGGCGCTGTTCCGCGCGACCATGATCTATGCGGTGGGCGGCGTGTTCGTGGGGCTCGCCACGCAGACCACGCTTTACATGCTGCTGGCGATGGGACTGGCGACGATGCAGACCGACGCCACGCGGCGCGAGGCGCTCGCACGCGCGGCGCGGCCGGCTTGGCGTCGTCCTTCGGCGCTCGGTACGCCTGCGGGTCTTGCGGTCGGCACCTGAGCATCGGCGTCAGCACCCGCGCGGCCAAATGCCGCGCGGGCGGGTTTCCGGTGTTGATGTCGGCAAGGAATAGGTGAAGCAATGGCCAGCGGCAGTGCGAGCACGCACGTTGCGAAACTGGGCGAGGGGGCACGCGATCTCGTCGAAGCCGCGCTGTGGTGGCTGACACACGAGACCGCGACCGCATTGATCGCGCTCGGCGTGGCGGTGGCGATCTTCTTGGCGCTTTCGGCCGCGCGGCGGGTGTTTGCGCCCAAGACGACCCCGCTCATCCCGCTTCGACAGCCGTTGACGCTCACCGCGACCGCCCGGCGCGTTGCCGGCCGGACCAAGGATTATTTCCTTGGCACGCTCAGCCTCGAACTCGTCGCCACGTACATCGGCGCGCCCGAGCTGCTCCAGCGCGCCTTCACCTTCGCCTTCACTATCGCGGCGACCCTGCAGGGGGCGGTCTGGCTGCGGGAATTGACGCTGGCGCTGATCGAACGCCGGGCCGCGCGCCGCGAGGATGCGAGCCAGTTTGCTTCCGCGCTCGGCATTGTGCGGATCATGGTTACCGTCGTCATATGGGTAATCGCGTTCATCCTGATCCTCGATAATCTGGGGGTGAACGTGACCGGCCTCGTCGCTGGGCTGGGCGTGGGCGGCATCGCGATCGGGCTAGCGGCGCAGGGGATCTTCTCGGACCTGTTTGCTGCGCTCTCTATCATTTTCGACCGGCCCTTCGCGGTGGGCGACAACATCAACTTTGGCGAGACGTGGGGCTGGGTCGAAGCGGTCGGCCTCAAGACCACGCGCATCCGCAGCCTGACGGGCGAGCAGATCGTCATTTCGAACACCAATCTGCTCGGCAAGGAACTGCGCAACTTCGCGCGGCTGGAGCGGCGACGCGTGACGATCAAGGTCGGCGTCGTGTATCAGATCACCGCCGCGCAGGCGGAGGCGATCCCGCACATGTTCCGCGAAATCGTCGAAGGTGATGCCAAGTGCAAGCTGGTTCGGGCGGGATTGACCGGCTTTGGCGCATCAAGCCTCGATTACGAACTGCAATTCGATGTGACCACGTCCAGCTATGACGAGATGTACGAGGAGCGGCATCGGATCATGCTTCAAATCCTTAAACGCTTCGGCGCCGAGAAGATCGATTTCGCCTATCCCACCACGGTCCTCTTCACCGCCGCACCCGATGGCCGCGCCATCGATCCGCGCGAAACCGCGATCGTTTCCACACCCGAGCTCGACAGTGCGGCCCCCGCGACGCCTTCGACCGTTCGCAGCCGGGCCGCGCGTGTGATACGCGGAGCCAAATAACCCGAAAGGCCCGTCCATGGCATCGCTCGCCCAACCTGCTCCCGCAAAGACGTTCCGCTGGGAGGATCCGCTCGATCTCGATGCGCGCCTCACCGAAGAGGAGCGCATGGTCCGCGACTCTGCGCGCGGCTACGCGCAGGAGAAGTTGTTGCCGCGCGTGGTCAAGGCCTTCGCCGACGAGACGTTCGATCCTGCGATCATGCGCGAAATGGGCGAGATGGGTTTTCTGGGAGCGACGCTGCCCGAGACTTACGGCTGCGCGAACGTGAGCCATGTCGCCTACGGCCTGATCTCCAAGGAGATCGAGATGGTCGATAGCGGCTACCGCTCGGCGATGTCCGTGCAATCGAGCCTTTCGATGTACCCCATCTTCGCGTTCGGCTCCGAGGAGCAGCGCCGCCGCTTCCTCCCCGGCTTGGCGAGGGGCGAACTCATCGGCTGCTTCGGTCTGACCGAGGCTGATGGCGGCAGCGATCCCGCCTCGATGCGCACGCGCGCGGACAAGGTGGATGGCGGCTACCGGCTGAACGGCGGCAAATACTGGATCAGCAATTCGCCGATCTGCCATCTGGCGATCGTGTGGGCCAAGCTCGATGGCGATATCCGCGGCTTCATCGTCGAGCGTGGTGATCCCGGCTTCACCACCACCAAGATCGAGGGCAAGCTCTCGCTGCGCGCGTCGATCACCGGCGACATCGGCCTGAACGACGTGTTCGTCCCCGAGGCCAATATCCTGCCCAACGTGCGCGGCCTGAAGGGGCCGTTCTCCTGCCTGAACAAGGCGCGCTTTGGCATTTCATGGGGGGTGATGGGTTCGGCGACCTTCTGCTTCCATGCGGCGAAGGAATATGTCGCCTCGCGCACATTGTTCGGACGCCCGCTGTCGGCGCGCCAGCTTGTCCAGAAGAAGCTCGCCGACATGATGACCGATATCGCGCTTGGGATGGAGGGCGCGCTCGCGCTCGGCCGCAGGCTGGATGAGGGCGACTGGGTGCCCGAAGCCATCAGCATGATGAAGCGACGTAATTGCGGCGTCGCGCTCGGCATTGCGCGCGAATCGCGCGACATGCACGGTGGCGCGGGCATCACCGGCGAAATGCACGTGATGCGCCACGCCATGAACCTGGAAACGGTCAACACCTATGAGGGCGCGCACGATGTGCACGCGCTGATTTTGGGGCGGGCGATCACGGGCGAGAACGCATTCTAGCGCGCGGGGTGGACGCGGTTACGCCCGCGCAAGCCCGGGCGCTGATCGAATGGTGGATCGCGGCGGGCGTGGACGCGCCGGTGGGCGATGCGGCCGCGAGTTGGCTCGCCCTCCGATCGTCGGCGCGGCCTGCCGATCGCGCTGCCGAGCCGCCAGGATTGCGCCCGGAACGCCCTGTGGAACCCGTGGCAGGCGTTGAGTCGCGGGAAGCCTCCCTCTCCGCCAGCGCCGCCACGATCGCCGCGCGTGCCGCCACTACGCCGCTCGCGCTGCAGCAGGCTGCGCGCGCGGTCGCGGGGCCGGGTGCACTGCTGTTCGATGGGGCGACGGATGCGCCGATCGTCTTCGTCACGGACGCCCCGACGTTCGAGGATGAGCGCGCGGGCGGGCTGTTGGGCGGCGACGCGGGCCGTCTGCTCGATCGGATGCTCGCAGCGATCGCGCTCGATCGCGGTCATGCGTTGCTCGCAGCGACGGTGCCGCGTCCCGGCGGAGAGCAAGGCGAGATCGGCTTCCTGCACCGGCTGATCGCGCTCGTGCAGCCGCGAGTCCTGGTCACTCTGGGCAGTGTGGCCACGGTTCGGCTTACCGGGGCAACGCGCGGCCTCAATCGGCTTCGCGGGCAATGGCTTCCCACGACGATCGATGGTGTGGATTATCCGGTGCTCCCGACTTTCCATCCCGCGCATCTTTTGGCCAACCCCGCGCACAAGGCGCTCGCCTGGGCCGATCTGCGCGCGGTGCGTTCCCGGCTCGACGCGCTGTGAGGGCTTGGTTCGCGTTGCTGCTCTTCGCCGTGGCGCTGCCTGCGGTTGCTGCGCCTGCTGCTGCGCCACGGACTCTCAGCGCCATCCACCGGGATATGCCCGTGCAGATCGCTCCGGCGCAGCGCGCGGCTTGGCGTGGGGTGTTCGCAGCGCTTCGCGGCGGACATTTCGATGGCGCGTCCGCGGCGCTCGCGCGGCTGCCCCAGACACCGCTGACCGCCTACGCGCAGGCCGAACTGCTGCTGGCGCGCGGCACCGCACCCGGCGTGAGCGATGCGTCCGCCTTTGTCGTGGCGAATGCCAATCTGCCGCAGGCACCGCACCTCGCGGAGAAGTTCGGCCTTGCGCTGATCGATGCGCTACCGCACGCGATCGAACTTTATCCGACCGGCAGCAGCCGCGCCGCCGTTCGATCGCGCGCGCGCGGCGATGCGCTCGAAGCGGCGGTGAAGCCGCTGATCGGCGCGGAGCGTGCCGTGGAAGCCGAAGGGGCGTGGCAGCGCCTGTCGCGCGGGGTCGATGCGGAAGATCGCGCCGAATGGGCGCAGAAGATCGCCTGGAGCTATTACCGGGCGGGTGACGATGCAGGCGCGCGCCGCATGGGCGCAGCCGCGTCGACAAGCGCGGGAATGCATGGGGTTACGGGTGCGTGGATCGCGGGGCTTGCGGCGTGGCGCGCGGACGATTGCGCGGGGGCGGCGGGCTATTTCGATGCGGTGGTGGCGAAAGCCCCGGGCGACGATCTGTCGGCGGCAGGTGCCTATTGGGCCTCGCGCGCGCACTTCGCCTGCGAGCGGCCGGATCTTGCGACCGCGCGTCTGCAGACGGCAAGCGCGTATAACCAGAGTTTCTACGGTCTGCTCGCGCGACGCGCGCTGGGGCTGGCGTCGGGCCTCGACTGGAGCGAGCCCGATTTCATCAAGGCGGACTGGAACCATCTGGAAAGCCATCCGGGCGCACGGCGTGCGGTCGCACTGGTGGAAATCGGGCAACTCGGGTTGGCCGACCGTGAACTGCGCTGGCTTGCTGGGACGGCGGAACCCACCGATTATGCCGCGATCCTGCGCCTCGCCGCGCGGCTGAGCCTTCCCGCGACGCAGCTCTGGCTATCGGGCCGCTCGCCGACCGGGGCTGCGACCGCGCTTTCCGCCAAATTCCCCGCACCCGACTGGACGCCCCCGCGCGGCTGGCGGGTGGATCAGGCGCTCGTCTATGCGCACGCGCTCCAGGAATCCCGCTTTGCAACCGACGTGGTCAGCCGCGCGGGCGCGCGCGGTGTGATGCAGATGATGCCCGCGACCGCTTCGAAGGTTGCCCGGGATATGGGCGTCGGTGGCGAACTGCGTGATCCGGCGTTCAACATCGAGTGCGGACAGACCTATCTGGAGGAACTGCGCGACACGTCGTACACGGCGGGACTGCTGCCCAAGGTGATTGCGGCCTACAACGCAGGTCCGGGCTCCGTGCAGAAGTGGAACATCAGCGTGCGCGACAATGGCGATCCGCTATTGTTCATCGAATCTATCCCATTCCACGAAACGCGCGCCTATGTTCAGGTGGTGCTGCGCAATTACTGGATGTATGAACTGCGCGACGGCCGTACGCCCGCGAGTATTGACGCGCTGGCGGCCGGGATGTGGCCGAGGTTCCCCGGGATGCCCGGCGCGCTGGCGGTGCGGATCGAGCGCAGCGGCACGGTGATGGCCGCGCGGCCTTAACCTTCGTCCCCGCTTCCGAGCGCGAGCCGGGATCTAGGCTATTGCGTATGTACAGTTTTCTGTACAATAGGACGGATTGGAGATTTCCATGGACGTATTGACCTATTCGGATGCGCGGGCGACGCTCAAGGACGTCATGGACCGCGTGATCAACGATCGTACACACGTGGTGGTGACCCGGCAGAAGGCGGAGGCCGTTGTGATCGTCTCGCTGTCTGACTGGAACGCGATGGAGGAGACCATGCATCTTCTCTCGAGCCCGAAGAACGCCGAGCGCCTCCGCCAATCGATCCGCCAGTTGGAAGAGAGCAAGGGAACCGAACGCGTACTCGCACGGTGAAGCTCGTCTTTTCGGACAATGCGTGGCAGGATTATCTCTACTGGATCGAAGCCGATCCGAAGACGCTCAAGCGTCTGAACACACTGATCGACGAGTGTCGGCGAACTCCATTTACCGGCACGGGCAAGCCCGAGCCGCTTAAGGGCGAACTCCAATGCTGGTGGTCACGCCGGGTCACGCAAAGTGACCGGCTCGTCTACCGCATTACGGGCAAGGTGCCCAACCAGGGGATCGAGATCGCCCAATGCCGATTGCACTATTGACGGCGAATTAAGCCATTGGCCCGGCGGTCGATCAGTGACTTACCGCTTCGAGAACTGGAAGCTGCGGCGTGCCTTGGCGCGGCCGTACTTCTTGCGCTCCACCACGCGCGGATCGCGGGTAAGGAAGCCCGCGTGCTTGATCGCGGGGCGTAACGCGGGCTCCTGCTTGGTCAGCGCCTGTGCGAAGCCATGGCGCACCGCACCCGCCTGGCCCGATAGACCACCGCCCTTTACAGACGCGATCACGTCATACTGACCGTCGCGCTCGGCGATGCCGAAGACCTGGTTGATGATCAGCCGCAGCGTCGGCCGTGCGAAATATTCGGCCTGGTCGCGGCCGTTGACGGTGATCTTGCCCGTGCCGGGCTTGACCCACACGCGCGCGATCGCATTCTTGCGCTTGCCGGTGGCATAGCTGCGGCCCTGCGCATCGACGATCTTCTGCCGCAGTATGCGCGGTTCGGCGGCGGCAGCATTCGCCAGCGCGCCCGTGGTCACGCCCGCGTCGGCGGCAATGCTGCCAAGATCGCTCAGCGACTGACGGGTATCTTCGACTTCGGCCACTATGCCCTCGCGCTGTTCTTGGGGTTCATCGCGGCAATATCGAGCCGCTCGGGGTTCTGGCTGGCGTGATCGTGATCGGTGCCGCCGAACACGCGCAGATTGCTCATCTGCTTGCGGCCGAGCGGGCCGCGCGGGATCATGCGCTCGACGGCCTTGACCAGCACGCGCTCGGGATGGCGACCATCCAATACCTTCTCGGCGGTGATTTCCTTGATGCCGCCGGGGAAGCCCGTGTGCTTGTAATAGATGTGCTGCTTGAGCTTGTTGCCGGTGAACTGGACCTTGTCGGCATTGATGACGACGATGTTATCGCCGCAATCGACATGCGGGGTGAAGTTCGTCTTGTGCTTGCCGCGCAGACGATCGGCAATCAGGCTCGCCAGACGCCCGACGACGAGGCCGTCGGCGTCGATCAGCAGCCATTTCTTCTGCACCTCGGCGGGCTTGGCCGCCTTGGTGATGTGGGTCAGCAACATGGTTTCAGGTCCAACGGGCAAGAGCCGCCGCGCCGGGGGCGGGCGGGAAAGCGCGCTCTATGACGTTTTGGGCCGTGCGCGTCAAGCGCGGCGGGTGGACCAATGCGCCAGCACGACGAGGCTCGCCAGCAGCAGCACCGCCCCCGCCTGATGCATGGCGGCAAGTGCGATCGGCACGTGCCAGACGATGGTGAGGACGCCGAGCGCGAACTGTACGAGCACAGCGCCGCCGAGCGCGATTGCGCGAGGCCCCGCACCTGCGCGGTGCATCCGCCACGCGGCGAGCAGCGCGAACGCTGCGACTGCGTAGGCCGTGGTGCGGTGCGCGAACTGGACGGTGAAGGGGTCATTCCACCAGCCCGCAAGCGGCGCGAGCGCGGGTACGAGTGCGCCGGTCATCAGCGGCCAGGTATCGGAGGCGTGGCCCGCGTGCAGCCCAGCGGTGAACGCGCCAAGCACGAGTTGCAGCGCGAGCAACGCGAACAGCGGCATGATCCATGCGCGCGGCGCGGCGGCGCGGGGCACCGCGATGCGAAGACGCGGACGCACGGCTGCGCGCAGATCGAGCGCGGTCCACAGGATTGCGGCGAACAAGGTCAGCGCGGTGAACAAGTGCACCGCAAGCCGCTCGTGCGCGACATCGGTGCGGTTGACGAGGCCCGATGCGACCATCCACCAGCCGATTACACCCTGCATTCCGCCAAGCGCCAGCAGGCCGACAAGGCGGGGCCCCAGCCCGCGCGGGATAGCGCGTCGAACCGCGAACCAGGCGAGCGGCAGCGCGAACGCCAGCCCAATCACGCGCCCCAGCAGCCGGTGCGCATATTCCCACCAGTAGATGCCCTGGAACTGCGCCAGCGTCATACCGTGGTTGGCGATTTGATACTGCGAACTGGTTTTATAGGCGTCGAACTCGGCAGCCCACGCGGTGGCGGACAACGGCGGCAGAGTGCCCGCGAGCGGCTTCCACTCGACGATCGACAGCCCCGATTCGGTCAGCCGCGTGATGCCGCCAATCGTGACCATCAGCGCGACCAGCGCAGCGACCGCGAACAGCCACGTGGCGAGCGCGCCGGGTCGCGCATGCGCGGCGGAGTGCGCTGACCGAGCCGGGGTTTCGATCATCGTGCGCGTCGCCATCGATCGATTATGGCGATCCGGGAGGCAGCGCGCCAGCGGCGCACGGTCGCGCGGGCGCGCCGATGTGATATTGTATCGCGATCCCAAATCCCTCATATCTGCCACGATGAGCGCAGGATGGATCGACAAGAGCGCGGCGGGGCTTTCGGGCCTGTGCGTGGTGCACTGCCTCGCCGGATCGCTCGCGCTCGCAGTGCTTGCGCCATTCGGCGAGCTGCTCGGGCATCAGGTGCATGTGTGGGGCCTGCTCATCGCGATACCCCTCGCGCTGCTTGCGCTCGTGCGCGGCTGGCGCACCCACGGCCGCGCGCGCGGCCTGTTGCTCGGCAGCGCTGGCCTGGTGCTGATGGGTGCGGGGCTGACCCAGCACGGCCATCTGGGCGAGTTTGTGCTGACCGCGGGCGGGGCGGCGCTGCTGGTGAGTGCGCATGTGCTCAATCTGCACTGGATGCGGCACGGCTGATTCCCGTCGGAATCGACTTTCAACCCTGGCCTGTCGTCGCCAATCCTGCGTCAGGCGCGGCGGCGGCGGACCAAAAGCGCGAAGCCGAAGCCACCGAGCGCGAGCAGCGCGGACGGGGCTTCCGGGATGCTGACTGGCACGTCGAAGGGCGTCAGACCGCGCAGATCGAAATCGAGTTCGGTGCCGTTGCCCGTCGCGTCCACGCCGCGCGTGCGGCTGCTGTAGATCAACTCGCCCGCATAACGGTGGCCCCCGATGAACACGCTGCCGGGCGCTGTGACGCTGGTTGTGGAGGACGCGAGCAGCCCTGCGTCGAACGCGAACGCCCCGGCGGTGTAGTCGTAGATGGTGAAGAAGGTGAAGCCGGACGTGCCTCCCGACGTGAACCCGCCAAAGTCGAAGCTGTGCGCGTGGCCCGCGCGGATATTTACGAGATCGAGGTAGCTTGCTGCGGTGAGCGCGGGGAGATCGGCGGTGTAAGCTGTCCCCGATTTTGTGACCGTACCGCTTGCCGCAGGGCCGGTAAGCGCGAAGCTGTAGGCACCATCGGGATAATCGGTATCGGCCTGACCGAAGCCGAGCGAGGGTGTTTGATAGCTATAACTGGGGAACCCTGGCACCGCCGTGGCCGTCAACGGATGGGTGACCGCGTTCGGATCGGTGACGGTGCCGCCGGTGAAATCGGCAAGGCTGCCGACGAAGGCATCCGCCGAGAAAAAGGAGTCGAGCGGGGCGAGCGTCGTCGGGCCAGTCTGCTGATAGCGATTGGTGTACGCAAGTCGCAGCTCATTGATCCCGGCTTGGGCGGGAATCGCCGCGGCGAGGCACGAACCCGCGGCGAAGATAAGCGCGAGGCGAGAGGTGACGCGCATACGATAATCTCCCTGTTGGCGTGAGCCACCGTGGACGCTCGGGATCGACTCACCGAACCGCATCATACCAAAATGCCGCACCGTGCGCCACCGGGATTGATCGAAGGCGAGTCGAACGCAAGCTGTTGCCCTATCGCCACGCCATTCATCGACAACCCATCGACAAGCCGGTAACCGAAGGTTTGCGCGCCCATCAACCGGGAAACACCGTGACGCCCGATACACCTCTGCTCGATACCGTTCCCTTCCCCGCCGATCTGCGCCGCCTTGATCATGGCCAGCTTCGCCAGGTCGCGGACGAACTGCGCGCCGAACTGATCGCGGCGGTGAGCGTGACCGGCGGCCACTTCGGCGCGTCGCTCGGCGTGGTCGAGCTTACGACTGCGCTGCATTATGTGTTCGATACCCCCACCGACAAATTGATCTGGGACGTCGGCCACCAGGCCTATCCGCACAAGATTTTGACCGGACGGCGCGATCGCCTCCGTTCGATCCGCCAGAAGGATGGGTTGAGCGGCTTCACCAAGCGTTCCGAGAGCGAATATGATCCGTTCGGCGCGGCGCACAGCTCCACGTCGATCTCCGCCGCGCTGGGCTTTGCGATCGCCAACAAGCTGCGCGGTCAGCCGGGCAAGGCGATCGCGGTGATCGGCGATGGCGCGATGAGTGCTGGCATGGCGTATGAAGCCATGAACAATGCGCGCGAGGCGGGGAACCGGCTCGTCGTGATTCTTAACGATAACGATATGTCGATCGCGCCGCCGGTGGGGGGTCTTTCGGCCTATCTCGCGCGCGTGGTCAGCTCGAGCAGCTATTTCGGCATCCGCGACGCGGCCAAGCAGATCGCGAGGCATCTGCCAAGCAAGCTGCAACATGCCGCCAAGAAGGCGGAGGAATATGCGCGCGGCCTCGCCACCGGCGGCACGCTCTTCGAGGAACTGGGCTTCCACTATGTCGGCCCGATCGACGGCCACAACCTCGATCACCTGCTCCCCGTGCTCGAAAATGTGCGCGACGCGGCCGAGGGCCCATGTCTGGTGCATGTCGTCACCAAGAAGGGCCATGGCTACGCTCCGGCGGAGGCAACTGCGGATAAATATCACGCGGTCGCCAAGTTCGATGTGATTACCGGAGCGCAGGTCAAGGCCAAGGCTGGCCCGCCGAGCTATACCAATGTGTTCGCGGGCGCACTGATCGCCGAAGCGACGCGTGACGACAGGATCGTTGCGATCACTGCGGCCATGCCATCAGGTACCGGGCTCGACAAGTTCGAGAAGGCCTTCCCCGAGCGGATGTTCGACGTCGGCATCGCCGAACAACACGCGGTTACCTTCGCGGCTGGCCTCGCCGCGCAGGGAATGCGCCCGTTTGCGACAATCTATTCCACCTTCCTCCAGCGCGCCTACGATCAGGTCGTCCACGACGTCGCAATCCAGAACCTGCCCGTGCGCTTCGCCATCGACCGCGCGGGGCTGGTTGGCGCGGATGGCGCGACGCACGCGGGTTCGTTCGACGTGACCTATCTCGCAACGCTGCCCAACATGGTGGTGATGGCGGCGGCGGACGAGGCCGAACTCGTGAACATGGTCCACACGATGGCGCTGCACGACAGCGGCCCGATCGCGTGCCGTTACCCGCGTGGCGAGGGGCTGGGGCTTGAACTTCCCAACCCGCCCGTGCGCCTCGAGATCGGCAAGGGCCGCATCGTGCGCGAGGGCAAGACGGTGGCGATCCTCTCGCTCGGCGGGCGGTTGCAGGAAGCGCTGGCGGCGGCCGACAGCCTCGCCGCCAAGGGCCTGTCGACCACGGTCGCGGACATGCGTTTCGCCAAGCCGCTCGACATGGCGCTGATCCGGCGGCTGGCCACCACGCATGAACTTTTGCTCACCGTGGAGGAAGGCGCGATCGGCGGTTTCGGCGCGCATGTGCTGACGTATCTGAGCGACGAGGGGCTGCTCGACGCGGGCCTGAAGGTGCGCACGCTCCGGCTGCCCGATGTGTTCCAGGACCAGGACGGCCCGGCCCAGATGTACGCCTCCGCTGGATTGGACGCGGCCGGAATCGCCTCCGCAGCGCTGGAGGCATTACGACGCAACGATGTCGGGATTGTCGCGGCGCGGGCGTGAACGCGTCCGACGCAGGCGGCTGACACCGAAACCCGCCGAGCTTTTCGCAACCAGCGCGACGTTGCCGCAATCCGAGCCTATACTAAACACCGAGTAGCGGTTCGCCGGTGATGGTGGGCGGTGATCCGGCGCGCTGGCCTGTCCGCAGCGGCCTGGCATCGGTCCGCCGCGCCGCGACATAGGCGAGCGTGCCCAGGATCGTGCCGAGCATCGGATGCGTAAGCGGAAGCGCCGTCAGGAAGACCAGCACGAAAGCTGTGCTCCAGACCGCCTTGAACGCGAAGGTCTGCCGCCAGCGGAAGACTGCTGCAACGGCTGCGGCAACCGTGGGCAGGATCAGAAATCCCATCTGATAAATCATCGCGCCGAGCGCACTTAATATGCGATCGCTTGTCTCATAAAAGAAGAAGATATCGGGAAACATCTTGGCCACGCGGTTGACGTGGATTGTCCATTGCTCGGTCAGCAGCCCGACCGGCAGAAAGCTGTTCGCTTTGATGGCAACGATGCTTGCCACGATGTGGAGAAGGCGTTCGTTGATTGACGCATCGGTCTGGAGGATCGCTTCCGGCCTGGAAATGGCAAGCGTCGCCAGGTGGCCGAGCCGCGTGTCCTTGGTCAGTTCGGTGACCGCGTAGCCGATCGCCAGGACGAGGAACGGAACGGACAACGATACCCACCAGTAGCGCCGCGATGGCAACAGCGTGACCACCGCGACGCCGCATGCAGCCAGAATTACGAGGACGATCTGCGAACTGGACGCAAGGATGAATGTCACGATTGCGAGCGCGAGAATGTGCCAGGCGCGCAGCCCCAGCAATGCTCGCCACAGGACCAGCAACATCACCATCGTCGCGTAAAACGTCGGCTCAGGCGCGAGGCCGTTCACGCCGCGTTCCTGACTCGATCGCCCTGCCGAAATCAGGAACGCGAATGCATCGTGCGAGACGAACCGCTGCAACAATCCGACAGCGATCCAGACGAGGATACCGATATCGATCAGCCTTGCCATGCGCTTGGCATCGAGACCGGCGACGAACGCTGCGGCGAGCGCGAATATTGGCAGACTGAGATAGCCGATCAGATACCGCGCCGAGCCGAACCCGCCGCCTTCGAGCATGAACATGCCGATCGCGGCCATGCCCATCAAACCCAGGCCGAAATGGATAGGGGCCAACCCGATCGCACCGAAGCGCAGGATCACGATCAGCGAGGCGAAGCCCAACGCCCACGGCTGGGTATCGAGCCCGGGGATTCCCTTGATGTATGGGAAGATTGCCGCAACCACGAACGCGGTCGCCAAGACGCGGTTGGTGGCGCTGGCGGCGATCATCGCCGTGGGGCGCGCGTCCACACGGCGATCGCTGCAAAGAGCAGTGTCGCCAGAGCGATGCACACCGCAAGCACCAGTGCGATGCGCGGGCTGACCGGATTGCGATCGACGCGCACGCTGTCCAGTTGCTGGAAGACCTGAGCGGTCGGCCCGCTGAGTTTGGTGGTGCGCGCGATCGCATCGGGCAGCAACCGCGTGAGCACCAGAAGGTCGTTCTGCTGTTCGTTGCGGTTCTGCGCGATCTCGTGGGTAAGATATTGTTGGTATTCCTCGGCCGCGCGCAGTTGCCGCGCCACCATCAGCGATTGCGCGACGTTGATCGCGTGCTGCAGGAAGGGGCCGACGAAGCCAAGCTCCGGCGAGCGATAGCTGACCGTTGTCACCGAACCTTTCTGATCGAGCGTGAGTTTCTTGATCATCGATTGGCGGATCTGCTCGGCGAGATCGTCTTCATGATGGTCTCGATCGAACAGCGTCTTTTCCAGTCCGAACAGTGCCTGCATTACCGCCGAAGGCGGCTTGTGGGGAAACCCGATCGCAAGCGCGTGCCGGAACCGGGGGTCATCGGCAATCAATGTTGCGAGCCGACGCGATTTGAGCACGGCTTCGAGCTCGTCAACCTGCGAGGATCCTTCGAGCGAACCCGTCACGCTTCCCGCCAGCAGCGACAGCGCCGAACTATTACTATCGGTTTTCTGGACCACGGTGGTCTGCGCCTCGAACTGCGGCCGGACAACGCGCACGATCAGGATTGTGGCTGCGATCGCGAGCAGCCACAAAATCGGCAGCAGCCACCAGATGCGTCGCGCACGCCGCAACAATTCGGCACCCGACAGCTCGGGGCTGGTCCCGCGATCGGGGGCGACATCTGCGATTATGATCGTGTCCATGCCAATTCGTTTCTGTCAGTAAGCAGCAGGCATCGGGGCTGCCGACGTAGCAAGCGCCGGTCCGTAGCCAAGACGGCGCGATCCCGCCAGCGATCCGCGAGATTATTTCGCAATCGCGTTTCGCAGGCCGAACAGACGCACGAGGCGCGCGCGCGCGAATTGCGAACCCAATGCCGCTGCCCCGAACATCGCCAGCAGCGCGGGTACGAGCATCGCCGCATCGCCCCACCGACCGTATGCACCCCAAGGCAACACGACGGCGATAGCAAAACCCATCGCAAGCGCGCCGGCGATCGGCGCGCCGATATCCTCGACGAACCAGCGCCTCGCCTCGCCGGGCAGAAGGCGGCGGTGTGTCGCCGCCATCACATAAACCATCCAGCCAAGGTTGAGCGCGATCCACACCCCCGCCGCTGCGATCGCGCCATAGCGCGGCACGAGGATCAGGAGCGCGGGGATCAGTACCGCCACCGCAACCATATTGGTGCGCGCCGCCAGCCCCGGCCAGCCGCACGCGAGTTGCAGCTGGTAGGGGATCACCATCAGCGTGTTGAGCAGCGTGCCAACGGTTAGCAAGGCCATGATCGGATAGACGCGCGCGGCAAGCGCCACGTCCCCGCTCCACACGCGCAGGATCGAAGGCCCCAGAAGGATCATCGCAATCCCGGCGGGGGCGAGCACGACGGCGGCGACCTGCGACCCCTGATGATAGAGGCGGGAAAGCTCCCGTTCCTGCCCAAAGCGTGCTGCGGCGGCGCACAGGCGAGGGTAGAACGCCTGCCCGATGGGTTGCACGAACTGGTAAAGCCCGTTCGCGACGGTGGCGGCCACGCTGTACACGGCGAACGCGGCGAGCGGCAAAAGGCGCACGAGCAGGATTTTATCGACCTGGGTCAGCAGCAGCGACAGGATCGTGGTTGCCATGATCCTCGAGGCGAAGTGGCGGACTTCGCCGATCACGGCCCGGTCGAAACGGGCGGGTCGGCCGATGCGCGGCAGCGCGCGGTGCGCCGCAATCGCCAGCGCGAGCGCGGACAGGATCGAGGCCCCCGCCTGCCAGAGGAAAAACACCTCGATGCTGGGCGCGATCACGATCAGCGCGGCCGCCGCACCGGCACCCCGCAGCGTCGCTCCCGCAGCGGCGATGCCATTCATCTCTATGTGACGGCCGAGCCCCATCAGCGCGCCGCGGTAGATGCCTTCCACCATGCGGAACGCGGCTGCGACGACCATCAGAAATATCGCATGCCAGAGCGTGCGCGGATCGATGTGATTTGCTCCCAGCCCGTGCTCGGCCAACCACGGCGCGGTCGCCCAGGCGACGAGGATCAGCAGCGCAATCACGGCTGCACAGATCAGCTCGATCGAGCGCAGCAGATCATGCGCCGACGGGGCGTCGCGCTCGCCGGCATGCAGCCGCGCCATCTCGCGGTTCAGCGTGGGCGTCATCCCCGCATCGAACAGCACCGCGCTGCTGACGACGATGCCGAACGTGCCGACCAGCCCGTAGCTCTCGATCCCCAGATGCCGGATATAGAAGGGGATGAACGCGATGTTCATCAAGGCAACCCAGCCTTGGCCCAAATAATTGGCAAACAGGCTGACGCGCAGCGGCGGCATTAGCGTAACAAACTCCACGACGCATCTGTGCGCCGCCCACGCGGTAACGAAGGTGGCCTCGCGCGCCAAGGGTCTGCGGTTGCCTCCCCATGGGCCGCACTCTAACGCCTCCCGATGGTCACCCCTTCACCCAGATGAGCCGCTTTTCCTTCAGCCTCCAACTGCTCGCGCAGCGCGTGCGCGGACGGGCAACGTGCGTAAAGCCTCCATCCGCCCGTATTTTATCGTCAGCGAAGATTTTTAATCTTTCGGGCGACAGCGCGCGCATCGCGATCGGCGAACATACAATCGTGCGCGGTGAACTGCTCGTCTTTGCGCACGGCGGCCACATCGAAATTGGCGCATGGTGTTACATCGGTGAGGGAACCCGGATTTGGTCCGGCGCGCACGTCCAGATCGGCAGCCGGGTGATGATCGCACATGGCGTCGACATATTCGACAATCTTACCCACCCTCGGGACGCAGCAGCGCGCCACCGCCATTTCCGGGCTATTTATCTCGGCGGCCACCCCGCTGATATCGATTTGGAAGATCGCCCGGTTACCATTTGTGACGATGCATGGATAGGAGCTGGTGCGTGCGTGGGGCGCGGCGTTCGCATCGGCACTGCCTCGATCGTGGGCGCGCGCGCTGTTGTCGTGTCTGATGTCCCGGATTATTGCGTCGTTGCAGGCAATCCAGCGCGTATCGTTCGTCATATCAAACCTAGCGAAAACTCCGGAGCATCATGAAAGCGCTAACCAAGCTCGCCTCGATCGGCAGGCGCCTGTTCATGGCGGATCGTGATCTCGATGACATCAAGATCGCACAGGGTCAGATTCTCGAGGAACTCCATGTAACGCGCGATTATTCGCGCCTGAGTGATTATGAATTTAAAATATTCTCCCAATGGGGCGAAGACGGAATTATTGCGCACCTGATCCGCAACATCGATATCGCTAACAAGGCATTTGTCGAATTTGGTGTCGAGACTTTTGTCGAAGCGAATTGCCGCTATCTGCTGCAACGCGGGCAGTGGCGCGGCATGGTGATCGACGGCTCCGAGAGCAATATGGCGCGTCTGCGCGCGAGCTATTTCTTCTGGCGTTATCCGCTCCACGCCCGCGCATCTTTCATCACGCGCGAGAACATAGATTTGTTGCTGCGCGAAAGCGGCTTTGAGCGTGATTTGGGAATCCTGTCGGTCGATATCGATGGGGTGGATTACCACGTCCTCGAAGCGTTGGACGCGTGGCAGCCGCGCATCCTGATCGTCGAGTTTAACGGGCTGTTCGGCTATGATCGTGCAGTCAGCGTTCCCTATGCTGCGGATTTCGTTCGCGGGGCGCAACATTTCTCGAACCAATATTATGGTGCGAGCCTGCCCGCGTTCATTCATCTGGCGAACGCACGTGGCATGGCGCTCGTTGGCGTCAACAGTTCCCAGTCGAACGCCTTTTTTGTCAGGCGCACGCTTCTGAACGATCGCATTCGCGAAACCCCGCTCGATCAGGTCCGCGGTCACCCCGTGTTCCGCGAAGGGCGCAACGCTTCTGGAAAATTGACGTTCGCGGGCCCCAGCGCAAGCCGCGCGGGTATGGCGGACATGGCGTTGATCGACGTGATCACCGGCCAGACGCTGCGGGTCGGCGATCTGCCGGACGATCCGGCCCGGTAATCGCGGACGATTGCTCGTTCAATGTCCCTGATCTGGATCACCGGCGGGCGCGGGTTCGTCGGCCGTCATCTCGCGCGCCACCTGTCGCAGTCGGGGCAGCGCGTCGTCGGCCTCGGCCACGGCCTGTGGAGCGAAGCGGAGGCGGCGGCGTGGGGCTATGCGCGCTGGGTCAATGGCGCGGTCGATGGCAGCAACCTGGCTCAACTCGCGCGCGATGGGGGGCCGCCCGTCACGGTCTATCACCTCGCCGGTGGATCGTCGGTCGGCGCAGCGTTCGCCAATCCGCACGAGGATTTCGCGCGCACCGTGGGCAGCAGCGCCGATCTGCTCGATTGGCTGCGCCTCGCCGCGCCCGCCGCGCGCGTCGTCATCGTATCGAGTGCGGCAGTCTACGGCGCGGGGCACGAGGCATCGATCGCGGAAGACGCACCCACGCGGCCCTATTCGCCCTACGGCGCGCACAAATTGATGATGGAACAGCTCGCGCGTTCATATGCGGTCAATTTCGGGCTGAACGTGGCGATCGTGCGATTGTTTTCTGTCTATGGTCCGTGGCTGCGCAAGCAACTGCTGTGGGATTTGTGCCAGCGCCTTGCGACGCAGCCCGAGTGCATCGAACTCGGCGGTGGCGGTCACGAACTGCGCGACTGGACGCATGTGCAGGATGTCGCGCGCCTGCTCGAGGCCGCCGCTACGCTCGCGAGCGTGCACGCCCCGGTCCTGAACGGCGGCAGCGGCGTGGCCACGCGCGTCGGCGAGATCGCGGCGCTCGTGGCGCAATCCTGGGGCGGGGGGACGCGCATTGCGTTTTCGGGTCGCTCGCGCCCCGGCGATCCCGCACGACTGGTGAGCGATCCCGCGCGCCTCGCCGCCATGGGCTTCAGCTTCACGATCCCCGTGGTCGAAGGCGTGGAAGATTATGTGCGCTGGTTCCGCTCGAACGCTGCGGGCGGGCAATGATCCGCGTTGCCTTCACGCTGATCGGCGGGGCGAAGTGGACGGGGGGGTATAATTACCTGATCAACCTGCTGCGCGTGCTGAACGATCACGCGCCCGAGCGCATCGCTCCGGTTCTGTTCGTTGGCGAGGATGTGCCCGAGGCCGATCTGGAGCCGTTTGCGGCGCTGGGGACGGAGCGCGTGCGCGACGCCGCCTTCGATGAGCCCCGGCGCGGCAAGGCGCTCCTGAGGGCGCTTCTGATGGGGCGAGATTCGCGGATGCATGCCGCGTTCGTGCGGCACCGGGTGCAGGCGATCTGGGAGGTGGCGAGCTTCTTCGGCTGGCGGACATCGATCCCGACGCTGGCGTGGATGCCCGATTTCCAGCACCGCCGTTTGCCGCACCTGTTCTCCCGTGCCGCACGCGCGCGCCGCGATCTGGGGCTTGGCGCCCAGCTATGGTCCGGAAGACGGATCATGCTCAGCAGCGAGGACGCGCGCGCGGACTGCGAACATTTTTTCCCCGCCGCGCGCGGGCGCACCGAAGTGGTGCGCTTCGCAACCCCGCGCCTCGCACCTCCGGACCTGGCGGAGGCGCGCGCCGTGGCGGATCGTTACGGTCTTCCGGACGCCTTCTTTTATCTGCCCAACCAGTTCTGGATCCACAAGAACCACACGCTCGTCGTGCGCGCGCTCGCCGCTATCCGCGCGCGCGGGCAGGAACCGCCCACGGTGGCCGCATCGGGGCAGGGCGAGGATCCGCGTCGGCCGGGCCATTTCGCAGCCTTGAGCGCGATGATCGCCGAAGCGGGACTATCGACGTCGATGCCGCTGCTGGGCCTGATCCCTTATCCGCACGTCACGCTGCTGATGCGTGCGAGCCTGGCACTCATCAACCCGTCGCTGTTCGAAGGGTGGAGCACCCCTGTGGAGGAAGCCAAGGCCACGGGTACGCCGATGCTGCTCTCCGATCTGCGCGTGCACCGCGAGCAGTTTCCCGAGGCGATCTTCTTCGATCCGCACGATGCCGACGCGCTCGCGGACGCAATAATGCGCTTCGCGCCTATTGGAGAGGCCACGCGCGCCGAACGCGCGGCGCAGGGCGCGCACCGCTCGGTCGAGGCGGCGGCGGCGTTCGCCACCGCGTTTGCCGATGCGATCGAGCGCACCGTGCTCCAGCATTCCCGATGACGCGCCGTCACGCGAGTTGGCGCATACTCAAACTGACGGTACAGCGGCGGCGCGCGATCCGCGCGCCGCGCGTGACGCGCTCAAGCTCTTGTGAAAGCCGGAAGACCGATGGAACGTAAACGCGCGCTGGTGACCGGGATCACCGGGCAGGACGGGGCCTATCTGGCCGAATTGCTGCTCGCGAAGGGCTATGAAGTCCATGGTATCAAGCGGCGTGCGTCGCTGTTCAATACCGATCGCATCGATCATCTCTACCAAGATCCGCATATCGCCGGGCGGCGACTGATGCTCCACTACGGCGATCTTTCGGACTCGACCAACCTCGTGCGCCTCGTACAGCAAATCCAGCCCGACGAGATCTACAACCTCGCCGCGCAGAGCCATGTCGCAGTGAGTTTCGAGCAACCCGAATATACCGCAAATACCGATGGCGTCGGCACGCTGCGCCTGCTTGAAGCGATCCGTATTGCAGGGCTGGAACGCAAGACGCGCTTTTACCAGGCCTCGACTTCGGAACTTTATGGGCTGGTACAGGAAACCCCGCAGCGCGAGACGACACCCTTCTACCCGCGCAGCCCCTATGCGGTGGCAAAACTCTACGCCTATTGGATCGTAGTCAACTACCGCGAGGCCTATGGGATTTATGCGTGCAACGGCATCCTGTTCAATCATGAAAGCCCGATGCGCGGCGAGACTTTTGTTACCCGCAAGATCACGCGCGCAATGTCACGCATCGCGCTTGGACTTCAGGATTGTCTGTATCTGGGCAACATGAACGCGCTGCGTGACTGGGGCCATGCGCGCGATTACGTCGAGATGCAGTGGCGGATGCTCCAGCAGGATACACCAGAAGATTTCGTGATCGCAACGGGCGTGCAGCATAGCGTTCGCGATTTCGTGCTCGCGGCGGCGCGCGAACTGAATATCGACCTACAATTCGAGGGCGAGGGATTGGAAGAGGTTGCAGTCGTGACCAATGCGCCCAATGATCGCCCGCTCAAACCCGGACAGATCGTGGTGCGTGTCGATCCGCGATACTTCCGGCCAACAGAGGTCGAGACATTGCTCGGCGATCCCACGCGCGCACGCGAGAAGCTCGGGTGGACGCCGACCACCAATTTTGCTGAACTCGTCGCCGAGATGGTGCGCGAGGATTTCGCCGCCGCGTCGCGCGACGAACTCGTCAAGACGCACGGTTACAAGACCTATGATTTCAATGAATAGCGTGGCGCCTTTCGCGATCGAGGGCAAGCGCGTCTGGGTCGCGGGGCATCGCGGCATGGTCGGATCAGCGGTGGTGCGCCGTCTGGAACGCGAGAACTGCGTGGTGTTGACCGCAGACCGCGCCGAACTCGATCTGATCGATCCCGCAGCGGTAAACACTTGGCTCGCGCGCGAACGTCCACACGCGGTGGTGCTGGCGGCGGCGCGCGTCGGCGGAATCCTCGCCAACGACAGCTATCCGGCGGACTTTCTGTACGATAATCTGATGATCGCCGCCAACGTCATCCACGCCGCCGCGCGAAATGGCGTTGAAAAGCTGCTGTTCCTGGGATCGAGCTGCATTTATCCAAAGTTGGCATCGCAGCCGATCGCCGAGGATTCGCTGCTTACCGGTCCGCTCGAACCCACAAACGAATGGTATGCCATCGCCAAGATCGCCGGGATCAAGCTGGCGCAGGCGTATCGCAAGCAGCACGCCAGCGATTTCATCTCGGCAATGCCGACAAACCTTTACGGCCCCGGTGACAATTACGATCTGCAATCGAGCCATGTGGTGCCCGCGCTGATTCGCAAGATGCACGAGGCGCATGTTTCGGGTGCGCCGCAAGTGATCGTCTGGGGATCGGGCACGCCACGCCGCGAGTTCCTCCACGTCGACGATCTGGCAGACGCGCTCATCCATCTGTTGCGCCACTATTCGCAAGCGGAACATATCAATGTCGGCTACGGCGACGATGTAACCATCCGCGAACTCGCCGAGACGATTGCGCGTGTTGTGGGCTTTACCGGCGCGCTCACATTCGATGCGACCAAACCCGATGGCACGCCGCGCAAGCTGATGGACAGCCAGCGCCTCCATGCGACCGGCTGGAAGCCGAGCATCGCCCTCGAAGCGGGGCTGGCGCGCACCTACGCTAATTTCGTGGCCGGAAACCGGCGGCGATGAAGATCAGCGTCGTCACGGTCGCGTATAATTCGGCTGCCACCATTGCGGACACGCTGCGCTCGGTCGCGGCGCAGGACTGGCCCGACTACGAGCATATCATCGTCGATGGCGGCTCGAAAGACGATACGATGGCGATCGTCGCGCGCCACGCGCACCCGCGGCTGAGCGCGGTCAGCGAGTCCGACAAAGGCCCCTATGACGCGATGAACAAAGGCCTCGCGCGCGCGACCGGCGACGCGATCGGCTTCCTCAATTCGGATGATTTCTTCTGCCGTCCCGATGCGCTGCGACTGATCGCGGGCGCGTTCGAGGGCGGTGCAGACTGTGTGGCGGGCGCGACGACGGTGGTTCATCGCACACACCCGTTGCGCGTCCAGCGTCACTACGGTGTGCGCGCCTATGCACGCTGGATGCTGCGGTTTGGCCATATGCCGCCGCACCCGTCCTTCTATGTTCGGCGATCGGTGATCGACCGTGTTGGTGGATTCGATCCCGCGTTCCGCATCTCGGGAGATTTCGACTGGATGGTGCGGCTTCTGCTTCGTCACCGCGCCCGGATGGCGATCGTTCCCCAAACGCTCGCGGCTTTCCGAGAGGGTGGTCTGAGCACGCGCGATTTCACTGCCAAGATGACGATCAACCGTGAAATGGGCCGCTCGCTCCGATCAAACGCGGTCGCCAGCAACCTTGCGCTTTTGTGGGGGCGCTATCCCTTCAAAATGACGCAGTTGCTGGGGCGGCCGAAGGATTACCCGCGCTATCTGGGTGCGATGGGATTGCCTACCCCGCCACCCTGAGCGGCCGTGGCACGAGCATCGCGATGTTGATCGCCGCGTGCAGCCTGTCCTCGAACGCAGCGCGCGGCAGGTCGATCGGGATCGGTTCCTGAAACGCGAAGGTCAGCGCGCCTGGCCGGGGCAGTCGGCCCGATGGCCATACGCACCCGCTGTCGAGTGCGAGCGGGACCACTGGCAGGCGCAGCAGCTGGTAGAGCGCGCTGACGCCGGGTTTGAGTGGCGGTGCTTCGCCTGGGCGCACGCGCGTGCCCTCGGGGAAGATCAGGATCACGCGCCCCGCCGCCGCCGCCGCGCGCCCCGCGCGCAGCATCGCGCGGATCGCACCCGCGCCCGCCGCCGCGCCATCGTCGCGGTCGACGGGCATGGCACCGTGGCGGCGGGCGAAGAAGTGCCAGAACGGGATGCCGAGCAGCGCGCGCTTGAACACGATCGCCGGGCTATCCAGCAGCACCAGCAGCACCAGCGTCTCGTAGAGCGATTGATGCTTGGCCGCGACGATCACCGGGCCACGCGGAACGGTGCCCTCCACAACCAGCCTGATCCCCAACACGCCCCGCACAAGCGACCGAAACGTGCGACCCCACAAGCGCGCGCCGCGATGGATCGCGCCCGGTGCCAGCAGCTCGGCGAGCGCGGTGCCAAGATAGATCGGCACGCTAAGCCCGACGAACAGCAGCACGAACAGCGCGAAGCGCGCGGCGCTTATCATGCCGCTTCGGCACGGCGCACGAACGCGCGCCACAGCCATTTATGATATTCGAGCATCCAACGCTCCCCCGAAGCGCGCGAGACGACAGGATCGGGTAGGATGGTCACGGCGGGACCGAGCTCGGCCGCAAGTTCCAGCTCGGCACGGCGGATATGATAGTCCGATGTTACGAGCCGGACCGCGCGGACCTTGCGCTTGCGCACCCAGGCGGCGGTTTCCTCGGCGTTGGAGCGCGTATCGGTCGCGGTGTGGCCGAGCTCCACACAGCATGTGAACAGCGCGAGCGGGACATGCGCCGTGGCCGCGAGCCGGACTGGTCCGGCGCGCCCGCCAACACCCGAAATGAACATGCGCGGTGCCGCGCCCGCGCGCAGCCGCGCGAGGCCGCGCACGATGCGGCCCTCGTCCCCGGTCAGCACCACGACCGCGTCGGTGTGCAGCGTGGGCGGTACGGCGCGCACGGGCACGCCGACGAACCACGCAAGGCCCGAGCCCCATGCGAGCACACCGAGCCCCGCGATCCGCGCAATCCATCGAAACACCCTGGCGGAGTCGCACGCCGTCGCGTCGGCTGTCCAGCGCGCTTGCCCGCGCACCCGCGCCCGTGCTTCAAGCATGGTCATGGAATTGATCTGTCCACACTGCGCCGCACGCTACCGGATCGCGGCCGACGCGGTCCCGCCCGAAGGCCGCACCATCCAGTGCGCCAAATGCGGCGACCACTGGTTCGAGCCAAGTCCTGCGGATCGGGAAGCAATTGGCGCGGGCGAACCCGTTTCGGCGGAACCGATGATCGATGGCGGCGTGCTTGGCGAAGCGGTTCCGGAACTGGGTGCGGCCGCCCCGCATGTGCTCGCCATCGGTCCGGCGTTCACCGACGCAGCGCCGATACCGCTCGCGGTGACCGATGCGCAAACCGTGGCGACAGCGCGCGGGTTGGGTATGGTTGGCTGGGTGCTGCTGCTGCTGGTGCTCGGACTGATCGGTGCTGGCGTTTACGCGTATCAGACGGGCAGGCTGCTGATCCCCTGACGCGCCGTATCGCGTGCCTTCCACGCAAAACGGCCGCCCTGTGCCAGTGCCGCGACCACCATGCCCCATATCAGCGCATCGACGAGCGCGAGCGGCCCGGCACCCCGGTGGACCCACCACCAGCCCAGCCCGCCCATCACGCCGAAGAAGCTGACGATGCTGATCGCGCCCGCCCACACCTGATCGCCAAGCGAGCGCAGCGCGAACAGGAATACCAGTTGCACGCCATCGAACGGCAGCCATGGCGCGAGCCGTATGAGCATCGCGGTGCCGAGCGTCACCACTCCCGGATCGGATGAGACCAGCGGCATCAGCCGCCCCGCCCAAAGCCGGTAGGCGAGCGCGAACATCAGCAGCGCGATCAGCGCCAGTCCCACCGCCAGGTAGCCGCGCCGCGCGATCTCGCCGCGCTCGCCCGCGCCGACCGCGTTGCCTACGCGGACCCCCGCCGCCGATCCGAGCCCGATCCCCGCAGCGATCGACACCGTATGCCACGCGGTCGCTGCCTGGAACGCGCCCGCGATGTCAGCGCCAAAGCGCGTGGAGAGCGCGATCAGCACGCTGAAGCCGATCAGTTCCAGCCCAGCCGAAACGCCGGGCGCGACCGCGAAGCTGCGCAGCGCCGCACCTTCGCGCCACGCCCGTCGCCACCGTGCGGCGAACGGCTCGGCGACGCGGGCTACGCCCCAGTACGCCGCATCGGGCATCAGGTGGACGTAGAGCAGGATCTCCGCCGCCGCGATGCTGACCGCGATCGCGGTGCCGAGCGCCGCACCGCCCGCCCCCAGCGCGGGCAACCCCGCGTGCCCTCCGATTAGCGCCCACGCGAGCAGCGCATTCACGGGAAAACTGGCAAGGTTGATCACCATCGCCACGCGCGGTCGGCTGATGCCTTCGAGGAAATAGCTCGTCGCGATAAACGCGAGCTGCGGCGGATAGGCGAGGGCCATCATTCGCACGTAGAACGCCCCGCCAGCGCGCAGATCGGCGGGAACGCCCGCGATGCGCATCAGCCAGTCCGCGCCCAGCCACAGCGCCACGATCGCCACCAGTGCCATCGCGGCGGCGAACACCAGCCCCTGGCGCAGCACATCGCCCGCGCGCGCAGGTTCGCCCGCGCCATCCGCTCGCGCTGCAAAGACAAGAATGCCCGATAGCGACGCAAGCGCGCACACGATCGCCACGTAGGTGATCGCACGCCCCGCCGAGAGGTGACCAAGCTCGTGCGTGCTCGCGTGGCCCACCAGCGCGGTATCGATGAGGTTGAGCCCGATCCAGTGGAGGTTGGTCAGCGCGACCGGCCACGCGAGCGCAAGGATGCGCCTCGCTTCGGCAATGATGTCCTTCATCTTGCTCCCCACCGCGCACGCTGCTAACGGCCGCTCCCTACCCACCGTGCGGTCATGGCGGAATTGGTAGACGCGCAGCCTTGAGGTGGCTGTGGCCGAAAGGCCGTGGAAGTTCGAGTCTTCTTGACCGCACCAGTCAGTCTTTCGGTTCCCGACGAATTGGGTCTTAGCGCGTGGGCTCTGCCAAAGTGGCGGCCTTCCGCGCCGTTTCCGGGCCGGGCCCTTGGCGGTGGGGTGATAAGCGTCTCCCGAAGTGGCAGATGGCAAGGCCTTTACGCCCGACGTCTCTACGGCCGAAAAACTGACCCCACTCGCATTTGTTAGCTTGGCTGAGTGAGGTAATTGTGCCCCCGCGTGGACACGCACGGTGTATCGTTCGACCGCGGCTTACGCGCAACTATGCGTGCGAGCTGGTGCCTAGCAAAATACGTTGTTCGCCCCACCGGGTGGGCAGATCGATATCCAGCAAGCGCTGGGGCGTCATCCCATTTGCTTCGCGACCATCGAGCATCTGGCGCACGAGATCGGGTGCGAGCCAGCTTAGCTTCACGAGCTTGGTCAGCCGCTTGCGGCAGGTGCCGTTGCGGGTTGCGATCTGGTCGATCGATTGTTCGGGGGCAGCGATCACCATCTCGCGCGCCGCAAGCGCCTCGGCGAGCAGCATCGCAAGACGTTCGTTGCGCGGTTTGGGTTTGTGCTGGACAGTTTCGGAGGCCTGAATCACGAGGCGGATCTCATGTCCACGTCGCACCCGCGCGATCGGCGCGGTGAGGATGGTCGGGGAGGGGGGCTGATCGGCCCCGGCGTCGTTACCGAGCGCGGACGTCTTCACGCCGATATCGATGCTATCTTCGTGAAGTGCGACCCGCTCGATCAGGCGTTGCAGCAGCGTTTGCCGGTCGCACGCTGATGATGTTGTGAGGGTCGCTGCCATGGCGGACGCTGCGGTAAGAATGCTCTGCGCCACGCTCGCCTGATGGGATGCGTGTCCTACGGCTGCCAGCACCGCCGGACCATCGGTTAGAAACTTGGCCACGCGTTCGACGACGATGCGCTCGAGATCGTGCGCGGGCACACGCCATGCGGGTCGTGCCGGATCGATGCCAACGTCGGCATGGGTGATATAGTAGCGATAGCGCTTCGACCCCCGGTTAGCATGCGTCGGGCTCATGCGTCGGCCATGCCCATCGACGATCAGCCCGAGCAGCAATGACGGGTGGCGTGCGCGGACCTTGTCGATCACGCCCGGTCCGTTGCCCGCGATCTTGGTTTGCACCGCGTCCCATAAACCCTCGGGGACGATCGCAGGATGTTCGCCCGGATAGACTGCACCCTTATGGACGATCTCGCCGCGGTAGATTCGGTTCTTAAGCAGGTGCAGCAGGCTGCCGCGCCCAAAGGCAATGCCACCCCGATGCGCGGTGCCGGTGCGCTGCTGGATCTTGGTCCGAACGCCCTCGGCCGCCAGCGTTGCGAGCAGCGCGCGCACCGAGCCATGGTCAAGATAGCGCTGCATCAGCAGCCGCACGGTCTCCGCCTCGGTCTCATTAACAACAAGCTTGCGGTCCCGAACATCATAGCCGAGCGGCACCGGCCCACCCATCCATAACCCCTTCCTCTTCGAAGCCGCGATCTTGTCGCGAATGCGCTCGCCGGTCACCTCGCGCTCGAACTGCGCAAAGCTGAGCAGCACATTCAACGTCAGCCGTCCCATACTCGTCGTAGTGTTAAACGCCTGGGTGATCGAGACGAAGCTCGCCCCCTTCGCATCGAGCACGTCGACAATCTTGGCGAAGTCCGCGAGGCTGCGTGTCAGCCGGTCGACCTTGTAGACGACGATCACATCGACCCGGCCCGCCTCGATGTCGCCCAGCAGCCGCTTCAGCCCGGGCCGCTCCATGCTGCCACCCGAGAAGCCGCCGTCGTCGTATAGGTCGGGCACCAGCGACCATCCTTCGTGTCGCTGGCTGGTGATGTATGCAGCGCACGCCTCACGCTGCGCGTCCAGACTGTTGAACGCCTGATCGAGACCATCCTCGGTCGATTTGCGCGTATAGATGGCGCAGCGCTGCCTGCCGGGATTAGCCATGCGCCACCGCCCCGCCCCGGATAGCGTGAGCCGGCTTTGCCCGACGCTGCGTCAGACCGAAGAAGCGGGGCCCCGACCAGTGTGCGCCGGTGATCATGCGCGCGATCGGGCTCAATGAGGCGTAGCGCTCGCCCTCGAAGAGGAAGCCATCCTCAACAACGATAACCGACCAGCTCTTGTCCCCCCAGCTGCGCATCAGCTGCGTGCCGGGACGCAGCACGGGGACGGGTGCGGGGGCCTCCCCCTTCAGCTCGGCCGCCGCCAGCACCCTGAGCTCGCGCATCATGGATGGCGATGGGCTGCCATGCGCTTTCACCTGCAGCTGCCAGGCAATACCGCGGATTGTGATCCGGCGTGGAATGTTGACCCCTGTTCCGGGGTGATCGGCGTGCAATAATGACCCCTCCTCGTGGCGTGGCGATGGCCAATCGGCGGCTTGGATGAGCTGCGGATCGAGACGGGGATGTTGGTTGTGGAGACGATTGCGAAGGTCCGGCGCGCTCACCTGGTGGGCGGCAAGGGCGTCAAGACGATTGCACGCGAGCTTGGCTTGGCGCGCAACACGGTCCGCAAGGTGCTACGCTCGGGCGAGACCCTCTTCGCCTATGTGCGTGTGGAGCAGCCCCATCCCAGGTTGGGCGCGCATCTGGTCCGGCTCGACGCGATGCTGGTGGAAAACGTGGCGCGGGCGAAGCGCGAGCGGCTGACGCTGACGCGGATCCAC
>JBBSFH010000012.1:0-96166 GCA_038238915.1 Sphingomonadales bacterium
CAGGTCGTGAGCGGGTGGGGCGTCATGCGCCTGACCCGCCGTCAGGCTGAGCCGGATCGGCAGGCCCTGGGCATCGACAGGCGCGTGGATTTTGGTCGTGAGGCCACCCCGCGAGCGACCCAGACAATGATCTCGACCCCCTTTTTGCCGTCGCTGCCTGCAGGTCGCGCCCGGATCGAAGTGCTGTCGATCATCTGGATATCGCCGTCGTAAGCGGCGGATATCGCATCCATCAGCCGGTCCCACACCCCAGCCCGCCGCCACCGCACAAACCGGTTGTAGCACGTCGTCCGAGGCCCGTAGCGCTCGGGCATATCCCGCCACGGCGCTCCCGAACGCAGCACCCAGAATATGCCGTTCAGCACCCGCCGGTCATCAACACTCGGAACGCCGCGCGGCTTGTTGGGTAACAGCGGTTCGATCACCCGCCACTCGAAATCCGTAAGGTCGTAGCGGCTCATTCCAAGGATCCTCGCGCAAACCTTGAATCAGAACGATCGCGCCTTGTGAAGCCCGCTTATGGGTTCACGGCCTAGATAACTGCACATCGCCTGTTCCTTATCCGTTCGTGCCACTTATGTAGCAGACACCCGGACTAGAATGGCTGTTTCCCAGCGTTTTCAATCCATTTCAAGGGCTTGGTTCAGCGTGGTGCCGGGTGTCGGAATCGAACCGACGACCTTCCGATTACAAATCGGGTGCTCTACCAACTGAGCTAACCCGGCACGGGCGCTAAAAGGGTTTTACCACAACCAGGATGACGATGGCGACGGTGAGGATCGCCGGGATTTCGCCCATCCGCCTGAAGGTCTTCTCGGGGTAAGGCCGCAATCCGCGCGCCATCTTGCCAGCAGTGCCAGAGAGCCAGCCGTGATAGCCGCTCATCAGCAGCACCAGCCCGATCTTGGCGTGCAACCAGGCCGCGCCCGCCAGCCCGTAGCTGGTGGCGAGCATCAGCCCCAAGACCCAAACAGCCACGATCGCAGGGGTGAGGATCACCTTCTTCAGCAGCGCCTCGCGCGAAATCCACAGCGCGTCCTCGGCCGAGCCCGGGCTTGTCGCTGCATGGTAGGCGAGGTGACGCGGCAGGATGAGCAGGCCAGCCACCCAGAAGATCACGAAGATCACATGCGCCGCCTGCACCCACAGATAGGCACCGTTCAGCCATCCGGTCACACCGTTCACATCGGCCTCCGTACCGCGGCGATCAGCTGCTCCATATGCGCGACCGGTGTTTGCGGCAGGACGCCATGGCCCAGGTTGAAAATATGTGGGCGACCGGCGAAGGCGCTGCGGATGCGCACCACCGCGTGGTCCAGCGCATCACCGCCGGCGAGCAATGCCAGATTGTCGAGGTTGCCCTGAACTGGCAGCCCCGGGGGCAACACCGCATGCGCCCAATCGGGATCGATGCACTCGTCGATCGCAAGAGCGTCAACACGCGTGGCAGCGGCGTAGGCGACGATCTTCTCGCCCGCGCCCCTGGGGAAGCCGATCACCGGGATCGCGGCGTGGCGGGCCTTCAGGGCGCTTACAATGCGGGCCGTGGGTTCGACGCACCAGCGGACGAACTCGTCGGCAGCCAACGCACCCGACCAGCTGTCGAAAATCTTGACCGCCTGCGCGCCTGCTTCGATCTGGCCGCTGAGATAGTCGATCGTCACCTCGGTGATGCGATCGATCAACCGCGCGAACGCCTCGGGTTCTGCATAGGCAAGCGTGCGCGCTTCCTCGCGTGATCCTTCGCCCGCGACCATATAGGTCGCAACCGTCCACGGCGCGCCCGCAAAGCCGATCAGCGCAGTCTCGGAGCCAAGCGCTGCACGAACCCGCGCGACAGTGGCGTAGATAGGATCGAAATGCGCGAGATCGGGCGTAAGCTCGTCCACCTGCCCGCGCGTCATCGTCGGGGACAATCGCGGGCCTTCGCCCTCCACGAAGGTCAGATCCTGCCCCAGTGCATGCGCGACGATCAGGATATCGGAAAAGAGGATCGCGCCGTCCATCGCGAACCGGCGGATCGGCTGGAGGGTGATCTCGGCCGCGATCTCGGGCGCATACACCATGTTCAGGAAACCGCCCGCTGCAGACCGCGTCGCGCGGTACTCGGGCAGGTAGCGTCCTGCCTGTCGCATGATCCAGACGGGGGGAGGATCACGTCGTTCACCGCGCAGCACGGCCAACAGGGGAGAGGACACCAATCCTTATTCCTTGAATCTAAAAAGGTTGAAGTGGTTGTAGAGGAAGCCCGACGGGGGATTAATCGCTTGGCACCAATCCGCCAACAGGGGACGGGGTCGCGGGAACGGCCGTGTCGGGCGAGTCGGTCGCAATTGTCCCCAACATTCACAGACAGATTGGCCGCGTGTCCCCCTGGGGATCGAAACGGAGCCGATTGGCTGGCGAAGGATGGCACCGCCGGTTGCCGCAAACCATCGCCGTCGTTAAGCCTCGACGGGCATGTTGTCCCCAGGGATGTCCCCCGATGCGCCTGCATCTCCACCTGATCTCCGATTCGACCGGCGAGACGCTCGATTCGGTGGCGAAGGCGGGGCTCGCACAGTTCGAGGGCGTGGAGGCGCTCAAACATTATTGGCCGATGGTGCGCGCCGCCGGTCACCTCGACCGTGTTCTGGACGAGGTAGCACGCAGGCCGGGGCTGATCCTTTACACGCTGGTTTTGGGGCCGCTGCGCGAACATCTGGAGGAACGCTGCCGCGTGATGGGCTTCACTGCCATACCCGCGCTCGATCCGGTCGTCGCGGGCCTTGCACACATGCTGGGTCAGACTGCGCTGACCCGGCCCGGCCGCCAGCATCTGATGAACGCCGAATATTTCGCGCGCGTGGCTGCCATCGATTACACGATGCAGCATGATGATGGCGCGCACGCGGAGGATTGGGAGGAAGCGGACATCGTGCTCGCCGGAGTTTCGCGCTCGTCCAAGACGCCGACTTCGATCTATCTCGCCAATCGTGGCTACAAGACCGCGAATATCCCGATCGTCCCGCAATCGCCTCCCCCGCCCAACCTCTATTCACTTGGTCGACCGCTCGTGGTTGGGCTGACGACGCATCCTGATCGCCTGATCGCGATCCGGCGCAATCGCCTGCTGTCGATCGGACAGCTTCCCGACACCGCCTATGTGGATGAGACCGCAGTTGCTGCCGAGGTGGCGTATGCGCGGCGCATGTTCGCGGATCATGGCTGGCCGGTGATCGACGTGACGCGCCGATCGATCGAGGAAACATCCGCCGCGATCATCAACCTTCTCCAGGACCGCGCCGACCGCGCGGATCGCGCCGAACCCGAGCCCGCACTCGCTTGAGCCTGATCCTCGCCTCGACCAGCGCGTCCCGCCGCGCAATCCTGCGCGCGGCGGGCGTTCCGCACGATGCGGTTGCCCCCGGATTGGACGAGAGCGAGGCGAAGGTGGCGCTCGCCGCCGAGGGCATCTCCGCGCCCGAAGCGATCGCCGCCGCACTTGCGGACAACAAGGCGCTGCGCATCTCGCTGCGCTTTCCCGATGCGCTCGTGCTCGGTGCCGATCAGGTGCTCGCCACCGCCCAGGATGGTCTGTTCGACAAGCCTGTCGATCTGGCGGCGGCGGCCGATCAACTCCGCACGCTTCGCGGCCATGCGCACCGGCTGATTGCGGCGGTTACGCTCGCGCGCAAGGGCGTCATCGTGTGGCGCGCGATCGATACCGCGACGATGACGATGCGCGCGTTCAGCGAGGCATTCCTCGAACGCTATCTGTCGATTGCAGGCGCGGACGTGCTCAACAGCGTGGGCGGCTACCATATCGAGGGGCTGGGCGCGCAGTTGTTCGATGCGGTCGAGGGCGATCACTACACCGTCCGCGGACTGCCGCTGTGGCCGCTGCTGGCCGAACTGCGCGCGCGCCGCATCCTCGCCGCGTGAGCGGACGGGTTTGAGCGGGCGGCGATCGTTTGTGCTCGGGCTGACAGGATCGATCGGTATGGGGAAATCGACGGTTGCCGTGATGTTCCGTCGTGCGCGTGTGCCGGTGTTCGATGCGGATGCGCAGGTGCGCGCGATGCAGGGGCCGGGCGGGCGCGCACTGGCGGGGATCGAGGCGATGTTTCCGGGGACGACGGGTGCAAACGGGCTGGACCGTTCGATGCTCGGAGCGCGCGTCTTCGGCAATCCGGCGGCGCTCGCGCGCCTGGAGGGCCTTCTGCACCCGTTGGTTCGTGCCGAGCGGGCGCGGTTTCTGGCGCGACATCGGCTTGCGCGGCTGATCGTGCTCGATGTGCCGCTACTGTTCGAGACGGGCGGTGACCGGGATTGCGATGCGGTCGCGGTGGTGTCCGCTCCCGAGCGTGTGCAGCGCGCGCGCGTGCTTGCGCGTCCGGGCATGACCTCGGCGAAGCTTGCCGCGATCCGCGCTCACCAGATGGCCGATGCGGTCAAGCGCAGGCGAGCCGATCATGTGATCCCGACCGGACGCGGTCTGCGCGCGACGCGCATTAAGGTCGCGGCGCTGGTGCGCGCGCTGGGTCCGGTGGTGCGATCGTGAACCTCGCGGTGATCCTGGGTGTGTTGCTTGCGGGCATGGCGACCGGTCTGCAGGCTCCCACCAACGCGATGTTGACCCGCGTTTCCAGCTCGCCGGTGGGTGCGGCGCTGATCTCGTTTGCGGTTGGCACGGTGTTGCTGGTGGGCGCGGCGCTGGCGCTCGGCCTCCGGTTCAACCTGGCAATGGCGCGCGGGCTGCCGTGGTATGCCTATGTGGGCGGTGCCTATGGCGCGATTTTCGTCAGCGTGGCGGCCTTTGCGGCACCCCGCCTCGGGATCGGGGTAACGCTGGTGGTACTGGTCGCGGGTCAACTCGTCGCTGCGATGCTGATCGATCATTTCGGTGGCTTCGGTCTTGCGCGCCACCCTCTGACGCTGGAGCGGGCCGGCGGGTTGGTGCTGGTGATCGCGGGGGTGCTGCTGGTTCGACGCGGCTGACGCCTGGGTTTGCCGGGGTTTGCCGGGGTTTACGGCGCGCTGATGGCGGCCGCGACGTTGACCCTGTCCGGCGCACCGACTACCTTGGCAGCCAGGCATCCGTAGCTCAGCTGGATAGAGCGCTGCCCTCCGAAGGCAGAGGCCGCAGATTCGAATTCTGCCGGGTGCACCATTTCCATTTGAGGATGAAATAGAATGTGATCGCGTGCGCGCCGTTTGGCGCTGCTGGGCGGAAGCGATCCCGACGCCAAGTTCGCGCGGCGCGTGGGCGTCCAGCCAGCTAGTCCCTGAACACCACGGTCTTCGTGCCGTTGACCAGCACGCGGTCCTGCAGATGGTAGTGGACCGCCCGAGCCAGCACGCGTCGCTCGATATCGCGGCCCTTGCGCACCAGATCGTCGGGCGTGTCGTGATGGCTGATCGCTTCGACGTCCTGATGAATGATCGGTCCCTCGTCGAGATCGGCGGTGACATAATGCGCGGTTGCGCCAATCATTTTGACGCCGCGCTCGAATGCCTGGTGATAGGGTTTCGCGCCCTTGAAGCCCGGCAGGAAGCTGTGGTGGATGTTGATGCAGCGGCCCGACAGGAAGCCTGACAAATCGTCCGACAGGATCTGCATGTATCGCGCGAGCACGATCAGCTCGGCCCCGGTCTCGTTGACGATCCGCTTGATCTCGCCTTCCTGCGCGGCCTTCGTGTCCCTGGTCACCGGCAGATAATGATAGGGAATATCGCCGATCAGGCTGAGCTTCAGCGCCTCGCGCGGATGATTCGCCACGATGCCGACCGCATCCATGTTCAGCTCCCCGATGCGGTAGCGGTAGAGCAGATCGCCGAGGCAATGATCGAACTTGCTCACCAGCAGCAGCACGCGGCGGCGCTCGGCAACCGGGCGCAGCCGCAGGTCCATGCCATGGTGCGCGGCCAACTGGCCGAAATCCTCGCGGAGCATCGGCAGCACCGCTTCGTCCGCCAACGCGAACACCACGCGCATGAAGAAGCGGCGGACATGCTGATCGTCGAACTGCTGCGCATCGAGGATGTTGCCGCCGTGGCTCGCGAGCAGGCCCGCCACCGCCGCCACCAGCCCCGGACGATCGTCGCACGCCAGTGTCAGGACATAAGTTTCGGCCACGCCGCGATTTCCCCTTTGGATGTGTTGCTTATGAAATCCACCCCTGTATCGCTCGGCAACAGGCCAGAGAGCCATGGGTGGAGGTCAGACGAATATGGTTGTGAACGCTCTTGAACAGGTGATCCAGGTGGCGGGGTAGCATCAACTATACTGCCGCGAGATTGGCAGGGGTCAACCTGAACGATGGCGCGCGCCAGTCGCGGCCGGACCGGCGCCGGGCGCAACAGCTCGCCACCGCGCGCTCACTCGAATTCGAGGATCACCTCGTCCGCCGCCACGCTCGCGCCCGCGCCCGCGAGCACCGCCTTTACGGTTGCGGCGCGCGGCGCGCGCAGGATGTTCTCCATTTTCATCGCCTCCACCACCGCGACGGGCTGCCCCGCCTCTACCTTGTCGCCCGCGCTCACGCGCACGTCCGTCAGCAGGCCCGGCATCGGCGAGAGCAGCAGGCGCGAGGTGTCGGCGGGGGGACGCACGATCATGTGCGCCTGCAGATCGGCGGCGCGCGGGGTAAGGACGCGCACGATGTGCTTCGCGCCGCGCGTGGTCAGCCGGTAGCCGATGCCCACCCGCTCGACCGCGATCGTCACGTCCGCGCCGTCGATCTCGGCCCGGAACAGCACGTCGCCCGGGCACCACGCGCTTTCGACGCGGAGCGATACGCCGTCGAACTCGATGCTGGTGAACTCGCCCGCCTCGATAACGCGCACGTCCTGGCGTGCGCCGCCCAGGAACACCGCCCACTGGTCTCCCCAGTCCGGGCCATGGCCGTTCAGCTTGCCGCTGATCTCGCCTGCACGCGCCAAGACGCGTGCGTGGGCGGTGGCGGCGACCGCGACGAGCGTTCGCGCCGTGTCGGGCGTGACGGGAGCACCGTGGAAGCCATCGGGATATTCCTCGGCGATGAAGCCGGTGGTGAGGTTGCCCGCGCGGAATCGGGGGTGCTGCATCACCGCGCTCAGGAAATCGAGATTGTGGCCGACCCCACGGATCACATAACCGTCGATCGCGGCGATCTGCGCGTCGATTGCTGCTTCGCGCGTGGGGCCGTGCGTGATCAGCTTGGCGATCAGCGGATCATAGTAGATCGAGATTTCCGCACCTTCGATGACGCCGGTGTCGATGCGCGTGGTCGCGTCCTCGCGCGGCTGGCGCAACGTCGAAAGCCGCCCGATCGAGGGCAGGAAGCCGCGGTACGGGTCTTCCGCGTAGACGCGCGTTTCCATCGACCAGCCGTTCAGCGGCACCTGATCCTGCTTGAGCGGGAGTGCCTCGCCCGCCGCCACCCGGATCATCAGCTCGACCAGATCGAGCCCGGTGGTCATCTCGGTCACCGGATGCTCGACTTGCAGCCGTGTGTTCATTTCGAGGAAGTAGAAGCTGCGATCCGCCCCCACGATGAACTCGACCGTGCCCGCCGAAGTATAGCCAACCGCCCGCGCCAGCGCGACCGACTGCTCGCCCATCGCGCGGCGCATCTCCGGGGTGACGAAGGGGGAGGGTGCCTCCTCGATGACCTTCTGGTGGCGGCGCTGCACCGAACATTCGCGCTCGTTCAGGTAGAGGAGATTGCCGTGCTGGTCGCCGATCAGCTGGATTTCGATGTGGCGTGGGCTGGTGACGAACTTCTCGATGAACAGCCGGTCGTCGCCGAAGCTGGCGAGCGCCTCGTTGCGGACCGATTGATACCCCTCGCGCAGCTCGTCCTCGGAGAATGCCAGCCGCATTCCTTTTCCGCCGCCGCCCGCGCTGGCCTTCATCATCACCGGATAGCCGATCTCTCCCGCAATGCGCGCCGCGTGATCCGCGTCCTCGATCTCGCCGACGAACCCCGGCACGACCGACACCCCCGCCGCGCGCGCGAGCTTCTTCGATTCGATCTTGTCGCCCATCGCGGCGATGGCGCTCGCAGGCGGCCCGATGAACGCGATGCCCGCCGCATCCAACGCAGCCGCAAAGCTCGTCCGCTCCGAAAGGAAGCCGTAGCCCGGATGTACCGCCTGCGCGCCTGTGGCCTGGCACGCGGCGACGATCGCGTCGGCGAGCAGATAGGACTGCACGGCGGGCGGCGGCCCCAGCCGCACCGCCTCGTCCGCCATACTGACATGCAGCGCCCCCGCGTCCGCATCCGAATAGACTGCGACCGTGGCGATCCCCATCCGCCGCGCGGTGCGGATGACACGGCACGCGATTTCGCCACGATTGGCGATGAGGATTTTGGTGAACATGGCGGTGTGGGTTGGCGGGCGAGGCGCGGGCGGTCAAGCGCGCAGGCAGATTTTGGCCCGCACCAACAAAGGGCCGCCGTTGCCGGCGACCCTTTGTGTCGTTCGGCGTTCGTTCGCTCAGCGCGCCCGGCGCTTACCCAGTGCGATACCCGCCACACCCAGCAGCATCAACGCCACCGTGCCGGGCTCGGCCACCGCATCGACAACGACATTGTCGATCGCCTGCTGGAAGAAGCTCTGATCATCGGTCTCGGCAAAGCGGAGCTGGTAGGTACCTGCCGCGAGGTTCAGCGTGCTCGAATAATGCTGCCAAGCCTCATCGAGGAATCCGGCCGGGCCCCAAAGCACAGCGACGATGTCGCTTGCAGAATTGGTGAACGGATCGGCGCCACCAATCAGGAGATCAACCACTGCATTCTGGTTGGGGAAGCTGGTGTAATCACGCCCGTTAGGGAAAAATCCGTCGCGGTCGCCAAGGAACTGATCGAAAGAAACCGTGACTTGCGCTGCCGATCCGAGCGTGAACGACTGCGTCAGCGAATAGGAACCGGGACCACCCTGATCGGTGATCGAGAAGAAATTGCCGCCCGTGCCATTAGCGGGAATAGAAAAACCCGAGATCGGCGAGTTCGAGCCATTTGCGACCACGTTCAGTGCGCCGCTGCTACCAGCTTGAACATTGGCGTTCCAACCCGTGTACGTGCCGGTCTCAAAATCGCCGTTGGTGATAAGATTGGTGGCCGCAAATGCCGGCACCGTCGCCGCCATCAGGCCAAGGGTGAGAAGCAATTTCATGCAGATCTCCATCGATCGAAGGCACGCCAATCATGCCTTGAACGAAACGAAGCAAAAGATATGCCAGAATTATTAACAAAAAAAGAAGCACTGTATTGTAGTGACTTAGCAAAGATGCGACATTATGGTAATTCAGGAGTTGTAAAATATTCCGACAAACCGGGCGGCAGTCAGCCCAACTTGCCGTTGCCACCGTTACCCGCCTCCGCGCTCGCGCAGTACCAGCATCGGATCCACCGGCACCCGCCCGCGCCGCACCTCGAAGTGCAACTGCGGCGCGTCCACCTCGCCCGTCGCCCCCGCGCGCGCGATGGGCTGGCCGCGCCGGACGCTGTCGCCCTTCGCTACCAGGAGCGCCTCGCAGTGCGCGTAGGCGGTGAGCCAGCCGTCGGCGTGGCGCACGAGCACCAGCCCGCCGAACGCGGCGACGCCGGTACCCGCATAGGCGACGACACCGTCGGCGGCCGCGCGAACCGGCGCGCCCGCGATTGCGGCGATGTTGATGCCATCGTTGAACCGCCCGCCGGGTTTGGCGCCGAAGGTCGAGAGGACGCGACCGGTCAGCGGCCAGTCAAGGTGGATGGCGGGGGCTTCCGCCTGCGGTAGCGCGCGAACCCCGGCCCCCTCCGTCGGCGTCGCCGCCACCTCCCCCAGAGGGGGAGGATAAGCCTTGTCCTCCCCTGCGGTGCGGGGGAGGGGGACCGCCCGCGCAGCGCGGGGTGGTGGGGGCTTCGCGTGCGCGGCAGGCTCCTTCCCCAGCAGTCGTTCGATATCGAGATTAAACGCCTGCGCGCGCGCCTCCACCGTCGCGGGCGGCGGTACAATGGGCTTCGCCGCCGCGGTCCGCGCCGGGGCGGACGGGATCAGAACGCGGTCTCCCACCTCCAGCGGATAGGGCGCGCGTGCCCCGTTCGCGCGCGCGACCGCAGGGAACGCCGCGCGATACGCGTGCGCGATCGCGCTCATCGTTTCGCCGGGCTTGACGCTGTGCCACTGCCCCGCCGGAATCGTCAGCTTCGTCCCCGGGACCAGCGCGACCGGTTGCGTGGCGCCATTCGCCACCGCCAGCGCACCCGGCGCGACCCCCACTGCGCGCGCAATCGACTCGAGCGTATCCCCGGGTGCTGCGGTCACCTCGCGCGCGGGCAGCAACGGTGCGTCCGCGATCACGCGCGCTGCGCGCCAACGCGGGGCCTGGGGCGGCTGCTGCGCGGCGTGGACGCGCGATGGGGTTAGCGGCGTCGGCGGCGTCGGGCGGGAGACGGCGGGTGCGGGCTGCGGGGATGGGGCACCCTCCTCACCCGCGCAGCCCGCAGCCAGCGCCACCGCCAGCAGGGCCCCGGATCGCATCGCCAACCGCGCGATCACACGCCGTCGGCGAACGCCGTCCGCAGCCCCGCAATGGTCGGATAATGCGTCAGATCCAGATGCAGCGGCGTCACGCTCACATATCCCTCGCGCATCGCCTTCAGATCGGTCTCATGCCCCGGTGCGCTCGATTCGCGCCCCAGGCCGAACCAATAATAGGGAAAACCGCGCCGGTCGACGCGGCTCTCGATGTCCAGCTCGCCGTAATCGCGGAACCCCTGCTCGGTCACGCGAACGCCCTGCACGCGCTCGAGTCCACCGCGCGGAAAGTTGATATTCATCAGCACGCCCGGTGCCCAGTCCATCGCCAGCAGCGGCTTCAACACGCGCGGCCCCCAGTGGCGCGCCACCTCGAACGCCTCCGCTCCAACCTCGCGCTCCTCGGTCGACTGGCTGAGCGCGACCGAGCGCACGCCCGCGAGCGTCCCCTCCATCGCAGCCGAGACCGTGCCCGAATAGGTCACATCTTCCGCCATGTTCGGCCCGCGGTTGACGCCCGACAAAATCAGATCGGGCGGGCAATCCTTCATCAGCAGCCCCAACGCGATCATCACCGAATCGGTCGGCGTAAAGCGCACCGAGTAGCGCTTGGGCCCGAACTGTCGCACGCGGATCGGCTGGGTGAGCGTGAGGCTGTGCCCCGCGCCCGACTGCTCGTCCGAGGGCGCGACCACCCACACGTCGTCGCTGAGTGTGGCGGCGATATGCTCTAGCGCGGCGAGGCCGGGAGCGTGGATGCCGTCATCGTTGGTGACCAGAATACGCATGCGGCGCGCTTAGACCGGGGCCGCGCCAAGAGGGCAAGCCCCGCCGATCAACCCCGCAGCAGCCACACGAGCAGGACGAGCACCAGCACCGCTAGTACCCCGGCCCAGAGCGCGAGCGGCACGCCGCTGCGCGCGGCCCGCTCGCCGGGCATGCCAGCAGCCGGCGGCACCAGCGCGGGGGTGGCTTCGATCAGCTCCGCCATTCCTGTATCGGGGCCGATGTCGGCGGGTTCGGCCGCGACCGCGATCCCCGGCCCTGCCGCCGCATCGCCTTCGAGTTCGGCCTTCAGCGCAGCGAAGAAGCGATCGGCGTAGCCCTTCGCGGTGCCCTCGATCAGTCGTCCGCCAAGTTGCGCGAGCTTGCCACCCACGTTCGCGCGCGCGGTGAAATCGAGCCGGGTCTGGCGCTCTGCCTCCTCGCTCAACGTCACCTCGGCCTCGCCCTTCGCGAAGCCCGCCGCGCCGCCCTTGCCCTCGCCGATCAGCCGGTAGCTTTGCGGCGGCACCGCCTCGGTGATCGTGACCAGTCCGGTGAACGTCGCGCGGACCGGACCAACCCTGGCGACGACGCGCCCCTCGAACCGATCGGGCGCGGTCTCCTCGAGCGACTCGACTCCGTCAATGCAGCGCGCGAGCACGGCGGGATCGTTCAGAGCCTCCCAAACCGCGCCGCGCGGTGCAAAAATCACGGTCTGCCCGGAAAATTCCATAACAACATAACCCTTTGAATAGAACCGGATTCGAGCCAACGGTCGTCGCCAAGCGTGCCCTACAAGACTATGAACGCGTTTTACATGGGTTTGCATTCCTGTAGCATCGCTGGATGAATTGATCGTAGGGATCGGATCGATGGGGGAGCACGCACTAGCGCTGGGGGCAACGTCGGCGTGCTCGCGGGTGGCACTTCCGCACCGCGAAGCACCGCCGCTGCGCGGTGCGGTCAAGTGGTTCGATCAGGTGCGCGGCTACGGCTTTCTCGTGCCCGAAGACGGCAGCTCTGACGTCCTGCTGCACTTCACCGTCTTGCGCGAAATCGGCCGGCGCTCGCTTCCCGAAGGTGCGACGCTCGTGTGCCTGATCGCCGAGCGCGAGCGCAGGCGGCAGGCATCGCGCATCCTCGATCTCGATCTCGGCACCGCGACCGCGCCGGATCCCGAAGGCGCGGGCCTCCGCGCGGCAGGCCGCGTCGATCCGCTCGCGCTGCTTGACGCGGCGGCCGCGTTCGAGCCTTTAACGTGCAAATGGTTCAACCGCCTGAAGGGTTACGGCTTCCTATGCCGCGAGGATTGCACGCAGGACATCTTCATCCACATGGAAACGCTGCGCCGCGCGGGATTGGCTCCGCCCGAGCCCGGACAGCGCCTGCGCGCGCGCGTCGCGCCTTCGGACAAGGGGCCGATGGCGATCGTGGTGGAGGCTCCGTCGCCCGACGCCTGATCGCCGCGTTGCTGATCGCGGTTGCATCAGCCGCAGCCTCGCCCGTGGCCGTCCGCGCGCAAGTGCCCGTGGGGCAGCCGCAATCGGGTCTTGCGGTGATCGCGCTGACGATCACCGGCGTCAACCGCCATCACCGGGCATTCCGCATCGAATATGCAGGGTCAGAAGCGCAGCAGGCGACCGGCATGATGTTCCGCCCAAAGGTGCCGCGTGGCACGGGCATGTTGTTTCCGCACCTTCCAGCGCGCCCGGCGAGCTTCTGGATGCACAACACGATCTCCAGTCTCGATCTGATCTTCATCGCGCCCGGCGGTACGATCGAGAGCGTCGCCGCGAACGCGCCGCCGCTTTCGGATGCGATTATCTCCTCGCACGGTCCGGTCGAGGCGGTGCTCGAGATCGGCCCGGGCGAGGCGGCGCGGCTTGGCATCCGGCCAGGCGATCACGCCAGTTGGAAGCCGCCGCTGGCGAACCCCGCCTCGATCCGCTAACGGCCGGGGCATGGCGTTCCTCTCGGGCATATTCACGTGGTGGAACGGCTCCACCTGGGGCACGCGCCGCAGCGTCGCTGGCGGCAGCCGGGTTGGCGAGGACGGCGCGGGCAACCTCTACTATGCCTCGCGCCATGGGGACCGCCGCTGGGTGGTCTACAAGGGCATCGCGGACGCGAGCCGTATTCCGCCCGATTGGCACCTCTGGATGCACGGTGCGGACATGCCGCCGCCATCGCAAGCGCCGTTGCCCACGCAGCGCTGGGAAAAGCCGCCGCTTCCCAATCTTACCGGCACACCCCAGGCGCACATGCCGTCGGGCGCGCTCGCGCGCTCGGGGGTGCGAGCGCGGGCGACGGGCGACTACGAAGCATGGAGCCCGGACGCATGAGCAGCAGCCTCAAGGAAAACTGGCTCGAAGCGCTTGTCGGGCTGCTCGTGATCGGCGTTGCCGCGTGGTTTGTCACCTTCGCCTACGCCCGCACCAGCGGCGGCAGCACCGGGAACGGCAGCTACGAGATTTCGGCGCGCTTTCCCAACGCGACCGGGGTCAGCGAAGGCACCGATATCCGCGTCTCGGGGCTGAAGGTGGGCACTGTCACGCATCTGAAGCTCGATCCCAAGACCTACCAGGCGATCGCCAGCTTCAGCGTGGACAGCGCGGTCAAACTCCCCACCGACAGCAGCGCGGCGATCACCTCGCAAGGGATCCTGGGCGGCAGCTACATCAGCCTGGTGCCCGGCGGGGATCCCACGATGATGAAGCCCGGTGCCGAGATCATCGACACGCAGGGATCGACCGACCTGATGGGTCTGATCGGCAGCTACATCAACCGCAGCGGATCGAGTGTTGCCAAGCCCGACGCGGGGGCAACACCGGGTGCCGCGCCTGCTGCGAAGTAGTCCGATGCGCGTAGAATGGCGGGCGGGCGCATCGGCTCTCCTCCTCACCGGAGCCGCCGCCGCGCCCGAACTCCCCACGCCCATGGCGGAGCGCGTCGCCACGATCGGTGCGCTCGACAAACGCACGGGCACAGAGCGGGATTTCGCGCTGCATCCCGGCGAGAACGCACGCTTCGGCGCGCTCACCATCCGACTGCGCGCGTGCGAGGCTACGCCCGCGTGGCAGGCACCCGAGACCGGTGGGTTCGTCCAGATCGATCAGGATTTGAGGAAGGGCGGCATGCGCCGCGTGTTTTCGGGCTGGGTGTTCGCAACCTCCCCGTCGCTCGATGCGTGGGAAGATCCGAACTACGATGTCTGGATCAAGGCGTGCACGATGCGCTTTCCCGAGACCGGGCCCGATACGGTGGCGGCGGGATCGGATGCGTCCGGCACCGGCACCCCGTCGAAGGCGAAGAAATCCCCCCGCCTGCCGATCGCGTCGGCGAGCAACGCGCGGTAGGGATCGCGCCCAATCTCGATCGCGCCGAACTGCGCCAGATGCGTGGTCAGAAATTGCGTATCGAGCAGGCTGTAGCCGCCCGCGCGCAACCGCGCGATGAGGTGGGCGAGCGCGGCCTTGGACGCATCGCGCCGCGCGCTGAACATGCTCTCGCCGAAGAACGCGCCGCCCAGTTCGACGCCGTACAGGCCGCCTACAAGCGTCCCGTCCTCCCAGCACTCCAGACTGTGCGCATTGCCGCGCGCGTGCAGCGCACAGTAGCCATCGACGATCGCGGGATTGATCCACGTTTCCCCGCGCGCATCGGACGGTGCCGCGCACGCGAGCATCACGTCCCGGAACGCGCGGTTCGCGGTCAGCGTGAAGCGACCTTGTCTTAGTGTCTTGGCGAGGCTGCGCGGCAGGTGGAAATTGCCCAATGGCAGAATGCCCCGCCGCCGCGGCTCGACCCAATAGACATCGGGCGCGTCGTGGCGATCGGCCATCGGAAACACGCCGACCGAATAGGCCTTGAGAAGTTGGAGGGGATCGAGGCCGCTCATCGCCGCAGCCTGCCCCCGCGCGGCGGGTCGAGCAAGGTGCGCGCCCGCATTGATTGGCCGCGCGGCGCTATGCGCATACGAAAACTCGCGCTACCTTTGGCGCTCACAAGGCGCGAAGGTCAGCAGCGATGGAACTGGACACCGAAGTTTCTACTCTCTGGCCCACCGCCGACTGGTCCGGCCTCGCCACCTGCGCGGCCGAAGCCGCACTCGCCGTCCACCCCGCGCCCTCGCCTCCCACGATCGCCATCCGCCTGACCGACGATGCCGAGCTTCACCGCCTCAACCTCGAATTCCGCGGCAAGGATCAGCCGACCGATATCCTCTCCTTCCCCGCGGGTCCGCACGCGCCGCTTGGCGGCGATATCGCGATCGCGCTGGAAACCACCGCGACTGCCGCCGATAAGCGCCACATCAGCCTCGAGCAACATACCCAACATCTGATTGTCCACGGGGTGCTCCATCTGCTAGGACATACCCACGCCGGCGATGGGGAGGCTTCCGCTATGGAAGCGCTCGAACGCGAAGCCCTGGCGCGTTTGGGGGCTCCCGACCCTTACGCCTGACGCAGCGAGCTTATGCCCGACCCGTCCCGAAGTCCCGATGCCCGTCAAAGCGAGGGTGGCCCTTCGCTGTGGCGCGGCCTACGACAATTGCTCACCGGCCACGCGCAGCCGCCGACGCTTCGCGAGGAGATAGAGGACGCGATCGAGGAGCATGCGGCCGACCAGCCCGCCGCGAACGATCTGAGCCATGCCGAACGGCAGATGCTCACCAACCTGCTGGATCTGTCGGACCGCCGGGTGGAGGACGCCGCAGTGCCGCGTGCCGATATCGTCGCCTTCGCTGTCGAGCAGCCGTTCAGTGCGCTGGTCGCCGCCTTCGCGGACGCGGGTCACAGCCGTCTGCCCGTATTCCGTACCTCGCTCGACGAGGTGATCGGCATGATCCACGTGAAAGACGTCTACGCCAAACTCGCCGCGCACGAGGCCCCTGCACCCGAGACGTTGCTGCGCGAGGTGCTCTACGTGCCAACCTCGATGCGAGTTCTCGATCTGCTCGCCCGGATGCGGCAGGCGCGCACGCACATGGCGATGGTGATCGACGAGTTCGGCGGCACCGACGGGCTGGTGACGATCGAGGATCTGGTCGAGCAGATCGTCGGCGACATTGAGGACGAGCACGATGAGGAAATCGCCCCGCAGATCGTCGCGATCGACGGCGGCTGGGAGGCGGACGCCCGCGTCGATCTCGCCGAACTGGAGGCGGTTGTCGGTGCCCCGCTGGGGGGCGACGATGTCGACGAGAATGTCGATACGCTGGGTGGGCTGATCGTGGCGTTGGCGGACCGTGTGCCCGAGGTCGGCGAAACCGTGGCGCACCCCGCCGGGTGGCGGTTCGAGGTGCTGGCAAGCGACGGGCGCCGCGTGGAGCGGGCGTTGGTAAGGGTGCCCGCGTAGTCAGCGCCCTACCTGACACAGCGGCTCCCGTGGCGGCACCGCTTTCGCCCGCGCTGCTTACGCAGTAATGGAAGGTCTGCCTCCAAGGAGCCTTGCGTGAAGCGTTTCGTCGTCGCCCTCGCCTTGTCCGTCGCCCCCCCCGCGCTTGCCGCCCCCACTCCCGCCCCCCTCGCCGCCCTCACGCGTGCTGTGGACATCCCCTACACCGCCTTCACGCTCGCCAACGGCCTGCGCGTCGTGGTGCACACCGATCGCAAGGCGCCCGTAGTCTCGCTGCACACGTGGTACGATGTCGGTTCGGGTGACGAGCCCGTTGGCCAGACGGGCTATGCGCATCTGTTCGAACATCTGATGTTCGCAGGTTCGGAGCATGTCGCCAACTACGATCTGCCGCTCGAAAATGCGGGCGGGCAGAATAATGGCAGCACCACACAGGATCGCACCAACTATTATGTCGAGGCGCCCAAGGGCACGCTCGATCTTGCATTGTTTCTCGAGGCCGACCGCATGGGGCATCTGCTGCCCGCGATCACGCAGGAGAAGCTCGATAACCAGCGCGGCGTGGTTCAGAACGAGAAGCGCCAGGGGGACAACCGCCCCTACGGCCTGATCTATTACGCGCTGACCGAGGGCCTTTTTCCGCCTGGCCATCCTTATCATCACAGCGTCATCGGCTCGATGGCCGATCTCGATCATGCGAGCCTCGCCAACGTGCGCGCATGGTTCGATAACCACTACGCCCCCAACAACGCGGTAATCGCGATCTCGGGCGACATTTCAGCGCAAGACGCGCGCGCCAAAGTGGAGCGCTATTTCGGTGCGATCCCGCGCGGTCCCGCAGCCCCCCGGCGCACGCCGAACGTCCCGCGCCCCGTCGCGATCACGCACGCGACCATGCACGACCGTGTCCCGAACGTCCGGATGTATTTCGCCTGGACCGCTCCGCCCGGCGTCGCGCCGCAATCGACCCCGCTTTCGATCGCATTGACCACACTCGCCGATGGCAACAGTTCGCGCCTCTACAACGATCTCGTGCGCGAGACGAAGCTCGCCACCAGCGTGTCGGCAGATACGATCGATGGCCGCCTCGCCAGCATCGCGCTGATCGTGGTGGACGTGAAACCGGGCGTCGATCCGCGCGCGGTCGAGGCGCGGGTGGACGCGGTGATGAAGCGCTTCCTCGCCGACGGCCCCACGCAGGACGAGATCGGCCGCGTGGGCACACGCACCGTCGCCGAGACGATTCGTGGCCTCGAACCCGTGGGCGGATCCGCCGCCGCACTTGCGCAGGGCTGGCTGTTTGCGGGCGATCCGGGTTTCTACAAGACCGAACTCGCGCGCTTCGCCGCCGCAACCCCCGCCACGGTCCAGCAGGCGGCGCGCGAGTGGTTTGGCCAAGGCGGCTTGCGCCTTTCGGTCCTGCCGGGCGAGCGCGGTGCCGCCGAACTCGCGCTCGTCGGCGCGTCGGGCGTCACCCCCAAGGCGAAGGCGGACGCGCTGCCCGTGGGCGACGCGAGCCTGCTGCCGCCCGTCCAGCGCATCGATACGCTCACCTTCCCCACGCCCGAGCGCGCCACGCTATCGAACGGCGTGCATGTCACCTTCGTGCGGCGCACTGCGGTGCCCGTGGTGGAACTGCTCGCGAGCTTCGATGCTGGCAACGCCGCCGATCCGCCCGCCGCGCGCGGCACCGAGGCACTGACGCTGGCGCTGATCGACGAGGGCACGCGCACGCGCACCGGCCCGCAGATCGTCGAGGAGGCCGAGCGGCTGGGCGCGCGCGTCAGCATCTCGGCCGGATCGGATACCACGCGCGCCAGCCTGTCCGCACTGGTGCCCAATCTGCCCGCCAGCCTCGATCTGTTCGCGGATGTGCTGCGCAACCCCGCCTTCGCCCCCGATCAGCTTGAGCGCATCCGCGCGATCCAGTTGACCCAAATCGCGCAGGAACAGGCCAGCCCGGGCAGCATCGCCGCGCGCGTTCTGACGCCCGCGATCTATGGCGCAGATCATCCGTATGCGGGCCCGGCATCGGGTAAGGCGAATGCTGTTTCAAAACTCACCCGCGCCGATCTGGTCGCCTTCCACGCGCGGTGGATGCGGCCGGACAATATGCAGCTTTTCGTGGTCGGCGATACGACGTTGCCCGCGCTGCTGCCCGAGCTCGAACGCGCGCTCGGCATGTGGCGTGCCGATCCCGCCACTGCGCGCGGGGTGAAAAACTTCCCGCCCGCCCCCGCCGCGCCGACCGCGCGCATTCTGCTGATCGATCGTCCCAACTCGCCGCAATCCTATATTTCGGCGGGGCATCCGCTGGCGGTGAAAGGGACGGACGATCCGCTGCCTCTGAACGTCGCCAACGATCTGCTGGGCGTCACCTTCACCTCGCGCCTCAACACCGATCTGCGCGAGACGCGTGGCTGGGCCTATGGCGTGCGTTCGGCAGTGCCCGAAACCCGCGAGCAGATGGAGTTCCGCCTCGCTGCGCCCGTGCAGGCGGACAAGACCGGCGCGTCGATCGAGGTTCTGCGCAAGGATATCGCGGACTATATCGGCCCCAAACCCATCACGACGGACGAACTCACGCGCGTGGCGAACCTGACGGTGCTGTCGCTGCCGGGCGCGTTCGAGACATCGGGCGCTCTCGTCGCTGCGCTACACTCGAACGCGGTGCTCGGGCGGCCCGACGATTATTACGTGAAACTCCCCGCACGCTATCGTGCGCTCACCCCCGCCGATGTCGCGGCGGCCGCGCGCGCGATCGATCCGGCGCGGTTCCAGTGGGTGGTGGTGGGTGACGCGAAAGTCGTCGCGCCGCAGCTGACCGGACTTGGCTTGCCGGTGGAGGTGCGCCCGGCGGCGAAGTGATCCCCGATACGCTCCCGCCCCCACCCGCCGCCGCGCTCCCCGAGGCGCTCGCCGGGCGCGTGGCGGAGGGCACCGCGCTCGCCCACGCCGCCGCCGCCGCATGGACGCACGCGCCCTTCCTGCGCGGGCTGCTGCGGGGCGGCGGCGATACGCTCGCCCGCCTCGCCGGCGATGGCCCCGCCCCGATCCTTGCCGATGCGCACGAATACGCGCGCAATCCGGACGTGCCGACTCCGGAGCGCCTGCGCCGCGCGCGCGGTACGGTCGCGCTCACGGTTGCGCTTGCGGACATCGCGCAACTATGGCCGCTCGAACCCGTCGTCGGTGCGCTCTCCGCCTTCGCCGATCTGGCACTCCACCAAGCGATCCGCGCCGCGATTGCCGAGCGTGTTCCGGGAGCCGCGCCCACCGGCTTCGTCGCACTCGCGCTCGGCAAGCTCGGCAGCCACGAACTCAATTACAGCTCGGACCTCGATCTCATCTTCCTCTACGATCGCGCGGCGGTGCCGCGCCGCCCGCGCGAGGAGCCCGAGGATGCCGCCGTCCGCATCGGCCGCCGTGTGGTGGAACTGATGCAGGCGCGCGACGGCCACGGCTATGTCGCGCGCATCGATCTGCGGCTGCGTCCCAGCTCGGAAATCACGCCGATCGCGCTCCCGATCGAAGCCGCGCTCTCCTATTATCATTCCGAAGCCCTGCCATGGGAACGCGCCGCGTTCATCCGCGCGCGTGCGTGCGCGGGGGATGTGGCGCTCGGCGAGCAATTCCTCGCCGAAGTCGCTCCCTTCGTCTGGCGCCGCAGCCTCGATTTCCAGGCAATCGCCGAAGTCCGCGCGGTTTCGCTGCGTATCCGCGATCATTTCGACGCAAGCCAGCATCTGGGCCCCGGCTTCGATCTCAAGCGGGGGCGCGGCGGCATCCGCGAAATCGAATTCTTCGCGCAATCGCACCAGATGGTCTTTGGCGGGCGCGATCCAGGACTCCGCGCCCCCGCCACGCTCGACGCGCTCGCCGCCCTCGCCGCCGCCGACCGGATCGATCCCGCGCAGGCGGACACGCTCGCGCGCGCGTACCGCTATCTGCGCGCCGCCGAGCACCGCGCGCAGATGGTGGAGGACGCGCAGACACATGCGATCCCCGAAGCCGTCGCGGCGCGCGCCAACTATGCGCAGTTCAGCGGCTATCCCGATTGGCCCGCGATGGAGCGCGATCTGGCGGACGTGACGGGTGCGGTCGCGCCGATTTATCAGACGATCGCGGACGTTCCCGCAGCCTCCACCGTGCCGCGCGACCCCGCTCTGCTGGCGCGGTGGCTGGCGGAGCGCGGTCTACCGGAAAGCGAAGATGGCGTGCGGCTCGTGGGCGGCTGGATCGCGGGCAACCGGCGCGCATTGCGCTCGGCCCCCGCGCGCAATGGGCTGGAAGCGGTGCTCCCCGAGTTGCTTGCTGCCTTCGCGACGGCGGTGGATGCCCGCGCGCCGTTGATCCGGTTCGATCGTTTTCTCGATCAGCTTGCGGCGGGCGCGGGCTTCTTCGCCCTCCTCGCAGCCAATCCCCCGCTGGTCGGTCTCCTGGGCCGGATGCTGTCGGCCGCCCCGGCGCTTGCCGATGCGCTCGCCAGACGACCCGAACTTTTCGACGTCCTGCTGGACGCGCGCGCCTTCGCACCGCTCCCGGACGCGGCGGCGCTCACCGCCGAGCTCGCCACGCAATTGGGAAGCGCGCGCGACGCCGAAGACCGCCTCACGCGGGTTCGCCAATGGACGGGCGAGCGCCGCTTCCAGATCGGCTCGCAACTTGTGGAGGGTCGGGTCGATCCGCTCGACGCCGCATCGGCCTATGCGGCGCTCGCGGACGCAGCGCTGACCACACTCGCCGCTACCGTCGAGGCCGATTACGCTGCGCAGCACGGCCGTATCCCGGGCGCGAATCTCATCGTTCTCGCGCTCGGTCGCTACGGTGGCGGCCGATTGACGGCACGATCGGACCTCGATCTCGTCTATCTGCATTCGGGTGCGGACGATGCGGTGGCGGACGGCCCGCGACCCGTCCCGGCAAGCCTGTACTTCCACCGCCTCGCCACCCGGCTGACCGCCGCGCTATCGGTGCCCACCGCGGCGGGAACGCTCTACGAAATCGATACGCGGCTAAGACCTTCGGGGAGCAAGGGGCCGCTCGTGGTCAGCCTGTCCGCGTTCGAACGCTATCAGCGCGAGGAGGCGTGGACGTTCGAGCACATGGCGCTCACCCGAGCACGCGTTGTGGTGGCGCCATCCAGCGATCGCGCGGCGGTGGAAGCAGTGATCGAAGCCGCGCTGCGTGCCCCGGGCGATCTCGCCAAGCTCCAGGCCGATGTGCTGGCGATGCGCGGCGAGATGGAGAGGCATCGGCCCGGCGGCGGGCTGTTCGATGTGAAGAACGGTGCGGGCGGGCTGATCGATATCGAATTCATCGTCCAGTATCTGCAGCTCGCCACGGGCCGTCACCTCACGCCGCGCTTCCGCGACGCGCTCGCCGCGTTCGCCGCCGAAGGGCTGATCGCGCCGTCCCTGCCCGGCGCGCACGCGCTCCTCACGCGCACGCTGATCGTCGATCGGCTGATCTACGATGCCACCCACGGCCCGCTGCCCGAGCCGTCCGCGTCCGCCCAGGCGTTGCTGGCACGCGCCTGCGGACAGGGTGACGCAGCCGAGTTGCGTGCCCGGCTCGAAGCCGCCAAGGCTGAGGTGCGCGCGCAGTGGGGCGTGACATTTGGAACCCCGAGGGAGGGATGATGGCCGATCTGCAGCCGGGCGACGCCGCCCCCGATTTCGCGCTCGCCGCCGAAGATGGGCGGACGCTTCGCCTGGCCGACTACGCGGGCCAGAGTTTGGTTCTATATTTCTACCCCAAGGACGATACCTCGGGCTGCACCAAGGAGGCGCAGGGCTTTTCCGAGCATGTCGCCGCCTTCGCTGCGGCGGGCGCGAAAGTGGTGGGTGTGAGCAAGGACAGCGTGGCCAGCCACGACAAATTCCGCGCCAAATACGATCTGACGATCGATCTGGGCACCGACCCGGACGGGGCGACCGTGGAGGCCTATGGCGCGTGGGTCGAGAAATCGATGTACGGGAAGAAGTATATGGGGATCGATCGATCCACCTTCCTGGTCGGTGCCGATGGACGCATCGCCGCGCTGTGGCGCAGGGTGAAGGTGCCGGGCCACGTTGAGGCGGTCCTCAAGGCCACCCGGCAACTCGGTTGAGCGATTCCGGCACGCGTTTCATCGCATTAATACCACGGATTGGCGAACCTGAATCGAGCCTAGCGCGACATTATCCAAGCAATTCAGCGCTTTAAAAGGTTCCATAGTTATTGCGTTCATCTCACACGGTTCGTCGCAAACTTGTCATACACATCCCGCGCGCCCTACAACCCTGTCAGCCAAGCGACTCGCGGCGAAGGATCATAGTCCCGCCGTTTCGCTGCCAAAAGGTGCCTCGGGAGGCACAGTGGGTCGGGGAATCGTGAGTGAGTACAGCATTGATTAGCGCTGATCGGATAGGGTTTGACTTGAATCGTTTCTTTGGTGAACGCTGCACGTATTTGATCGCTTCAAAGCCTCAACGCAACTTTGTGCTGGCTGCTACGCTTGGTTTCGGTGTGATCGCCTTTGCCACCTACGCCGAGAATCAACTTTCCCGCACCGAACGCGTCAATGCGAGCACGTCCGCCGAATTGCGCGCCAAATCCGCCGAACTCGTCGCGATGAAGGCGCAAGTCGCATCGATGCGAGTTGGCCTCGCCACGCTCAACGCGAGCGTCCAATCGACCACCGCGCGTCTAGAGGCGCGCCAGACCGCTATGGCCGCCGTTCTCGGTGGGCAGCGCGCCGACATTCGCTTCGCCGCCGCCTCGGCGGGCGACATGCCCGTGCGCAACGCCAGCCTTGCGGCGATCGTGCCCGATGCCGCCACCATCCTCGCCCCGCTCGCGCGAGTCGAGACGCACCAACTCGCGATGGTGGCGAGCGCGACGAGTGCCGCGCGTGCGCGCTACATCGGCGTGACGGCAACGATCCGCCACCTCGGGCTGGATCCGCATCGCTTCGTGGCGGCGAGCAGCTTTGGCATGGGCGGCCCGCTCGAGCCCGTCGATGCAGCGCAGGCACCCGCTATCGCGGCGCAGGCGAAGGTGCAGGATCTCTATCAGGCGTGGAACCGGCTCGCTCAGCTTGGCCGCGCGGCGGCGGCGATCCCGAGCCGGATGCCGGTATCGAATTTCAACTATACCAGTGGTTTTGGCGGTCGTTACGATCCCTTCAGCGGCGGTGCGGCCTATCACGCGGGCGTCGACATGGCGGGCGCGATGGGCGAGCCGATCCTGTCGGCCGCGCCCGGTACGGTGGTGCGTGCGGGCTGGTTCGGCGGATACGGCAATTGCATCGAGATCGATCACGGCCACGGCATGGCGACGCGCTACGGCCACCTGAGCCGCATCCAGGTCCGGCCCGGCGATCATATCGCGGCAGGCGACCAGATCGGCCGCATGGGCTCGACTGGTCGCTCGACGGGTAGCCACCTCCATTTCGAGGTGCGCGTGGACGGCCGTGCGGTCGATCCGATGCCGTATCTGCGCGCGATGCCGACGATCGCCGCGGTGCAGGCCTCCGCCGTCGCGCCATCGGCCCAGGCCGTGGGTGTCGGTGGCCCGGCGCTCAGCGCTTCGGCCTACTGATTGAACGGAGGCGGCGACCGCCCCATCTCACCCGACATGGACGCGCCCACCCTCACCCCCGCCGCCGCGGCGCGCGTCGCAACGATCGCGCGCAAACAGAACAAGCCAGCGGCGCTGTTCCGGCTGGGGGTGGAGGGCGGCGGTTGCTCGGGCTTCCAGTATCGCTTCGGGCTGGAAGACGCGCCCGCGCCCGACGATCTGGCGGTGGTGACCGATGGCGTGACGCTGCTCATCGACGAGACCGCGCTGCCATTCGTGGCGGGCGCTACGGTCGATTACGTCGAGGCGCTCGGCGGATCCTCCTTCCAGGTGAAAAACCCGGTGGCGACGGCAGGCTGCGGCTGCGGATCTAGCTTCGCGGTTTGAGGAGCGCGCGCTAAGCATCAGCGATGCGCATCGCCACCTACAACGTCAACGGCATCGCCGCCCGCCTGCCGCGCCTGCTCGAGTGGCTCGAAGAGACCAAGCCGGAGATCGCCTGCCTCCAGGAAATCAAATGCGTCGATGCCGCCTTCCCGGCGGCGGCGGTAAAGGCGGCGGGCTATCACGCGCTGGTTCGCGGCCAGAAGGGCTTCCACGGCGTCGCGATCCTCTCGCGCGCGGCGGCGACCGAGATTGTGCGCACGCTGCCTGGCGACGACGCGGACGAGCAATCGCGGTACCTGGAAGCCGACGTGCAGGGCGTGCGTGTCGCGTCGATCTATCTTCCCAACGGCAACCCGCAGCCCGGTCCCAAGTTCGAGTACAAGCTCGCGTGGTTCGCCCGCCTGCGCACGCACGCGCTCAAGCTGCTCGAACGCGATCGACCCACCATCCTCGCAGGGGACTACAACGTCTGCCCTACCGACGAGGACGTTTTCAGCGTGCGCGCGATGGCGAACGATGCGTTGATGCAACCCCAATCACGCCGCGAATACCGCGAACTCCTGATGCAGGGCTGGACCGACAGCTTACGCGCACGGCATCCCACCGGCCCCATCTACACCTTCTGGGACTATCAGGCGGGCGCGTGGGACCGCGATCATGGGCTGAGCATCGATCGCGTGCTGCTCGATCCGCTCGCCGCCGATCGGCTGCGCGCGGCGGGGGTGGACAAGGCTTACCGGGGGCGTGAGCGCGCGAGCGATCACGCGCCGACGTGGGTGGAACTCGCCTGACTAGTCCGGGATCAAAACGGCGCAGGGATTTGTCGTAGCATCCGCATCCGGACGATCCGATTATCATCAATCACAAGGCCGACAGTCCAGTCGTCTAGAAATACGGTCATGCCTTGAAAACCGTGCCCATGGTCATCGATCAGATCGGAAACCCGCAAAATATCGGGGGAAGCAGCTGCAGACTGGCCCGCGAACGTGATTTCACCGAGCGGAAGCGAGGCAAGCGCCTTCCTTGCATCCGTGATGATCGTCAATCGCGGCGTTGGTGGCTGTTCGGAATGTTCGCGGTCGAACGCCATCATCTGGGGCCCTTCCCTGTCCTCCACCGACAGCGGGAAGGTCAGGTGGCGGCCTCGCCTGGCATCTTGGCGCGCTTGCGCCAACAGACGCACAACTGCGAATGCTTGCGGTGCTCCGCCAGGTTGCGGCACGAAAAACTCGAGTTTGGGCGCGCCGCAGGAAGCATCGTCGCGCGTTCGTCCAACCCAGCGATACGCGGTTTGGGTGGATACGCTGTCGGGACCAGACGCGGGCAGCTTGCCTTCCGCCGAGCGAAAGACCGGCTTCAGCAGAACGCTAGCGATCACGCGTTCGCAAAAGCCCTGCTGCTCGCTGCGAACAGGTTGCAGAAACAGTTTCACGCGCGTTACGGTGGGTCTGCCGGGCGGTGTTGGCGGCTCCATCCCCTCGGGACCGATCGTCACTTCCGTTACCGGCAGATGTGACGGTACGAGCAAGGCTTCGCCCAACGCCTGTGGAGTCATCGTCTTCGCTTGGTCCAGCGTGATCGCGGGCCCGCCCTCGCGGAGCTTCACTGCCGGCATCAGCGTGGCAGCGGCACCAAGCGAAGGCACCGAAATTAACACCATCAAGCTGGCGAGCATCCGGTACAACATCGCAGCCTCTTTCCTGTCGGTGCGGCGACCCTACAGCGCCCGCTCGTAAATCCGGTACACCTTGTTGATCCGGCTGTGAATCACCTCGGCGATACTGCGCATCGGGCCGTTATCCTCCAATATCCAGCCGATTTCGGCGGTCTTCGCGCCATAGAGAGTGCTCGCAGTGTTGCGGATGTTCTCGATCATCATGAACGCTGCAAGGCTCGCCAGCCGCGTCCCCTGGTATTTCTTCAGCACCCCCATCAGCGGTACTCGAACCCATTTCGCGCGCGGCTTTTTGATCGCACGCAACAGCGGGATAAAGTTGAAAGGAAACAGGCGTCCGTTGAATTTCTGCGTCACCTCGTTCAGATTGGGCAGCGTGAACATGAAGGCGATCGGCTCGCCATCATATTCGCACACGCGCACCAGATCGGGATACACCACCGGGCGCATCTTCTTGCCCGCATAAGTGCTTTCGGCGGTAGTGAGCGGGGTGAAGCCCCAGTTGCCCGCCCAGGCATCGTTCAGGATTTCGAGGATGAACTTCGATTCCTTGGCGTATTCCGCCATGATCGTATCGCGGACCTTGAGCCGGGGGTTCGCCAGCCCGGTTTTGACGATGCGCTGCACCACGGGGGGAAATGGGATTTCCAGCGGCACCTCATAGCACAGGAGATCCTTGGCCTTCGCGTAGCCCCGCGCCTCGACATGCTTGGCGTAATAGGCGCGGTGATGCCCCATCATCACGGTGGGCTGCGTATCGAAGCCCTCCACCAGCAGCCCCGGCTCATCCCAGATCGAAAGCGTGAACGGCCCGAGCGCGCGCGTCATGCCCTGCGCGCGCAGCCAGCCTTCGGCGGCATCGAACAGCGCGGTCGCCACGTCGGCATCGTCGATCAGCTCGAAACTGCCCCACTGGCCCGTGCCAGCGCCCATATGCTGAAGCACCAGCTCATCGACCTGGCCCGAAATGCGGCCAACAACCTTGCCGTCGCGCTCGGCGAGGAAGAAGCGCGCGCGCGCATGTTCGAACCACGGGTTTTTCCTGGGGTTGAGCAGTTCGTGCGCATCGCGGCGCAACATCGGCGCGGCGTTGGCATCGTCCTTGTAGTTATCGTAGGCGAAATCGATGAACCGCGTCAGATCGCGCGCGGTCTCGACAGGGCGAACGGTTATGGGCTGACTCAACCCTCGCGCGCCTCGGGCCGACGCGGACCGCTCGGCGCGATCCCGCCCGAAAGCGCCTTCACCCAAGGCCACTTCGCCGCGACTTCCTCGGTATAGCCAAGGTTGAACACGGTGCGGCTTTTCGACGGCCGGTCACGGCGCTCGTACAGCGTGCCGAACAGCCGATCGGGGAAGAAGCTGGTAATGCCGTAATTGCCATCCTCGTCATGGAAGTGATGTTCCATGTGGCGACGCTTCATCTGGGCGACCCACTTGTTCTTGGGTGTGAAGCCGAGGTGCTGGATGCAATGGAAAAACTCGTAAGCGCACGTGGTCAGAAGCCCCGTGGCGAACGCCGCCGCCGCACCGCCAACCCCGCCGATCAGCCAGCCCGCGATCGCAGTCGTCACGGCGACTGCAGGCAACGTGTGCTCGATCGCGCCGAAGAGGACTTCGAGGTGATAAGGATCCTGATGATGATCGTAGTGCGTGCGCTTCCACGAACGCGCGGTCCACGGATGTTTGTGCATCCAGCCGCCATGCAGGATGAAACGGTGGATGCCATACCACGAGATCGGATAGCACAGCAGAGCGGCACCGATCGAAGCTGCCACCTGTAGCGGGCTCGCGGGCCAGACGATCGCGGCGACGATCAGTGCAGCGCTTAGCAGCAGATACACGACGATCGCGGGATGCTGGAAATACGCGATCACGAGTTCGCGCATCGTCATGCGATTAAGATAGTGCGCGCGCTTCCAGAAACTCGTCCGGGGCAGGGTCTGTGTGCTCGCCATCGATCCTCACTCAAATGCTCGGTGGTGCCAACGCACGAATGCGGGTTTTGCGCCTGCCCCCGCAATGTGGCGTTTTGACGACGCGGATGGCGGCAGCCGCCGAACAGCGTTGTCGGAATTCTTTACAGTTTTGCGAAGGCCCCGCAGCGTTGGAACCGTTCCGATTGCCGGAATGGCGGCGTTAGACATCCTTGGCACGCCGTTTGCATGAAAGATATTGGAAACAGACACACTGTTTTCAACGAGTAAGAATTCGTCACGCAGTCGGAGTCGGCGGGGGAGGGCGACCCCCGCCGTCTTTCGTTCTGGGCGAATTCAGCCGCGCATCGTTGCTTCAAAGGCAAACGGCTCCCCAAATGCCGCCGCCGCAAGCTCGCCTTCCCACATCGCGGTCTGCCCGCGCACGATCGTGCCGATCGGCCTCCCCGTGATCGTCATGCCGGTGAACGGGGACCATCCCGCGCGGCTCGCGAGCCAATCCGGCGTGATCGTCCAGCGTGCGGCGAGATCGACCACCGACAGGCTCGCGCGCATACCCACTGCGATGCGGCCGTGGCCCACGATGCCGAACAGGCGCGCCGCGCCGGCGCTGGTGAGATCGACCAGCCGCGCGAGGCTGAGGCGTCCCGCTGCGACGTGATCGAGCATGATCGGCAGCAGCGTCTGCACGCCTGGCATCCCCGAGGGAGAGGCGGGATATTCGCGCGCTTTCTCATCGAGCGTATGCGGCGCGTGGTCCGAACCGATCACATCGACAACCCCCTGCCCCAGCCAATGCCACAGCCCCGCGCGCGCGGCCGCATCGCGCACCGGCGGGTTCATCTGCGCGTGCGTGCCGAGCCGGGGGTAAGCCTCCTCGGCGGCGAGCGTCAGGTGGTTGGGGGTCGCCTCCGCGCTGGCGATGTCCTTGTGGTTGGCAAGAAAAGCCAGTTCGTCGGGGTTGGAGATATGCAGGATGTGGACCCGCCGTTTCGCCGCGCGCGCCGCAGCCACCGCACGCTTCGTCGCCAGCAGCGCGGTTTCGCCGTCGCGCCAGACCGGGTGGCTGCGCGGATCGCCTGCCACGCGCTCACCCATCCGCTCGATCAGCCTCGGTTCGTCCTCCGCGTGGATCGCCACCCGGCGATGGCCGCTACGGAGCACGCGCATCAGCCCCTCGTCATCGGCGACGAGCAGATTGCCGGTGGACGATCCCATGAAGATCTTCACACCCGCACACCCGGGCGTCATCTCGATCTCGGCCAGATCGGGCGCGTTGGCGTGGGTGGCCCCCGCGTAGAAGGCGTGATCGCACCACATCCGGCCCTTGGCGCGCGCGAGCTTGTCCTCGAGCGCGGCCACGCTGTCCGTATTGGGATTGGTGTTGGGCATCTCGAACACCCCCACGATCCCGCCGAGCACGGCGGCACGGCTGCCGCTCTCCAGATCCTCCTTGTGCGTCATCCCGGGCTCGCGGAAATGCACCTGCGTGTCGATCGCGCCCGGCAGGATGGTGAGGCCAGTGCAATCGATCGTCCGAGCGGCCGGGCCGTCGACGCCGATCCCCGCAATGCGTTCGCCGACGACGCCGATCGAGGCGGGGACGAGACCGCCGGGGGTGAAGACGTCGGCATTTGTCAGGAGGAGATCGTAAGCCATTCGCTGGTTATGGCGCGCGGCCCCGGCCATGCCTAGGTTGATCGCCATGCCGTTTGCCAATCTCGAAGACCGCGCGATGCTGCACCTGACCGGCGTGGACACGCACGCGTTCCTGCAGGGGCTGCTGACCAGCGACATCGCCGCGCTCGCCCCCGAGCGGCCGCTGTGGGCAGCGCTGCTCAGCCCGCAGGGCAAGGCGCTCTTCGACATGATCCTGTTCGACGATGGCGGCGGCGGCGTGTGGATGGACTGCGAGGCCTCGCGCGCGGACGATCTCGCGCGGCGGCTGACGATGTATCGTCTCAAACGCGCGGTCACGATCGAGCGCAGCCCTGTCGGCGTGCTCGCGGGCTGGGGAGACAGCGGCAGGCCGGGGTGGCCCGTCGATCCGCGCCTGCCAGCGCTCGGGCTGCGCTCGCCCGGATACCCGCTGGAGGGCGCGTTGGAAGCCGCCGCCTGGCACGCGCATCGCCTCGCGCAAGGCGTCGCCGAGGGCGCGGGCGATCTTGGGATCGATAAGACGCTGTGGCTTGAGGCCAATGCGGTCGAACTGAACGGCGTCAGCTTCACCAAGGGCTGTTACGTGGGCCAGGAGAATACCGCTCGGATGCACCACCGCGACCGCGTGCGCCGCCGGTTGCTGCCGGTCACGCTATCGGCCGAACCCGGCGAGGCGCGCGAAATCTTCGCGGGCGAGCGCGCGGCGGGCGAGTTGCGCGGACATCTTGGCGATCGCGGCATCGCCTGGCTGCGGCTGGAGTATGCCGATGTGCCGCTCACGCTGAACGGGGCGGACATATGGATCGATTGGCCGGTCTGGTTGCCGCGCTGACGCGCCGCGCATCGCGCGCGGGAGGAACTTATGCTATTGTCCCGCAGCGCCACGCCTGATCTCGCGCGCGGCGATTTAGGGAGGTTGCCATGCGTGTCTCTCGGTTGCTCCTCGGTGCCATCTTCGTCCTTGTCCCCGCCGCGGCTTCAGCGGCGCTGATTGTTCTGGGCGATGGCGATGCGCGCCAATGCTACCTCGCCGCGGAATACAAAAGCGCGCCAAGGGCCAGCATCGCGCTGTGCACGCGCGCGATCGAGGAGGGAGCGCTCAACAGCCAGGATCGCTCCGCGACGCTCGTCAATCGCGGGATCGTGCGTATGTGGGCTGCGGACAATCGCGGTGCGATCGCGGATTTTGATACCGCACTCGCCGAACGCCCCGGCCTGCCCGAGGCGCGCGTCAACAAGGCGGTGGCGCTGGTGCGCCTGAATACCGATCTGGCGGCGGCGGTGGTTCTGCTGACGCAGGCGCTCGACGATAAAGTGCAACGGCCGGAAATCGCCTATTACGCGCGCGGCCTCGCCAACGAGACGCTGGGTGACGTGAAAGCGGCCTATCATGATTACCGCGCCGCCGCCGCGCTCAAGCCCGGCTGGGCCGAACCCGCCGAGCAGCTCGCGCGCTTCACGGTTACGCATGGGACGGGTGGCTAGCGCGGCTCGCCGCCCCATGGACAGCGGCGGCGCGCGGCCCTAGCCCTGACGCGCAACCCCGAGACCTTGGCTGATATGACGATAGTGCGCGCGCTGTGGCGGTTCCTGGTCGGGGTCAAGGACGCGCTCGTCCTTGTCTTCATGCTGCTGTTTTTCCTCGGCGTGTGGGCCGCGCTCTCGGCGCGCGCGCCACTCTCGGTGCCGAGCGGCGCGGCGCTCGTGCTCAACCTGCGCGGCAGCCTGGTCGATCAGGCGCGCGAGCGATCGCCGTTCGCGAGCCTGGGCGGGGGGACGGTGAGCCGCCAGTATCAGACGCGCGATCTGGTGCGCGCCATCGCCAACGCGCGCGGCGATACGCGGATCAAGGCGATCGTCCTGCAGATGGACACGTTCCTCGGCGGCGGACAGGCAAATCTGCAGGCGGTGGGCACAGAACTTGATCGCTTCCGCGCGAGCGGCAGGCCCGTCTACGCCTACGCCACCGCCTATACGGACGCGAGCTACCAGCTGGCGGCGCACGCGAGCGAGATCTGGACCAATCCGCTGGGCGGCGTGTTTCTGACGGGCCCGGGCGGCGAAAACCTCTATTTCGCCGACGCGCTGAAGCGGCTCGGCGTCACCGTCAACGTCTTTCGCGTGGGCACCTACAAGGCGGCGGTCGAGCCGTTCACCCGCACCGATAGCTCGCCCGAGGCGCGCGCGGCGGAGAAGGCGCTCGTCGATACGCTGTGGGGAAACTATCTGGCCGAAGTGCGCGCGGTTCGCCCCAGGGCGGACATCGCGGGCTTCCTGCAGACGCTGCCCGCCCGCGTGGCGGCCAAAGGTGGCGATCTCGGGCAGGCATCGGTCGCGGCGGGGCTGATCGACCGCGTGGGCAGCTATGCCGCGCTGAGCGAAACGCTCGCGGCGAAGCTGGGCAAGGGCGAGGAGGATCGGCCGGGCAGCTACAACCAGATCGAGGTTTCGAAGTATCTCGCCGCCACACGCTCGCTGCTGCCGAGCGGCGGCGATGCGGTGGGCGTGGTGTATGTGAGCGGCAACATCGTCGATGGCGATGCTTCGGCGGGCAGCGCGGGGGGCGACACGATCTCGCGGCTTATCGAGGAAGCGCTGGCCGACAAGAGCATCAAGGCGCTGGTGGTGCGTGTCGATTCGGGTGGCGGCTCGGTGCTCGCTTCGGAGCGAATCCGGCAGGCTTTGGCGACTGCCCATGCGCGCGGGCTGCCGATCGTCGGTTCGATGGGTCCAGTGGCGGCGAGCGGTGGTTACTGGGTCTCGACGGCGGCGGACATGATCTTCGCGCAGCCGAGCACGATCACCGGATCGATCGGCGTGTTCGCGATCATTCCGAGCTTCGAGGGCACGCTGAAGGATTTGCACCTCGGCGCGGACGGCGTGAAGAGCACGCCCTATTCGGGCGCGCCCGACGTGCTGACCGGGCTCAGCCCCGAGACGCGCAGCCTGCTGCAGGCTTCGGTGGAAGACATCTACCGGCGCTTCGTTGGCCTCGTATCGGTCTCGCGCCATCTGACGCCCGCACGCGTCGATCAGATCGCGCAGGGTCGCGTGTGGGCGGGATCGACCGCGCTTTCGCTCGGGCTGGTGGATCGCATCGGCGGTCTCGATGCGGCGCTCGCCGAAGCTCGTCGGCGCGCAAAGCTCCCCGCCGACAGCCGCGTGGTCGATATCGAGCCCAAGCCACGGCTGGGGTTCGCATTCCTCAACCAGGTGTTCGGACCCGAAGAAGGCGAGCAGGGCGCACGCGATCTGGTGAGCAAAACCGCCGCAGAGCGCACGATGCGGATCGAGGCGGCGGCGACCGGTGCGATCGGCATGCTCGCGCAGCCATCGGTGCAGGCAGCGTGCACGCGCTGCTGGGCATGGCAGGACGCACCGGCGCCGGACGATGGCGACGTGTTGCGCAAAATGGTGCTTGCGCGTCTGGCGGGGCGCTGAGCGGCGATAGGGCTCCTACTGCCGCGCGCGCTTCACCTTCGCCGCCTATTGCCAGCCGCGCAGTCCCTGCCCGCCCGTCTTCGCCGACCCCCGTTGCGCTGCGCGGCGCTCTTCCACGCGCGCCTGAACTTCGCGCGCGGTGGCGACGAAGGCGCGGCGATCGGCGAGGCTTAGCTGCTGGAACGCGCCGAGCATCGCCGCCTGTGTGCGCGCCTGCTGGCCGAGCGCGAGATTGCGCTCCGCCAGCATCGCGCGGCCGAGCGCGCCCGCATCGAGCGGATCGGCGGCGATCAGATCCAGCATTTGCGCGCGGATCGCCTCGATCTGCTGGTGCGTGCCGTCCGCCCCGACCGACCGGAGCGCCTGCCGGACCACCAGGCGCCCGGCGGGGGAAAGATCCCTGAGCAGCCCGCCATGGGCAAACGACTGCCCCGCGCCACCCATGCCGGGCATCGCGCCGGGCTGCGGCGCGGGCTGCGCGCCCGCCGGCAAAGCGGCGAGCGCGAGCGCGATCAGCGAGGCGCGAAAAACGGGAACAAAGTTCAAAGCACGGCCTCTTCGTCGGGGGTTGGCGTAAAGGTTGCACGAAACAAGTCGTTCTCGGCCTGGCGCTGATTGAGCGCGACCGTCGGGTGCGATGACACGGCGGGCGGGGACGGCCCGGCATCTGGTGCAAGATAAAGCGCGCCCGCGATCGACGCGGCGAGCGCCGCACCCAGCAGCGGCCTCCACAGGCGCGATCGGCCGGTCTCGGCAGCGGGCAGCGCCGCAGTGGCGCGGGCAATCGCGCGCTCGATATCCAGATCGACCGGAACCTGCGCCCACACCGCGAGCGCACGATCGAGCCGTGCCGCGCGCGCGCACTCGGCGGCAAGTCCAGCGTCGCGCGCGAGCCACGTCACGCACTGCGCGCGCTCGGCGACGGGCCAGCGTGCCGGGTCCGCTCCATAGGCAGCCAGGATTTCGGCGGCGCGTTCAGCGGTCATCATCATAGTCCATATCATGCAATATACGCGCCAATTCAGTTCGCGCCCTCGCCAATAGTCCCTCGATCGCCTTGGGAGTCGTTTCGAGGGCGTCCGCGACTTCGGCGGTAGTTGCGTCTTCGCCGTAGAAGAGCGTGATCGCGGCGCGCTGGCGCGGATTCAGCCTTGCCACCGCGCGCGTCACCCGCGCAGCCTCGTCGGCGGCTTCGAGCAGATCGTCGGCGCGCGGGTCGGCCGAGGGCTGTTCGGCGATCTCGTCTAGCGGCGTGACCAGACGGATCGTGCGGCGGCGATCGAGGCAGGCGTTGGCGACGAGGCGGTTGAACCACGGTTCCAGCCGCCCGCGCGATGGATCGAACTGTGCAGCCTTGCGCCACAGATTGATGAAGGCGGACTGCACCGCATCCTCGGCATCGGGGCCATTGCCAAGCACCCGCGCCGCGATCCGCGCCGCGGTCCCATGCATCCGCCGCGCCAGCGTCTCGAACGCGCCCCCGTCGCCGTCGGCCACGCGCCGCATCAGCGCCGCATTGGGATCGAGTTCGTCACGCGGCGTGATGGCAAGCATTCCCCGGTGCTTACGCGGAACGGGGCCGATGACCCCCGCGCGCGCAGCCTATCCCAATGTGTCCGCATCGGCCAATCTTCGTGCACTGCGCGTGTGCTCATCGGCGAGCGCGACAATCGTGCGCGCGTGGCGGCGGGCGATTGCCATCCGGTCCGCGCCGTAGCCACCGCCGAGCATGCTCGTGAGCGGTACGCCGCGCACCGCAGCCTCGCGCATGACGAAGCGGTCGCGCGCTTCGAGCCCCGCATCGCTCAACGCGAGGCGACCAAGCTTGTCCTCTGCGTGCGGATCGACCCCCGCCTGGTAGAGGATCAGATCGGGGCGGAACGCATCGAGGATCGGCGGCAGTTCGGCCGCGAGCGTGGCGAGGTATGCGGGATCCCCCATGCCGTCGGGCAACGGCACGTCATGGTCCGAAATCGCCTTGCGCGCCGGGAAGTTCTTGCTCGCGTGCATCGAGAAGGTGAAGGCTCGCGGTTCGTCGGCGAGCAGCGTGGCGGTGCCATCGCCCTGGTGGACATCGAGATCGACGATCAGGATTCGCCGCGCGTCACCCTCCGCGAGCAGGCGCGTCGCCGCGATGGCCAGATCGTTCAGCACGCAGTAGCCAGCCCCGCTATCGTGGAGCGCATGATGCGATCCGCCCGCGCCGTTCGCGGCGTAGCCGCGCGCGAGGGCGAGGCGCGCCGCCGCCCACGTCCCGCCTGCCGACAGCACCGACCGGCGCGCGACGCGCGGGGTGACCGGGAAACCGATGCGGCGTTCGATTGCCGGATCGACCGAGGCACTTAGTACCGCGTCGACATACGGTGAAGCGTGAACCGCCGCGATCCATTCGCGCGGCATCGGTTCGGGGGTATGTCCCTCGATAACCGCACCGAGCTCCGCGAGCGCTTCGAGGAGCAGGCGGTATTTGCTCATCGGAAAGCTGTGGTCCGCCGGGAGTTCGGCGACGTAATCGGGGTGATGGACGAGTGGGACGGGCATCGGCGCGAAATAGGTGCGCGGCTTGTGCGGCGCGAGCGATCGAGGTAGCCGTGTTGCTTGTGTAAGACGCAAGGCGGGGCAAATGCGACGGATCGGGTGGCTGGTGCTGGGGTTGGGGCTATTCGCGGCGGTCGGCGCGCACGCTGCGCCCTTCGATCCCGAGGCGGCGACGCGCGCCTATCTCACCACGGTCAACGGTGCCGCCCGCGCGCGCTCGGACGCCTATTTCGAGGGTGGATACTGGCTGATCCTGTGGGGCGCGCTGCTGACGATCGCGGTCAACCTGATACTGCTGCAGACGGGCGTGATCGTGCGACTGGGCGCGTGGGCGGGGCGGAGGCGGCAGAGCCTTGCCGGGCGCGCGCTGTTCTTCGTGACGGTCTACGGGTTGATCGTGAGCGTGCTGACGCTGCCCTATTTGCTGTGGACCGATTTCTACCGCGAGGCGGAGTATGGGCTCAACAACCAGACGCTCGCGCACTGGTTCGGGGATTTCGCAACGCAGTCGCTGGTCAGCGCGATTCTGCAGCCGTTGCTGCTGATCCCGATCCTGCTGCTGGTGAGGCGCGCGCCCAAGACATGGTGGATGTGGGGCACGGCGGTGGTGATCCTGGGCTTCGTGGTCACCGGCGCGATCGCGCCGGTGGTGATCGAGCCGCTGTTCAACCGCTACGTACCCCTGACGCAGGAGCCGCTGCGCGGGGAGCTGCTATCGTTGGCGCGCGCGAACGGCGTGCCCGCGAGCCAGATTTTCGTGGTGGACGCTTCCAGGCAGACCAAGAAAATCTCCGCCAACGTCGCAGGGATCGGCGGCACCGCGCGCGTGGCGCTGAACGACAACCTGCTGGCAACGCATGACGACGACATGGCCCGATCGATCATGGGGCACGAGATGGGCCATTATCTGTTAGGCCACACGTGGCGGCTGCTCTCGGGCTTCGGCCTGCTTGCGCTCTCGGCGTTCCTGCTGCTGCAGTGGACGGTGCCGCGCCTGCTCGCGCGCTACGGTGCGCGGTGGGGCGTCAGCGCGATGTGGGAGCCCGGCGTGATCGCGGTCGCCTTGATCGTCTTGGCGCTGTTCGGCCTCCTCGCCACCCCGCTCCAGAACACGCTGGTGCGCACCACCGAGGCGCAGGCGGACATCTTTGGCCTCAACGCCGCGCGCGCGCCCGATGGCTTCGCGCGCGGCGCGCTGGCGGTCTCGCAATATCGCAAGCTGGAGCCAACCGCGCTAGAGGAATGGGTGTTCTACGATCACCCCTCGGGGCGCAGCCGCATCGCGATGGCGATGCGCTGGAAGGCCGAGCATCTCGGCGAAGCGGACGTGCGCTAGCCCAAGTCGGCGCCCGCGTCCGCCATCGCCTGCGGCAGGCGGGCGGGCGCGGTGTCCCAGCGCGCGATCCAGTCCTCCACCACCGGCGCGATCTGGCCGCGCCAGCGGCTGCCGTTGAAGATGCCGTAGTGCCCGGCACCCTCGGCCATGTAATAGCGCTTCTGCGTCGCGGGCAGGTTTACCGCCATGTCGAGGCCCGCCTTCGTCTGGCCGAGACCCGAAATATCGTCGTGCTCGCCCTCGATCGCGAGGAGAGGCGTTGTAATCGCGGCGGGATCGACGCGAACGCCGCGGTGCGTAAGCTCCCCCTTGGGCAGGAGGTGCCGCTGGAAGACCACATCCACGGTCTGCAGGTAAAATGCCGCGTCCAGATCGGCGACCGACCGGTATTCCTCGTAGAACTTCTTCGTGGCGTCAGCGCCTTCATCGTCGCCGTCGGCGATATCCCTAAACATGGACCAGTGACTCTGGATGTGATTGCCGAGATTCATTGAAAGAAAGCCCGCGAGCTGCACCCATCCCGGATAGACCTTGCGTCCTGCTCCGGGGTAGCCGATCGGCACCTTCATGATCACCGTCTTCTGGAACCAGCTGAACGGCCGCTCGGTCGCCACGTCGTTGACCTGCGTAGGTGCCTTCGAGGGATCGATCGGTCCACCCATCAGCGTGGCCGACGCCGGCGTACACGGATGCTTCGCCGCCGCCATCAGCGCCAATGCGGCATAGACCGGCACCGCAGGCTGGCAGACCGCGATCACATGCGTCCCCGGACCCATCGTCTCGAGAAAGCCCGTGACGTAATCGACATAATCATCGAAATCGAAGACGCCTTCGCTGAGTGGCACCATCTTCGCGTCCGCCCAATCGGTGATGTGGACATCGTGCGCGGGCAACATCCGCTCGACCGTGCCGCGCAGCAACGTGGCGAAGTGGCCCGACATCGGCGCGACGATCAGCAGTTTGGGATCGCCCTCGCGCCCCGCACGACGGAAGCGCAGCAGGCGACCGAACGGGCGCGTCTCGACAATCTCCTCGGTTACCGCGACCTCGCGATCGCCGATCCGTGTCGTTTCCAGACCAAACGCGGGTTTTCCATAGGGTGCGGCCGCGTGAGCGAACACTTCGAGCGCACTCGCGGCGAGCGGCCCCGCGCCTGTATAGGCCAGCGGATTGTACGGGTTGTTGAGCCAGTTCGCCCCGACCGTCGCCGCCACGCTCGCCGCATCGAAGAAGCTGCGCTGCATCTGATAGCTGTCGTAGAGCAAAAAAGCCTCCTGGCGGGCAACGCGGGGAGCGTGCGACCCTGTGAAAGGTTGTGACGACCGGAGCGCGCTTCGTTAGAGCGCGCACTATCCCCCAACGCAGGAGTTCATATGGCGGACGCGACATTCAAAGGAAAGGTGGCTGCGGTCACCGGCTCCACGAGCGGCATCGGCCTCGAAATCGCCGAGGAATTCGCCAAGGCGGGTGCGGACATCGCCATCAACGGCTTCGGCAAGCCCGAGGATATCCAGGCCGAAGTGACACGGCTGCGCGGGCTGGGCGGGCGCGTGGAGTATTTCGGTTCGGACATGAGCAAGGGCGATCAGGCGGAGGATTTCATCCGCCAGACGATCGCCAAGCTCGGCCGCTGCGACATCTTGGTCAACAATGCGGGCGTCCAGCACGTGGAGCCGATCGAGACGTTCCCTTCGGAGCAGTGGGACAAGATCATCGCCATCAACCTGTCCGCCGCGTTTCACACGATCAAGGCGGCGATCCCGAGCATGAAGGCGAACGGCTTCGGGCGGATCATCAACATCGCCTCGGCGCATGGCCTCGTCGCCTCCCCGTTCAAATCCGCCTATGTATCGGCCAAGCATGGGCTGCTGGGGCTGACCAAGACGGCGGCGCTGGAATTGGCCGAGACATCGATCACCGCTAACAGCGTCTGCCCCGGCTTCGTGAAAACCCCGCTCGTCGAAGGCCAGATCGCCGATCAGGCGAAGGCCAACAACATGAGCGCCGACGAGGTGGTGCAGAAGATCATTCTCGCCAGTCAGCCCACGCACCGCTTCGTCGAAACGAGCGAGATCGCGGGGACGGTGCTGTTCCTCGCGGGTCCATTCGCGGCGAACATCACCGGTGCCGCGATCTCGGTGGATGGCGGCTGGACGGCGCGGTAGAAAATATCCGCGCGGCTCTATTGTATGGCTCCGCCCGGCGGCATACACCTGCGATGCACGGCCACCCCTCCCCCGGGGTGGCCCTTTTCATATGCGGGAGGCCCGGATGGCCCAGACACACCCTCTGATGGCGCACGCGACCGCCGCGTGGCTCGTCGATCACTCAAGTCTCACCTTCGAGCAGATCGCCGAATTCGTCGGTCTGCACATCCTCGAAATCCAGGCGATTGCCGACGATACCGCCGCGACAAAACTTACTGGGCGCGATCCGATCGCGTCGGGCGATCTGACGCAGGACGAGATCGACAAGGGCCAGACGAACCCCGAGTATCGGCTGAAGCTCCTGAAGGGCCCCGAGCAGCAGACGCGAACCAAGGGCCCGCGATACACGCCATTGTCCAAGCGGATCGAGAAGCCCGACGGGATCGCGTGGATCGTGCGCAACCATCCCGAGATCACCGACAACCAGATCGTCAAATTGATCGGCACCACCAAGACGACCATCGGAGCGCTGCGCGACCGGAGCCATTGGAACTACGCCAACATCGTCCCCAAAGACCCGGTGACGCTGGGGCTGTGTTCGCAGCGCGAACTCGATGCGCTGGTGGCGGCGGCGTCCAAGGACAAGGTTGCGGTGACCGATGCGAGTCTCGACGATGAGCGCGCGGCGCTGATCGGTCAGCTTCGCGCCGAGCGTGAAGCCGCGATCGCCGCCGCCGAGGCCGCTGCCGAGGCGGCGCTGGCCGAACCTGCCGAGCCGCAAACCGGCGTATCGGCCGAGCGTGCGGCGGCAGACGCGGCGCTGTTCGGGAGGCGCTAGACAACCGCCGTCTTGACCCTCCCCGCGCCCCCGTCCAAAACCACAGCGTAAATGACCGCGCCCGCCGATCTCAGCTTCGAAGCCGCGCTGGCAGAGCTCGAGACGATCGTGCGCAAGCTCGAGACGGGGGAGGCCGCGCTGGAAGAATCGATCACGCTTTACGAACAGGGTCAGGCCCTGAAACAGGTGTGCGAAGCCAAGCTCGCGCACGCGCAGGCGCGGATCGAGCGCATTCGCGTGGGTGAGGACGGGCAGGCGGCGGGCACCGCCCCGTTCGACGCTTGAGCGTGGCAGCGGTGGCCGTGCTCGGCTCGATCAGCCTCAAGCCCGCGCTGGACGCGATCGGTCAGGCGATCGATCATCGTTTCGAGCGGTTGCTTGCCGTCCCGCCCGATCCGCGCGCGCGGCTGTACGAGGCGATGCGCCATGCCGCGATCGGTGGCGGCAAGCGGATGCGGCCGCTGCTGGTGGTCGCGGCGTGCGAACTGTTCAACGTGGACCGCGAGCGCGCGCTGCGCGTTGGATTGGCGATCGAGTGCATCCACGTCTATTCGCTGATCCACGACGATCTGCCGTGCATGGACGATGACGATCTGCGGCGCGGCAAGCCCACGGTCCATATCGCTTTCGACGAGGCGACTGCGGTGCTCGCGGGCGATGCGCTCCACGCGCTGGCGTTCGAGGTGATTGCCGATCACGCCACGCACGAAGACCCGTTCGTCCGCGCCGAACTCGTGTGCGAACTCGCGCGCGCGTCGGGCCCGAGCGGGATGGCGGGCGGACAGATGATGGATCTGGTCGCCGAGAGCGAGCCGTTCGATCTACCGACCACCACGCGGCTACAGCAGTTGAAGACGGGTGCGCTGATCGGCTTTTGCCTCGAAGCCGGCGGCATCATGGGCAAGGCTTCGGCCGACATCCGCACCAAATTGCGCGGCTACGCGCGCGATCTGGGCCTCGCGTTCCAGATTGCGGACGATCTGCTCGACATCGAGGGCGATCCCGAGCTCGCGGGAAAGACGCTGCGCAAGGACAATGACGCGGGGAAGGCCACCTTCGCCTCGCTGCTGGGTGTGGACCGCGCGAGGAAGCAGGCCGAGATGCTGATCGACCAGGCGATCGGGCATTTGCACCCGTTCGGGGCGGAGGCCGATTTGCTGCGGGCGATCGCGAGGTTTGCGATCGAGCGGGATCGGTAATACGAACGCGCGGTATGCCAACCCGACCGCAGCCTATCACCGACAGCGCCTTCGGCGTGGGTGTTTATTCGCTCAGGGAAGCTGGCAATCTGCTCGCTGTTGATCCGATCACCATCAAACGATGGGTGGGTGGCTATGAGTATGATCATCATGGTCCGCGCAAATCGCAGCCACCTGTCTGGACGCCGCAATATGCTATCGACGAGGACGAAATTCTTTTGGGGTTCCGCGATCTGATGGAGGCGCGTGTTGTTCGCTCGCTGAGGTCGCTGGGGATCGGGCTGCCATACATCCGCGAGTTTGTAGCACGTGCGACCGAAATTATTGGAGCAACACGTCCCTTTTCGACCAGTGCGTTCAGGTCTGACGGAAAGAACATTTTCTTAGAAGTTACAGAAGGTACCAACGAACCTCATCTAATCGATCCGGTACGGTGCCAGCATGTGTTTCGGACTATCGTTGCGCCGACGTTTGTCGATCTGGAGTTCGATAACGACGCTGCCGCACGATGGTGGCCAACCGGCGGCAGGCGTACCGTTGTCATTGATCCCACCATGTCTTTCGGGCAGCCTATCGTTGCCGCTAACGGTATTCGGACGCGCATGGTCGTGGATGCCGTCAAGGCCGAAGGTTCGGTGGAGCGCGCAGCGCGTATCTACGATCTCAAACCCAAGGCTGTACGAGACGCTCTCCATTTTGAGGCGACACAAGGTTATCAGTTGGCTGCGTGAAGCTGTTTATCGATCACAATTTACCTCCGGCGCTAGCCAGAGGTCTTCACATTCTTGTTCAACCCGACAATATGGTTGTGGCTCTGGTCGACAAGTTTGAAGGTCGGCACGGCATCAAAGACGAAGACTGGATCAAGGCGTTAGGTAACGAGGGAGGATGGGCAGTGCTATCCGGCGATACCAACATCGCGCGCAAAAAGCCGTCGCGCTCGCTCTTCCTTGCTGCTGGACTGGTGGGCTTTTTTCCGGTCCCGTCGGTTATGATGTTGCCCCTGACTAGAAAGGCTGCGCGCATTCTTGTGGTGTGGGACCGTATGGCGCGCATTGCCGGGGACGTTCGATCAGGCGTCTTTGAACTTACGCAAAAGGGCGAGAAGTTTGCCCAGATCGGGCGATAGCGCGCATGATCCGCACCGGCGTCTATCCCGGCACCTTCGATCCGGTCACGCTCGGTCATGTCGATATCATCCGGCGCGGCGCGAAGCTGGTGGATCGGCTCGTGGTGGGCGTCGCTACCAACGCCTCCAAATCCCCGATGTTCACGCTCGAGGAACGCCTCGCGCAGGTGCGCCGCGAGGTGGACGACATCGATCCCGAGATCGATGTCGTAACTTTCGATAGCCTGCTGATGCATTTCGCGCGCGCGCAGCACGCGGGGGTGATCATCCGCGGCCTGCGCGCGGTCGCGGATTTCGAGTATGAGTTCCAGATGGCGGGGATGAACCAGCAGCTCGATCCCACGATCGAGACCGTGTTCCTGATGGCGGATGTGGCGTTGCAACCGATCGCTTCACGCCTCGTCAAGGAAATCGCGATATACGGCGGCGACATTCACGCGTTCGTTCCGCCGCGCATCGCCGGAGAGGTGATCGCGCGGGTGGCGCAGCATCCACGGGATTGATAGACAATGCGCTCACTCATCGCGCTCGCCGCCGCTTTCATGCTGAGCCATAGCGCTTTTGCCCAGGAGATACCCCCAGTGCCCGATACCGCCCCCGCGATCACGTCGCCCGAAGATACGCTGTACCTCGATCTATCGAACGGGGGCCGTGTGACGATCGACCTGCGGCCGGACAAGGCTCCGGGCCACGTCGCGCGCATCAAGGAACTTGTGCGCAGTCATTTCTACGATGGCACGATCTTCCACCGCGTGATCGATGGCTTCATGGCGCAGGGTGGCGATCCGACGGGCACGGGGATGGGTGGCAGCAAGCTCCCCAATCTCAAGGCCGAGTTCAACGATCTGCCGCATCTGCGCGGCGTCACCTCGATGGCGCGCTCGCAGAGCCCCGATAGCGCCAACAGCCAGTTCTTCATCGTGCTCGCCCCGTCGCAATTCCTCGACAACCAATATACCGCCTGGGGCCGAGTCAGCGCGGGGATGGAGTTCGTCGACAAGATCGAGAAGGGCGAACCGCCCGCCAACCCCACCAAGATCGTCCACGCGAGCATCGCGGCGGATGCGGGCAAGGACGCCGCTCCCGCCAAATAGCGCTCCCTCGCTCCGCTCCGCTTCGCATTTCCCTCCCCCCGATAGGGGGAGGGTGGACCGTGTAGCAGCCCCACCCTCCCCCTATCGGGGTGAGGGACAGCCGCGAAACGGCAGGGAGAGGGAGGGTTCGACCGGGCGCGACCGCGCCGATGAGGCTCATTATGCGCGTCGCCGATTTTGATTTCCGCCTTCCGCCGGAGCGGATCGCGCTCCGGCCCGTGGTGCCGCGCGACGCGGCCCGGATGCTGGTGGTGCAGCCGGACGCGCTCGACGATTGCATCGTGCGCGACCTCCCCTGCCTGCTCCGCGCTGGCGACGCGCTCGTCTTCAACGATACGCGCGTGCTGCCTACCCAGTTGTTTGCGCGGCGCGGCAAGGCTGCGATCGGGGTTACGCTGATCGAGCGTGCGGGACCGCTTAACTGGTGGGCGTTCGTCCGGAACGCGCGCCGCCTTGCGACAAATGACCGGCTCGAGTTCGGACCCGGCCTTTCCGCCACGTTTGCCGAGCGGCGCGGCGACGGCGCGTGCCTGTGGGCGTTCAAATGCGTAGGGCCATTCGAAGCCGCGCTCGATCGGGTCGGTCAGATGCCGCTGCCGCCCTATATCGCCGCCCGCCGCCCCGCCGACACCGCCGATCGCGCCGATTATCAGACCGTTTATGCGGTACACGATGGCTCGGTCGCCGCACCTACCGCAGGTCTGCATTTCACGCCCGAGCTGCTCGCGGCGCTCGATCACGCCGGGATCATGCGTGAGACGGTGACGCTGCACGTCGGTCCGGGCACGTTTCTGCCGGTCAAGGCGGACGACACTGCAGATCATGTGATGCACGCCGAATGGGGCACGGTATCGGCCGAGACCGCCGCTCGCCTGAACGCCGTGCGGACGCGGGGCGGGCGCGTGATCGCGGTGGGAACAACCGCCGCGCGCCTGATCGAGACCGCAGCCGCCGATGGCACGATCCGCGCCTACACGGGCGAGACCGCGATCTTCATCGCGCCCGGCTACACGTTCCGCGCGATCGATGGTCTGATGACCAATTTCCATTTGCCGCGCAGCACGCTCTTCATGCTCGTGAGCGCGCTGATGGGCCGAGAACGGATGCTTGCCGCCTATGCGCATGCGATTGCCGGTGCGTACCGCTTCTACTCCTATGGCGACGCGAGCCTTCTCCTGGCCCCGAAGGGCACCGCGTTGTGACCAAAACCGCCCTTCCCTCGAAGAGCATGGTGTAGCAGTCTGCACGTTGGAGACCGCGAGAAGGAGGACGGCACATGGCAGACCGGATGATCGACATCGGCGGCGTCGCGCGGGTGGAGGTGCCGGGCAGCGGCGATATCCAGATCCGCAAGATTGGTGCGGACGATCTTCGCGCGGCGTTACGCGCGGGTCTAGCCGATTTCCGCGCCATGCCCTCGCATCTGTTCATTCTGACGCTGGTGTATCCGCTGCTCGGCCTGATCGCGGCGCGGTGGTCGATGGGCAATGATCTGCTGCCGATCATCTTCCCGCTGATCTCGGGCTTCGCGCTGGTTGGCCCGCTCGCGGCGGTCGGTCTCTATGAAATCAGCCGTCGCCGCGAACTCGGGATGGAAACGCACTGGTCCGATGTGTTCCAGGTGGTGCGTTCACCGGGCGCGATGACCATCGTTGCGCTGGGCGCGGTGCTGGTGGTGATCTTCGTCGCCTGGATCGCGGCGGCGGCGGCGATCTACCACGCGCAGTTCGGTGCGCATCTGCCCGCCTCGCCGATCATGATGCTGCGGGAGATTTTCACGACCGGTCCGGGCTGGACTGTGATCGCGGTGGGCAATGCGGTTGGCTTCGGCTTCGCGTTGGTGACGCTGGCGGTTAGCGCGATCAGCTTCCCGCTCGCGCTCGACCGGCACGTCGGCCCGGTAACCGCGATCGTCACTTCGGTGCGCGCGATGGCGGCCAACCCCGGAACCATGCTGCTGTGGGGGTTGATCGTCGCGGTGGTTCTGCTGCTGGGTGCACTGCCGCTGTTCGTTGGCCTCGCAGTGGCGCTGCCCGTGCTCGGTCATGCGACGTGGCACCTGTATCGCCGCGTGATCGCCTAGCCCCCCCGGCACACATTCGCGCGTTCGGACTGCGGCGTGGGTAGCGCGCGCGCGCGTTGTGCCTAAAAGGTCGCGCACGCCGAGGAGAAACCGCGCCGATGTCCGACGATCCGGGAAACGCCTCCACCCGCTTTACCGACCGCGAAGCGTTGCTGTTCCATTCGCAGGGGCGGCCGGGCAAGATCGAGATCGTCGCATCGAAGCCGATGGCGACGCAGCGCGATCTTTCGCTGGCCTATTCGCCCGGTGTCGCGGTGCCGGTGCGCGCGATCGCGGCCGATCCGGACGCCGCCTATGATTACACGATCAAGGGCAATCTGGTCGCGGTGATAACCAACGGCACCGCGATCCTGGGGCTCGGCAATCTGGGCGCGCTCGCGTCCAAGCCGGTGATGGAGGGCAAGGCGGTGCTGTTCAAGCGCTTTGCCGATGTCGATTCGATCGATCTGGAGCTGGATACCGAGGATGTGGACCGCTTCTGCGATGCGGTGGCACTGATGGAGCCGAGCTTCGGGGGCGTGAACCTTGAAGACATCAAGGCACCCGAATGCTTCATCATCGAGAGCAATCTTCGCGCGCGCATGAACATCCCGGTGTTCCACGACGATCAGCACGGCACCGCGATCATCTCGGCGGCGGGGCTGATCAACGCGATGCGCCTGACCGGCCGCACGCCCAAGGACGTCAAACTGGTGGTGAACGGCGCAGGCGCAGCCGCGATCAGCTGCATCGAGCTGGCGAAGGCGATGGGCGTGCCGAGCGACCAGGTGATCCTGGTCGACAGCAAGGGCGTGATCTACCAGGGCCGCACCGAGGGCATGAACCAGTGGAAGACCGCGCACGCCGCGCCGACCGAAGCGCGCACGCTGGCAGAAGCGCTGGTGGGGGCGGATGTGCTCTACGGGCTGTCGGTTGCGGGCGCCGTAACGCCCGCGATGGTTGCCTCGATGGCGCCACATCCGATCATCTTCGCGATGGCCAACCCCGATCCGGAGATCACGCCCGAAGAGGTGCACGGCGTTCGCGGCGACGCGATCATGGCGACCGGGCGCAGCGATTACCCCAACCAGATCAACAACGTGCTCGGCTTCCCGTACATTTTCCGGGGTGCGCTCGATGTGCGCGCGACAACGATCAACGAGGAGATGAAGCTCGCCGCCGCGCACGCGTTGGCCGAACTCGCGCGGCAGACGGTGCCCGACGAGGTCGCGGCTGCGTATGGCAAGCAACCGATTTTCGGCCCCGAATATATCATTCCGGCTCCCTTCGATCCGCGCCTCATCGTGGCGGTGCCGATGGCGGTCGCGCGCGCGGCAATGAAGTCCGGCGTGGCTCGCCGCCCGATCATCGACGAGCGCGCCTACGCGCGTGATCTGCGCGCGCGGCTCGATCCCTCGACCAGTTTCCTCAGCCACAGCTTCAACCTTGCGCAGGGTGCTCCCAAGCGCGCGATCTTTGCCGAGGCCGAGGAAGAGACCGTGCTGCGCGCCGCGATTGCCTACGAGGATGCGGGCTACGGCAAGGCGCTGCTGGTGGGCCGCGATGCCGCGGTGCTGGCGAGCCTCAAGCGCATGGGGTTCGAGGACGAAAAGCGCTTCGAAATCCACAATAGTCGGACCTCGCCCCATGTGCCCGAGATGGTCGCGCGGCTATATGCGCGCGTGCAGCGTCACGGCTATCTCCAGCGCGATTGCGTGCGGCTGGTGAACACCGATCGCAACATCTTCGCCGCCTCGCTCCTCGCGCTCGGGCTGGGCGATGTCGTGGTCACCGGTGTCACCCGCAGCTTCTCGAGCAGCCTCACCCAGCTCAGCCTCGCTTTGGACCGCGCTCCCGGAGCCGAGCCGTTCGGCATCCACATCGTCATCGGTCGCGGGCAGACGGTCTTCATCGCCGATACTGCCGTCCACGAACGCCCCACCGCAGCCATGCTTGCGCGCTTCGCCGAGGGGACGGCGGCGGTCGCGCGCCGCATGGGGCAGGAACCGCGCGTCGCGTTCCTGAGCTATTCCAACTTCGGCGACCCGACGGGATCGATTACCGACGTGCTGCGCGAGGCGGTCGCGCTGTTGGATCAGCGCCGGGCGGGGTTCGAGTATGAGGGCGAAATGTCCGCCGATGTCGCGCTATCGCCCGAGATGGCGCGGCGCTATCCCTTCACCCGCCTGACCGGCCCCGCCAACGTGCTGATCATGCCCGGGCTGCACGCGGCGAACATCAGCGCCAAGCTTTTGAAGGAACTTGGCGGGGGCCGCGTGATTGGCCCGCTGCTGGTGGGCATGTGCGCGCCGGTACAGATCGCGCCGATGACCGCGAGCGCGGGCGATCTGGTGACACTGGCGGTTCTTGCGGCGAGCGGGGCGGTGGTGTAATATCATTGGCTCGAAAGGAGTACGCATGCCGACTGCCGAACAACTCTGGTCCGATCCCGCCAACTGGACAGGCGGGCTGCTGTATTTCTCACGGGCCGATCGGCGGCTGATCGTTCCCAAGCGCCGCCCCGCGATGGGCTGGACGATCAATTTCGGGCGCCGCCGGGGCTGGTTGGTCCTTGCCGGGCTGCTGGTGACCGCGATCGCAGTGCCGTTGGCGCTTGCAAGGATATCCGGTTAGGCGAGCGGCGCGCGCGGGGCCTGCCCTGTCGCTCGGCGATGGATGCAAATTGCCAAGCGCCGATGGCAGGTTCATCGATCTCGCTCTATGGGGGCGAATGGCCGAAACCCAACCCGCCGCTCCCCCACTCGATATCGTCGCGGTGCTCCGGCTCGCGCTGTTCGCGTGGTGGCGTGAATTCGCTCCGATCCTTGCGCTCGGCGCGCTGCTGGTTACGCTGCCGGCACTGCTTGCGCGCCTGATCGGCCCGGGTGCGGGCGAGAGCGCGACGCTGGTGGTCACCGCGCAGGGAGTGTGCGGGATGCTGTTCCTGAGCGCGGTCGCGTTCGGCGTGCTGCACCTGTTCGCGCGCAAACCGCTTGGGCCGTGGCGTTTCATCGCGGCGGGTCTCGGTGCGGCGCAGCCGGGACTGGTTGTCGCGCTTATTCTGGGAGCGGGCGCGATGAGCGTGCGGATCGTTTTCCTGATCGCAAGCGCGCTTGGGCCGATGGCGGGCGGCTTCATTGACGGATTGGCAACCGCGGCGGCGCTGTGGGCGCTGGCGACGTTGCTCCCCGCTGTGCCCGCCGCGGTCGCCGAGCGGCTTGGGCCGATCGCCGCCCTCCAGCGGGCTGCCGCGCTGACCCGTGGCAACCGGGTGCGGCTGCTCGGGCTGTGCTTCGTGCTGATGCTCGCGCTGATTCCGATCGGGGGAACGATCGGCATCGTTGTGTTCGGCCAGAACGCAACGCCGGCCGATGTCGAGCGCATGGCGGCTGCGATGACCGCCGCCGATCCGGGTCTGTGGATCGCGCTGCTGACCGACGTACTGATCGCGGGCGTACTCGCGTGTGTGCCTGCTGCGGTCTATGCCGTGCTGGTCACGCGGCCAGTGCCCAAGGGGCGCGTCGGCTAAACCAGATCGGCTTCCGTCTCGTGCAACCGACCGATGTCGATCTCCACATCGCCGTTCGTGTCGCTGACGATTTCAGCAAACCGCTCGCCCCTGCGCAAATCTGCGTTAAGATATGTATGCCCGCCAAACGCCGGCTGGCCGAGCAGGGTATCGAGCCCGTTGACGCTGAGCACGATCATGATCTCGTCGCCATTGTCGATCGCGTGGCATAGCGCGCCACCCTCCTCCAGATTATGGATCACGGTCCACGCGAGCGACATCAGCGGGTTGGTCGCGCGCACGAGCGGCAGTTCGACATACTTGCGGAAAGGTCGTCCCTCGGTGGTGATGGTCCGCTCGAGGAACACCATCTGCGCGCGCACCTCCACCAACGGGCGCGAGCGGGCGCTCGCCACGCGCACCATCAGCGATCGCTCGCCGAAATGGCGCGTCACCACCGCGACGCGACTGAACAGGATGGTCTCGCGGGGGCGCGAGAAACGCGCGAAGATGATGCCGGTCAAAGTCGCCGTGAGGAACAGGCCGATCAGGAGCTCGAACGACGCGACCGTGTGGCCGATCGGCGTTGCGGGAGCCATCGCGCCATAGCCCACGGTTGCGAAAGTATCGACCGAGAAAAAGAAACCATCGGTCAACGATCCCGCGCGCGCGCCCGCGATAGCACCGGGCATTGCTGCGTAGATCAGGCCGAAGACGAGATTGACGCCGATGAAGGTCGCGGTGGCCAGCGCGAAAAAGCGCGGCCAGCCGATTTCCATCAAATAATAATAAAGATCGGTGAACGCGCCGGGGGTGCCGAGCTTGTAGGCGGTCGATCCACCGAGATCGACGCGTTGGCGGCGGGGTGCAAGCATGGTTGGTGGACGCTCGGCGATCCGTGCGGCCGGGTCAACCCGTGGCTCAGCCCGCGTCGTGCCCCATCAGTCCCTGTGCGCGCAGGCTCACATGCCCGCCGCGCCCGATGATGACGTGATCGTGCACCGTGATTTCCATCAAGGCTGCGGCAGCGGTGATCTCGCGCGTGAGCGTGATGTCGGCGTGGCTCGGTGTCGGATCGCCGCTCGGGTGATTGTGGACGAGGATCAGCCCCGCCGCACCGATCTCGATCGCGCGCCGCACGATCTCGCGCGGGTGAACGATCGCCTCGTTGATCGTGCCTTCGCTCAATACCTCGTCGTGCAGCAGGATGTTCTTCGCGTTCAGGTACAGCACGCGCACCTGTTCGTTGATCCGGTGCGCATGGCCGCTGTGCAGATAGGCAAGCAGCGGCTCCCAGCCGCCGAGCGTCACATCCTGGCGATCAAGCGCGACGCGCTGCGCACGTAACGCGGCGGCTTCGATGAACTTGAGTGCGGCGGCAGCCGCCGGCCCCATCCCCGCGACGCGCTGCAACGCATCGGGGGTTGCGGCGAGCACTGCGGCAAGTGTGCCGAACTCCCGGATCAGCGCCTTGGCGAGCGGTTTGGTGTCCCCCTGCCGGAACGCGATCGTGAGCAGATATTCGAGCAGCTCGTAATCGGCGAACCCCTCGCCACCCGCGCGCAGCATCCGCTCGCGCATTCGCTGACGATGCGCGGCGTTGGGATCGCCAGGGGCCTTGCCGGTGGCGGGCTTGGCATCGCAGCGGCGCGTCGCTCAGAGGTGGCCGCCCGTCAGCCGCGCGCAGATCATGTCGAGCTGGTCGAGCGACTGGAACTTCAGTTCCACCCGTCCCGCCGCGCCATTGGTCGCGATCGCCACTTTTAGCCCGAGCGCACCCGACAGCCGCCGTTCGAGCGCGACCAGATCGGCATCGCGCACCGCGCCGTCTCCCGGCGCGCGCGACGCGGCCGCCCCCGCCGTCCTCGACGCGCGCGCCTCGGTCTCGCGCACAGAGAGCCCAAGCCGGATCGCATCGTCGGCGAGCGCGGCGGGATCGCGCGCGCCGAGCATCGCGCGCGCGTGGCCCATCGTCAGCCGCCCGTCGATCACCGCCGTGCGAACCGGCAGCGGCAAATCCAGCAGTCGCAGCAGGTTCGCGACATGGCTGCGTGATTTTCCGACGGTGCGGCTGACGGTCTCCTGCGTCTGCCCGAACTCGTCGATCAGCCGCCGGTAGCTCTCCGCCTCCTCGATCGCGTTCAGGTCGGCGCGCTGGACATTCTCGACGATTGCCAGTTGCAGCGCCTCGCCCTCCTCGAGGTCGCGCACCATCGCGGGGATATCGTGCAGGCCCGCCGCCTGCGCCGCGCGCCAGCGTCGCTCGCCCGCGACGAGTTCATATTTTCCACCACCGATCGGACGCACCAGGATTGGCTGCAGCACACCCTTGGCTGCGATCGACTGCGCAAGTTCTTCGAGCGCGGTCGGCTCGAAGTGCCGCCGGGGCTGGCGTGGATTGGCGAGGATCTGCGCGATGCCGATGAACTGCGCCGCCGCCGCGTCGGGCGATTTGATATCGTCGAGCAGAGCGGACAGCCCGCGACCCAGCCCCGTCTTGCGCGCCATCGCCATCAGGCCGCCACCCGTACCGGCAGACGCGCGCTCAGCTCGCGCGCCAGCTCCACATAGGCCTCCGATCCCGCTGCGCGCGGATCGTAGAGTAGCGCGGGCAGCCCGTGGCTCGGTGCCTCCGAGAGCCGCACATTGCGCGGGATGACCGTGCGGAACACCGTGTCGCCGAAATGATCGCGGACATCATTGGCGACCATCTCGCATAGCCGGTTACGTCGATCGAACATCGTGAGGACGATTCCCGTCAGTTGGAGGTGAGGGTTCGCCGAGGCGCGGACGCGCTCCAGCGTCTTGACCAGCTGGCTCAGCCCTTCGAGCGCGAAGAATTCGGCCTGTAGCGGTACCAGCAGTCCATCCGCCGCCGCGAGCGCGTTGACCGTGAGCAGCCCGAGCGAGGGCGGACAATCGATCACGATGTGGTCGAAGGCGAGCGCGTCGCGTAAGGCGGAACGAAGACGGAACGGACGGTCTTCAAACTCGATAAGATCGATCTCTGCCCCCGACAGATCGACGGTGGAGGGGACCAGCGCGACATTGTTCGCGACCGTCCTGAGGGTGGCGTCTTCAATCGTCGCACGGCCTAGCAAAACATCATAAATCGACAACTTGCGTGAATGCCGTCCGATGCCGAGCCCGGTCGAGGCGTTGCCCTGCGGATCGAGATCGATCAGCAGCACGCGCTGCCCCATCGCGCCCAATGCGGCGGCGAGGTTGACCGCGGTCGTGGTCTTGCCCACCCCGCCTTTCTGATTAGCGATGGCGAGCCGCATCCCGTTCCTTCCGCCCAACCCCGTCGGCGATCACGATCCGCCCCTCGGGCGAGGTGCGGCTCGGATGCAGTCTGGCCTCGAAAACGAAGTCCAACTGCGCTTCAGCCAGTTCGTCCGCAATGCGCGCACCCTTGGGCAACACCCAGCGCGTGTGTTGTGCCGCGAAGCGCAGCCCGTAGTCAAACAGCTTGGGCAGCGGTGCGAGCGCGCGTGCGGTGATTGTGGCCACTTCGAACGGAGCCAGCGACTCAATGCGGGCATGATGCACGCGCGTGGACGCGCCAAGATCGAGCAGCGCGATCATTTCTTGCAGGAAGGCGACTTTCTTGCCCGTCGCCTCGACCAGGTCGACGTCCGCGCCAAGCAGCGCCAGTACCAGTCCCGGAAACCCCGCGCCCGCGCCAAGATCGAGCCAGCGGCCGCCCGCCACGCCCAGCGGCATGAGCTGCGCGCTATCGGCGAAGTGGCGCGTCCACACCTCGGCGAGTGTCGTGGGGCCCACCAGATTGGCGCGCGTCTGCGCTAGCGCGAGCGCGTCCGCATAGCGATCGAACCGCGCCAGGGCTTCAGGCGTGAGCGCATAGTCGCCGGCGAACGCCGCGCGTCCGCTCACGCCGCGCGGCGGACATGTGCGAGCAGGTTGGTCAGCGCACCCGGCGTCATCCCCTGCAACCGCCCCGCCGCGCCGAGCGAAGCGGGTCGCGCGGCGGCGAGTGCGGCGCGCGCCTCGTTCGAAAGCCCACCTACATCGTGGAAGTCGAGATCGGCGGGCAGCGCCAGCGCGTCGTCCCGCCGAAACGCCGCCACATCAAGCGCCTGGCGGGCGAGATACGGTGCGTAACGCGCTTCGACGATTAGCTCCTCGGCAAGCGGCGCGGGGATCGCTGCGAGTTCGGGCCACAGCCGCAGGGCTGCGGGCCAATCAAGTTCGGGAAAGCGCAGCCAATCGAACGCGGTCCGCGCCTGGCCATCCTGGCCAACGGGGACGCCGTGGCGCGCGAGCATCGTCGGCGTCGCGCTTACACGGCCGAGCAGCGACAGCGCGGCCGCGCGCGCCGCTGCGCGGTCGGCAAAGTGCCTGGCTCGTCCGGCGGCGATGCATCCCCAGCCCGCTCCTATCGGTGTCAGCCGCAGATCGGCATTGTCCACCCGCAGCGCGAGGCGGAACTCGGCGCGCGAGGTGAACATGCGATAGGGCTCGCTCACGCCGCGGGTGACCAGATCGTCGATCAGCACGCCGATGTACGCCTGCGCGCGGTCGAGTGTCACTTCGCCCTGCCCGGCCGCGGCGCGCGCGGCGTTGATCCCCGCGATCAGGCCTTGCGCAGCCGCCTCCTCGTAGCCGGTCGTCCCATTGATCTGCCCCGCCAGGTATAGCTTGCGCACATGCGCCACCGCCAGCCCCGGGGTCAGCTGGCGCGGATCGACGTGGGCATATTCGACCGCATAGCCGGGCCGAACGATCCGCGCGCGTTCAAGACCGGGGATCGTGGCGACAAGGCGCGCCTGGGTTTCGACGGGCAGCGCGGTCGAGATGCCGTTGGGATAGATGGTTGCGTCCGCCAACCCCTCGGGTTCAAGGAAGATCTGATGCCCGTCGCGATCGCCGAAGCGGGCGATCTTGTCTTCGATCGAGGGGCAGTAGCGCGGCCCGCGCGATTCGATCTGCCCGTTGTGCATCGGCGAGCGTGCGAGATCGGCGCGGATGATGTCATGCGTTGCGGATGTGGTTCGCGTGACCGCGCACGCGATCTGCGGAAGAGTGGGTGCGGCGCTGATCGCGGACATCAACGCGGGGACATCGTCGCCCGGCTGCATTGCGAGCGCACCCCAATCGATCGTGCGGCCATCGAGCCGGGGGGGAGTCCCCGTCTTCATCCGTCCAAGCGTGAGGCCAAGCGCGGCGAGCGCACCCAACAGCCCCACGCTGGCGGGTTCGTCGATCCGTCCGCCCGCGGATACTTGGTCCCCGGTGTGAAGCACGCCGCCAAGGAAGGTGCCGGTGGTCAATACGGTCGCCGTGGCCGCGATGGTGCGGCCGTCTGCGAGGTGCGCACCAATGACATGTGGAACGGTGCCGCTCGCGATTTCGAACGCTTCGGCCGAGCCCTCGATCACGGTGACGCCGACTTCATCGATCAGCGTGCGGATGGCGTCGGAATAGGCGGTACGATCCGCCTGGATGCGTGGGCCCTGCACGGCAGGGCCCTTGCGGCGATTGAGCAGCCGATACTGGATCGCTGCCGCATCCGCCGCGCGCGCCATCAATCCGTCCAGCGCATCAATCTCTCGGACCAGATGGCCCTTGCCGAGGCCGCCGATGGCGGGATTGCACGACATTTGGCCAAGATCGGCGCGCGAGCGCGTCAGCAAAGCAGTGCGCGCACCGGAGCGCGCAGCCGCTGCAGCGGCTTCGCAGCCAGCGTGGCCGCCGCCGATAACAAGGACGTCGAAGCGCATCACGCCGGGTTAGGGGCGCGAGCGACGATCGGCAAGCGACGGAGCCATGCAGTTGGCCTATTGCGGGATGGATCGTCGGACGCAGGGTGGAATGTTCCACGTGGAACATTCGCTCACTTGGCACGACGCAAATGTTCCACGTGGAACATTCCTGGCCCTTCTCCCTGGTGGCCCCTTATTTCCCCACACAGAAGCGTGCGAAAATCGCGTCGAGAACATCCTCGATATCAACCCCGCCGCTCAATCGCCCGATCGCGCGCAGAGCGAGCCGCAGCGCTTCGGCGCGCAACAGCGCCTCCTCGCTCCCTATTGCCTCCTCGACGCGCGCAAACGCTTCCGTCACCGTCGCTCGTTGTCGCGCATGCGAGATTGGAGCAGCCTCTCCGCCGCGCGTCGCATCGACCGCCCAGATTTTCAGTCGCGCCATAAGCGCCGCAATCCCCTGCCCCGTCACAGTGGAGACCCAAATGCTCGTTGCGTCGATCTCCTCCGCTGCAAGATCGGACTTGGTCCGGACCAGCCACATGCCTTCGGCGCCGGACGGAAACCCACCGTCGTACAGCAGCAAACGAAGGTCTGCGGAAGCAGCGCGCGCTTTCGCCCGCGCGATCCCCTCGGCTTCGATCGGATCTTCGCTCGGCCGAAGTCCTGCCGTGTCGATCAGCGTCACCGGCACACCGCCGAGATCCAGCGTCACCTCGATCGGATCGCGTGTCGTCCCGGCATAAGGCGAGACGATGGCTGCCTCGCGTCCCGCCAGCGCATTCAGCAGGCTCGACTTGCCGACATTGGGCGCGCCGATGAGCGCCACCTGCAGCCCATCGCGCAGCCGCTCGCCCGCCTCGGCCCCTGCCAAAGCGTCGCCCAACGAGCGCGCCACCCCTTCAAGCACCGCCGCATCGGGCAGCGCATCCGTCACATCCCCCTCATCGGAGAAATCGAGCAGCGCTTCGGTCACCGCCAGTTCGGCAAGCAGCGCGTCGCGCCACGCGGCGGCCGCGCGGGCGAGCGCTCCCTCGCTGGTACGGATAGCCTGCGCGCGCTGCGCCTCGGTACTTGCCGCGAGCAGATCTGCCAGCCCTTCGACCTGCGTCAGGTCGAGCTTGCCGTTATCGAACGCACGCCGCGTGAACTCTCCCGGCTCCGCCAGCCGCACCCTCGGCAGCGCGAGCAGAGCCTCCAGCACCGCCGTTATGACCGCATGTCCTCCATGCAGATGCAGTTCCACCACATCTTCTCCGGTCGCGGTGCCTGGTGCGGGAAAAACCAGCACCATTGCGCGGTCGAGCAACGCGCCCCCGGCGTCGCGCAGCGCCCGCAACGCCGCGCGCCGCGGTGACGGCAACCGGCCCGCGATCGTGGCCGCGGTGGCAAAGGCTTCCGGCCCGGAAATCCGTAACACCGCAATCGCCGAGGGCGGCCGCCCCGAAGCGAGCGCCGCGATCGTCGCGAGCGGCGCGTCCAGCGGCTTCAGCGCGATCCGCCGCCCTGTGCCGCGTTCCAGAACAGGCGCTGGAACTGTTCGAGGCTTTCGCTAACTCCCGTGCCCCACGCGCGGTACATCCGCTCGATATCCTCCGATTTTACGCCTTCCAGCGCCATGCCTTTCATTTTGTCGATGTAGATCGCGTGCAGCGGTGCCAGATCGGGAAGCCCGAGAAACGCGCGAGCTTCCTGAGGCGAACAGTCGACTGTGACATTGACTTGCACGGGAATCGGACTCCGGGTTGCGACGCAGGCTGCGTTAACGATAAACGAAGACGAAGGCGAGGGACCGAGCGATGGCCGATATGCTGATCGATGCTTTAGGCGGAGGCGTGTTCGACGCCTATGTCGCGGGCGAACGCGCCGCTCCGCGGCCGGCGATTATTGTGCTGCAGGAAATCTTCGGCGTGAACGCAGGAATCCGGGCCGTTGCGGACCGGTTCGCTGCGGCGGGATACTTGGCCGCCGCGCCTGATCTGTTCTGGCGCGCGGGTGTGGGTGTTGTGCTCGATCCCGAACTGGCCGCCGACCACGAGCGCGCGTTTGCACTGATGCGCGGCGCAAAGATCGATGATGCGATTGCCGATATCGAGGCAGTGATTCGGGCGGTCCGCGCGCGACCCGATTGCAATGGACGCGTCGGGATCGTCGGCTATTGCTGGGGCGGCTTGCTAACCTTCTTGGCCGCAGCGCGCACCGATGCGGATGCATTTGTCGGCTATTATGGTGGTTCGATCGATCAGCGATTGGGCGAGGCCCATGCGATCGCGCGGCCGCTGATGCTCCACTTCGGAGCGGCGGACTCGTACATTCCACCCGCAGCCGTTGCGGCGATCGAGGCTGCGCTCGCGGGCAAGGCCGATGTTTACAGTTACGCGGGTGCCGATCACGCGTTCGCGCGCGTAGGCGGCGCGCATCGCGACGGGGCGGCCGCAGCGCTTGCCGACCAGCGCACGGCGGATTTCTTCGCGCGGCATCTGCGCGCGCCATGAGCGCGCGCGGATCGATCCGAATCGCGCGCACTGGCGGTCCCGAGGTGATGGAGTGGGCGGCGCTGCCCGAGGGCGGCGCGCCTGGGGATAATGAAATCCTGGTTCGGCAAAGCGCGGTCGGCCTCAATTTCATCGATGTCTATCATCGGACGGGGCGCTATCCCGTGCCGTTGCCGACCGGCCTCGGGCTAGAGGCAGCGGGCGTGATCGAGGCGGTGGGCGAGGGCGTGGAGCATCTGCACGTCGGCGACCGTGTGGCATATTGCTGGGGGCCGATCGGTGCCTACGCAACACACCGCACGATTGGCGCAGACATGGTGGTTCGGCTGCCCGATGCGATTGGCGAGGATGTGGCTGCTGCCGTACTCCTCAAGGGCCTTACAGCGGAATATCTGATCGAACGCTGTGCGAAGGTTCATCCCGGCTGGTCCGTACTGCTGCATGCTGCAGCCGGTGGCACCGGTTTGATCGCGGCGCAGTGGCTCGCGGCGATCGGGGCGATCGTGATTGGCACGGTCGGTTCGGCGCCCAAGGCCGAGATCGCGCGTGTGCACGGCTGCGCGCATGTACTGCGCACCGATATCGACGATATCGCGGCGCGCGTGCGCGAGATCACGGGCGGGGCTGGTGTGCAGGTGGTGCTCGACGGGGTGGGCGCGGCGACATTCGAGGCGTCACTGGCCAGCGTGGCTCGGCGGGGGATGCTGGTGAGCTTCGGCAATGCCTCGGGCAACGTGCCGCCGTTCGATCCGGGACGCCTCGCGCGGCAGGGATCGGTGTTCCTGACGCGGCCAACGATGGGTGATTATTATCAAAATATAGGCGAACGCGAGGCGGGTGCGGCGCGACTGTTCCGCTTGATCAACGATGGCTCGATCAAGGTGCGGATCGATCAGAGTTACGCGCTGGTCGAAGTGGCGCGCGCGCACGCGGACCTTGAAGCAAGGCGCACAACCGGATCGACGCTGCTGATCGCGTGATGGCTTAGGCCGCGAACCCTAAGTTTTATCAGAACGTAATCTTAGTTGGACAATTCAACGCACGTCTTTCACTTATAAGCGGCGGATTATTCAGCTAAGCTGTAGATTGATCACGCTCGATACTATGGTCCTAGTAGCCTTGGATATGTTTGGGTGTGAGATGTTGGTATCTGCGTCTTTCAAAGCGAGTTGGTATCTCAGAGATTGTCAAGTTTCCTCTTGGCTGTCATTCCATAGCCTACACACTATCATCCGGCCATTCCTGCTTATCATATACACGAGGCTATCCCTCACCTTACCCTTACTCTTAGGCGCGCCACACCTCTGGTCATCCGGATACCCGCTAAATTAATAGGGGTTCTAGCCCGGTCAGATAGATGCGCGGTAACGGGTTTGCGTCGCGGTCCTATGCCAATCTGTATCAAATCAGTCCTTAGGTGTCCGGCCTCGTCATCGGCCGCTATTCGCCGCTCGCTCGCATATCCGCTTATCCCAACCGCGCCGCCACGCCGTCCAATGCGGACCTTCGCGCCTCCCCTGTGAGGGTCCTTCAGGACACTCCACAGCGCGCGCCAGCGGATTACCCTCACTTGGCTCCACAATCCCCCGCCGTGCGACTCAGCGGGCCTCCTAAGCGGTTTGCTCGCCGTTGGTCCGCACCGCCCCGGCGCAATACCGCTTCACCGTCGCGTCCGACAATTTGAACTGAGCCGCCGTTTGCTTGATGCTCGCCTCGTTCGCGCGCCACCACGGCCCCGCCGTCGTGCGCCTTGGGACGGCTAGGCTTTCCTTCCCCCGGTGCGTCCGCCCCGTCGCCGCCAATGCCGCCCTAGCCGGCGTGATAGCGTTATGAGCAACAAAAGCAGACATGCCAAATTGGCTCATATTGGGCTTTATTGCAGCGGTATCTTCTTCGGTGGAGCTGATATGTGAAATGAATACTTTAAGCTGACCTACTTTCCAGTATGAAAGCTCTTGAGGACCCTGCGCAAGATCGTGATCGAATTGCACTCCGCAGTGTAGGCCTAATTCTATCAATTCATCATTAGTTGCCTCTCCGACCATAGCTATGACGTAACTGCCATTGCCGCCCGACCATTCGTCTTTGATTGGAAGGCCAAACTGCTTGAGAGTTAAATCGATGACAGCCCAGTCTTTTTGACTCAAGTGATCAGAAATCTCTTGGATAACCTTGACCCGGCGCGACTTCGACAGCTCCATGCCGTCGCTGTAGCCGAACGATGACGCTTGTACATCAATTCGTTCAGTTGGGGCGCGGGCGGCTCGTGATGAGCCTCCTTCGTCGCGTCCGCGCCAGTCGGCTAGACGCGTGAAGCGCGACGATATTGGCAGCCCCCCCGTTCTGCTACACCGGGGAGATACACAAGCCGCGGCGCCCTCCCAAAACGGCTGATTTCCTGCGATTTTGAGGTGTGCTATCCGGCTCCGACACCCGGCACCATCCCACCCCGTCGCAGCTTCGTTTCACCGTCATCGCTAGCCTGCAACCTCGGACAAATGGTCGAAGCGCGCCGCGTAATGCGCCATGCCTTGGCTCATCGATCTCAGCTCGGCCTCGAAGCCGTGCAACTCGGCTTGGGGGAGCATCATCTCGATCACATCCCACCGCGACCAGCCCTCGACGGGTGTGAGGCCCAGCATCTGACCGCGTCTGCTCGCCACGGCCGACGTGATCCGCGAGGTCGCGCTGCCGGGGGCGTGGATCGTCATATGGGCGATCGGTTCGAGTACGACGGGCGTGGCCGCTGCCAATGCGTCGGCCATGGCGATCCGTCCTGCGGTGCGGAAGGCAAGCTCCGAGCTGTCGACGCTGTGGTAGGAGCCATCGACGAGCGCCACGGCGACATCGACTACCGGGAAGCCATGCGGTCCCCTGACCATCGCATCCTGGACGCCCTGCTCGACCGCCGGGATCCATTGTTTTGGTACCACGCCGCCCGCGATCCGGTTTTCGAAGCGGAAGCCTTCGCCGCGTTTTAGCGGGCGGATCTCGATCACCACGTCACCGAACTGGCCATGGCCGCCGGACTGCTTCTTGTGGCGCCCGTGCTGGCTCGCCGAGGTGCGAATCGTTTCCTTGTAGGCAACCGCAGGCGGCCGGGTCGACACCGCGACGCCGTAGCGCCGCTTCAGCCGGGCGAGCGTCACCGCGAGATGCTCGTCGTTCAACCCGTGCAGCAGCATCTCGTGGCTCGCCGCGTCCTGACCCCAGCGCAGCGCGCGGTCCTCCTCGACCAGCCGGGCGAGCGCGCTCGACAGGCGCACCTCGTCCTTGTGATCGGTGACCGCGATCACGATCGCGCAGTTGGCGACGGGCGTGTTTCGCGGCGTGGCGGCCGGTGGAGCCCGTCCGCCGGTCCCCATCAGGTCGCCCGCGTTCAGGCCGTCGGTCTTGGCGATACCCACCACATCGCCGGGTTCGGCGCGCGCGACCTTGATCGTAGCGGCCCCTTGCAACGCGAACAGCGCGCCCGCGCGTGTCGTCTTGCCGTCCGCGCTCGAGAGTTCGGCACCGTCCGAGAGCGGTTTGTTGAACACGCGCGCGAGCGCCAGCCTTCCTATCGCACTCGCGTGCGAGACCTTGAACACCTGCGCGGCCCCCCCCTCGATTCCAAGCCTCGCCGCAGTGCTCGACGCCACCGGCGTATCGTGGCGCAGCATCTTGAGCAGTCGTCGAATGCCGAAGCCGTTCAACGCCGAGCCGAACAACACCGGCACGACCAGTCCCGCAGCCGTCTCGCGCGCCAGATCGGCAAAGATCGTATCGAGGCTGGGCACCTCGTCCGAAACGAGCTGCTCCAGCAGCGCGTCATCGTGATCCGCGAGCTGTTCGAGCATGTGGAAGCGCGCGGCGGACTTGTCCTCGCGCAGATGGTGGGCGAGCGGCACCTGCTCCGAGCGTTTGCCGGGCTGGTAATGATAGGCGCGATCCAGCGCGAGATCGACGAAGCCGGCAACCCGCTCGCCCGCGCGAATCGGGATCTGGCGCGCGACCAGCGCCGCAGCACTCATCGGCTGGAGCGCCGCGAGCAGGTCTTCGATGCTGCCGCGCGCCGAATCGATCTTGTTGACGAAGAGTGCGTGGGGCATCCGCATCGCTTCGAGCAGCCGCAGTGTTGGCTCGACGAGCGGCGCGCGGCCCGGATCGGGATCGACCACCACCAGCGCGAGATCCGCGACGCCGAGCGCCATCTCTGCGTCCGCCGCGAAGCCCGTGGAGCCCGGCACGTCGAGCAACGCGTAGCGATCGCCCATCCATTCCAGGCGCGATAGGCTGAGCTCGGTTGAACCACCGCGCGCGCGCGCTTCCGGGCTGGCGTCGCCCACGGTGGTGCCCGCACCGACCGCGCCGAGGCGGGGGATAGCGCCTGCGGCGAACAGCAGGGCTTCGGCCAGGCTGGTCTTTCCCGCGCCGGCCGGTCCGACAAGCGCGACCGCTCTGGGGCCGTGGGCGACGTTGGTCACGCGTGCTCTCCTCCCGTTGGCCCCGCCTTTACCTTGGAAGCGGGACTTCTGGTCTGGGAGGTTCGTCCGATGCGCACGATAGCGCAAGATCAGCGGGCATGGCTTCGATGCGTCAGCCGACTGGAGTAAGGCGACGACAGGTCGAAAGTCCCCCATTTGATTTTGTCGGCCCGGAACGGACCTCGTTTCGCGTTGGCCCGATTAACGGGAGCGCCGACAGACTAAGACCGAAGGCCGAGTATCTGCGTCCAGGCATTTGCACCCGCGCCGCCGTCGACCGCGATATCGGACCCGTTGATCCAGTTTGCGTCGGGCGTGCACAGAAAGGCGATCACCGGCGCGATCTCGTGCGGCTCGCCCGCGCGCAGATGCTTCAGATCCTCCTCGACGCGGGGGCCCAGCGTGGCGATGAAATCGGGCAGGATCGGTGTGGCGACCGGCCCGGGCGACACGCTGACGATGCGGATGCCGCGCGCGCGCCAGGCGGCGCAGCTCGCGGTGGTCCATGCGATCAGCAGTTCCTTGGAAAGGTGGTAGGACGGCGCGCCATCCAATGGCTGCGTCTCGATCCAGGCATCGGCGGAGCGAAGATCGAGCGCGAGCGCTTCGTTGAGCTGCGCGGGATCGGATCGCCACTGCAGTCCGGCGAGGCTGGCAACATTGATGATCGATGCGCCGGGGGTGAGACGATCGGCGAGCCGGTTGGTGAAGTGGCGCAGGCCGAAGAAATTGACGGTGAGGACAGCGTGTTTGTTCGCGGTGGGGGGAAGGCCAGCGATGTTGCACAGGATATCGAGCGGTTGAGTGAGCGCGGCCGTGCAGGAGTCGATCGAAGCGGGGTCGGCGAGATCGATTGGGTAGAAGGCGTGAACGGGATAATCGGGGGCGCGACGATCGAAGCCGACGATCTTCGCACCGCGCTGGGCGAGCAGTCTGGCGGTGGCGGCACCGATGCCCGAAGCGAGGCCCGTGACACCAATGGTCTTGCCGTTCAAATCCGACATTGTTCCAGTCCTTCGTATGCTGGGAGCGGCAGGGGCTAGAACTTGAACCCGGCGCGCAGATACCATTCGCGCGGGCGGTTGATCGTGCCGCCGATGTAGCCGATCCCCGCCTGGTTCTGGCCCGAGACGAAGTAGCGCTCGTCGGTCAGGTTGGTGACGCCAACGTCCAGATGCCAGATATCAGACGCATTGTGATAGGAGAGCAGCGCGCCGATGACGTCGGTAATTGGCGTGATCAATTGCGGCGTGTTCTCACCGTCGCGCGCGATACTGCTACGGTGCGCGTAATCGCCGTGGAAGACGATCGCGGCGTTCGACGGCAGCCGATACTCGTAATCGATGTTCATCGAGGCGGCGAACTTGGGCGTATTGACGAACTGGTTGCCAAGCGTGGTTCCCACATTTTTCTGCGTATATTTGGCGTCGATGTATCCAAGCGTGCTGCTGATCGTCAGACCATGGCCTGCGGCGAAGACCAGCTCGCCCTCTATGCCCTTGATTTCGGACTGCGCAGCGTTGAGCGTCACCGGGGAGACACCCTGCTGCACCGTCACCTGCAGATCGCGGTAATCGGTATAGAAGGCAGCAATATTTGCCTGCAGCTTGCGATCGAACAACTGGCTTTTGACGCCAAGCTCGTAGGTGTTCGCCTTCTCGGGATTGAAGGTCGGCGCGGCGAGGATCGGCGTCGTGGCGCGCGTGGTGAAGCCACCCGCCTTATAACCCTGGCTGAAGGTGAAGTAGGTGAGCGTCTGCGGCAGAAGCTGATAGTTGATGCCCGCCTTGAACGAGACATCGTTGAACTTGAGCGTGTTATCGGTCTGCGGGAAATACAGCGTCGAATCGGTGTTGTCGGGATGCAGCGCCAGCGGATAGCCGAGCTTGTTGGCGAGGCTGTTCAGATCGCGCTGGCCACCCTTGAAGTATTTCTCGTCTCGCGTGTAGCGAACGCCCACCGTGATACCGAGCTTTTCGGTCAGGTGAAACTCCTGCTGCGTGAAAGCGGCGTAGCTGTCGGTCTTGAAGCGATTGGGGCCGTAGATCTGGAGCAGACCACCCGCGAAATTGACCTCGTCAGTCAGGTTGCCCTGTTCGTGGAAATAATAGATGCCCACCACGCTCTTGAGTCGATTGTCGAGGAAGGAGCCGATCGCCTGCAGTTCCTGGCTGAACTGCCACTGCGTCATGATGAACGCGTGATCGCCGATCGGCAGCGGCGAGCCATCAACGTCGAGCGCGAAGCGCGAATCGAGGTTGCGGTAGGCGGTGATCGATTTCAGGCTGAGATCGCGGCTGATGCGCGCGTCGATCGTGCCCGAGATGCCGTAGGTGTTGACCTTGGAGTAGCCCGCGCCGGTGCTGTACGAGGTATCGCGCTGCGTGGGGACGAAGCGGTTGTCGAACGGCAGGTGGGCATTGCCCGGATCGCCGAAGTTGATGCCGCCCAGGGGGGGCAGGATTTCATGCGGGATAACGGTGTTCTTGGGCAGCGGCAGGCCGCGCGGGCTGTTGCACAATGTCCCGAGCGGCGTGGTGGCGAGCACGGCGGCGGGCGTGGAAATGCACGCGTTGTAGACGTCCTTCAGCCCTGGCTCGGTGGTGATGAGCTGGCTCGGCGTGCCCTGATCGTTCGAGCGCATGTAATCGCCAACCAGGCGGAAGGTCACGTCCGGGGTGACGTTCCACTTGATCTTGCCGCGCAGGTTCTGCGTATCGTTGCCGCCCGCGCTGTCATACGTGGTGGGATCGGGGCGGACGAAGCGGCCGACATCGGTCTGGTAGGTGCCCGGATATTTGAGGAAGTGGAAAAAGCCGTCGCGCGACTTGGATGAAAAACTGGCCTGCGCGTAGAGCTTGTCATCGATCAGCGGCAGGTCGACCGTCCCCGAGACGTCGACGCGGTTGAAGCGCCCGTAGACGACCTCGCCGCGTCCCGCGAATTTGGTGCCCGGATCGCGCGTGACGACGCTGATCGCGCCGCCGATGGTGTTGCGGCCGAAGAGCGTGCCCTGCGGGCCTTTCAGGATTTCGACGTGATCCAGGTCGAGCAGATCGACCACCGCGCCGACCGTGCGCGCGAAATAGACACCATCGACATAGACGCCGACGCCGGGATCGAGGTTGAAGGCAAAATCATTCTGACCGATACCGCGCACATAGGCGCTCAAGACCTGCGTCGAGCCGCTGAACGGCGACGTGCCGACGATCTCGACCGAGGGCGCGAACTTGCCGAGCGTCGAGATGTCGGTGATGCCCTTGCGCTGCAAGGTCTCGGTGGTGAAGGCGGTGATCGCGATCGGAACCTTCTGCAGATTCTCCGAACGCTTCTGCGCGGTGACGACGATTTCCTCGATACCGCCCCCGGCCGTCTGCGGCGACGCGACGGTACCGACGGGGGAGTTCTGCGAGGGTGGCGCACTTGGCGCGGCAACCTGCGCCAGCACCGGGCGAGCAGCTAGCAGCGAGGCTCCGCAAAGCGCGGCGGCGCGCAGCGCGCGCACGTGGTTCGTTGTATCCGTCATGACATCTCCCCAACATAGCCTCTACGGGCTCACCCCTGCCTAGCAGGAAGCATGCCAACTGATCTTTTTGGGGCAAGTCACTCGTGCCAAACCAAAGGGACAGGTGGGTATTGCGTGATTTTAGACAGCATGCTCGCCGATCCATTGCGCAGCCGTCGGAAATCCCGCACCCTTGCGATCGGAGGACCAATGGCCATCACCCCGCCGCCTGGCCGCGCACCGCTCGGCCTGCCCACGATCGGCGATCTTGCCGCGACGCTGCATTTCGCGCCCGAGCAGGGGCATATCTGGCTGGCGGGCCGCCGCATGGTCCTCGTCCACGCGCGCACGATGGGCGACGTGCGCCGCGAGGTGGTAAACGCGGTCGGCTACGACCGCGCGCGGGCGATCTTCACGCGGCAGGGCTATGAAGCGGGCGCGATGGACGCCGAGATCGCGGCCAAGCTGCGCCGGGGCGACAGCGTGTTCGACGCTTTCTCGATCGGCCCGCAGCTCCACGCACTCGAAGGCGCGGTGCTGGTCGAGCCGCTCGCGTTCGAGATCGATGTAGAGAAAGGGCGTTTCTTCGCCGAATATCGGTGGCGGCACTCGTCCGAGTGCAGCGCGCATGTCGATGCGTTCGGCGTCGGCCATCTGCCCGGCGGGTGGGCGCAGATCGGATACGCGAGCGGGTTTGCCAGCGTCTATCTCGGCCGCCCGATCGTCTACCGCGAGACCGAATGCGTCGCGATGGGGCACGAGAATTGCCGCATCACCGGCAAGCCCGCCGAAGACTGGGCGGACGCCGGGCAGGATTTGCGTTACATGCGCTCCGAGCAACTGACCGCGATGGTCGAAGCCCCGCGCCCGACCACCGCCGCGCGCGCCGCCACCGCTCCGAAGGCTGACCGCCATCGCATCGTGGGTGCCTCCTCGGGCTTCAACGTCGCCTTCGACATGCTGCGCGGCGTCGCGGATACGGACGCGGTCGTGCTCTTCCACGGCGAGACCGGCGTGGGCAAGGAGATGTTCGCGCGCAACCTGCACGCGATGGGGCGGCGCGCGGCGCAGGCTTTCGTCGCGGTCAATTGCGCCGCCATCCCCGAAAGCCTGATCGAGGCCGAGCTGTTCGGCGTCGAGAAGGGCGCGTTCACCGGCGCTGCCACGTCGCGGCTCGGCCGGTTCGAGCGCGCGGAGAAAGGGACGCTTTTCCTCGACGAGATCGCGTGCCTGTCGCTCGCCGCGCAGGCGAAGCTGCTGCGCGCGCTTCAGGAAGGCGAGATCGAGCGCGTCGGGGACAGTCGAAGCCGCACGGTGGACGTGCGGCTGGTCGCGGCGACCAACCTCGATCTGCGCGCGGCGGTGGCGGAGGGGTCGTTCCGCGCGGACCTGTTCTACCGGCTGAACGTCTTCCCGCTGCGCATCCCGCCGCTGCGCGACCGGCGCGCGGACATTCCGCTGCTGATCGATCATTTCCTCGACATCTATCGCGTCCGCCACGGCCGCCAGGTGACCGGCTTCGACGAAAAGGCGTTGTCCGCGATGCTGAGCTACGACTGGCCGGGTAACGTGCGCGAGCTGGAGAACATTATCGAGCGCGGCGTGATCCTCGGCCGCGACGGCGAGCCGCTTCGGCTCCACCACCTGTTCACCAGCGGCGAAAAGCTGGGCGAGCAGCGCTTCGAGCTTGGCGCGGACGGCCATGTCCGCGCCGCGGGCGAGGCGGTGCCCGGCACGGCGCGCGCGGGGGCGGTGGGGGCGCTGCTGGACGCGGGCACCCCGCTCGCCGAGGTGGAGGGCGCGATGCTGGCGGAGGCGCTGGCGCGCGCCGCAGGCAACCGCTCGGCGGCGGCACGGCTCGTGGGCTTGTCGCGCGCGCAGTTCAACTATCGGCTGGCACAGAGCGGGACCATGGCAGAGGGACGTCGGTTATCCGACGCTGATCATCGTGGGGGTGTGTGATTGCGTGCAGTCCGAGGCGGGTCCGCTATTGGTGCGCGCTTGAACACGCGCTTCGCATCTGGTTGGCACGATCGTTGCTGTGTTTGCTGAAAACACCAAGGGGAGTGCCATGCTGACCAGCCTGCTGATCGGGAACGAGGATGTGCCTGCGGAAGGCGCGGCGACGTTCGAACGCCGCTCGCCGTTAACCGGCGAAGTCGCAACCCAAGCCGCTGCCGCCAGCATCGCCGACGCGCGCCGCGCTGCCGATGCGGCCGCCGCTGCCTTGCCGGCGTGGGCGGGGCTGGGTCCGAACGCGCGTCGGACCGCTCTGCTCGCCGCTGCCGATGCACTCGCCGCGCGCTCCTCCGCCTTTGCCAAGGCCATGGCTGACGAGACTGGCGCGACCGTCGCCTGGGCCGGGTTCAACGTCCACCTCGCCGCGCAAATGCTGCGCGAGGCGGCCGCGCTCACCACGCAGGTGGGCGGCGAGACGATCCCGTCCGATCGGCCCGGCTGCCTTGCGATGTCGATCCGTCAGCCTGCGGGTGTGGTGCTCGGCATCGCGCCGTGGAATGCGCCGATGATCCTCGGCGTGCGCGCCATCGCCACCCCGCTCGCGTGCGGGTGTACCGTGGTCCTCAAAGCGTCCGAACTGTGCCCACGCACGCACCTGCTGATCGGCGAGGCGATGCGCGACGCGGGATTACCGCCGGGCGTAGTCAACGTGATCACCAACGCACCAGCCGACGCCGGTGCGATCGTCGAAGCACTGGTGCGACACAAGGCGGTGCGGCGGGTGAACTTTACGGGCTCGACGCGCGTGGGCCGCATCATCGCGCGGCTGTGCGCGGACGAGCTCAAGCCCGCGTTACTGGAACTGGGCGGCAAGGCACCGTTCCTCGTACTCGACGACGCCGATCTGGACGAGGCAGTCGCGGCGGCAGCGTTCGGCGCGTATATGAACTCGGGCCAGATCTGTATGTCGACCGAGCGGATCATCGTCGACCGCAAGGTTGCCGACGCCTTCGCCGCGAAGTTCGCTGCCAAGGTGGCGACGCTCAAAGCTGCCGACCCGAGGACCGGGCCGACCGCGCTGGGCTCGGTCGTCGACCACGGCGCTGCGGACGCGATCGAAGCGTTGATCGCCGACGCGGTCGCGAAGGGCGCGACCCTCCACCGCGCGGCCGATCCGGCGGGGACACTGCTGTCCGCTGCCGTGCTCGACCATGTCACGCCCGCGATGGCGATCTACGCCGAGGAAAGCTTCGGCCCTGTTACCTCGATCGTGCGGGTGGACGGCGACGAGGAGGCGATCCGGGTGGCGAACGACACCGATTACGGCCTGACCTCCGCGGTGTTCACGCGTGACATCGCACGCGGCTTGCGGATCGCGGCGCAAATTCAGGCGGGCATGTGCCACATCAACGGCCCTACCGTGCACGACGAGGCGCAGATGCCGTTCGGCGGAACCAAGTCCTCGGGCTATGGCCGCTTCGGCGGCAAAGCAGGCATCTGCGAGTTCACCGAACTGCGCTGGATCACGATCGACACCCAGCCGGGCCACTTCCCAATCTGAAAGGTTTGATCTCCAAGGTCAGCTCATGGAGTGGGCGGGGTGGCTGCGGGCACAGGCTCGCCACCGTGCCGCGCGAACCACGCGAGAATATATTGCGTCTTGGCGATCAACTGGCTTGGCCGCGTTACCAGCGCATGGCCAATATCGGGCACGCGCACCATCGCGGTATCGACACCGGCGAGCTTGAGCGCGGCATAATATTGTTCGGTCTCGCTGATCGGGGTGCGATAATCGACCTCGCCATCGAGCAGCATCGTCGGTGTCTTGACGTTGCCAACATACGCCAGCGGCGATCGCCGCCAATATTCGGCCTGCGCGCCGGGCTCCCAAGGTGCTTTGCCAAGCCAGTAAGGCATGATGATCGCGCCCTCGTCGGCAGTCAGCACCCAACTCGTCCAGTTGATGACCGGCTTGGCGACCACTGCAGCCTTGAAGCGATTGGTGTGCCCAACGATCCACGCCGTGAGAACACCACCGCCCGAGCCGCCGCTGACGAATAGCCGGTTCGGATCGATGAAGCCCTTGGTAATCGCCGCATCGACCACCGCCATCAGGTCGCCATAGTCCGGCCCGGGATAATTCTTGTCGATCGCGTTGGCGTAAGCCTCGCCATAGGAGGTCGAGCCGCGCGGGTTGGCATAGACCACCACATAGCCCGCCGCCGCATAGGCCTGCATCTCGACCGAATAGCGCCAGCCGTAGTTGGTGAACGGACCGCCATGGATTTCGAGCAGCAGCGGGTATTTCTTTGCCGGATCGAAACCGGGCGGGGTGACGATCCACGCGCCGACCGCCGTGCCGTCGCTCGATCGCACCGGTAGCGGCTCGACGTGGCCGAGCGTGCGATAGGGCAGGAAATTGTCGTTCAGGTGGGTGAGACGATGCGTCCCGCGCACCTCGAGCACAGCAACATCGGCGGGATGCGCGGGATCGGTGACGTTCATCGCCACCGCGCCACTGCGGCCGACGCTGAAGCTCTCGCCGCCGTAGGGCCGCCCGGGGTCTTCGCCACCAAGCCCGCTCGCCACCTCGCGCCAGCGTCCATCGAGCGTCGCCAGGCCGAGCTTGCCCGTACCCTGATCGTCGTAGGCGAAGTAGATCGCGCGGCCATCCGGGCGCCAGCGAGGTGCGTTCGCGTCCCGATCGAGCCCGCTCAGCAGCTCGCGGCGGCCTGATCCGTCCACGCTCATCACGTAAAGGCGAACGCGCTCGTTTCCGCGATAATGATCGTCGTAGCCGGTGAACGCGATCAGACGGCCATCGGGCGAAACCGCAGGCTGGCTATCGGGTCCGAAGCGCTGCGTGAGCGCGGTGAGGGTGCCGGTCTGCAGATCGGCGGCGTACAGGTCCGGATCGGGCTTGGTATCGTGGCCGGGCTTACGATCGCCGCTGAAGATCAGACGACGGCCATCGGGCGTCCATTCGGCGCGACTGTCATCATCGAACGCTCCACTGGTGATACGCCGGGGAGCGCCGCCCTCGGCGGACACGACGAACAGGTGCGTGTGCCCCTGTTCGAGATAGCCGCCTCCGTCCGCGCGGTAGACGAGGCGATCGATGACCTTGGGCGGGCTGGCCCAGGTTGCGCCCTTCGGCGGCACCGGCATCGGTGCGAAGGGCTTGGGCTGATCGGGCTCGAACAGGGTGAAGGCGAGGCGCTTGCCATCGGGGGACCAGCTGATCTCGCCGGGAGCCTGGGTGAGGTTGGTGACGCGCGCGGTCGCGCCGCTGTCCATCCAGCGCACGAGGATCTGTGCATCGCGATCGACCGCCGAGACGAAGGCAAGCCGCGTCCCATCGGGAGACCAGCGCGGCTGCGAATAGCTCGCCGTGCCCGATACCGCCGGACGCGTGGCACCCGTGCGCGTATCGACGAGCCAGATGTTCGAGCGCGCACGATCGGTGGCAATATCGAAGCTGCGCCGCACGAAGGCGACCGTGCGGCCATCGGGGCTGATCTGGGGATCGGCCGCATATTCCAGATCGAACACGTCGATCGGCGCGAGCGGGGTATGGGGCTGCGCGTGCGCCACTCCCGACGCCAGCATGGCCGCGATCACTGCTATCCTGCGCATCCTGCCGTCCCTCTGCGTGCTTGGGCGCACCGTGCCCGGCACTGGCGGTCACGACAAGGGAGCGAAGGTTGACGACGGCCTCGTCCGATCACCGCGATCGGCGAGGCCGAGCACGCAGACGCACCAGTGCGGCCGCGCCGAGGCCGAACAGCGCCAGCGCGGCGGGTTCGGGGACCGGGGCGAATGCGCCCTGGGCAAGCGCGTAGCGGCCAACATCATAGCCCGAGGTCAGCCCCGCCGAGCCATCGAAGCTCCAGTGGATGCCGCCCCAGATGCGGCTGTTGGCGGCATCGAGCGCGGCTGCGTCGTAGCTGGACCAGCACCGGTCGCCGACGACGTCGGTCAGGCAGAAGCCCGTGCTCGTTCCGAAGACCGAGTTCAGGATGGCGGCGGCCGCGCCCGCATTTTCGGCGTGGGCGGAGGTGTAGGACGGGAAGGGCGGCGTGAACAGCAAAGGCTGCCATGCGGGGTCGGCGTCCGTCGCGGGATTGCCGTCGGTGTCGGCGAGCTGGATCGCGGTCACCGGACGCCAGAAATCGTGATAATATTTCGTGTTGAACACCGAGATGATCGCGTCCGCCTGTGCCACACTCAGCCGGGCGAACAGCTGGGCGTTCTGGAGCGTGGTCAGCCCCTGCGCCTGCGAGCCCGCGATTGCGGCCTGCGCCCACGGTGCGCCACCGGTATCCGCCGCCCAGAAATTCGCGCTGAACGTCTGGTCGGCGGTGCGCGAGCCGCTCGTGGCTGAGCCGATCTCCTTTGAAGCGTTGAACGCCGCCGTATATTCGGCGCTTGTGAGCGCGGGAGGAGGGCCGGGACGGAACTGATCGCCCGACGCAAGCAGCCAGGGCGTGCTCGCGCCCCATTGGCTATCGACCGCCGGGATGAAGATCGGCGGCGTGGGTGCCCAGTGACCGGGAAGGCCAGTGGGCGTGTAGGGGACGTTGGCAAACGAGCCGTCGCTGGCGCGGTTGGCAAGCGCGGCGGCGGCGTATGCCCCGCCAGTTGCGATCCCTTTGGTCTTGGCCGTGCCGTTCGGCACGAGGGCCAGGCTGGCGGTCAGCGCCGCATCGTAAGTTGCCGCATTACCCGGATCGAGCGCGACGAGCGCGTTGTGCGCCGCCACCGAAGCCGCTGCGCGCGTATCGCCGCCCGCCGAGACGAGGTGGCCGAGGTAGTTCCTGTTCTTGTAACCCACGGTTGCGTTCACCGCGTCGTGGATCGCGGTATCGACGATCGCATAGGCGCGGCCCGTGGGTTCGGGCGGTCCGAAAAGTGTCTGGACGAGAAGCTGGTTCCAGTAGAGGACCGGATCGCCGCTGACGGGAACCGGGGCGGCTGCGGCAGGCAGAGCGGTGCCAAGCAGAAGGGCGGCAGCGAGCCAGTGCACGCGCGAATGGAGGGTGGACCGAGATTGCATGAACGTTCTCCCTGTTTGGCGACGTGGCCGTGAAGGCCTTTTCGTCGCATCGGCGGGATAGGCGCGATTCATCGTTGGCCGCGCGTCAAACCCGCCGTTAACGCTGGATTGACGCGCTTTTGACGGTGCCGCATTTCCACTGGAGTTTGGGATCGCGGCAAATGTCCGGCCAGTGGCCGGTGCTGACCCAGTAATCCCACAACCCCGCGCGGCGGGCGGCGGCGGGGAAGCGCGGGCTGAGCAGCATGGGATTGGGCTGGGGCATAGCGAAGAAGGCGGAGGCGACCGGGAACCGCTCGGCGAGCGTAAGCGCCGCGTCGGTTCGGCCGAGGCTGGCGAGGGTTAGAGCCCAGATGTACGAGACGCCGGGTTGTGCTTTCGCCTGCTCGACCGCTTCCCGCGCGAGCGCTTGCGCCTTGGGGTTGTCCGGATGCTCGGCGGTTTCGATCAGACGACGAAGCTGCGCCTCCTGCGCGGATTCCATCAATCCGGGGATCCGCGCCGCACGATCGAGTAGCGCCCGCGCGCCGGCCAGATCGCCGGTGCGGATCAGGATCGACAGACGCGACCCGACGAGCAGCGCCGACTTCGGATGCGCGGCATCTGCGGCGTCGAGGATGTCGATCGCCGCGCGCGGCTCACCAGACCATGCCAGCCGTTCGGCGAGATTGGCGGTGAGCGCCAGCGCGGCGGGACTGATGGCGACCGCGCGCCGGGCATAGACGAGGGCCTCCTCGGTGCGGCCCACCTCGCTCAGCAGTTCCGACATGAAGGAGTTCAGGAATTGCTCGTCGGGCTCGACCGCGAGGCCGTGCGCGTACATTGCCTCGGCGCGCGCGAACTCGTGCCGGAACAGCAGGCCTGTGCCAAGGCCAAGCCAGGCGGTGCCCGCGCGGGGATCGAGTTCGATCGCGCGCTTGAGTTCGCGCTCCGATTCGATCAACGCTGCGCGCGCGACCGACGGCGGCATTTCTTCCGACGTGAGCACGAGGCCCATGCCCAGCATCGCGTGCGCGACCGGGTCGCCCGGGGCCCGCGCGACGAAGCGGCGCGTAGCGACGAGCATGTCTTCGTTGTCGTAGTTCGGCCTTGCGGGATCGATCTTGTCGCACGCGTTCATCAGCGCCGCTAAGACTTCCGGCGCACGCTTGATTCCGCGCGGGCCGTTGAGTGCGCACGTCATCACCATGCCGAGCCGCGTGGCGATGGCGGCGGCGGCGGCGGCAAGGTCGTCGTGCGACGCCTCGCGCGTTTCGGACCACAGCAGAAGCCCGTTCCGGGTTTCCACGCGCACGCCGAGTGTTGCGGGATCGTGCGTGGCGGAGACCTGGCCATGGACGACGAAATCGAGCGCGATGCGTTCGCCATCCACGATGATCAGCCCATCGGCTTCGGAGCGAATCTCGAACAGGCATTGCCGCAGACTGGCGCGCGCCTGATCGTGACCACGGTCGCTCCAGAGCAGCCCGATCTGTATTGCGCGGCTCGATTCATGATTCTTGGCAGATGCCAGAAAGGCGAGGAGCGCGCGGCCCTTGCGCGATCGCAACGTAAGAACTTGGCCGCCCTCGTCCAACACGGCGACATCGTCCGCCAGATGGACCCGCCAGCCCGATCGGCACGATGTCTGCGTATCAGGCATCGCCGCCCAACCCCCTTTGGATAGGCAATCAACGCACCGCACACGCGCCGAGGCAAGTCCAATTGTAAGGATTTGCGCCATCAGGCAGTCGACCGAGACGACAAGGCCGGACGATCTCCATTCCCGCGAAGGTCTGCCGGGCTCACCCTTGACGCCGCGCTGCAGCTGATTCATGCTATGTTCGCACGGCTGGAGAGCGGGAATGGCGGATTCGGCGATGGCGCGCAACGCATTGCGCCCGCTGCCGCGCGTATTGGGCGTAACGCTCGCGCTGGTCGGTGCCGGGATCGGCGCGGCGCTGATCGGCTATGATCCGCACGATCCTTCACTCAATGTCGCCAGCGGCGGCATGCCCGCCAATCCCATCGGGCTGCCGGGTGCGATGGTCGCCGATATGCTGCTGCAGACCCTGGGGCTGGCGGCGATCGCTGTGGTCGCGATCCTCGTCGCCATGGGTGCACGCCTGGCGGCTGCGGGCGTGGCGGGACGATTGCGGTGGCGACTGCTCGCCGCCGTGCTCGCGGTGCTCGCGCTGGCGGCTGCGCTCAGCGCGGGCGCTCCGGGATGGGCACTGCTCCGCGCGCCGCCGGGCGGGTTGGTGGGTGGAGCGCTTAGCACGCTTGGAATGTCCGCGCTTGCCGCAGCATTGCCAGGCATCGACCATGGATCGCTGCTGCTGACGCTCGGCTTCGGGCTGATCGCCGCGCTAGCGCTGCCGGTGGCTGCGGGCGTGCGGCTGCGCGATCTGCGCGCGCTCCAGCGCCCCGTCCGGCGCGATCGCGCGATGCCCGCCACGCTAGCCACGGTGTCCCAACTCCGAAAATCGGCGGCAACGCCCGCACCATCCGCGCCGCGCGGCCGCGATCCGCGCACGCCAGCCGTGCAGGTCACCGCGCCGCGCCCGCTCGAACAACTGCCGCTGCCACTCGATGGGGCACCCAAGGGCAAACTCCCCGCCGTGTCGCTGCTCCGCGCTCCGTCGTCCAGCACCACGCCGATCGATCCCGAACAGTTGGCACGCAACGCCGCCGCGCTGGTGCAAGTGCTCGACGATTACGGTGTGGAGGGCGAGATCGCGCACGTGCGCGCGGGGCCGGTGGTGACGATGTACGAACTCGAACCCGCGCCCGGCATCAAGGCGAGCCGCGTGATCGGGCTCGCGGACGACATCGCGCGCTCGATGTCGGCGGTGTCCGCGCGCGTGGCGGTGGTGCCCGGGCGCACGATCATCGGCATCGAACTGCCCAACGCGGTGCGCGAGACGGTGGTGTTGCGCGAACTGCTTGAAAGCGCGGCCTATGGGGACAGCAAGCACACGCTGCCGCTGATCCTGGGCAAGAATATCGCGGGCGATCCGGTGGTGGCGGACTTGGCCCCGATGCCGCACCTGCTGATCGCGGGCACGACGGGCGCGGGCAAGTCAGTTGGCCTGAACGCTATGATCCTGTCGATCCTCTACAAGCTCACACCCGAGCAGGTGCGGCTGATCATGATCGATCCCAAGATGCTGGAGCTGTCGGTCTACGACGGCATCCCGCATCTGCTTTCCCCGGTGGTGACCGATCCGCAGAAGGCGATCCGCGCCTTGAAATGGGCGGTCGAGGAGATGGAGAACCGCTACCGCGCGATGGCATCGATCAACGTGCGATCGCTCGCGGCGTTCAACCAGCGCGTGCGCGATGCGGCTGTGGACGGCAAGCCGTTCGTGCGCCGCGTGCAGGTGGGCTTCGACGGCGAGACGGGGTTCCCAGCGTACGAAGAACAGACATACGATTTTCAGGTGCTCCCGCACATCGTGATCGTGGTCGACGAACTCGCCGACCTGATGATGGTGGCGGGCAAGGAGATCGAGTTCCTGATCCAGCGCGTGGCGCAGAAGGCGCGCGCGGCGGGCATCCACCTGATCATGGCGACGCAGCGGCCATCTGTCGATGTGATCACCGGCGTGATCAAGGCTAATCTGCCCACGCGCATCAGCTTCCAGGTGACGAGCAAGATCGACAGCCGTACCATCCTGGGCGAGCAGGGCGCGGAACAGTTGCTGGGGCGCGGCGACATGCTCTACATGCCCGGCGGCAAGCAGGTGGTGCGCGTCCATGGCCCGTTCGTCAGTGACGAGGAGGTCGAGGCGGTCGCCGATCACTGGCGCGCGCAAGGGCGGCCCGATTATGTCGATGCGGTTACCGAAGACCCCGCGCCGGGGGACGATCTGCTCGGTCTAGATTTTGGTGGAACGGCGGCGGACAATGAGGGGGATGATTACCGGCGCGCGTGCCAGGTGGTTGCCGAATCGCAGAAGGCGTCCACCTCCTATGTCCAGCGACAGCTGCGTATCGGATACAACAACGCCGCGCGCCTGATCGAGCGCATGGAGAAGGACGGCATCGTCAGCCCCGCCGATCATGTCGGACGTCGCGAGGTGCTTGTGGACCGCGACCAGAACCGCCTGTAGCGCAATCCCCTTGTGCAGCGCGCCGTAAGCGAGGTTGGGAATGCTGGAATATCTGCGCGGGCTGTTTGGCGGGAGCGGTTATGCTCCGCACGGATATTGCCTGCTGTGGCGACCCGAACTGATCTGGACGCACGTCATCGCGGATGCACTGATCGGCATCGCCTATTTCTCGATCCCGGTTGCGCTCGCCACGTTCCTTACCCGCCGCCGGGACATGGTGTTCAGCAGCCTGATCTGGCTGTTCGCCGCCTTCATCATGGCCTGCGGCCTCACGCATTTCATGTCGATCTGGACGCTTTGGCATCCCGATTACGGCTGGGAAGCCGCGCTGAAGGCCGTCACTGCGGCGGTTTCGGTACTGACGGCGGTGGCGTTGTGGCCGCTGATCCCGCTCGCGCTGGCGGTTCCAAGTCCCGCGGAACTTCAGGCGGCGAATGCCGAGCTTACCCACCGTATCGCGGAGCGCGATGAGGCGCTCCGGCTGCTGCGCCGCGAACAGGCGGAGCGCGAGCGCGCCGAGGCGATGCTGCGCCAATCGCAGAAAATGGAGGCGATCGGCCAGCTCACCGGCGGCATCGCGCATGATTTCAACAATCTGCTGATGGTGGTGAGTGGAAATCTGGCGCGATCCAAACGCCTGCTCGGCACCGCGCCCGCCGAGGTGGACCGCGCGCTCGACCGCGCCGCCGAGGGAGCCGAGTGCGCCGCGAAGCTGACTCAGCAGCTGCTCGCGTTTGCGCGGCGTGCGCCGCTGGTGGAGGAGCGCAACGATCTGAACACGCTCGTGCGATCAACACTCGATCTCGTGCTGCCGACGCTGCGCGGCATCGTGTTCGATCTCGATCTGGCACCAGACCTGTGGCTGGTGGAAGTCGATGCGCAGCAAACCGAAAACGCGGTGCTGAACCTGCTGGTCAACGCGCGCGATGCGATGCCCACGGGTGGCCGCATGCTATCGCAACGCGCAACGTGCCCAACGCCCCGGACGTTGGACCAGCGGTGGAGCTTACTGTGAGGGATAGCGGGATCGGCATGAGCGAGGCGGTGCGCGAGCAGGCGTTCGAACCCTTTTTCACGACCAAGCCGGTGGGGAAAGGAACGGGTATGGGATTGGCGCAAGTGTACGGTTTCGTTACCCAATCCCGAGGCATTGCCCACTTGACGAGCGGGCCGAACGAGGGGACGACCGTAACGATATTGTTGCCGCGAGCCGCCCAGTGACCCAGACCGCATCGACCATCCTGTACGTCGAAGACGAACCCATGGTTCGGGAGATCGTGACACTCGAGCTCGAGGATGCGGGGTTTCGCGTGCTTGTGGCGGAAGATGGGCTCGAGGCTCTCGGGCTGATCGATTCGGGCGCGGCGTTCGATGCGCTGGTGACCGATATCCGCCTCCCCGGCGGGATCGACGGGCTGGCCGTGGCCAACCACGCGCGCGGTGTGCATCCGCGTCTGCCGGTGCTTTATGCGACCGGGTTCAGCCCCGATCCCTTGCGGATCGTGGTCGGCGGACGCCTGTTCGCCAAGCCGGTGACAGTGGCGGCGATGGTGCGCGCGCTGAGCGAACTTGGCGTGCGGCCCTGAGCGGCGCGGATTGCGCTTCAGCACGCGTTCAACGCATCCGTCCGATCCGCAACGGATGAAGACATTCCCGATTGTCGCTGCGCTGCTTTGCGCCCCATGGTCTGCCCACGCCTCGTTGTCCGAGGTCGCCGCGCATCTGAAAGCCACGCGCACCTTCGTCGCCGATTTCACGCAGACCGCGCAGAACGGCGCGGTCGAACACGGTCGGGTGACGCTGGCGCGTCCGGGGCGCGTGCGGTTTCAGTATGACAAGGCACCGATCCTGGTCGTCGCGGACGGGCGGGCGTTGAACCTGATCGACTATAAGGTTTCGCAGGTTTCGTCGTGGCCGATTCGCGGAACGCCTCTTGCGGTCTTGCTCGACGATACGCTCGATCTCGCGCGATATGCCCGCGTGACGCGCGACAACGCGACGACGATCACGTTGGAAGCCGCCGATCCCAGGCATCCCGAATATGGCGTCACCACGATCGACTTTATCCGCGACTCGAGCGCGCCGGGAGGACTGCGCGAGGCCGGATGGCATGTGCGCGATGCGCAAGGAAACCTCACGCGGGTCGAATTGGCGCACATAAGCTTCAACCTGCCGGTGGATTCGGCCGAATTCCGCTTTCGCGACCCGCGTCCGCATAAAATCCCCGGAAAGGGATGATTCGCTTCATTGCAATGCAAGTTGGGCTGCCGTATATAAGAGAGGCTGAAGGAGCGGATGGGATTTGCCCCCTGTTGCCCGTTCGTTCGCCAGCTGCGTGACGAGCGCAAACCGGCCCCCGCTCCATGCCCCCGGAGCGGGGGCCAACTTATGTCTGGGGTGGATCGGGTAGGCAGGTGATGCCGTCGGCCGATCGCTACGGTAGCGCTGCTTCAAACCGCGCCAGCCCGGCTTCCAGATCGGCGATCAGATCGGCGGGATCTTCTAGCCCGATCGACAGCCGGATCGTTGGCCCGGCGGTTTCCCACTTCGTCGCGGTGCGTAGCGGACGCGGGTTGACTGGCAACGCGAGGCTTTCAAAGCCACCCCAGCTATAGCCCATCGCGAACAGCTTGAAGCCATCCACCATTGCCGCGAGCCGACCCTTGCCCGGACGCTTGAGCGTGAAGCTGAACAGGCCGGTGCCCCCAGTAAAATCCCGTTTGAAGACTTCGTGACCCGGGCACGACGCGAGCGCGGGGTGGCGCACCTGCGCAACGCCAGGGTGCTTGACGAGCCAGTTGGCGACCGCGAGCGCGCCCGCCTCGTGCGCGTCTAGCCGCACGTGCAATGTGCGCAGACCCCGCGCGGCGAGGAACGCATCATCGGGGGAGAGGCACGCGCCCAATGCGCGGCTGGTGCGTTGCAACCGCTCCCATGCAGCCGGAGCGGCGGTGACCGCGCCCGCCATCAGGTCCGAATGCCCGCCAACATATTTGGTGAGCGCCTGCACACTGAGATCGATCCCGTACCCGATTGCACGGAAGCGCAAAGGCGTGGCCCAGGTGTTATCGAGGATGGTCACCACGCGCGCCTTTTTCGCGGCCGCGACGATCGCGGGCACGTCCTGCACCTCGAAAGTAAGGCTGCCCGGGCTTTCGATCAGGATCGCCGCCGTATTGGGCCGGATCAGCGCCGAGATCCCCGCGCCGATCATCGGATCGTAGAATTGGGTCTCCACGCCGATGGGTGCCAGCAGCGACGCCGCCTGCGCGCGCGTAGGATCGTAGGCGGTGTCGACCATCAGCACATGATCGCCCGATTTCACGCACGCGAGCAGCGCAGCGGCAACTGCGGCGACGCCGCTTGGATAGAGGCACGTCCCCGCCGCTCCGGGCTCAAGCTCGGTCAGCGCATCCTCGAGCGCCCACTGCGTGGCGGTGCCGTAGCGCCCGTAGAACAGGCCATTGCCCGGCCGCGCTTTCTCTATCGCGGCGAGCGTGGGAAACACCATCGTCGAAGCGCGGCCCACCGCAGGCGAGATCAGCCCCGCGGTCCATTCGGGCCTGCGCCCGCCGTGGACGATCTGCGTGCCCCACCCGCGCTTGCGCCCGGCACTCACGCCGCGCCGGTCACGCGCCGGTCACCACGGGCGTGCTCGGCTGTGCGCCCCATTCGGCCCAGGCTCCGTCATAAAGCGCCGCGCCGGGCCGCCCGATCAGCGCGAGCGCGACCATCAGCGTCACCGCGGTGATACCCGAGCCGCAGGTGGCGACCACCGGGCGATCCGGATCGATCCCGGCTGCGCGGATCGTTGCCTCCAGATCGGTCTTCGATTTCCAAGTGCCGTCCGCGTTGAACAGTGTGGCGTAATGGAGGTTGCGCGCGCCGGGCATGTGTCCCCCGCGCACCTCGGGCCGCGCCTCGGGTTCGGCTCCCGTGAATCGGCCCGGCGAGCGCGCGTCGGCGATTTGCGCGGTGCCCGTGCGCAGCGTCTCGGTCATCGCTGCCAGATCGCGCACGGTCGCCTTGTCTTCCCACACGGTGAAATGGCGATGGCGCACGACGGGCCTGCCGCTCTCGAGCGATCGGCCCTCCGCCTTCCATTTCGCCAGCCCGCCATCGAGCAACGCGACGCTGTGCGCGCCGAATACGCCAAGCATCCACCACGCGCGCGCCGCGCTGTGCAGTGGGCTATCGTCGTAAACGACCACGCGCGCGCCATCGCCCACGCCCAGCGCCTGCATGCGGCTGGCAAATTTCTCTGCCTTGGGCAGCATGTTGGGCACCCGGTTGCCGCTGTCGGCGAGCTCGGCCAGGTCCATGAAGACCGCACCGGGGATATGCGCAGCCTCGAACTCGGCGCGCGCGTCGCGTGCGTGCTCGGCGAGGAACAGCGTTGCGTCCAGCACCTTCAAATCGGGCTTGCCCAGTTCGGCGGCGAGCCAATCGGTGGTGACGAGAAGGTCCATGCGGCAGGCTCCGGAGAGTGACGGGGCCTCCATACGGCCGCACACCCGCCCAAGCCAAGGGCGGCGAGCGCGTCGCTCAGCGCGCCGAAGCCGCGATCCGGATTGCACCCGCAGCGCGCACGTCGGCGATGGTGGGATAGCCGTTGACCGCCATCAGCAGATCGGCCTCGGCGAGCAGGCAGCGAAGCACGTGCACCACGCCCGCAACCCCGCCCAGCGCCAGGCCATAGGCATAGGGACGACCGACGCCGACCGCGCGCGCGCCGAGCGCAAGCGCCTTCACGACATCGGTTCCCGAGCGGATGCCCGAATCGAACAGCACCGGTGTAGTGCCCGCTGCCGCGACCACGCCCGGCAACAGATCGATCGCCGCGATCCCGCCATTCGCCTGCCGTCCGCCATGGTTCGAACAGTAGATGGCATCCACCCCGCCATCGATTGCGCGGCGCGCGTCGTCGGGATGGCAGATGCCCTTCAGGATCAGCGGCAGGCGGGTCAGCGAACGCAGCCACGGCAGGTCCGCCCAGGCGAGTGGCTTGCCGAATACCGCCGCCCAGCGCGCGATGGCTGCGGCGGGGTTCTGTTCTGGCGGCTCGGCGCAACTCGCGCGGAACACCGGATCGGTGAAGTAATTGGCCAGCACATGGCCGCGAAGCTGCGGAAAATTGGCGGTGTTGAGATCGCGCGGGCGCCAGCCGGTCAGCCAGGTGTCGAGCGTGACGACGATCCCCTTGTAGCCCGCCGCCTCCGCGCGCCGCACGAGGCTTTCGGTCAGCGCGGGATCCTTGGGCGTGTAGAGCTGGAAGAACCCAGGCTGATCGCCGCACGCCTGCGCGACGTCTTCGAGCGGATCGTTCGACAGCGTGGACGCCATCACCGGCACGCGCGCGATCGCCGAGGCGCGCGCGGCGGCCAGATCGCCGTGACCGTCCTGCGCGCAGATCCCGATCACGCCGATCGGTGCCATGAACAGCGGGGTTGGCAGTTTTAGCCCGAACAGTTCGATCGAGAGATCGCGTACCGAGCAATCGACCAGCATGCGCGGGATCATTCCCCACTCGCCAAACGCGTCCGCATTGCGGAACTGGGTTCGCTCGTCGCCGCAACCGCCCTGCACATAGGACAGTGTCGCGGGGGCCATCGCAGCTGCGGCGCGCGCTTCGAGCGAGGCGAAGTCCACCGGGAGCGCAGGCATCACGCCGCGCAGTCCGGCGGCGTAGATTTCCGTCTGGTAATCGCCGAAGTGTGGCACGGGCACGGATCTTTCGGGCTGAAGGTGCAAGCTCGTAACGCATTTCGCTGGCGCAATCAGCCTCTGGCGGCGGCGAAGGCCATCGGCTAGCCAATGCGTGCCAAATGACGGGTCCGCTCACCTTTGACGCGCTAATTGTCGGTGCGAGCCACGCGGGCGCGCAGAGCGCGATCGCGCTCCGCCAGGCGGGCTTTACTGGAACGATCGGCATGATCGGCGACGATCCCGAACCGCCATACGAGCGCCCGCCGCTGTCCAAGGACTATCTGGCGGGCGAAAAGCCGTTCGAGCGGCTGCTGATCCGACCGCGCAGCTTCTGGGACGAGCGCGGTGTTACGCTGCTGCTGGGGCGGCGGGTGGAGAGTGTCGATCCGGCGGCACGCACGGCGACCACCGCCGATGGGGAAACGATCGGGTACCGCGACTTGATCTGGGCGGCGGGCGGAGTGCCGCGCATGCTGACATGCGATGGCCATGATGTCGCGGGGGTGCACGCGATCCGCTCGCGCGCGGATGTCGATCGGCTGCGCGCCGAGCTGGAGGGCCAGGACCACGTCGTCGTCATCGGCGGCGGTTACATCGGGCTGGAGGCGGCCGCCGTGCTGGCGAAGGCGGGCAAGCGGGTGACCGTGCTCGAGGCGCAGGATCGGGTGCTGGCGCGCGTCGCGGGCGAACCGCTGTCGCGTTTCTACGAGGCCGAACATCGCGCGCACGGCGTCGATATTCGCGTTGGCGTGACCGTCGCTTGCCTCGAGGGTGCGCGCCGCGTGGAGGCGGTGCGGCTGGCCGACGGCGAGGCGTGTGCGGCGCGCGTGGTGATCGTGGGGATCGGCATCGTGCCCTCGGTCGCGCCGCTGCTGGCTGCGGGCGCGGCGGGCGGCGACGGTGTGGACGTCGACGCGCAGTGCCGGACCTCGCTCGATCATATCTATGCGGTGGGAGACTGCGCGCGCCACGCCAATGCGTTCGCGGACGGCGCGCACCTGCGTCTGGAATCGGTGCAGAACGCGAACGATCAGGCGATCGTCGCCGCGAAGACGATCGCGGGGGAGGCCACCGCCTACTATGCGGTGCCGTGGTTCTGGTCAAACCAATATGATCTGAAGCTGCAGACGATCGGCCTGTCTCGCGGACATGACTCAACCGTGCTGCGCGGCGATCCGGGGGCGCGCAGCTTTTCGCTGGTGTATCTGCGGCGCGGCGCGGTGATCGCGCTCGATTGCGTCAATGCGGTGCGGGATTACGTCCAGGGCCGTGCGCTGGTGGCGAGTGGCGCGATGGTGCCGCCCGAACGGCTGGCGGATGCGGGTGTGGCGCTGAAGGACATGATTGCCTGAACTTTACCGGCGGCCCTTTTCCGGAGTGTTCGCGTGGTTCGGGGAAAACGCGCCGTTCCTCAATTGATCACGCGTGCGGCAGTGCCTACCGCCTTGGCCGTCGCGCGCACAGGCACGGTGACCAGCTTGGTGGCGACGCAGCCGCCGATCAACGCGGCGGCGGCGGCGAGCAACAGGATACGCATCGGGTGTCTCCATCGTGGTCCCGGCCCGCTAGCATGCGGGGGCGGCGCAACCCACCGGAGATTCTTGGTGTCCCTCGGCAGAGAGCCGACAACGGTCGCTCCCCCCGGCATTGTGGACATGGGCGGACGTGTCTCTTAGCTTTCCACGATTGACCTTTGGGGGCCTTCGATATGGGATTTTTGCGTGCGCTGGCGCTTGGAACGGTTCTGATGGCGACCGCCGCCGCTGCGGACGATCCCTATCTCTGGCTGGAGCAGGTTTCCTCGCGCCGTTCGCTCGAATGGGTGGAGGCGGAAAACGCCCGCACCCTCGCGGCGTTCGAGAAGGATCCGCGCTATGGTGGCCTGTTCGCCGATGCGCTGCGGATCGCCGAGGCGACCGATCGCATCCCCACCCCCGATCTCGTTGGCGGCGATGTGCGCAATTTCTGGCAGGACGCAGCCCACGTGCGTGGCCTTTGGCGGACGACCACGCTCGCCGACTATTCGAACGCCGCACCTGCGTGGCGAACGCTGCTCGATCTGGACGCGCTCTCGGCGGCGGAGCACGCGAACTGGGTGTGGCACGGCGCGACATGTGAACCTGCCGAAGAACACCTCTGCCTGTTGGCGCTGTCCGATGGCGGCGAGGATGCGGACACGCTGCGCGAGTTCGATACCGGACGCGGAGCCTTCGTCGAGGGCGGGTTTGACTTGTCGAGGAGCAAGCAGCAGGCGGCGTGGGAGTCCCCGCAAAGCCTGCTCGTCGCGCGCGACTGGGGTCCGGGCACGATGACGGCCTCGGGCTATGCGTTCGTCGTCAAGCGGCTGAAGCGTGGCCAGCACCTCGACCAGGCGACCGAGATTTTCCGCGGCCAGCCGAGCGATGTCGCCGTCCAGCCGTTCGCGGTCATGGACGGCGCTGGCACCCGAATGGTGGGCTTCGATCGCGGCATCAGCTTTTTCGAGACCGAACATTATCTGCTCACACCGGGCGGGCCGGTGAAGATCGCCGCGCCGCTCAAATCCAGCATCGCGGGTCTGCTCGGCGGCAAACTCATCATGCAACTCGCGCAGGACTGGACCATCGACGGCGGCGCGCCGATCGCTGCGGGATCGATCGTCGCGATCGACGCGGCGGAGGCCGCGAGCGGACGGTCGCTCACTCCGCAAGTCCTGTTCACGCCCACTGCGCGCCAATCGGTGGACGAGGTGACGGTCACGCGCACGGCGGTTCTGGCGGCGATCTACGACAATGTGCGCGGGCGCGCGATGCGCTTCACCCCGCAGGCCGATGGCTGGCACGCGAGCCGCATCGATCTGCCCGACAACGCGTCGGTAGCGATCCTCTCGACCGATCGCCGGAGCGACACGGCGTTTATCCGCAGCGCGAACTACCTCACCCCCACCACTGTCTGGCGCGCGGACGGTGCCGCCGCCAAGGCGACGCGCATCAAGGCGCTCGCGCCGCGCTTCGACTCGGCGGGGCTGGTGACCGAACAGTTCGAGGCGACATCGAAGGATGGAACGAAAATTCCCTATTTCGTCACGCATCGCAAAGACGTGAAGCTCGACGGATCGACGCCGACGATCCTGACGGCGTACGGTGGGTTTCAGGTCTCGATTACGCCGAACTATGCTGCAGTCTACGGCAAGCTCTGGATGGAGCGCGGCGGCGCGTTCGCGGTCGCCAACATCCGGGGCGGCGGCGAATTCGGCCCCGCATGGCACGAAGCGGCGCTCAAGACCAACCGGCAGCGAACCTACGATGATTTCGCAGCGGTGGGCGAGGATCTGATCGCGCGGCGCATCACGAGCGCACGGCGGCTCGGCATCACCGGTGGCTCGAATGGCGGGCTGCTGATGGGGGTCGAGATGATCCAGCGACCCGATCTCTGGCACGCGGTCAACATCGATGTGCCGCTGCTCGACATGATCCGCATCGGCCAGATCGCGGCGGGCGCTTCGTGGGCGGGCGAATATGGCGATGTCGCCGATCCACAGGTGCGCGCCTTCTGGGATCGCACGTCACCCTATCAGGCATTGCGGCGCGATGGTCGCTATCCCGAACCCTATATCTTCACGACGACCAAGGACGATCGCGTCGGCCCGGTGCACGCGCGCAAGTTCGCCGCGCGGATGAAGGAATATGGCCTGCCCTATTATTTCTACGAGAACACCGAAGGTGGCCACAGCGAAGGCGCGAACCTGAAGCAGAGTGCACGGACCGAGGCGCTGCGCATCGTGTATTTCACGCGCAAGCTGATGGATTGAGCGATCGATAGCCGGACCCGCTGCCGATCGCCCGTGCGTCTACGTATTTCCCGAAGCTGATCGTGAAGGCGGACGCGGTGTAGTTGGAGCGCTCAGGTCTGCCACGAGCCCGACCGGTTCTTCGGCCGACCGTTTGCGAACATGGCGGTCAGGTCGCAGCCAGAGCGCACGCACAAGGAACAATCCTATGGTGAATACGATCCTGCAGCCTGATGCCCGCGCGCTCGCGGACGAGCGCGTTGCCGAACCGATCGTCCATCACCTGCCGCATGGCTTTTCGGACCGGTTCGCGCTCGGCTTTACCAAGTTGCTGCGCTTCAGCGCGGATACCTTCTTTGCAAAGCGTTACGGCCACCGCGCGATCGTGCTCGAAACCGTGGCGGCGGTGCCCGGCATGGTGGGCGCGATGTTCACGCACCTGAAGTGCCTGCGATGGATGCGCGGCGATCAGGGCTGGATTCGCACGCTGATGGAGGAAGCGGAGAACGAGCGGATGCATCTGATGACGTTCATCGAGATCGCCAGGCCGACGATGTTCGAGCGCACCGTGATCCTGCTTGTTCAAGCCGTGTTCCTGATCGGCTTCTCGATCCTGTATCTCTTGTCGCCGCGCACCGCGCACCGCGTGGTGGGCTATTTTGAAGAAGAGGCCGTCACCAGCTACACGCTTTATCTCGAGGAGATCGACGAGGGTCGATCGCCGAACGTGCCCGCGCCCGCGATCGCCCGACATTACTGGCAGATGCCCGACGATGCCACGCTGCGCGACGTCGTGCTCATCGTCCGGGACGACGAAGCGCACCACCGCGACGTCAACCACGGCTTCGCAAGCACACTGGGCGGGACGGCAGACATAGGCCTGATCGCGCCGTATCCGCGCCACGCAACCGATCTGGCGGTGCCGGCCTGACGATCGAAGGGGTCTGTTCATCGTCGCTGAAACCGCACGCTGACGCTGAGCCCGTCAGCGAAGACTGTGGCTAAAACACCCGCTCCACCATCATCTTCTTGATCTCCGCGATCGCTTTCGCCGGGTTCAACCCCTTGGGGCAAACATTGGCGCAGTTCATGATCGTGTGACAGCGGTACAGGCGGAACGGGTCTTCCAGATTGTCGAGCCGCTCGCCCGCCATCTCGTCGCGGCTGTCCGCCAGCCAGCGGTAGGCCTGCAGCAGGATCGCGGGCCCGAGGAACTTGTCGCTGTTCCACCAGTAGCTCGGGCAGCCGGTCGAGCAGCAGGCGCACAGGATGCACTCGTACAGCCCATCCAGCTTCTCGCGCTGTTCCACCGTCTGCTTGCGCTCGGCCATGTTGGGGGCGGGCGTGACGGTCTGCAGCCATGGCTTGATCGACGCGTATTGCGCGTAGAAGTGCGTCATGTCCGGCACGAGGTCCTTGACCACCTCCATGTGCGGCAACGGCGTGATCCGCACATCGCCCTTCACATCCTCGATCGCGGTGGTGCAGGCGAGCGCGTTGGTGCCATCGATATTCATCGAGCACGAACCGCAGATGCCCTCGCGGCATGAGCGGCGGAAGGTCAGCGTGGGATCCTGCGTCGATTTGATCTTGATCAGCGCGTCGAGCACCATCGGACCGGTGGTATCGAGATCGACCTCGAACACGTCCATGCGCGGATTTTCGTTGGTCTCGGCGTCCCAGCGATAGACGCTGAAACGCTTGACGCGCTTGGTCCCCGGCGCGGCCTTGTGGACGCGCGGGCGACCCGACACGCGGCTGTGTTTGTTGAGGCTGAATTCGGCCACGGATGTCTCCTTGCGCATTGGATTAGTCGCGTGCGCCGCGACGCGCCAGAGCGCGAAACCGCGCGGATCAGATCGGTTCGCCCGTCCACTCCCAATGCCACGGCTCGAACGCGTAGTTGACGAACCCGAAGCGCCGCGCGTTCGCTGCGAGCCAGCCGAAGGCGGGACTGAGCGCGGCGGCGCGGCGGTTGGCGTAAGCGCTCGAATCGATGGGCACGCCGGGCAGTTCGGCGAGGAACACGTCGAGCGCGAGGCCGGTGCGGTGCGCCGAACACCGGGCGCGACGCCGACCATCGCAGTTCTGCTGGATAACGCAGCGCGCCGCATCATAGTCCGGACTGCGATAGCCCGAGAAAATGCGCAGCGCGCGTGCATCGGCACTAGGCACGCCATCGGCGCGCGCGGCCGTCATCAGCGCGCGCCATGCCGCGAGCGCGCCCGAGCGCAGCGCAATCACGCGGCCATAGCTCTCGCCGCCGCGCGTGGCGGAGAGGTGCTCGGGTGTCGGCGGATCGGGGCAGTACACGCGGCTCACCGTCGTAAAAGGCCGGGCCGCCTGCCAGCGCGCATACATCGCGGCAAACGCGTCGGGCGTGAAGCGCCCAGTGGCGGGTCGATGCCGGGCGGACTGCCAGCGCGCGAGCCGATCGGCGAACATCGGGCTATCGGGCGGGCACGCGGTATCGATCTCGGCAGCGACCAGCGGCACATAGATGCGCCAGCCGATTTCGGCTGCCCCGAAGGGCTGGAATGCGAGCGTATCGAGCGATACCGCATTCGCGCTGGCCGCGTCGGCAGACCCCGAAGCGCAGTCGGCGGCGGCCCACGCCCCCGTCGACGAAAGCGCGACAAGCAGGCAGGCAAAGGCCAGAAGCACGGCTTCGCGGAACGATCGCTGGGCGCGCGCGCTTTCATGCGCACAGCCAAAGGCGAAATCGATGAAAAACTGCATGTTCGGCGCTGCTCTCGCGCTGGGATGGACCAGCGCGGCTTTGGCGCTTCCTACGCCTGCCGCCAAGCCCGTGGCCCCCGCTCCGGCACCCTCGCCAGCCGCTTCCACAACTGAGGTTCCCGTGACCGTGGCTGCCGCTCCTGCCGCCACCCAACCGATTAAGCTGCCCGCCACGCTCACACTGGCGCGCCAGAAACTGTTGCGCGCGCAGGTCGCGCTCGACCGCGCGGGGTTTTCGCCGGGCGTGATCGATGCCCGCGATGGGTCCAACTACCAGAATGCGCTCGCTGCCTGGCGCGCCGCTCACGGCGGGGCGGGCCCGGTGCCTGCGGACGCGCCGCTGCCACTCGTGCGCTATTCCATTGCGGCTGACGATGTGGCGGGACCGTTCGCGCCGGTGCCGAAGGACTTGGCCGAAATGGCCAAGCTGGAGACGGTCGGCTTCACGAGCCCGCGCGAGGCGCTGGCGCAACGCTTCCACGCGGACGAAGCACTGCTGAAGGAGCTGAACCCGCATGCCGATTTCGGCATGGCAGGAGCCGAGATCATCGTCCCTGATGTCGCGGTCACCAAGATCGCGGCGAAGGTTGGCAAGATCGAGATCGACAAGACACACCAGCAGCTCCGCGCCTTCGGCAAGGATGGCGCGCTGCTTGCGGTCTTCCCCGCCACGGTGGGCAGCACCGAGCGGCCCGCCCCCTCGGGCAGCTTCACCGTGATCACGTGGGCACCGCACGCGACCTACACCTACGATCCCAAGCGGCTCAGCTTCGGCAAGAAGGAACAGGGCAAGCTGACGATTCCGGCCGGGCCGAACAATCCTGTTGGCGGCATGTGGATTTCGCTCAGCATCCCGACCTACGGCATCCACGGCACGCCCGAGCCGACGCTGGTCGGCAAGCGCGCCAGTCACGGCTGCGTGCGCCTGACCAACTGGGACGCCGCCGCGCTCGGCGCTGCGGTGGAGCATGGGACCAGGGTGGTCTTCATGGGGACCGAGCGGCGCAAGGGCTGATCGCCCCCTCGCGCCGCCGGTTCGGCCTCAGGCAGCCTTGGCGTGCTCGAGGAACGGATAATCGGTGTAGCCGTGCGCGCCGCCGCCGTAATACGTCGCCTGATCGCCCACATTCAGCGCGGCACCGGTGCGTAGTCTATCGACCAGATCGGGATTGGCGATAAACGGGCGACCGAAGGCAACCGCATCGGTTTGGCCCGCCTCGACCCGCGCTTCTGCCAGCGCACCGTTGTAGCCGTTGTTCGCAACATACGCGCCATGGAAGCGCGCGCGGTACGCCGCAATTTCCGCATCAGGCGCGCGGCCGGCTCCGGTATCGCCCTCGATCATGTGCAGATAGGCGAGGCCGAAGCGATCGATTGCGTCGATCGCGGCGTTGAAAGTGGCGACCGGATCGCTGTCGGCGATGTCTCCGAACTTGGTCCAGGGCGAGAGACGGATGCCGACGCGGTTTGCGGGCCATACTGCGGTCAGCGCTTCGAGCACTTCGACGATCAGACGGACGCGGTTCTCGATCGATCCGCCATATTGGTCGGTCCGATGGTTCGTCGCATCGCACAAGAATTGCTGGAGCAGATAGCCGTTGGCGGCGTGCAACTCGATCCCATCGAACCCGGCCGCTTTGGCGTTGATGGCAGCCTTGCGGTAATCCTCGATCAGGCGCGGGATCTCATGTGTTTCGAGCGCGCGTGGCTCGGACACATCGACGAAGCTCTGCGGCTCCTCGATGAAAGTCTTGGCGTTCGCGCGGATCGCCGAGGGCGCAACCGGTGCGGCCCCGCCCGGCTGGAGCGAAGTGTGGCTGATGCGGCCGACATGCCAGAGCTGGAGCACGATGCGCCCGCCATGTGCATGGACGGCCTGGACGACCTGCTTCCATCCCGCGACCTGCGCGTCCGAATAGATGCCTGGCGTGAAGGCGTAACCCTTGCCTTCCGGGCTGATCTGAGTGGCTTCGGCGATGAGCAGGCCTGCGGTGGCGCGCTGCGCGTAATATTCCGCGTTGAGCGCGTGCGGCGCATCGGTGCCGGGTGTGGCGCGATCGCGCGTGAGAGGTGCCATGACGATACGGTTGGCGAGGTGCAGATCGCCGAGCTGTATTGGATCGAAAAGGGTCGGCATTGGGTGAGGCGCTCCGGTTGGTACGCAGGGCAAGTGGCGTAAGGTTACGGAATTTCAACCCGCCAGGCACGCCGGTGCTTCAACCGCAGCCTATTCCGCCGCCACCGCGTAGTCCGCAACCGGCGGGCAACTGCACACGAGGTTGCGGTCTCCGTAGGCATTGTCGACGCGGCCGACGGGGGGCCAGTATTTGTCGCCCGAGGGGCGGCCGTCGGGCAGGCAGCCCTGCGCGCGTGAGTATTTGCGGTCCCAGTCGCCCAGCAGGTCGCGCGTGGTGTGGGGTGCGTGGCGCAATGGCGATTCTGCGAGCGCGATGCGGCCCGCCTCGATGTCGGCGGCCTCGTGGCGGATGCTTGTCATCGCTGTGATGAAGCGATCGATCTCGCGGCGGTCCTCGCTCTCGGTGGGTTCGATCATCAGCGTGCCCGCTACCGGGAAGCTCATCGTGGGGGCGTGGAAGCCGTAATCGATGAGGCGCTTGGCAACATCTTCATTGGTGACGCCGGTCGCCTTGGTGAGCGGGCGCAGATCGATGATGCACTCGTGCGCAATACGGCCGCCATGGCCACGGTAGAGGATGGGGTAGTGCGGCGCGAGGCGCTCGGCGATGTAGTTTGCGGACAGGATCGCGACCTGCGTGGCGCGCTTGAGGCCATCGTCGCCCATCATGGCGATGTAGGCCCAGCTGATCGGCAGGATCGAGGCAGAGCCGATGGGGGCTGCCGATACCGCGCCCGCCTGCGCTGTGCGCGGATCGGTTGGCAGGAACGGCGCGAGGTGCGCGCCCACCCCAATGGGGCCCATGCCGGGGCCACCGCCACCGTGCGGGATGCAGAAGGTTTTATGCAGGTTGAAGTGGCTCACGTCCGCGCCGAATTGGCCGGGCTTGGCGAGGCCGACCATCGCGTTCAGGTTCGCGCCGTCCAGATACACCTGCCCGCCCGCATCGTGAACGGCGGCGCAGATGTTGGCGATTTCGGCCTCGAAAACCCCGTGCGTGCTCGGGTAGGTGACCATGATCGCGGCGAGGCGGTCACGGTGGGCTTCGATGTGCCGGTGGAGATCGGCGACATCGATGTTGCCGTCCGCGTCGGTGCCGGTGACGACAACCTCCATGCCCGCCATGTTGGCGCTGGCCGGGTTGGTGCCGTGGGCGCTGGCGGGGATGAGGCAGATGGTGCGGTGGTGGTCGCCGCGTGACCGGTGATAGCCGCGGATCGCCAGCAGCCCCGCATATTCCCCCTGGGCACCGCTGTTGGGCTGGAGGCTGACCGCGTCGTAGCCACTGATCGCGCACAGCCAGTCGCGCAGATTGTCCGCGAGTTCGGCATAGCCCAGCGCCTGATCGTCGGGGACAAACGGGTGGAGCGAGGCGAAGACGGGCCAGGAGATGGGGATCATCTCGGCCGCCGCGTTCAGCTTCATCGTGCAACTACCGAGCGGGATCATGCAGCGATCGAGCGCGAGATCGCGGTCCGCAAGGCGGCGCATGTAGCGCATCAGCTCGGTCTCGGAGCGGTGCGCGTGGAAGACCGGGTGGGTGAGGTAGGGGCTGGTGCGCCGCAGGCTGGCGGGGATGCCGTCGGGGACCACTGTCGGCTCGGGCGCTCCGCCGAACGCGCGCCAGACCGCCTGGACGGTCTCGGGCGTGCTGGTCTCGTCCAATGCGATGCCGACGCGGCCCTGCCCGGCATCGCGCAGGTTGATCCCTTCTGCGCGCGCGGCTCCCAGAATGGCGGGTGCGCGTTCGCCAGCGTCCACCGTCACGGTGTCGAAAAAGGTGGCGTTGCGGGGCGGGTGGCCGAGTTGCGTCAGGCCGGCGTGCAGGATCGCGGTCAGCCGGTGCACGCGCTCGGCAATCGCGCGCAGGCCGTCCGGCCCGTGGTACACCGCGAACATGCCCGCGATGTTGGCGAGCAACACTTGGGCGGTGCAGATGTTCGAGGTCGCCTTCTCGCGGCGGATGTGCTGCTCGCGCGTCTGGAGAGCGAGGCGCGCGGCGGGCTGGCCCGCGCTGTCGATCGAGAGGCCGACCAAGCGTCCGGGGAGCGCGCGCTGATGCGCGGCGCGCACCGCCATGTAGGCGGCATGTGGCCCGCCATAGCCCATCGGCACGCCAAAGCGCTGCATCGAGCCGATGGCGATATCCGCGCCGAGTTCGCCGGGCGAAGTGAGCAGCGTCAGCGCGAGCGGATCGGCCGCCATCGCCACGATCACGCCTGCCGCCTTCAGCCGGGCGATATGTTCGCGGTCGTCGTACAGGCAGCCGAGCGTGCCGGGATATTGAATGAGCGCGCCGAACAGGCCGTCGGGGTCTGACGCGCCGACATCGCCCACCCGCAGCTCCCAGCCCAGCGGCTCCGCCCGCGTGCGCAGCACCGCAAGTGTCTGCGGATGGACCTGCGAATCGACGAAGAAGCCGTTCCCTTTCGCCTTGCCCACGCGCCGCGCGAGCGCCATCGCCTCGGCGGCGGCGGTCGCTTCGTCGAGCAGCGAGGCGTTGGCGACGTCGAGCCCGGTCAGATCGCAGACCACCGTCTGGAAATTGAGGATCGCCTCAAGCCGCCCCTGGCTGATCTCGGGCTGGTACGGCGTGTAGGCGGTGTACCAGGCGGGGTTCTCCAGCAGGTTGCGCTGGATGACGGGCGGCAGAACGGTGCCGTGATAGCCCTGCCCGATCAGGCTGGTCATCACGCGGTTTTTGGCACCGATCGTGCGCAGCCTAGCGAGCATTGCGCCTTCGCCCAGCCCGTCGCCCAGCCCCAAAGGCGCATCGTCGAGGATCGCTGCGGGGATGGCCTGCGCGGTCAGCGCGTCGAGGCTATCCGCCTCCACCGCGCTCAGCATCGCTTCGATCTCGGCGTCCGAAGGGCCGATGTGGCGGCTGGCGAACTCGGTGGAACGTGGGCGGGTCTCCGCCCAGATGTCATGCGTCAAAACGGGTCTCGGGGTCAGGCGGCGAGGAGCATCTGATTATAGGCGTCCTCGTCCATCAGCGCATCCGCTTGCGCCGGGTTGGATAGCCGCAGCTTGAACAGCCAGCCCGCGCCGAGCGGATCGGTGTTGATCAGCGCGGGATCGGCGGCAAGCGCGTCATTGCCTGCCATGATCTCGCCCGAAAGCGGCGAATAGACCTCGCTCGCGGCCTTAACCGATTCGACCGTCGCGGCCTGTCCGCCCGCTGCAACCTGAGTGCCCGCCGGTTCGGCCTCGGCAAAGACGAGATCGCCGAGCAGCTCGGCCGCGTGCGCGGTGATGCCCACGGTGGCGGTATCGCCCTCGATGCGGACCCATTCGTGGGACTTGGAAAAGCGTAGCATCGAAACGGTCCTCATCGCTTGAACCCGGGGGCCACGAACGGCAGCGGCACGACGTCAACCGCCAGCCGACGCCCGCGCACTTCGGCCCAAAGTCTGGTGGCTGGCCCGGCGTGCTGCGCTGCGACATAGGCCATCGCGACTGGCGCGCCAACCGTGGGGCCGAAGCCGCCCGAGGTGACCTTGCCGATCCCGTCGGGCGATTGCTCGGTGGCGAACAGGCGCGCAGGCGGACGGACAGGCGCGCGGCCTTCGGGGCGCAGGCCCACACGCTTCCACGCCGGGCCATCGGCGAGTTCGCGCGCGATGCGATCCGCGCCCGGATACCCGCCTGCGTGCGCTCCTCCGGGGCGTCGCGATTTCTGGATGGACCAGCCGAGATCGGCTTCGATGGGAGTCGTCTCCGGACAGAGATCGTTGCCGTAAAGGCAAAGCCCCGCCTCCAACCTGAGCGAATCGCGTGCGCCAAGCCCGGCGGGAGCGACCCCGCGCTGTGCCAGCAGCGCGCGCGCAACCCGTTCGGCATCGGCGGCGGCCACCCCGATTTCGAAGCCGTCCTCGCCGGTGTAGCCCGAGCGTGTGAGTGTGGCGGGCGCACCGGCCACATGCGTATCGATTGCGTCCATGAACCGCATCGCGGCGGCGTCGGCGCAGATCGGCGCGAGCGCGGCTGCCGCTCCCGGTCCCTGCAGCGCCATCAGCGCGCGATCGAACATCGGCGTGATCGCGACGCGCTCCGGCAGGCTCGAACGCAGGAGCGCCAGATCGTGCTGCTTGCCCGCCGCGTTGACCACCAGGAACAGCCGTCCGGGCAGGTGCGCGATCATCTGATCGTCGATCACGCCGCCACCCGCGTTCATCAACAGCGCATAGCGTTGCCGCCCCTCGCCCAGCCCGACGATATCGGCGGGCACCAGCGTCTCCAGCGCGGCGGCAGCCTCGGCGGCGGGGGCAGCCACGATCTGGCCCATGTGGCTCACATCGAACAGGCTTGCGGCGCAGCGGGTGTGCAGATGCTCGGCGAGGATGCCAGGGGCATAGTGGAGAGGCAGATCGTAGCCTGCGAATCCAGCCATCCGCGCGCCGAGTTCGAGGTGCAGAGCGTGGAGCGGGGTCTGCGCGAGCGGCATATCCATCGCCGCCCCCTGAACGGCCAGCCCGCCCAACGCAAGACGCGTGGTTGTCGGCCGCGAAACACTGGGGCAGGATCGCACGCGGAGGTTCGCCATGCCGACTCGATCGATCCTGACGGCCGTAGCGATGCTGTTGGTTGGCGCGGCATCGCCCGTGCGCGCGCAACCCGCTGCGACGGCGCGCGACTGGGCGTTCCCGGCACCCCCCCTCCCTTGGGCAGGGAACCCGAACAAATCGCACACGCTCCCCGGCTCGACCATGCGGTACACCGACGCTCAGCTTCATGATCTCACCCGCGCGCCTGACTGGTTCCCGGGCGCGCACCCGCCACTGCCCGCCGCCATCGCGTTGGGGCGCGGAGGCGCCAAAGCCTGCGCTTTCTGCCATCTGCCAGGCGGCGAGGGTCGGCCCGAAAATGCGAGCCTCGCCGGGTTGCCTGCGGACTACATCCGCCGCCAGGTCGCCGCCCTCGCGAGTGGCGCGCGGACCGGCGTGCGGCCCGGCTGGGGGCCGACCTCGCGGATGATTGCCACTGCGAAGGCGAGCGATCCGGTCGAGGTGGCGCGTGCCGCCGCGTATTTCAGCGCGCGACCGTTCGTGTCGCACGTGCGGGTGGTCGAGGGCGATATCGTGCCCCGGGCCGAGCCTTACAAAGGCGTTTACGAGCTGCGCGGCGGCGGCACGATGCCGCTGGGCAAGCGCATCATCGAGGGGCCGTGTGTGGACGGCTCTCCGTTGGCAAGGGCTTTCTTGAGCATCTGCACGTTCGTTGGTCGGTGCGGCCATGTGTTCGACCTGTAGTGCGGCCGTTTCATTTGCCGCGGGCCATAATGCCATTCGCGCGTCTCAGGTCCCGATCGATTGCCCGCACTCGAACGTGCCACGGCCCCACTGGGTTTTCCTGATCCGGCGGTATCGACCGGCTTGGTGCATTATCTC